>CAZCFE010000006.1:0-78806 GCA_964497925.1 uncultured Alphaproteobacteria bacterium | reverse complement strand
CCTCGACCCCAACCTTGGCAAGGTTGTGCTCTACCCCTGAGCTACGCCCGCTTAAAAGAACTGTCTATGTATATACACAGCTCTTTATTTTTATGCAACAAAAAAATGCATAAAACAGAGAAATCTCTATTTTATTTTTTCTGCCCCTGGCTTATTCCAAGTATTCTTTTCAGCAATACGTGCAGCTTTTCCTGTTCTTCCACGCAAGTAATACAACTTCGCACGTCTTACAGCGCCTCTGCGAATCACTTCAATTGTAATGTTTGGAGAATACACTGGAAACACACGTTCTACACCTTCACCATAAGAAAGTTTTCTAACTGTAAATGATGAGTTAAAACCACTGTTACGTCTTGCAATACACATACCTTCATATGCCTGTGAACGCTCACGTGTCCCTTCAACAACTTTCACCCAAACTTTCAAAGTATCACCTGCTCTAAAATTAGGAATTACCTTACCTTCAGAGTGCTTTTCTAATTGCTCTTGATTAAATTTTTGTAGAATATTCATAATAATTTTCCTCTTTTTCTAAATATTTCAACCATAAATCTGGGCGCCTATTTCTAGTCAATTCTTTTGACTGTTCAGTGCGCCAAGCTTTGATTTTTTCGTGATGTCCTGAAATTAAAACCTCTGGAATCTGACGATTTTTCCATGTTTGTGGTCTTGTGTAATGAGGGTACTCCAAAAGCCCATTTGAAAAGCTTTCTTCATCTAAAGATCCCATATCACCCAAAACGCCGTCTTGAAGACGTATGCACGCATCGATCAGGACATAAGCTGGAATTTCACCTCCGGTTAGAACATAATCACCAATGCTAATTTCTTCTATACCCCATTCATCAAGCACTCTTTGATCAACACCTTCATATCGCCCGCATAAAAGAATCAAATGCTCCTCTTGCGCTAAAGATTTCACGATATTCTGAGTTAAAGGCTTTCCTCTGGGAGATAAATAAATTACTTTTCCAGATTTCTGGTTGCTTAATGCCACTTCAATAGCATTACCCAAAATATCTGGCTTCATAACCATTCCAGAGCCTCCACCCGCAGGTGTGTCATCAACTGTTTTGTGTTTGTCTGTTGCAAAATCACGAATATTAATGGCCCGCAAAGACAATAATTCCTTCTCAATTGCTTTTCCCGTAATTGAGGCGCCTAAAGGGCCCGGGAAAAGTTCTGGAAAAAGAGTCAAAACGGTAACATTAAAAGCCATTATTCTCGCCCACATACAAAATTGTCATCCACAGTAATACGTTTATGTTCGAGCTCTAAAACTGGAACACCGTCTGTGTGAAATGGGATCATACAAATTTCTCTATCATTTGATACCTCTAAAATATCCCCCGCACCATAATTATAAATTGCCTTAACATGACCTAAATCCAAGCCATTTAAAGTTGTAACGCTGCACCCCAAAAGATCAATATGATAATAAGCCTCATCATCAATCTTAGGAAGACTAGCGCGCTCAACATATAATTTTACGCGGCGATATTTTTCAGTATCATTTCTTGTTGTTACACCATCAATTTTAGCAATGAAGGCATCTTTAGTAGATTTAGCAGTAAACTTTAAATCCATTCTTTCACGCTTTTCATTCAAAATGACAGGGTATGATTTAATGTCGGCTGGAATTTGAGTAAATGACTTTACCAATACCATGCCACTTACTCCATGAGGAGCAGTAATCACACCGATACAAACAAGATCTAATAAAGAATCAGACACTGGATTTTAATCCTTACTCAGCCACTGGCGTTTCAGCTTCAACAACTGGAGCTGCGGCCGCTGCGGCTGCATCTGCTTTTGCTTGAATTTCTGCTGCTTTTGCTGCAGCTTGAGCAGCAATCTCTTTTTCACGGGCAGCTTCTTCAGCTTTCATTCTTTCTTGTGCCTTTTTCTTAGGCAAAGACTTTACAGGTGTCTCAACATATTCTGGCATAGGCGCAAGCTTTGCGTATCCTAAGAATTTTGCGACACGGTCTGTTGGCTGTGCACCCACTGAAAGCCAGTATGTTACACGTTCTGCTTGTAAAACGACACGCTTGTCATTATCACGTTCAAGCATAGGGTTATATACACCTACTTTTTCAATAAACTTACCATCACGTGGGCTTCTTGAGTCTGCAACCACAATACGATAGTAAGGCTGCTTTTTTGCGCCAGCTCTGGCTAAACGAATTTTTAACGCCATTCATATACTCCTTAAATATTTATTTATTTGAGCCGTCCAGGATTAAATCCTGTCAGACCGTTTTTTAGAAAATTAAGCTTACCCAGCTTTCCAAGCTTTGCTAATTTTCCAAATTTTTTTGTTGCCGCCCCCATCTCTTGATGCATTTTAAGTAAGCGGTTTACATCTTGCACTTGCGTTCCTGAACCTTTTGCAATTCGTCTTTTACGAGAAGCATTCAAGATACCAGAATTCGCACGTTCTTCTTTCGTCATTGACCGAATAATGGCCAACATACGAGTTAAAACTTTATCGTCCATCAAATTAGAAGGAATTTGACTTTTCATCTGCTCCATTCCTGGAAGATGACTCATAATGGTTGAAAATCCACCCATTTTAACCATTTGCTCAAGCTGAACTGCAAAATCGGATAGGTCAAGCATCCCACCATCTTGCATTTTCTTAGCCATCGCTTCAGCGTTTTTCATATCAAAGTTTTCAAGGGTTTTTTCAACCAAAGAAACAATATCGCCCATATCCAAAATACGCTCAGCTATACGCTTTGGGTGAAACACCTCTAACGCATCTACTTTTTCGCCAAGACCCATAAATTTGATTGGGCATTTTGTTACAGCGCGCATAGACAAAGCCGCGCCACCTTTTGCGTCGCCATCAACTCTGGTCAAGATAACGCCTGTAAGAGCCACCTTCTCCATAAAGCCTTTTGCAACATTAACGGCATCTTGTCCTGTTAAACTGTCAGCAACAAGCAAACTTTCCGATGGAGAGATAATTTTTTCAATCTCCACCAATTCGTTCATCAAAGCATCATCAATTTGCAAACGCCCTGCTGTGTCAAATAAAACCACATCATAGACCCTACCCTCGCTCATACCACGTTTTGCAATTTGAGCTGGTGTTTGGTTTTGAATAATTTCAAGAGAATCAACACCAATGCTTTTTGCCAGTATCTCAAGCTGTTCTTGAGCTGCAGGTCTGTATATGTCCAAAGAAACAAGAAGAACCTTTCGCCCTTCTTTTTCTTTTAAACGCTTAGCAAGCTTTGCTGTAGTTGTTGTTTTTCCTGACCCTTGAAGACCCAACATTAAAATTGTTGCAGGATACTTTCCTTGCAATTTCAAATCGCCCGAATCACTCCCAAGAACCTCAATCAAATGATCTTGAACAATCTTTACAACCAAATGCGCCGGATTTAAGCTACTTAAAACTTCGGCGCCAATTGCTTTTTCTTTGATGCTTTCAATCAATTCCTTCACAACACTTAACGCCACATCCGCCTCAAGCAAGCTGATACGAATTTCGCGCAGCGCAAGCTCTACATCATTTTGAGATAATGTTCCTTTTCCGCGCAGCTTTGCGAAAACAGATGTTAATTTTGACGTCAAATTTGCAAACATAAAACTCTCTTTTAAATCCATAACAAAAATGCCAGTGCATGTAACTTCATGGACTAGCGTTTCATTATCGTTTCTATTACTTTTACAGTACCCCAATCCCCTATAAAATGCAAGAAAAATTATTTTTCAGCTGGGTTTTACTTTTTAAAACAACTCCAATATACAACATCAATTACTACAGGGATAGGGCTTTGATTAAACGACGCACTTAAAGACTTATACAAATATTTTGGGAAATACGCTTGATTTGTGAGGCCATTTTTTTGTCCTGATTTACGCAAATCACCCATCATTGATTCAAAAGAGGAGTATTCAAAAATATACGTTTCAATGTCCACAACAATTTGATCGAATCCTGCCGCATTTAAAAGCCCTATTAAAGATTTGGGCGAAATTAACGGACTGAAACGCTGAGCGACTTTTCCGCAAATTTCCAATTCTTTTTTAATAAAAAAGGTTTTGATATCATAAAGACTGTCTCCGCCAATAAAACATCCCTGAAATGGATCTGATTGCTTTAACGATTTATGGATCCCTCGGAAATATAGCAACGGATCATCAATCCAATGAAGCTCCATAAACGAAGAAATTGCTTGATTCGGGGTTTTTAAAAAAGAAGAGCGTTCTTTGAAAGATGAAATAATGGGAAATGTGAAAAAATCAACATTTGAAAAATTAAAAGCTTGAAATCGTTTTTGTAAAAGACTTTGATTAAACATGAGGTTCAAATTTTAAACAATAAAAAAGGTCTCGAGCAAGAAAGGAGATAAAAACCCGAGACCTTTTATTTTACGTATTTACGCGTAAACTAATTTATATAAATTAGTTTTGTGTAATACGGAAACCAACTTCAGCGAAGATGTTCCAAGATTTTGAATCTGTGAATGTAGTACCATCGACCAAATCTTTATTATCTTTGTTATTTGCTGCTGTCCACTTTACTTCTGTTGGCAAGAAGTTATATTTTCCACCAACGGTAAGAATGAATCTGTCTGTTGCCGCAAAATCAATAGCCGCTCCAGCTGCCGCACCCATAACCCATTCAGAAGCAACAGTGCCGCTTGCCTTTGGTGTAAGATTTTGCTTTGCATAAGTGACTTCACCGATAACGCGACCAGCGATTTTTGGTGAGAAAACCATACCCAAAGAAAGGTTCAAACCACCACCAAAACCGGAATCAAGCTTTACGCCATCTTTAAGTTGTGCTTTGTTGTTTTCTGGCTTTGCAGCATCATCTGGTTTTCCTTCGATTTTGAACATATCCATGAAACCGATTACGCCAGCGCCAACCAACATGTTGTTCGCCATTACTTTTGTGTAACCAAGATTCACACCAATTTTACCAAGACCGTTGTTATCAACAACGCGATCAACCGCAGCAACAACAGGTGTAACACCAGCAGCAGAAGCAGGTGTAACACCGCCAGCATCAGTTACAGTTACAAAACCCCAATCACCCAAGAGAGATCCTCTGAAACCGGAGAAGTTATCATCAGCTTTTACTGCTGATGTCATTGAAAGAGCTGCAGCGATTACTGCTAAAGAAATTTTTTTCATTTATTTAATCCTTTTAATTATTAAGTTATACTTTTTTTTAATTCCGAAGCGAAAACTGTTTCACCTCACTTCATACTCAGCATCTAACCCCAAACGAACCCCAAAGTCAATCTTTTAGAAGAGCTGTGTTTGTATTTACACCACACCTGTTACACAAAAGACACAAAAAATATCAAAAAATATGCTTAAAAATGGATTTTTGACATTAAATGATTTGACTTTTAACAAAAGATTGATCAAAATTTCCTCTAATCAATATTAAAAATCCTGAAAGGCTTAAATCATATGATTATTTCCATTACACAAACCTCTTCTACCAAAATTGGTATTTTCCCTTGCTTTGAAAACAAAACATTAAGCAAAGCCGCAAAAACTTTTGATGAAACAGGATTGATCCAGGACACGTTAACCCACAATATATTTAGTGGGAAAAAAAGTGAAGTTCTTGTTATTCCAACATCAAACACAGATTACACACATGTCATCCTTATTGGAATGGGTAAAGAAACCAGCCTTACAACAACTGATCACATGGCGTTTGGAGCTAATGCTCTCAAGCCCTTACGTGATTTAAGGGCCGTTAGCGCAACATTATTTGCCCAAGACTTGGATTCGCCTCAAGCAGCATTTGGTGCGCTTTTGAAATCTTGGCAATTTGATAAATATAAAACTAAAAAACGCGATGAAGCTATGCTATATTTAGAGACACTCGAAGTTCTCTCAAACAACTCTTCGCTTGATGCAAAGACCTTTGAAGACCTTCAAGCTGTGGCACAAGGCGTTTTCTTTACGCGAGAACTTATCTCAGAGCCTGCCAATATTATTTACCCAGAAAGCATGGCAGAACGTATTCAAGAGCTTTCCAGCCTTGGTGTAAAAGTTGAAATCCTTGGCGAAGAAAAAATGCTGGAACTTGGCATGGGCGCACTTTTGGGCGTTGGTCAAGGGTCCATTCGCGAATCACAGCTTGTGGTTATGGAATATAATGGCGCTGGAAATGACACCCCCATTGCCTTTGTTGGAAAAGGCGTTACATTTGATACGGGCGGTATTTCCATTAAACCTGCTGATAGTATGGAAGATATGATTTTTGATATGGGCGGAGCTGGTGCTGTAGTTGGCTTGATGTGTGCCCTTGCAGGACGCAAAGCAAAGGTCAACGTTGTGGGTGTTGTAGGGCTTGTTGAGAACATGCCTTCAGGCTCCGCTCAAAGGCCAGGCGATATTGTCACAACCATGTCAGGACAAACGATTGAAGTTTTAAACACAGATGCAGAAGGACGCTTGGTTTTAGCTGACGCTCTTTGGTATACACAAACACGCTTTAACCCCAGCCATATGATTGACCTTGCCACTCTTACAGGAGCCATTATGGTTGCGCTTGGTCTTGAATATGCAGGGCTTTTCTCAAATGATGATGACTTAGCGCAAAAACTTATAAGCGCAGGATTTGAAACAGGAGAGAAAGTCTGGAGAATGCCTTTAGACAGCGCATATGATAAAGATATCGATACAGACAGAGCTGATATGAAAAACATGGGCAATGGTCGTTATGGCGGCTCTATCACGGCTGCAAAACTGCTTGAACGTTTTGTAGGTAACACAAAATGGGCACATATTGATATTGCAGGAACCGTTTGGATGAAAAAAGATGCTCCTTTCTCTGTCAAAGGAGCAACCGGTTTTGGAGTACGCCTGCTTAATGAATTTGTTAAAAGTTTTGAAAAGTGATTTCACAGGTTAGCTTTTATCATTTAACTTCAGTTCCACTTGAAAGAGCTTTGCCTCGGTTACTTGAAAAAGTATATGCATCCGGGGCTAAGGCCCTTCTTTTCTTTGATGATGAAAATACACTTAAAACAATTGATGATGCCTTATGGACGTATTCACAAATGGATTTTCTTCCTCACGGAACACATCACGAGTCTTATCCTGAGAAACAGCCTATTTATTTGACCATGGGAAATGAAAATCCAAATAATTCAGACATTGTTATTAAAATAGGAAATACAGAACATCCTTTAAGCGCTTCTTTTAAAAAGATAATCGATATTTTTGACGGCAACGATCCACAAAGTGTTCAAAATGCCCGAGAACGTTATAAAAAATACAAAGACTCTGGAAGCCCATTGGTTTATTGGAAACAAGACAGCGATGGAAAATGGGCACAACAATGATAGCCTTAAACAACAGGTAAAGTTAAAACGGCTTTTGAAACCATCATCCAAAGAACCTTATAAATCGTTGGAATCCAAAATATCGCAATTGACACAACACTTAAAGCAATCATCACAGAAAAACTAAGATGATCTTTTAAAACGCCAACATGCCCCTTAAATTCAATTTTTCCTTGAAAATATATTTCCTTGATAATTTTTAAATAATAATAAACAGATATCACACTCATTGCCAAAAGATAGATTGAAATGCCAATAGACACACCACTTCCTTTATTTTCAATAAAGGACTCAATCACATAAAATTTTACGAAAAATCCTGAAAATGGAGGAATCCCTGAAATTGAAATAAATAAAATACTCAAAATCGTGACCATATTTGGATGAGAACAATTCACAACGGACAACTCTTTGATTTCTTGAATTTTAAAACCAAGCCTTTTAAACCAAAGTAAAATTGAAAAAATTGACACCATAATCAAAGTATAAAAAGTAAGATAAATAATAGATGCGCTAATTCCATGGGAGTTTTGATTAATAAGAGGAATAATCATAAACCCCATATGAGAAATTGAACTATAGGCAAGAAGCCGTTTTAAATTGGTCTGATGCAAAGCGGCAAAAGTCCCCCACCCTACCGACAAAAGACCGCACACCATCAAGACCGCCTGCCAATCAAAATAGATGGCCTCAAACGGTCCATACAAAAGCCTTATTAAAAATCCAAAAATCGCAATTTTAGGCAAAGATGAAATAAACATCACAACAACTAAAGATGCACCTTGAAAAATATCAGGAAGCCAAAGATGAAATGGCGCTATCGATAATTTGAAAAATAAGGAGATCAAAATAAAGATACATCCAAGGCGAACAAGCATTGAAATCTCATTTTGATTTTTCATTACAAGGCTCATCTGCGAAAAAGAGAAAGTATGAATTCCACCATAAATTAAAGCAGCCCCAAAGGCAAAAAACGCCGTTGCCAGAACTCCTAAAACCATATATTTCATTGATGCTTCAGCAGAATTTTTTACCTTTGTTACCACAGCGCACATTACATACGTCGATAAGCTTAAAAGCTCTAACGACAAAAAAGCAGTTACAAAGTCATTTGAGCTTATAAGCAAAAAGCACCCCATCAAACTTGAAAAAAACAAAACAGGGATTTCTTTATTGTCAATATGCAATTCTGATAATGCCTTTCGAAACAAAGTCAAAGCACAAATAAAAGAAAACAGACAAATAAGCTTTAGATAATATGTAAAATCATTTTTAATTAAGAAAGACTCGGGACTTGAAAATCTTTTTAAAAACAACATCATCCCCAGAAGGAAAAACCCCATAATAAGTGCGAAATTAATCAAATCAGACATTTTAACTCTTATCAAAGAAAACCCTAAGCTTAAAATAAGCCCTAAAAAAATGATGAGCTCGGCAAAGTACTGCATCAAAAAATCACGCATGCATATTCCTTTCTAAAATTGTTATAATGTCTTTTATTGATGCATCAGAAATGGACATAAAAAATTTAGGATAAATTCCCATCCAGAACATCATAAACACAAGAATAATAAGAGTATTCTTTTCCCAAGAAATTACATCTTTAAGCTCTAGTGGATAATGCTCGCCACTTAGAAAAACTCTTCTGAATAAGTTAAGCATATAAACTGCACCTAAAACTATACCAAGTCCTGCAAAAAAGATTGCAGCTAGTCCAATATTATAGCTTGAGATCAGAGTATAAAATTCCCCAATAAAACCAGATGTCCCTGGAAATCCTATACTTCCCAACATCAACATAAAAAATAAAACAGCAAACTTAGGCATCATCATCGAAATTCCGCGATAGTCTTGTATAGCACGCGTATGAGTTTGCCTATATAAAATACCAACACACATGAACAAACCACTTGAAATGATTCCATGGCTAAGCATTTGATACATAGCTCCGGCCACTCCTTCATATTTAAACGTAAACATTCCAAGCGTTACATACCCCATATGCGCGATCGATGAATAAGCAATCATCTTTTTTAGATCAGTTTGAACAAAGGCGATTAAAGATGCATAAATAATTCCAAAAATACTTAATACTTGAACAAACGGTGCAAATGTTTCCGATGCCAGTGGAAACATTGGAAGACAGAAACGTAAAAATCCATACCCGCCGAGCTTCAGCAATATTCCTGCAAGTAGAATAGACCCAGACGCCGGTGCTTGAACATGCGCATCCGGCAACCAAGAGTGGAAAGGAATCATAGGGATTTTAACAGCAAACCCTATAAAAAATACAACCCATAAAATATGTTGAAATTGAGAAGAAAAATTAAAATTTAAGGCGATGCGCATACTTGTAGAATCAATATGAAAGCACATCGCAATAATTCCAATTAACATCAATACAGATCCAGTTAAAGTGTAAAGTACAATTTTAAAACTTGCATAGACTCTATTTTCTGAGCCCCAAACACCAATAATCATAAACATCGGGATAAGCGAGCCTTCAAAGAAAATAAAAAACATAATCATATCAATAGAAATAAAAGCACCAATCAACATAAACTCAAGAAGCAAAATATTGGCATAAAAAGACTTTGTCTCAGATATAATTGTTGTTCTTGCTGCAATAATCGCAATCATACAAATAAAAGATGTTAACAGCAAAAAAATCATTGAAATTCCATCAATTCCTATATGGTAACGAATATCAAGAACTGGCAACCATGGCGTTTTTTCAATAAATTGAAAGTTGTCTAAAACACAGTCAAATTGAATAAAAACAAATAGAGTAAAGATAAACGTAAACAAAGATACAAAAAAAGCAAGGTTCCTTGTATTTTTAAGCGCATTTGAAGATGAATCATCAATAAGAAAAATACCTAAAAATCCAACAACTGGCATGATCCACAATAACGTTAAAATCGGCAAAGAATCAACCATTGAAATATCTCCATAATAATACACAAGGAATCATCAAAACTATAAACCCTAAAACAATTATCACATAATCACTTATATATCCTGTTTGTAGCCGTTTTACTTGAAATCCTATTTTATTAGCAGCATAAGATAAAAAATTAGGCCCCATATTTTCAATGATTTTCTCATCTCCAATTTTCCAAAAAATTCGCCCTAAAAAAAACATAGGCTTTACAAATAACACATCATATAACTCATCAATAAACCATTTGTTCAAGAAAAACTTATAAAAACCATCTAACCTTTTTCTAATAACTCTATTCAATGCAAAGCCTTTAACATAAATTATCCATGCCAATAAAAGACCTCCCAGCGGGAAAATAATTAAAGGGTCAAGATAGCTAAAAGAAGGAATTTTTAAAAATGTAACCCCACTCCCTTTCCAAAATCCATCAGATGCACCTAAAAATAAATGATGAGTTGAAATCCCTATGGCCCCTGCAAAAACAACAATTACAAGCAAAGGCAGCAACATAGACAATGAGGATTCATGGATATGGGCAACAACTTTATCATCTGATCTTTCTTGTCCATGAAACACAAGGAATAATAAGCGGAAAATATAAAAAGATGTTAAAAATGCAACCAATAAAGAAACACAATATGCAAACAAGCCTATCTGTGTTGTATTATGGGACAAAACGTGGATAATGCTTTCTTTTGAAAAGAATCCAGAAAATGGTGGAAATCCAGCCAAAGCCAAACTTCCTATCCACATCACAAAATATGTATAAGGAATATACCGAAATGCATGACCCATTTTTTTAATATTCTGCTCATCAGAAAATGCATGTATCACAGACCCTGCACCTAAGAAGAGAGCTGCCTTAAAAAATGCATGCGTAAATAAATGAAAGATTGCTCCTGTATAAAAACCACTTCCAATAGACATGAACATAAAGCCCAGTTGACTGCAAGTTGAAAAAGCAATGACACGCTTAATATCTGTTTGCGCCATAGCAACTGTTGCCCCAAATAAAGCTGTAATTGAACCTATAATTAGAATAATATTTTTTGCAAAAGGAGCAACTTCTAAAAAAGGCGAGCATCTGACCATTAAAAAAATACCTGCTGTTACCATAGTAGCCGCATGAATCAAGGCAGACACAGGCGTTGGCCCTTCCATAGCATCAGGCAACCAAACATGTAACCCAAATTGAGCGGATTTTCCCATAGCACCAACAAACAACATCAAAGCTATAAAATCAAAAAGTGAAATGCCGCAACAAAAAGAAGCATTAGAAATTGTTTTAATTTTTAAAAAAACAGCCGAAAACTCAAATGTGCCGAATGTAAAATAAATCATGGCCATAGCAATGATAAGGCCTAAATCTCCAACACGATTGACTATAAACGCTTTTTGTGCCGCATAATTGGCGCTATCTTTATGATGCCAAAAACCAATTAAAAGATATGAACACAAACCAACACCTTCCCATCCACAAAAGAGCTGAATAAAATCGTTAGATGTCACTAAAAGCAACATAAAAAATGTAAACAAGCTAATCAGCAGCATAAAACGTGATTTTGATTTGTCATGATGCATATACCCAATTGAATACACATGAACAACAAATGATACGGTTGTGACTACAAAAAGCATAATTTTAACCAAAGGATCGAACTTTAAAGACCAATATGTATTCGAATGATCTAAAGAAAGCCAAACAAAAATATTCATGACATCAGGTATTTTTCCAAAAAAATTCTGCAATCCTGGAATAAATAATAACATCGACAAAACCATTGAAATTCCAACACCAGCGGTTGTTAAAATACTCACTCCAATAAATTTAATTTCGTATTCAAGCATCCATGCCACGATACACATCAAAAGAGGCAAAAAAACAATCAAGCCTAAAATCATGAGTCATCCCTTCATTTGGTCATCTTGGTGAATCGAAATCGTTCCTTTTTCTTTAAAATAGAAAAGAACTATCGAAAGCCCAATAGCAATTTCAGCAGCACCAATAGCAAGCAAAAAGATAGAAAACAGCTGTCCATCTATATGGTTCTCAAAAAAAGAAAAACCCACAAAAAGGATATTTGCAGCAAGCAACATTAACTCAGCGCAAAGCAGCATCACTATAATATTATGAGTATTAATAATCACGCCAACAATTCCAATCGAGAATAAAAGAACTGCAAGCCCTATAAAGTGCATCATGTTGATCATTTAAGACCCTTTCCAAATTCTACTTTCACCAATTTCACGCAATCACTTCTATTCTTCTCATTTTGATCTGAAACATTTTGCTTTTTCATTTTCTCATGAAAGGTAAAAGTATTTTTCGTAATTAAAATAGCGCCAACCATAGCAATCAATAAAATCACTCCAGTAATAATTAAAAGATGATAATTATCTTGAAAAATAGAAATTGATAAATCTTTCAATGTTAATTCATGATGCTTTTTAATTATTGAAAATTTAAAACTTCTCACAAGAATAAAAATAATTTCTATAGAAAAAATAACTCCCAAAATAATAGCAAAAACTTTTTTTCTAGGTGAGATTTTTTTCGTATTTTGATGCCAAACTCCTTCAAGCGTCATCACAACAAACATAAAAAACACAGCAACAGCCCCCACATAAACCGTAATTAACACCATAGAAAGGAACTGTGCATTTAAAAGCAAATAAAGACCTGCTGCCCCTATAAACGCCACCACTAATGATAACACGTTATAAATTGGATCCTTAAACGATGCCACAGCAAGTCCCGCACAAAGAATCAATAAACTAAAAGAATAAAAAACAAATTGCTCTATCATTTCATGTATACTTCTCATTTTTCTTTAAATTGGATGATATAATTTCTTCAAATCTATCTCCATTTTCAAGTAATTTTTCTTTCGTGTAAATCAATTCTTCTTTTGTATATGTTGCAAATTCATAATTAGGTCCTTGCACAATTGCGTCCACTGGACACGCCTGCTGACAAAGTCCACAATAAATACACTTGGTCATATCAATATCATATCTTATGGCCTTACGAGAACCATCTTCCCTTGCTTGAGACACAATCGTAATTGCTTGAGCTGGGCATATTGCTTCACATAATTTACATGCAATACATCTTTCTTCCCCATTCTCATAACGACGCAAAGCATGTTCACCTCGAAATCTTGGGCTTAACTCATTCTTTTCAAATGGATAATTCAATGTCACTTTTGGTTTGAAAAAATATCGCAATGTCATAAGAAGGCCGCTTAATATATCATAAAGAAAGATATGCTTGATCTTATTAAACAAATATTTTGATTTAAACATGAGGCACCGCCAATTTAAAATACAACGACACAAATGCAGTTAAGACAAGCCAACCAAAACTTAAAGGCAGAAAAACTTTCCAACCAATCCGCATTAATTGATCATATCGATACCTTGGCAGGGTTGCCCTGATCCAAATAAAAATAAAAATAATACAGCAAGTTTTTAAAGAAAACCAAATAAAAGGATGTACTACACCTTCTACAATAGGAAGCCACCCCCCTAAAAATAAAAGCGTCGTAATTGCTGACATTAGAATTACATTTGCATATTCACCAAGCATAAATAAAGCAAATGGGAAAGAAGAATATTCAACATTATACCCACCAGCAAGTTCAGCCTCTGCCTCTGGAAGGTCAAAAGGGGTCCTGTTTGTTTCGGCTAAAATAGAAATCAAAAAAAGAATAAACATTGGGAAATGAGGAATCACATACCACATTTTTGTTTGTGATATCACAATGTCATAAAGATTCATGGATCCAGATGAAATCAAAACAGACATAATAATCAATCCAATTGAAACTTCATATGAAATCATTTGAGAACAGGATCGTAGCGCGCCCAAAAAAGCATATTTTGAATTACTTGCCCAACCTGCAATCATAATTCCATAGACATTAAGTGATGAGATCGCAAAAATATAAAGAACCCCCACATTTAAATCTACAAAAGCTTTCCCAAATCCAACAGGAACAACAGCCCATGCCATAAGAGAAAAAGAAAAAGTTAATAATGGCGCAAGCAAAAATAAAAACTTATTAGCTTTAATTGGAATAATGATTTCTTTGTGCAAAGCCTTAACTGCATCTGCGATAGGCTGTAATAATCCAAATGGTCCCACAGTGTTAGGCCCTTGTCGCAATTGCATAAAACCAATCACTTTGCGTTCAAAGTACACCAGATAAGCAACCATTAAAACTAATGCAATAATCACAAAAAGAATCTGTAATGAGGTAATTAAAATATTCATGATATTTTTCCTTTCCCAAATTTAGATACTTTTTGCAAAGTAACGCTATGACGAGAAATGACATCTGTTTTATAAAAATCGCCTTTAGCACAAGATACCAACTCAGAATTGAAATCTGTTTTCTCTAGAACAGTTCGCAATTGATATTTTTTCTCCTCCAATACCACATACATATTTGACCTTACTTCTTCAAGTGTATTAAATGGCAAAGGATTTCCCAACACTCCTGATAAGGCTCTAAAAATTTTCCAATCTTCTTTTGCACAACCTTGAGAACTCACAGCAGGAAGGGTTTGCTGAACTCTCCCTTCAAGGTTAATATAAGTTCCACTTTTTTCTGCAAAGCTAAGCCCTGGAAGCACAACATCTGCAATCTTTGCTCCTTTTTCGCCATGATGCCCTTGATACACAACAAATGTTTTGGGAGAAGGTACAATACGATCATCGTCCACTCCTAATAAATATAACATATCAAGTTGATCATTATTTGCAGCTTGAATAATGCCTTCACCGCCTAAATCGCAAAATATTTTTAAATCCAGAGCACCGATACGTGAGGCGTATTTATGCAAAACGTTTACTTTCTCAAATGACCCAAGTATGGAATAAATATCAGATCGACAAAGCATTTGAGATCCTAAAATCACAGTGAAATTTTTAAATTTTTCAATATCTTTAAGAGTATTGCCTAAATAAGTATAAGGGTAAGTTAAATCGACCTCATCCCCGATAACGAAAATTTTTGCATGACCTGTGCGATATGCACTGCGAAGACGTAAATTCAAGATTGGCGCTTCATATCTGGGGTTAGCTCCAATGATTAAGATGTTTTTTGCATTTTCAATATCTGAGAAAGATTCGTTGAATGTGTAAAAATTTCTTGAAATATCAGATATTTTTTCACCATCTAATCGCGCGTCCAAATGAGTTATAGATAGATTTTTCCAAAGCTCACGCATCGCAAACATACTCTCTGCATCCGCTAAATCACCAACAAGTCCGGCTATTTTATGGGGCTCTATTGATTTTATTTTTTGAGCAATAAACTCTAATGCATCCACCCACTCTGCTGCCTGCAATTTTCCATTAATTCGAATATAAGGTCGATCTAAACGTTGAACTTTAAGACCTTCATATAGCAATCTGGTTTTGTCTGTAATCCACTCTCCATTGATTTGATCGCAAGATCTTGGCAAAATTCTCATAATTTCTTCATCTCTTGAATCAATACGAATATGAGCACCAACTGCATCGCTAATATCGATTGAGTCTACGGATTTAAGTTCCCAACTGCGTGCTTTAAATTCATATGGCTTAAAAGTTAATGCACCCACAGGGCATAAATCAATCACATTTCCTGAAAATTCAGAGGACATCGTTCCTTCGATGACGCTTGCAATTTCCATATGCTCTCCTCTTCCAAGGGCACCCATTTCTGGAATTCCTGCGATCTCTGTAGCAAAGCGGACACATCTTGTGCAGTGAATACAGCGCGTGAGCACTGTTTTAATGATAGGACCAAAATCTTTATCCTCAACAATCCGTTTCTGTTCATCAAATCTTGACTGTTGTCTTGCATACCCGCGGGTAATATCTTGCAGATCACACTCTCCTCCTTGATCGCAAACTGGGCAATCTAATGGGTGATTGATTAATAAAAATTCAAGTGCCCCTTCCCTTGCTTTTTTCACCATTGGGCTATTGGTATGAATAACCATTCCCTCTGAAACAACTGTGGCACAGCTTGCAACCGGCTTTGGAGATTTTTCTTGCTCAACAAGACACATTCTGCAATTTCCCGCAATGCTCAGTTCTTTATGATAACAAAACACAGGGATCTGAACATCAAGCTCCCTGCAAGCCTGAAGAACTGTTGTTCCTGATTCTGCTTGTACACAAATACCATCAATGACAACATTAACTTTAACCATTGGCTTGCCTCTTTTCAATTTCAGATCTAAAATGACGAATTAAACCCTGAACAGGCCATGCCGCGGCATCGCCCAAAGCACAAATAGTATGTCCTTCAATCTCATAAGAAACATTGAGCAGCAAATCAATATCCGATATTTTTCCTTCTCCTTTGGCTAGCTTTTCTATAATTCGCCACATCCATCCAGTGCCTTCCCTGCAAGGAGAACATTGACCACAGCTTTCATGGGCGTAAAACCTTGAAAGCTTTGCAATTGCTTGGACAATATCAGTTGATTTATTCATCACAATTACGCCGGCTGTTCCAAGCCCAGATTGCACCGCTTTTAAAGAATCAAAATCCATCAGAACTGTATCACAAATAGACTTTGGGAGCAATGGAACTGAAGAACCTCCGGGAATAACTGCCAGCAAATTATCCCATCCTCCAATCACTCCACCTGCGTATTTTTCAATCAAATCCTTTAAAGGAATTCCCATTTCTTCTTCGACTGTGCATGGTTTTTGAACATGCCCTGAAATACAAAAAATCTTAGATCCTGAATTGTTAGGACGGCCAAGTCCAAAAAACCAAGAACTACCTTTGCGTAAAATAGTAGGAACAACGGCTATTGTTTCAACATTATTGATAATTGTAGGGCATCCATATAATCCCTTTTGAGCTGGAAATGGAGGTTTTAATCTGGGCTGCCCTTTTTTTCCTTCTAGACTTTCAAGAAGAGCTGACTCTTCCCCACAAATATACGCACCCGCACCCTTATGCACATATAAATCAAAATCCCATCCTGATTTTGCTGCGTTTCTTCCTAAAAGTTTAGCCTCATATGCCTCATCAATTGCTTTTTGTAAGATTTCTGCTTCTTTATGGTATTCACCCCGAACATAGATATATGCTATATGCGCACCAATTGCAAAACCAGCAATCAAAGCGCCTTCTATCAGTTTATGCGGTTCTGATCTTAAAATATCACGGTCTTTACAAGTCCCTGGTTCGCTTTCATCAGCATTAATAATCAAGTAATGTGGACGACCGTCATCGCATCGAATAAAAGACCACTTCATGCCAGTTGAAAACCCTGCGCCTCCCCTTCCTCGAAGTCCTGAAGCTTTAATTTCATCAACAATAGAATGAGGATCACATTTTAAAAGAGAAGATGTTCTATTCCAATCTCCACGTTTTTTCGCGTGCTTTAAATCCCAAGGCTCTTGACCATGCAAATTTGTAAAAATACGATCATGAATTTCAATCATGATTCCCTCTTAATTTATCAATAAGAGCTATAATGGATTTTTCATCCAGATCTTCATGATAATCATCATTAATTTGAACCACGGGCGCATTCACACAAGCGCCCAAACACTCAACTTGCTTAAGCGTAAACATCCCATCTTGTGTTGTTTCATTCATATCTATACCAAGGTATTTTTTACACGCATGTTCCACAGTCTCAGCTCCTCTTAGCCAACAAGGAGTTGTTCTGCAAAATTGCATCAAATATTTACCCACTGGTTTTAAATTAAACATAGAATAAAAAGTCACCACCTCATAAACACGCATAAATGGCATTTCAAGCTTACTCGCAACCTCTTCAATCACTGATTTTGAAATCCAACCTTCATTTTGCCTTTGCCCCATTTCTAAAAGAGGTAAAACAGCACTCTGTTTGTGATCATTTGGATATTTTTTTAGAATATTTTCGATAACATCTAAACTGTTCTCACAAAATGCAAATTTTGGATCTGTATCTAAAAGCTCATAGCTCATCTATCAACCTCCCCAAAAACAATATCTAAGGACCCTATAATGGCGCTTAAATCCCCTAAAAGATGCCCTTTGGACATTTTTTCAAGCGCTTGCAAAGCAGCAAAGCCTGTTGATCTGATTTTGCATCGATATGGCTTATTAGATCCATCAGAAACCAAATGAACACCAAATTCTCCTTTGGGAGATTCAACAGCTTTATAACATTCCCCTTTTGGCACATCAAACCCATGAGTAAAAAATTTGAAGTGATGGATAAGTGCTTCCATGGACTCTTTTATTTCACCCCTTTTTGGAGGATGCACATGTAAATCATCAACAATTATATCACCTTGTGGCATTTTTCTGATACATTGGCGCATCAACTTTAAGCTTTGATACATTTCTTCTAGGCGCACCAGATAACGGCTATAGCAATCTCCATGGTTCCCTATGGGAATATCAAACTCTAATTGATCATAAATTTCATAAGGCTGAGCTTTACGCAAATCCCATGGAATTCCAGATGCGCGTAAAATCGGCCCAGTTAATCCATACGATAGAGCATCTTGATGTGAAATGACTCCAATATCAATCGTTCTTTGCTTGAATATTCTATTATTAGTCAACAAGTGATCAAGATCACGTATTGTTTTTTCAAGGGATGGGAAGTATTCTTCTAAATCTCTCAAGAAACCCTCTGGCAAATCTTGCTGAACGCCCCCAACCCTGAAATATGCGGCATGAAATCTTGCTCCACTCACACGTTCATAAAACCCCAACAACACTTCACGTGCTTCAAAGCCCCATAATATCGGGGTGATTGCCCCAACATCCATCGCGAAAGTTGTTACGTTTAAAAGATGATTTAAAATACGTGTCATTTCACAAAAAAGAACACGGATATACTGCGCACGCAACGGAGGCATTATTCCCATCAATTCTTCAGTTGCCAAAACAAAAGCATGTTCTTGAGACATTGGGGATACATAGTCCAAGCGATCAAAATAAGGTAGCCCTTGGGTGTATGTTTTATGTTCTAACAGTTTTTCAGTTCCTCTGTGCAAAAGACCGATATGGGGATCAACCCTTTCCACCACCTCTCCGTCCAAATCAAGAATCAATCTTAAAACTCCATGAGCTGCTGGATGTTGAGGACCAAAATTAATAGTAAACTTTTTAGCAGAACTATTTGTCGTCATACTTAACCCCCTTCCAGTCACTTTCAAAATCAAATTCACGAAACATTTGAGGTAAATTTACAGGCTCATATACAATTGATCTTGAAATCTCATCATACTTTACTTGCGTGTGGCCAAATAATGGAAAATCTTTTCGCAATGGATGTCCCTGAAAATCATAATCTGTTAAAATACGACGCAGATCTGGGTGATCCTTAAAGACAACGCCATACATATCAAAAATTTCACGCTCATACCAGCCTGCATTCATAAAAAAAGGCAACATACTGTCTATAGCATCACCTTCTTCACAAGTAATTTTAACTTGAGCGCGGCAGTTATGATACATGCTCAGTAAATGATACACCACTTCAAATCTAGGCGATTTTGGATAAAAATCAATTCCCACAATATCGATTAATTGATGAAAAGCACAATCTGGATGATCTTTTAGAAAGGCTAGAACATGGCTTAAATCTCCCAGAGAACATAAGATTTTTAAGATCTTTTTATCCCAAAAGATATCCAATCCTTCATCAGAAAACGCAGATGATATAATTTTATAAATATGATCTGAACCCATCATCTTTTCACCGTGCAAAGCCCTCTGATGATTTTTTTCTTGAGTAGCAAGATGCCGTATAACAGAGCTTCTGCTGTAGGAGGGCATCCTGGAACATATACATCAACAGGAACTATTCGATCACACCCCCTAACAACTGAGTATGAAAAATGATAATACCCACCTGCATTAGCGCATGACCCCATAGAAATCACATATCTTGGCTCTGGCATTTGATCGTATACTTTACGTAAGGCAGCTGCCATTTTATTAGTTAAGGTCCCTGCGATAATCATCAAATCTGATTGACGTGGGCTGGGTCTAAAAAACATACCGTATCGATCTAAGTCATATCTTGAAACCGCTGTGTGCATCATTTCAACACCACAACAAGCAAGGCCAAACGACATAGGCCAAATGGAATTGCCTTGAGCCCAATGAACCAAATCATCCAATTTTGCCATTACAAAACCTTGTTGCTGAGCTTCTTGCGCGTAATCCTTCAAAAGAGAATCATGATTTATTTCCATTCTAAAGTCCCCTTCTTCCATTCATATACAAAACCCACGACTAAAATCGAAAGAAAGGCCATCATAGAATAAAATCCACTCCATCCTAAATCACCAAGATAAACCGCCCATGGAAATAAAAAAATAATTTCAATATCAAAAATAATAAAAAGTAATGCTATCACGCTGTATCTGATATCAAAAGGAAGTCTTGCGTCATCAAAAGCTGTAAAGCCACACTCATAAGCTGAGTTTTTCTCTAAATCTGGTTTTTTAGGAGACCTGATATATGTAATCAAAACAAGAGCAAAAGCAAACCCAAAGGCAAATACACCAAAAATCAAAATAGGTAAATATTGAAACAGCGATTCGCCCAATTTCAGGCCCCTTTTATTGTTATTTTTTTTAAGAAGAATAGTATACTAATTGCATTTCTTTTCCAACTATTCAATTAAGCATCTTTAATAAAAAAAGTAAACAAAAGGTTAATTTTTGATATTTAAAAAATCATAGCGTACTGTTTTTAAAAAAGATGTATTATGTGGATTGAAATATATAACAAGTCAAGAAAATTTCAAGATTATTAAAAACCTTTTAAACTCTAATAATTTACTCATTTCAAAGGTGCTGCATTCATTTGAACAAGCGTATAAATTGTTCGCGCTAAATTATCCAAATAAATCGAAATATGATTTTGAAAATAACTCTCATCATCATAATCAAAGCCAACGCCTTCTATGAAAAATTCTGGAGATGATTTAAGTGCATTTTTCATAGTGATTTCTTGATAATAAACAAAAGGCTGAGATGATATAGAAAGACACTTTCCAGGAGTTGGATTTGTTGCCATCCACGCATCCACCGTATCATGAGTCGTTGCACGAATTGCGCCTGTCTTCTTAGTCCCTAGAATAAATTCAATGTTTATTTTTTTCAAAGCATCTGGGAGATCGGCATTTTTCCAAACCCAAAGAGCTCCTTGATTTTCATTGTCAAAACCTGATTCTGCTTGTTCTGATGGTGTTAAACTTCTCTCTCCAGTTAAAAAAACAATCTTGGTTTTATTTGAAATTAAAATATTTTGATTTTTCACTAGACGAATTAAAGTGTTCACACGTTCACGCATGTTGCCAATTGTAGATCCGTTAATTAAAATATAATCATATTCTTTTGATTTTGGTAAAATATGGCCAATACTCCCAATTTCTTGAAATAAAGACTTAAGCTTTGGAATATTTATGCCGTCAAAGGATCTTTTATCTTCCCATCTTTCTTGACCCGCCTTTCTTAAAAAAGAAGCCTGCGCTATAGAATTTAATTCTTCCAGGCTTACTTGATCTGAAATGGGAGAAAAAACTTTAAAAATATCAATGATTGATTTTGTAGGAGTTCCACTATTGTCTATAATTTTCGCGAACAGGAAAAAGGGAATACATAAAAATACAAAAAATAATTTAATCATTAAAACCTCTTTATTTTGAATAGATATCAATAAAAAAAGCCCTCTAAAATTAGAGGGCTTTTTATTTTATTTACAATACAAAGAATTATTTCTTTTTCTTTGCAATTGCGCCTGTAAGTTCTTGGAACTTTGTGCTCAATTTCAAAACAGAAAGCAACCAAAGAATCACGATACCAATTACAATTGGAGCAATAATTGGAACCAATTGATAAAGAGCAGCACCGCTTGTTGTTAAAAGACCCATTTGAATATAAGATCCAAGTGATTTTCCACCGCGACCGCCAATAACATCCACAGCTGCTTTACCCTTTGTTTTAAGTTCAGGATCAAGTGGAATGTAGGCCATTTCTTTTGTTGGATCAAAAAGTGAATACTTCACAGCTTTTCCGAATGCATTTACGAACAAGCCAAGAACTACAGCAAACACAATTAATTCACGATTGATAACGCCTTTAGAGATTGCTTCAACAATGGACATTCCAGCAGGAATGAGCGTATTGTTATAATAGATCACACCAAAGAAAACCAAAATACCTGCCAAAAGAACAGCAGGCGTAATCATTGCGCATGCTTTCCATGAAAAACGACGAAGCAGGTTACTTCCAATCAACATTAACGCAAGAGCGATCAAACCAGTTGTTGTAGAAAGACCTCCCATAACTTCGTTGTACTCAATTTCAGATGGGTAAGCAATCTTAATTTGACCCTTCCAGATACCTTCAAAAAGGTTGATTGATACGCCATAAGCAAGAACTAACATTGCAACTAAACCAAGGTATGGTGAATGAAGAATAAATTTAAAACTTTCCATCATGGAGAGCTTTTCTTTTTTCTTCTTTGTTTCGCCCATTGCTTCTGGATCATAATAACGCTTATCAGTCAAAACATTACGATTTGTCCAATAGAAAGTATAAAGCAAAATTGCACCAGCAACAATAACTCCGGCCATCAAGTATTGCAACATAAGACCAGTCTCTTGAGCTCTATCTGCTAATTTCATACTTTGAACATATCTTGATACAAGAATAATTCCAGGGCCTGACAACACTAAACCAAAATTTCCAAGAAACCCAAACATACCATAAAAACGACGTGCTTCATGAACAGGTGTGATAGAGTTTGCAAATTGCCAGAAAAGCAAAGACAAAACAGCACTCCCCCAAAGTTCAGAAAGGATATAGAATAATGTATATGTCCAGTTACCAATCAAAGGAATAATCCATTTTGCATTTGGATAAGAAGCCTGAAGAGCATGAATAGAATCAAGACTCATATGCAAAGATCCAACAAATGGATAAATAAAGTAAGGGAACAATCCAAAGAAAACTAAGAACGGCAAGGCTGTTACATAAAACAAACCTTCGCGCTTAAATACGTTAGCAGCCTTTGTGTACATGATCATAAAAATCACGGCAGAAGCAGTCACGCCAATTCCTTTAGCAAAAGATAAGCTTTCAGCGCCAGCCCCTGGTGAGTTCACCAAAATCGCATCTTTTGTGTCACGCAGTACTGTATAGATAAAAAGAATACAGAACATCATAATTCCCATAGGAAGGAATTTTTTCAATTCATGGTTGTGGATGGGCCATACGGCTTTGCGCCATCCTGTAAATTCGTCTTGTTTTTCCGACATTTGATTTTTACATCCTTATGTTATAAGTTAATATTAAAATAATTCATTCATGAGCATAAAAATACCCACACTAGTCAATGTGAACTCATCAGATCCATATTTTAAGAAGAAAGTCAAGAATATTTTATATTTTTTAAAATATTCAAGTGATATTTTTCATTTTTTATAGAAAAATCAAGTTTTATGATATTTCCAGATGGAATAATAGAACCAAAACGTTCAGGCCATTCGATCAACATTAGGGCATTTCCGTACGCATCCTCAAGTCCCAAATTATAAATCTCATTTTGATTTTCAATACGATAAAGATCTACATGCCAGACTTCTTTTGGATGTTCGCCATAGGTTTGAATGATATTAAAAGTTGGACTTGTAACATCAAGACCCGGATCTTGAAGAAATTCTCTAATAAAAAACCTTGAAAAGGTTGTTTTTCCTGCTCCTAAATCTCCATAGAGTAAAAAAATATCTCCTATTTTTGCATCAAATGCCAGTTCTTTTGAAATCGTGCATGTGTCTTCCAATGAGTTTAAAATAAGCTCAGCCATTTATCATTTCCGCTGCTTCAAGAGCACCATAAGTAATGACACCAGAAGCCCCTGCACGCTTAAAACAAAGCAAACTCTCCATCAAACTATCATTAAAGTCAAGCCAGCCATTTTGCGATGCAGCTTTCAACATCGCATACTCACCGCTCACCTGATACCCAAAAATAGGAACATGGAATTCTTGAGATGCTTTTGAAACAATGTCTAAATAAGGCATCCCAGGCTTTACAATAATCATGTCAGCACCTTCTTCAATATCCATCGCAATTTCCCTAAGCGCTTCTTTTGAATTTCCTGGATTCATTTGATAGGTCTTTTTTAAACCTTTATCAACAACTGCTTTATTGTCTAAAGCATCACGAAATGGGCCATAGAAACAAGATGAATATTTTGCGCCATAGCTCATAATCGAAACCCCATCAAAAGAAGCTGTATCTAAAGCCTGACGAAGCGCTATAACACGTCCATCCATCATATCCGAAGGCGCAATAATATCACATCCAGATTGAGCCTGAACAAGAGCTTGCGCGCATAACATTTCAATTGTTTCTTGATTGTGCACTCTCCCCTTTAAAACAACGCCATCTTGACCGTGAGATGTATATGGGTCCAGCGCAACATCGGCAATCACACCTATTTCCGGAAAAGAGCTTTTGATTGCACGTATTGCTCTACATATCAAATTATCTTCACTATATGCAAGTGTTCCTTTTTCATTTTTAAAGGCAGTATCAATAACTGGAAATAAAGCTACCGCTTTTATTCCCAGTTTTAAAGCTCGATGCACCACAGGCAACAATTCAGAAATCATCAAACGCGAAACACCCGGCATAGAGGAAATAATAGAAGATGTCCCCTCCTCCCTTATAAATAAAGGTAAAATCAAATCACCAGAGACAACACCAAATTCCTGACACATTTCACGCATCCATCCAGATGAACGCAATCTTCTAGGCCTTGAGAAAGGAAAGCTCCCTACAATCATTACTTTTTCCCAACTTTAACAAAAGGAAGCTTATCCACATTCAGCAATTTTTTTGCAACACGGTTAACATCTTCCAAAGTAACAGCTTGAACCAAATCATTACGTTTATTAAAATAATCAATATCACGCCCTGCAAGCTGAAGCCCCACCAATTGACCAGCTATTTGAGCAGTTTGCATAAAATTAAGAACATATGAATTAACAAGAGAATCTTTAGCTTTATTAACCTCTTCTTGCGTAACACCATTTTGAATGACATCTTTCCAGATTTCCTTAACCGCTTCAATAGCTTGCATCGCATTTTGAGAGCTTGTTGCCATTCCCCCGGCAAAAATATCTGATTTTTCCATATTCATAAGCCCCACGCCAACGCCATAAGTAAGGCCCCGTTTCACACGAATTTCACGCATCAAACGCCCCTCAAATCCACTTCCAAGCAAATGAAATAAAATACTAGCGGCATAAATATCTGGATCTTGAACAGAAACCCCAGGACCAGCAAATCTTATTACTGTTTGAGGAATATCCCATTCAATATGCGTGATGTCATTATTCAAAAGTGGATTAATTTTGGCTATTTCTGGCAGTTTGCTTTGAGCTGGCAAGTCACCAAAAACATTATCTACTAAGCTTATAATCTCGTCCTTAGTCATGTTTCCACATATGCCGATAATTAACCTGTCTCTTGCAAATCTTGTGGAAATAAAATCTTGCAAATCTTCTATAGCAATACTGTTAATGCTCTCAATCGTTCCTCTATTACGTCTGCCATAAGGATGATCTTTAAAAAGAATTTCTGCACCTTTTACTGAAGCAACACTCTGAGGGTTACGTTCTTCTTCTTGTATCGCAGAAATCGCTTGATCCTTGAGGACCTGCATCTGAACCGCGTCAAAACGTGGCTGCATCAACACCTCTTTTAATAAACCAAAAGCCGCGTCTTTAGCTCTGACTAATGTCACCAAAGATATATCAATATGATCCCCAGTAGATCCAACTCTCAGAGAGGAAATTGACAATTCTTCAAGCCTCCTGATAAATGCTTTATATTCAAGGTTTTTAGTTCCTTGCGTCATCAGGCTAGACGCAAATCCAGAAAGCCCTAATTTTGAATTTGGGTCGTGAACTGCTCCTGAATTTTTAAAAACGGCCCCTAAAGAAATAATATTAGAATTTTTTTCTTCAACAAACCAGACCTTAATACCTTTTTTCGTCTCAAGTGGAATAACTTGAATTGCCTGCAGTTTTGCAAAAAAACATACAGTCAAAGCACATACTAAAAGAAAATTCTTCATAACTTAAAAACTCCAATTTATTATTCTTGAGGAAGTGCGCTAGAAATTACCCGAGGAGGAACCCCAAAAATCTCTTTAATGACCTTTTTCATATCTTCTTTAGTCACCTTATCAAGGTTATCTCGCATGGATTCAATTTGATCAAGCGTAAACCCTTTAATCAGCAAGCCCCCCACAAAATTCCCATAACTTGTTGCACTATCTTTAATATAATCAAACACGTTTGTTGCTTTTGTTTTGGCAAGCTTGACATCATCATCACTTAAATCGTTCTTGACAAGATCTTCAATGAGCAAAGCCAAGCGTTTTTTTGCAAGACCCACATCTGCTCCCTTAGGAAGAGACAGCTCAATTTCAAAAGGAGCCGCAACATCAAACACAAAGCCATGATAGCTTACGCTAACATTTGTTGCGATTTTTTCTTTTTCGACCAAAGTATCATACCAAAGACCTGTTTTTCCGCTCAATAAAGATGCAACAACGTCTAATGCATAGGCTTTCTTTATATCATCTTTCCATGAAATCCCCTTAAATACAAAACTAAATGAAGGGGTGCCAAAATCTTTATCTTTAAGCTCTAATTGAGCTGTTATTTGATGATTATCCGGCTCTTGAAGATACGTTGCTTCCTCAACAGGCGCAGCAGGTATGGATCCGTAATACTTCTGAGTTAAAGCCTTTGCTTCTTCCTTGGTAATATCTCCAGATAAAATGATCATTGCGTTGCTGGGCGAATAGAATTTTTTATAAAAATTCAAGGCATCTTGATGCGTATACGTTTCCATTTCATGTTTCCACCCAATAACTGGTCTTCTATAGGGATGGTGCAAATAATAATGCGCGATCAACATTTCTGATAGCCTTCCTTCTGGAGGATTATCTCTTGTCATAAGGCGTTCTTCAATCACAACCTTTCTCTCAGATAGCGCTTCTTTTTCATCCATTGTTAAATTCACCATACGATCAGCTTCAAGCTTCATCATTGTCTCAAGATGCTTTTTATCCACTGTTTGATAGTAATTTGTGCGATCATAAGACGTTGTGGCATTATATCTTGCTCCGCACCTTTCAACAATTTTAACATATTCGCCACTTGGGTAATTTTTACTCGACTTAAACATCATATGCTCTAAATAGTGTGCCATACCGGATTTCCCAATAGGGTCATTAGTACTTCCAACTTTATACCAAACAGAATGATACACAACAGGAACGCGCGTATTCGTCAATACAAAAACACGCAACCCATTATCAAGCGTAAATGTTGAATTGGGCTGTTCTTTTGCACATACAGCTCCACTTAAAAGAAAATGAGCCAGAAAAATAAGCTTACACTTTAAGAAAAACATAGCAAAAACCTTTATTGTTAATTAAATACTTTCACAACAAATATATCAGTTATAAATATTAAAAACAATCTTATTCGCCATATTTTGGAAAATAATTCTTGCCTGTTGCAAAAATCACTCACCTTAGATAATTGACCACAATCTGATTCATCAGTTTCGCCTTCTGATCCAGAGAGTTCAGCAGCCATCCCCTGAATTGTTATAAAACTCCCCTCCATCGCGGGTTCTGCAATCGCGGAACAAAACGTTGAACATCATCAGAATGCACTCACAAAGCTGTCAAAATTTGATCATTGTATTCTTGCAATAAACCTAAAACGCTTTGTATCTGAGAAAAGCTTTCCCCTTCTCTGGCTAAAAAAAAGTCGTCTTTCTGTGCACCCTATGTATTGCGTGATTTTGAAATTCCAGGCCAAGATCTTTAAGATTATATTCAACAGGTCATTTTATTCTCTCAACTCCATAATCACGTACAAAAAATCTGACTTTATAAGATATTCGTATGCACACGCTTTTTCTTGTGAGCTAGAAAATATTTCTATAAAATTCAAACCACTTCGCCTAACATTATCCACAAAAGCCATTACTCATCTATTTTAAAAATCATGACACCTTTTACTATCTATTCATGTCAAACGTTCAATATGAAAATTATTTTGTTTATAAGTAGGCATAAACTATATAGAATTAATTCAACAAGATATAAAAAAGAGGTTAAAAATGTTTGACAAAGTTATTGGTTTTATGGTATTGTTTTTATTATCAGGCTGTTCTGGTGAAGAAGCTCAATTGGACTCCCCGAAAGATAAACAGGAAGTTCTAGCACAAAAAAAAGGAAAAATATTTGGAGAACTGAAATTCCCCATTCAGGAAAAAGAAAAGAAAGAAGAAAATAAAAAATGAGTCAATATTTGATAAAAGAGACCGAAGATAAGTGGCAAAAAATTTGGGATAAAGAAAAGGTAGACGCTGCAAAATTCGATCCATCTTTACCTAAATATTATGTACTGGAAATGTTGCCTTATCCTTCTGGCAGAATTCATATGGGACATGTCCGCAACTATAGCCAAGGGGATGTTATTGCAAGATTTAAGCGCATGCAAGGATACAATGTTCTTCATCCCATGGGATGGGATTCGTTCGGACTTCCAGCTGAAAATGCAGCATTAGAAAAAAAAGTCCACCCTGCCGCCTGGACACAAAGCAATATTCAAGATATGAAAGAACAGCTTAAATCAATTGGATTTTCATATGATTGGTCTAAAGAGCTTGCAACACACACACCTGAATACTACAAACATGAGCAGGAATTTTTCTTAAGCTTTTTAGAAAATAATTTGGTTTATCAAAAAAATTCTTGGGTAAATTGGGATCCAGTTGAAAACACTGTTCTTGCCAATGAACAAGTCGTTGATGGACGTGGATGGAGATCTGGTGCACTTGTTGAAAGAAAACAGCTCAATCAATGGTTTTTGAAAATTACCGATTTTGCCGACGACCTTTTAGATGGACTCAAAACACTTGATAAATGGCCTGATAAAGTAAAACTGATGCAAGAAAATTGGATTGGAAAATCGCAAGGCGCAAACATTTATTTTAATATTGTAGATAAAGATTCTCATATTGAAATTTTTACAACAAGGCCAGATACTATTTTTGGCGCATCTTTCCTTGCCATTGCCCCTCACCATCCAATTGCAGAATCTCTTGCAAAACAAAATTCTCAAATTGCAGATTTTATAAAAGATGCCGACACACAAGGAACATCCGAAGTCGCTTTAGAAACAATGGAAAAAAAAGGAATTGCAACAGGGCTTTATGTGACACACCCTTTTTTAAAAGGACGCAAAATCCCAGTTTGGATTGCAAATTTTGTTCTTATGGATTATGGCTCTGGTGCGCTTTTTGGATGCCCAGCTCACGATCAGCGTGACTTTGAGTTTGCAACAAAATACAATCTTTCAATTATTCAAGTTGTTGCGCCTGAAGATCAGACTTCTGTTGAACTACCCTACACATCAGAAGGTATTGCAATTGAATCTGATTTTTTAACAGGGCTTACATCTCAAAGCGCAAAACAAAAAGTGATTGAAAAATTAGAATCACAAAATAGCGGCAAGGGCGTTATCCAATACCGACTTCGTGACTGGGGAGTTTCTCGTCAACGATACTGGGGCTGCCCAATTCCTGTTGTTCACTGCCCTTCATGCGGAATTGTTCCTGTTCCAAGGAATGAACTCCCTATTGTTCTGCCAAGCGATGTTACTTTTGATAAACCTGGAAATCCGCTCGATCATCATCCAACATGGAAACATACAACATGCCCAAGCTGTAAATCTTCTGCATTGCGTGATACAGACACCATGGATACTTTTTTTGAGTCTTCATGGTATTTCTTACGCTATATATGCCCAGATCAAACAGAACAAGCTTTTGATCGAAAAATGATCGATTATTTTGCGCCAGTTGATCAATATATTGGCGGTGTGGAACATGCTGTTCTTCATCTTCTTTATGCACGTTTTTTTACACGAGCGTTAAACAAATGCGGATATATTGGCATTCAAGAACCTTTCAAAGGCCTTATGACACAAGGTATGGTTTGTCATGAGACATACAAAGATATGAACAATCAATGGCTATCTCCTACTGATATCAAATTTGAAGGTAATAAAGCATTCACCCTATCTGATGGTTCAGAAGTTAAAATTGGACGCTGTGAAAAAATGAGCAAATCCAAGAAAAACGTGATAGACCCTCAAGATATTGTCAAAGCTTATGGAGCTGATACAGCGCGACTATTTATGCTCTCAGACACACCTCCTGAAAAAGATTTAGATTGGTCTGATGCTGGCATTGATGGGTGCTGGAAATATATTCACAGACTGTGGCGTATTTGCATGCAAGCAGATCTTACTTCTGCATTCGAAGATAAAGATTCTGATACCTTATTTTTAAGAAAAATGACACATAAAACAATTGCCAAAATTGAAGAGGATATTGAAAGATTCGCTTTCAATAGAGCAATTGCTCGAATTCGTGAACTCAGCAATGCAATTGCAGATTTTAAAATCCAAACACATAAAGATCAAGAAGCTGTGAAAGAAGCCATAGAAGCCATTTTAAAACTTGCCTTTCCTTTTATTCCTCATATCACTTCACAGCTTTGGGAAGAATTAAAGTTTTCATCAGAGCCACTTTATAAAATCGCTTTTCCAAAGGCTCTTGATGAGTTTTTGGTTGATGATACAATTTTAATAGGTGTTCAAGTGAACGGAAAAATGCGCGCACAAATTAATGTTGATGCCAATATAGATGATGAATCCTTAAGACAGCTATGTCAAAATGATTCAAACGTGGCAAGATTCTTAGAAGGAAAAGAAATCAAAAAAACAATTATTATACCAAAAAGAATGGTTAATTTTGTTGCTCCATAAACATAAAACAATAAAAAAGCGCTAGAGAAAACATCTAGCGCTTTTTTTATTCTTAATTACTTTCCAGCATTTACTGTAGATTTATAAAAATGGTAAGAAACAAAGAACACAAGCCCCCCACCCAAAATCATTGTTAAGAAACTGTTGGATGCAATCGACTTAATTTGGAAAAGAGTATTTGTTTGATAGAATGCAAATGGAATGGCTAAAGCCACCGCCATAAGTGCTTCTCCTGCAATAAGGCCTGCTGAATACAAAAGTCCTTTTTGCTCAATCTTTGCAATTAATTGCGCAGATTCTGCATCACTCAACCCTTTACGTGATTGCGCAGTGCGCTTTTCAACAAGATATGAAATAAACCCTCCCAAAAGAGCCGCAGTTGTAACCGCATATGGTAAATAAATACCAATTGCAACAGCCAAAACTGGGAGCCTGAAAGCAGCATTTTGTGACTTAAGGCGATTATCAATAAAAATCACAGCAACGGCAATAGCGCCACCAATACCATACAAGATCCAATTAATAGTATCTGTAAAAATAGCTTTAATAATATCAGCCATAAGCGCTGCTTTTGGGGCTGACATCGCAGCAGCAGGATTCATATCCGCCCTTGGAAGAGCTCCTGTTAAACCATATGCTTCATAAAGAATTTGAAACACAGGTCCAATTGCAAGCGCGCCCGCAATTACACCAACAATCAACATAGCCTGTTGTTTCCAAGGTGTGGATCCAACAATTTGACCTGTCTTAAGATCTTGAAGATTATCCCCTGCTACAGCAGCAGCGCAACATGTAATGCCAGATAGCATCATAATCATTGCGGCAATACCAATACCATTTTGTGAAAAGTTGACACTTGTTCCCAATACTGCATATAAAATAGCAGAAAGAAGAACTACGCCCATAATCGTCACTCCAGATAAAGGATTATGCGAAGATCCAACAATACCTGTCATATACGATGAAATACACGCGCACAAAAACCCAACAACCAAAGCAAATACTGTAGAAATTGAGACAACAGCCCAAAATAACCCTTGAGAAAGATCCAGATTAATCGTCTCTAAAATATAATAACAAAGAATGAAAACTGGAACAGCAAAAAGAACTGTACTCATAATAACCCAATTCATGGGGATATCTTTTTCTGTTCTAATTTCAGCTGGGGCTCTGCCCATTCTTGCTTCACGAATTGCTTCTAAAGATGATACGATCGCTTTTTGAATTGGTTTTGCAATATTAACGACCGTCCATAGACCACCCACCATAAAAGCACCAACGCCAATAAAACGCATGTGGCTTGCCCAAAGAGCAGCAGCAGCATCATATCCAAATTTTCCTTCTGGTGTTCCAAAAACGGTTGTATAGAAAGGGATACCTACTAACCAAGTTATCCCCCCACCAATCAACATCGCAATACATGCTTTATAACCAATCACAAATCCTGATCCGATCATAGCTAAAGACAAGCCTGTCCCAATACCAAAAGTTGTTCCACCAGGAAGAGTTATCCACTTATGCACAACTTCTGCGCAAATACCAAGACCTGTCTGGCAAAAAGTGATAACAGAAGAAAAAAGGCCCCCAATCATCAATTCTTTTGCTCCAGCAGTCCCAGCTTCACCTGATTTCAAAACTTCAGCTGTCGCAACACCTTCAGGATACTTCAGTCTTGCTTGGACGATATATGTTCTGCGCAAAGGAACTGAGAAAAATACCCCCAAAATTCCACCAATAATCCCAATTGATGTTGTTGTTAAAATATCAAAATTTGCCCAATAGTGCATCATTACAACCGCCGGAAGAGTAAAAACTAAACCTGCAGCAATAACCTCACCAGCTGAAGCAATTGTTTGAACCATATTATTTTCTAAAATATTCGAATTTTTAAAATGGCGTAATAAAACCATAGACACAACAGCAGCAGGTATGCATCCTGTAATCGTTGATCCAAGTTTCAAACCAAGATAAGCGTTTGCAGCCCCTAAAACCATTGCCAAAAAGATCCCCAACAATACTCCACGTATTGTAATTTCAGGAAGAATAGTTGATGCCGAAATAAATGGCTTTATTATATCATTTTTTTGCGTTTTTTTATTTTCCACGCTTCGTTCTCCAATGTTTATTTTGAGTGGTTGTCCGCTCATATTTTCAGCTCCTATCTTTAAATTAAAAAAATAATCATACTTTTAACCTTAGGGAAAAAATATACTCGGATCTGAGATTATCATATCGTTCACGAAAATCAATCAAGAAATTAACAAGAAGTTAAAATTATGCACTTTTTTTATCTTCAATATTCTTTTCAAAAGTTTTCAATTCACTTGCCATTAAAACTTCATGCTTTTTACGATTTGCATGAGTTATAAGATAAATTCCAGCGCTAATCACAATTCCACCGCCCATCATCATAGACACTGAAGGAAGATCTCCCCAGATTGTGTACCCCAGAATAAGAGTCCATATCATATTTGTATAAGCGATAGGCGCAATCAGTGATCCAGGCGCAGATTTATATGCATAAGTTAAAAATAATTGTCCAACCCCCCCCATAAGGCCAACAAGCGCAAGGCATCCAAATTCATAAAAAGACGGTGTTTTCCAAAAAAATGGCAGCAACAGCAAACTGGATAAGGCGGCAAAACAATTATAATAAACTACAACAACTCCAATATGCATAGTTCTGCTGAAAAACTTCCCCTTCAAAAGCACATAGGCATCTATCGAAGCACACAATAACACCAAAACAGCCCCATAGTTAAAAACATCACCTGTCGGGTTTGACATTACAACCACGCCTATAAATCCAATTCCAACGGCAACCCATCTGGCAAAATCAACTTTTTCACCAAGCATAGGCATAGACAGCATACATAAGAATAAAGAATTCGAAAAAGTTAAAGCTACAGCATCCCCAACTGGCATCATAGTGAATGCTTGAAACAACAAAACTGCCGCTACCATTCCAGATGTTCCTCTGAGAGCTTGTTGCCTGAGCATATCTTTGCTAATTATAAAATCCGAGATTTTTCTTTTCTTTGATACGTATAATAAAGGAGGAAATATCCCAAAAAAATATCTAAAAAACACAACTTGAACAATATCAAATTTTCCAGACAGCACTTTTGCTAAAGCATATAAAAATGAAAAGATAAAGGCTGTGACAAGTGCAGCAAAAACCCCATTTCGAATATTTTGGTGCATCATTTTACAGACTCCTTTGCCTCGCGCATAATAATATAATAACCGCTCCCAATAATCAAAATTCCACCAAGAATAAGGAACATATTAGGGACTTCTCCCCAAATGAAAAAACCAAAAATCCCTCCCCATAACATTCCTGAATAAGCCATAGGCGCAATAGCAGAAGCAGAGGCAAAATTATAAGCAATTGTTTGAAATAAAAATCCAAGCCCACCGAGCAATCCAAGGCTTATCAAAATAAGAAAATCATTCAACGATGGGTCTTTCCAAACAAAACATGCGCCAATCCCAGTTGCCAAAGTTGCAAACAAACAAAAAACTGCTGTAGCTGCACCAGGAGAATGTTCTTTACTTAGCAATCTTCCCGATACGATAACATAAGCATCTGTTGCTGCATAAATTAACGCATATAGGGCGCCCTTACCGAACACATCTCCACCAGGTTGAGCGATGATTAAAATCCCTACGAATCCAATTAAAACAGCCGTCCATCTCGATCGATCTACATGCTGATGCAGCATTGGAACAGACAAAGCCGTAATGAACAAAATAGAAGAAAAATTAATTGCTGTTGCGTCCCCAAAAGGAAGTATGCGAAAAGCAGCACATAAAGCCGTGATTCCAATTCCACTCATTACGCCACGTAATAAGTGCTTAAGTGTTAATTTTGTTGAAATAAAAAGCGCAGGCCTGTTCTTTTCATAAAAATAAAACCCAAAACAAGGAATCATCGAAACAAGAAACCTTATAAAAGCAACCTGAACCGGGGGATATGTTGCTTCGATTCCTTTGATTACAGCGTTCATTACAGAAAAAATTGCAATTGCAGCAAGAGCAAAAACAATACCCAGTTTTAAATTATTTTTATGCATCACAATACCATCACAATCTTTTATTAATCTTTACTACAACACTTAATGATGCTTTCTTAATATTTTTTCAAGTATTTTTTTTAAAATATTAAAAAGAAATTAAAAATCACTTTTTCGTGATATAAAAGATACATATTTTTAAGAACGGTATCGATTCAATTTTAGACCATCTCTAACATAAACTAATGATGACTTAAGATCTTCCTCACAATTTCCCAATGCGGATCTCCAGAAAACATACATGATACTCTTTCCGACAAAATATCCGTATTGGGGCTTGGGGTGGACAGGAATTCTGATTGCCATATATCCTCCCATTGATCCTCGTTTGGAATCCAATGGCAAGTAATAGCTTTTTTTCCAAGGGGCATCTCTACCTCAGAATAAAGAAGATGTGATCTTTCTGGCGCCATATCTAAAAAAAGCCCCATATTGCTCGGGCTACAAACTAAATCATGCGCATTAACATTATGATTTCCATCTAAAAGAACATTACCTTGAGCGCTTACAACGCGAACTTTAACATTCACGTTAATAATTCCACCCGAATCTTTGGATGCCCAATAATGCGGACGCAGCAATAAAGGCTCTGAATTTGTTATAGGGCGATTAACAATTAAGAAAAATTCTGAATCAGTTTTAACTTCAAAGGGACTCTCAATTTCGCTTGTTTTGATTCCAATTGCACAGTTATGCAATGGATTGTAAGAGTGAATATACACCAAATTTAAAGGATTTGAGTCTGGATAAATGCGGCTGATCTCAACATCAGGCGTCCTCAAACTTCCCCCTGGCATTTGAACAAGCTCAACCCCTTTTACAAATAATGGTAAAAATAAAAATAAAACAAATTTCATAACACACTCTCCACTTTTTAAAAGAAAGATTCACATAAAAAAGTAAAATATTTATAAATTCTGCAAAAAACTGAATAAAATGTGCTACAAACTATTATATATATGGAGTTTTGAATGGTTTGCGATATTGGAAATTTTTTATTATTATTAGGGATAATTTTACTTCCTATTCAAATTATCTCTGGCTTTAAAAACCAGTTTTGGATAGAACGTATTCGCATCATACACCTTGCTTTAATATCATTAGCATATTTAATTTTAATTTACAGTTTTTTATCGCACAATCAAAATGTTATTGGCGTTCTACTCTACTCCTGTCCATCCCATCCCTGGTATTATAAAATTGGCGCGACGTGGAGCTATCATCAAGGATCAATGCTTGTATGGTGTTTTTTCATGAGCCTTGCTTCAATGAAAATTCCAAAAAAATCTTTGAGTGTTTTTGGAATCTTTCAATTGTATTTCTTAGCGCTTCTTTATTTCAAAGCATCTCCTTTTCTCGAAATGCCTTCTGGAGATTTTCAAGGAAGGGGTATAAACCCACTACTCGAAGACAGTGCTCTTTTGTATCACCCTCCTTTGCTATATATGGGGTATATTATGATATTTTGTTTAGCATCTATCCTGGCATGTCGTGAAAAAATAAAAAAAGAATGGTTAATTACTGCATGGGGATTTTTAACTTTAGGTCTTATCTCTGGAAGCTTTTGGGCTTTTTATGAAGTTGGCTGGGGAGGATGGTGGTTTTGGGATGCTGTTGAAAATATCGCCCTAATTCCTTGGTTGTTATTGCTTGGCGCCATGCACTTAACGCATCAGGAAAAAACTTTAAATTTTAAGATATTGATTTTTTTAAGTTTCGCATTTTCTTTCTTGGGAGTTTTCACAGTCAGAATGGGACTTATCAGATCAATTCATAACTTTACCCAAAATTTTGATAATTTCTGGTTTCTAATTGTTGGCATATTCTTGATATTTATACCTCTTGTCTCTATCTTCAACTCAAAAAAAGGAAACCTTGATAAAATGAACATTCCAGGAGGGCTTGCTATTGGCTTTACATTATTAATTGGCATTGCAACATTTTTCCCCTTGTTTAGCACTTTTGAAATCAGCAACACTTACTATGAAACCATTGTTGCCCCCTTATTCGCCCTCTACCCCTTATGTTTAATTTTCGCCATATCAACCAAGGGGAATTTACTTTATTATATTGCCCCATTTTCTTTAAGTATAGCCCTTATCGCAACTTTGATATTTTATGAACAGTTTGATTTTATTCCGTTTATTTTATTAACACTGATTATCTGCGCGCTTGGAATTGCAATCTGGACATATAAAAAGAATTTATCTTCCATGCTTGCCCATACAGGATTTCTTATTTTTCTAACCGGAATAAGTTTCAATCATTTTTTAAAACATGAAAAAGAAATCGAGCTCAAGAACGCACAGAAAGTTCTTTTTATGAAAAAAGAGCTAAGCTTAAACAACACAACAGAAATTAAAAAAGAAAATTACACATCCACTATATTACATATAAAATGGAATGATCATAATTTATATCCAGAATTGCGCAACTATAAAAACTATGACACAGTGCGCCCAAAAACAGATTTCGTTCTTGGAATATTTAGAACATATTATGTTTATATTCTATATCAACATAAAAACGTCTGGAAAATCAAAGCACAATACCACCCTTTGATTTCATGGATTTGGATAGGTGGAATTTTAATGATGCTTGGAGGGACTCTTTCTTTACGAAAAAGGAGACAATAAAGGAATAATTATGGTAGGCTTTTTTATTATTTTAGGTTTAATTTTAACACTTGGGGCAAACACAATGACACATACAGATGAATTTTCATATCTTCGCGATCCAAACTGGCCAAAAGAAGTCAAAGATCAAAAAATTATTGATTTTCTTGAAAATGAAAATGCAACAACAAAAGCATTCTTTGATCCACTTGAGCCATCCATTAATGATATTTTTCATCAAATTAAAGCACGTATTCCCTTGAAAGATTTCAAGCCTCCAATTCAAAATAAAGAATACACATATTTTCAAGAAATTGGCGAACACGACGATTATTGGAAATACTTCAGAAAAAATAACAACAACACTGAAACTATTTTAGACGTCAACATTTTGGCAAAAGGGCATGAGTTTTGCACTGTTACAGGTGTTACTCCATCCCCTGATAATGAATACTTGGCTTATTGCATTAATCTTGAAGGAGGTGAAGATTACACGGTTATGATTAAGTCTTTAAAAACAGGAGAAATTGTTGATAAACAAGTCACAAATGTTTTTGGAGGAATTAACTGGCATGCAAATTCAAAAGGGTTCTTCTATATTCCTTGTGGGGATAACTGGCGTTCGCAAAAAGTCATGTTTCATAAAATTAGAGAATCTGAGGATCTTACTATTTATGAGGAGAACGACTCAACATATTGGGTAGACATGCAAACCTCTTTATCCCATGGATTTCTTTTTATTGCCCCTCACACAGGAGAAAGAAATGAGATTTGGGCTGTTGACTTAAAACAAGAAACACCACAAGCACGCATTTTAAAATCAAGAAATGATGGACATATTACGCATATTGACCATCATGGTGAATATTTCTATGCGCTTATTAATGACATGGGCAAAAATTTCAGATTGGTTCGAACCAGCATTCATGAACCCTGGAGTCACATTACTCAAATTATTCCACACAGCAAAGAAGTCTATTTAGATGGAATTGATGCTTATCAAAATTTTCTTGTTGTTTCAAAAAAAAATTTAGGCGTTCCTGAAATTATAGCTATCGACCATTTAACACTTTTACAAAAATTTGAGATAGATTTTTCAAAACATGGAACAGCTAAATCATTTGCAGCATCACCTTTGACCATGCATTATGAATCAAACAGACTTCGTTACACATATAGCTCTTTGCGTGAACCTACTCAGATTTGGGAATATGTAAATTCAAGCACCACGGAACTTATTAAAAAAGTTACGTTTAACGGATTTGATTCCAATGATTACGAAATAGAGCGTATTTATGCAACATCAGATGATGGAACCCAAGTTCCTATATCTTTGATTTATAAAAAATCAACATTTAAAAAAGACGGCTCAAATCCTTTGTACCTTTATGGTTACGGATCATACGGGATCTCTATGGAGCCACAATTTCGCCCACATATTTTTCCTCTTATTGATAAAGGATTTGTGTACGCAATTGCACACATTCGCGGCGGCGCTGATTTAGGTTATTATTGGTATGAAGCAGCAAAGTTTTTAACCAAAAAACGCACATTTGAGGATTTCATTTCTTGCGCAAGACACCTATGCACTACAAATTATACTTCAAAAGGAAATATCGCAATTGATGGCAGAAGCGCTGGGGGGATGCTCATTGGATACACAATCAACACAGCGCCAGACCTCTTCAAAGCCGCCATTCTTGGAGTTCCATTTGTTGACGTTTTAAACACAATGCTTGATGAAACGCTCCCCTTGACTGCAACAGAATTCGAGGAATGGGGCAACCCCAAAAACCCCCAATATTATGATTACATCAAGTCTTATTCACCTTATGATAATGTGAAAGCACAAAACTATCCCGCCATTTTCATGACCACGGGCATCAAAGATCCAAGGGTTGGGTACTGGGAACCAGCAAAATTCCTTGCAAAAATAAAAGCCATGAAACTGGATCAAAATCCACTTCTCATGAAAACAAATATGGCAGCAGGGCATTTTGGAAAATCATCCAGATTTGAAATGTATAAAGAGTACGCAGAAGAATATGCTTTTATTTTACATATTTTTTGTCAAAATAAAAGTTGACAGATCTTGATAAATACGGTAGTATATAAACAATAAACGAAATCAGGACTAAAAAAATGAAATACAATTTAACGCAAGAACAATTTTTAACTTATATTTATGGATCTAAGAAAGCACAAAAGATACAAGAAAATCCTGATGGAAATCACTATGTGAAAGCATTTGAAAAACTTCAAAAAGGTAAAAAATTTGTTTGGAATTGGGCAGCTTTCTTTGCATTTAATGCTTGGTGCGTATACAGAAGGATGCCTCTTATCGCAGCTCTTGGAATGCTGTATGTATTACTCACATCAGCATTAATATTCACAGTCCTAATATCAATAGCATTAATTACAGGAACAGAAGAAAGTCTTGTAGATATAGAGCGTATAATGCACATAATAGTTCTTGCGATAGTTGTGCCTGCGTACATTATATTTGGAGGGTTTTCAGATTACTTTCTAGTAAAACATGCATCAAAACAGGTGACCAAGGGAAACATATACCCCTTCCCAAATGGTGGAAATTTAATTTTAGCCATACTTTCGGGCTTGTTTCCTCTGTTTATCTTTATTGCAATATTTTACAATAAATACAAAATATCACAGTATAGAAAAGCAAAAAATCTCAGTTTTTCTTGAGTTTTAGAAAATCATAACGTAATATCTATCGTAAGTCATTAATTAAAGGATTGTATTCATGAACCCCATTATTCGTTTTGCCCCATCTCCAACTGGATTTTTGCATATTGGAAATGTGCGAACAGCTCTAATTAATTGGATTTTTTCTAAAAAAAACAATGGCACATTTTGGTTACGCATGGACGATACTGATCTTGAAAGGTCAAAGCCTGAATATATCGAAGGCATCAAGGAAGATTTAACTTGGCTTGGTCTTGACTGGGATCAGTACACACAACAATCTCAAAGGCTTGATCTTTACAAAGCAGCAGCGGAAAAATTAAAAGCACAAGGCCGCCTTTATCCTTGCTATGAAACACAAGAAGAGCTTGATTTTATACGTAAAATGCAAAAAGCACGTGGAAACCCTCCAATTTACGATAGAGCAGCACTAAGCTTAACATCTGAGCAAATCACAAAACTTGAATCAGAAGGCAAAAAACCACACTGGCGTTTCAAACTCAATGATGCAGCTGTTTCTTGGGATGATGCAATTCGCGGAACAATTACATTTAATGAAGTCACATTCAGTGATCCTGTTTTGGTGCGCGAAGATGGCATGCCCGTATATACTCTTGCATCGGTTGTAGATGATATTGATTTAAATATTACACACATCATCAGAGGCGAAGATCACATCACAAATACGGCCGTCCAAGTACAAATCTTGGAAGCTTTAGGCAAAGATATGAGCCAAATTAGGTTTGGGCATCTTCAGCTCATTTCCGACAGCAGCGGCCAGGGCTTCTCCAAAAGAGAAGGAAGTATGAGTATTAGGTCTTTACGTGAAAAAGGAATAGAACCTCTTGCCATTTGTGCCATGCTTGCAAAAATGGGGACTTCTGATCCAATTGAACCAAAGCACTCTTTAGAGGCGCTTATCGGGGAATTTGATTTTGAAAAATTTGGAAAAGCTTCTCCTAAATTCGATATCCAAGATCTTGAAATGATCAGCCGAAAAACATTGCATTTATTGACTTTTGAAGAAGTTAAATCACGCCTGGAAGAAAAAAAAATCAGCATCTCCAAGCAAATTTGGACAACCTGTGGTGGTAATATCGATAACTTAGACGACCTTCTTTACTGGCAAGACATTACATTTCCTGGCTCAGATGTAAATTTTACACCTTTTGCAGACACGGACAAACAAGTTTTAACATCTGCTCTCAATAACATTCCATCACAGTTCATTGAAGGGTCCTGGCAAAATTGGGCCAAAGAAATCACCCACGAAACAGACATTAAAGGAAAACCTCTTTTTATGGCATTACGCTTGGCCCTAACAGGAAAAGATAAAGGTCCAGAAATGAAAGATTTCATTTGCCTTTTATCTCCTGAAATAGTCGCAAATCGACTCAAGTCAGCATTGTCTTCTTTTGATTAAATATATAAGGAATCACCATGTCAGATATTCAAACAATTATTTTAAACTCAAGCACGGATGCTCTTAAAAAAGTTTTAATCATCTTTTTTCATGGGTGGGGCGCAGATAATACCAATATGGTTGATTTAGGGGAAGAATTTTCAAAATTCATTCCTGGTGCAGTATGCTATTTTCCAAATGGAGTTATTCCATGCGAAATGAATCCAATGGGGCGTGCCTGGTTTGATTTACACGATACAAAAACAGGAATAAGGTTTTCCAATGAAATTCTTCAATCGAAAATGGCATCTATCTTACCAAAAATAAAAGACCTTATACAAGATGCACAAAAAAAGGAAAACATACCCCCAGAACGGACATTTTTAGTTGGTTTTTCACAAGGCGCCATGCTTTCCCTACATTTAGGCCTCACATACTCCAATTTAATTAAAGGGGTTATTGCCTATTCTGGTGGACTGCTTGGGAAAAATGATTGGGAAAACCCTGACTCAAAGGTATCTTATTTGCTTATCCATGGCCAAGATGATATGGTTGTTCAAGTGTCGCAATTTTATTTTGCAAAACAGGTACTTGAAGAAAACAATCTTCCGCATCAAGGGTTTGTATTTGAAAATTTAGAGCACACCATTCACCAAAAAGGTGTTATATTAGGACATGAGTTTATTCAAAAGGAGTTAAAGTTTTGAAAAAGAAAATTGCGCTTATTGGAAGCGGAAACATTGGCGGGACTCTTGCCCATCTAATTGGTCTTGAGAATTTAGCCGATGTGGTTTTGTTTGATGTTGTTGAGGGCGTCCCACAAGGAAAAAGCCTTGATCTTGCAGAATCCACAGGGACCTCTAAGTGTAGCAGCTCTTACTGTGGGATTAACGATTACGCAGGTATCCAAGACAGCGATGTAGTCATCATTACTGCAGGAATCCCCAGAAAACCTGGCATGAGTCGTGATGACCTATTAAGCATTAATTCAGGCGTCATGAAACAAGCAGGGCTTGCCGTAAAGCAATACTGCCCTAACGCGTTCGTCATTATTGTAACAAACCCTCTTGATGCTATGGTTCATGCATTTCATCATTACAGCGGCCTTCCGTCTTCTCATGTCATTGGAATGGCAGGTGAGCTCGACAGTGCCAGATTTAAGCATTTTCTTTCTCAAGAACTTAATATTTCCGTTCAAGATATTCATGCATGCGTTCTAGGCGGGCACGGAGACACAATGGTTCCCATTACAAGGTACACAACAGTTGGCGGTATGTCTTTGGATCAGTTGGTTGAGATCAATTTACTATCACAAGAAAAACTCGATGCTATTATTGACAGAACACGTAATGGTGGAGGCGAAATTGTAAGCCTTCTAAAAACAGGATCTGCTTACTTCGCACCAGCTACGGCAGCAATTGCGATGGCAAAATCTTATCTTTTTGATCAAAAACGCATCATTTGCTCTGCCGTTCGCTTAAACGGGGAATACGGTGTAAAAGATTTGTTTATCGGCGTTCCAGTTGTCATTGGAGAAAAAGGAATAGAAAAAATCATAGAACTCCCCTTAAATGCAAATGAAAAAAATATGTTTCAACAATCTGTAAATGCAGTAGAAGGCTTGATTCAAGCTCTTCAATTATAAAGGACCATAAAATGAATTTACATGAATATCAAGCAAAGCAGCTGTTAAAAGATGTTGGGCTTAAAATTTTGGAAGGTCACGTTGTTTATACAGCTCAAGAAGCTGTTGATGCAGCCAAAAAAATTGAAAACCCTCCTTTTGTGATCAAGGCGCAAATCCATGCAGGAGGAAGAGGAAAAGGTGGTGGCGTAAAGTTGGCTAATTCATTAGGAGAAGTTCAAGATATTTCAGAAAACATGCTAGGAATGACTCTTATAACCCCTCAAACAGGAGAAAAAGGCCGTGTTGTTAAACGTGTTTATGTTGAAAAAGGGTGTGATATTGGTCAAGAGTTCTACTTGAGTGCCGTTGTTGATAGATCAACTTCTCAAGTTATAATTATTGCCTCCAAACATGGAGGGATGGACATTGAAGAAGTCGCAAGCACTCACCCTGAAGAAATTCTCAAATTCTATATCGATGCTAGCATAGGCATATCGCAATTTCATGGAAGGCAACTCACAAAAGCATTTGGCCTTGATATGCAGCATTGGACAAAAATATATCAAGCATTGAAAAGCGTTTACGATTGCTTTATAAAAATTGACGCCAGCATGATCGAAATCAACCCCTTGGTTTTTACAAAACAAGAAGAAATCGTTGTGTTGGACGCTAAGATAGTCTTGGATGATAATGCTCTTTTCAGACACAAGGATTTAAATGCACTTCGTGATGAAGATGAGGAAGACCCAATAGAAACATTGGCAGCTAAATCAGAATTAAGTTACGTAAAGCTTGATGGAAATATCGGCTGTTTGGTTAATGGAGCAGGGCTTGCAATGGCAACAATGGATATTATCAAACTCTACGGTGGTGAGCCTGCAAACTTTTTAGATGTAGGCGGAGGAGCCACAAAAGAAAAAGTAGAATCGGCATTCAAAATCATTTTATCCGACCCCAACGTTGAATCAATTTTGGTAAATATATTTGGCGGCATTATGCGCTGTGATATTATTGCCCAGGGAATTGTAAATGCGGCAAAACAAGTTGGTCTGAACGTCCCGTTGGTTGTAAGACTTCAAGGCACAAACATGGAACTTGGACGGGAAATTTTAGCAAGCTCTGATCTTTCCATCATTTCTGCTGAACACCTAGACGATGCTGCGCGTTTAGTTGTAAACGCAACAAAGGAGAATTAAAAAATGGCAATACTTATCGATCAAACCACCAAAGTCATTTGCCAAGGTTTTACAGGAATGCAAGGCACATTTCACAGCGAACAAGCCCTTGCCTACGGAACCAAACTTGTGGGTGGAGTCACTCCTGGAAAGGGGGGCACCACTCATTTAAATCTTCCTGTTTTTGATACAGTTCGTGATGCGGTAGAAGAAACAGGTGCTAATGCAAGCGTAATCTACGTGCCCGCACCCTACGCCGCAGATGCCATCCTAGAAGCCATAGAAGCCGATCTTGACCTTGTTGTGTGTATCACTGAAGGTATCCCGGTTGTTGATATGATACGCGTTAAGAGCGCGCTAAATGGAAGTTGGACACGCTTAATTGGCCCTAACTGCCCAGGGATTATCACTCCTGACGAATGTAAAATTGGCATCATGCCGGGCTTTATTCATAAAAAAGGACCTATAGGCGTTATTTCAAAATCAGGAACTTTAACATATGAAGCCGTTGCCCAACTAACAAGTCTTGGTCTTGGTCAATCAACTTGCGTTGGAATTGGTGGAGATCCAATTATTGGCTCCAGCTTTGTTGATATTTTGGAGCTATTTATGGAAGATCCAGACACACACGGAATTGTCATGATTGGTGAAATTGGAGGTGAAGCAGAACAAGAGGCAGCTGAATTCATCAAGTTTTACCAATCTTCAAAACCAATTGTCAGTTTCATTGCAGGAGCAACTGCACCAAAAGGACGCAAAATGGGGCATGCTGGGGCAATTATTTCAGGCGAGTCAGGAACAGCGGAAGAGAAAAAAGCAATTTTGAAAGATGCTGGAATTCACGTTGTTGACTCACCTGCAGATATTGGCATCACAATGAAGAATATACTGAAAGGATAAGAAATGCCTCATAAAGATGAGATCAACTCTTACCTTTTTGGTGCCAACTCCGATTACATTGAAGAGATTTATGCCGCCTATCTTAAAGATCCAAAATCTATAGATTCAAGCTGGGCTTCATTTTTTACATCTCTTGAAAAAGAACATCCTTTAAGGAAAATCATATTCAAAGAACACACAACTCCACAAAATAATGCCTCTGATTTATATCGCTCATACGGACATTTAAGCGCAAATCTTGATCCTTTGAATATCAAAAAACCAAGACCTATTCCAATCTTTGACTCACATTTAAATAACCTTTATTGCGGAAATTTAGGTTATGAATTTATGCATCTGGAGGCTGAGCTTGAAAGAAATTGGTTTATTGAAAAAATAGAAAATAATAAAATCTCAATACCTCCTGATTTAAAATTAGATGCCATTTCGGACCTTTTAAAGGCAGAACTGTTTGAGCAATTTTTGCACACAAAATTTCAAGGAGCAAAAAGATTCAGCATTGAAGGATCTGAAAGTTTTGTCTCAGGATTAAAATATTTATTAAAGAAAATCAAATTCCAAGGAAAAAAAGGCGCTATTATCGGTATGGCGCACCGAGGAAGACTCAATACGGTTGCAAACATACTGGACCTGCCCTATTCCGTTATCTTTAAAAAATTCATTCACCACCCAAAAGGCGGGTATGAATCTGGGTCAGGAGATGTGAAGTATCATATGGGAGCAACCTCAACTCCGGAATATCTTGGAGGGTCTTTTGAGGTTACTCTTGCACCAAATCCATCCCATCTTGAATCTGTAAACCCTGTTGTTCTGGGACAGGTCAAAGCAAAAGAGAATTTTTCTGGAATCCTTGTGCATGGAGATGCTTCTTTCATGGGGCAAGGAGTTGTAACTGAAACTTTAAATTTGTCCAAGCTTGATGGATACTCCACAAATGGAACCATACATATTATCATCAATAATCAAGTTGGCTTCACAGCAACACCTAATGAAACAAAATCATCTACATATTGCTCAGACGTTATGAAGATTATTAACGCCCCCGTTATTCATGTTAATGGAAGCAATATTGATGCTGTTTTAATTGCTTTTGAAATGGCCTCACAATACCAGCATCTCTTCCAAAAAGATATTGCTATTGATCTTGTATGTTATCGTAAATATGGACACAATGAAACAGATGAGCCCATGTTCACGCAACCATTAATGTACAAAGAGATTGTGAAACAAAAATCGATTGCAAGCATTTATGGACTTGAAACAAAAGATATTTTACAAGAACTGAAAAACGAATACGACGTTGCTCAAAAAGGACAAATCAATGAAAACTCTCTTATTCTTGAAGAGCAGGACACCCTAACCGGAGTTTCTTTGAACTCTTTGATGGTGGTGTTACAAACGATCACGCAAATACCCTCTCAATATAAAATTAATTCAAAAATATCAAGACAATTAGAACAAAAGCAAGATATTTCTAAAATTGATTGGGCAACAGGAGAAGCTTTTTCTTTTGGATCTTTATTGTTGGAAGGAAAGAAAATACGCTTAAGCGGCCAAGACAGTCAAAGAGGAACTTTTTCACACAGACACAGCATTTTAACATGTCAAGAAACCGGAAAAACATACACTCCTCTTGCATCTCTTGGTAAATTTGATGCGCTTAATAGTTCTTTATCTGAATTTGCAGTCATGGGATTTGAGTTTGGCTTTTCTTCCTGCTCAAAAGACACTCTTGTTTTATGGGAAGCCCAGTTTGGTGATTTTGCCAATGGTGCGCAAACAATCATTGACCAATATATATCAGCAAGTGAATCAAAATGGGCGCAAACATCAGGACTTGTCTTACTGTTACCACATGGGTATGAAGGCCAAGGACCTGAGCATTCTTCATCAAGATTTGAACGTTACTTACAGCTTTCCGCTCAATATAATATGCAAGTTGTTTACCCAACCACCCCTGCAAACTATTTTCATGTTTTACGACGTCAACTATCAAGAGCATATCAAAAGCCCCTTGTTGTGATCACTCCAAAATCACTTCTACGGCATAAACTGGCAGTATCCACTTTAGATGATTTCGGTCCAGAAACCTCATTCCAAAAAGTTATATCCACAAATCAAAATTCAAAGAAATTAATTTTCTGCACGGGCAAAATATACTACGATCTGATTGAAAACGAAGTAGAAGCTCAAATCATAAGATTAGAACAATTATACCCTTTCCCACAAACAGAAATCATAAAAACTTTATCAAAAGAAAAGCCTTTAAAAATATCCTTTGTTCAAGAAGAACCCCAAAATATGGGGGCTTGGGTATTCTTATCTAGGCAAATTGAAAACCTATTGAAAGATTTTTATGAGGATTTCATTAATATTGAATATATTGGAAGACCCCCATCCGCTTCTACCGCAACAGGGTATGTGGACATACATTTGCAAGAACAAAAACAAATCATTGAAAAAGCAAGGAGTTAAAAAATGAGCTTAGAAATCGTTGTGCCCTCATTAGGCGAGTCTGTCAGTGAAGCAGTTGTTGCGAATTTACTTATAAAAATCGGGGATGAAGTATCAGCAGATCAAGCAATTATTGAACTTGAGACAGAAAAAATAACATTGGAAATTGTGGCTCCAGTAAATGGGAAAATTCTCTCTCTTTTAGTTAAAAAAGGAGAAATTGTTAAAATAGGCTCTATTTTAGGAACCTTAGAGCCAGGCGAAATTAAAGAAAAACCCCCAACTATTGCTATTGCTGCTCAAGCAGAAGGAAACAAAGCAATACCATCTCCATCTGCAAAAAAATTATCACAAGAAAAAGAAGTTGATCTAAACTCTATTTCCGGCACAGGAAAAGATGGGCGCATCACAAAAGGTGATGTTTTATCAGCATTAACGCCAACAGTGAGCCGCAGATTGGAAGAACGCGTCCCCATGACAAGGCTGCGCTCTAGAATTGCAGAGCGTCTTAAAACTGCTCAAAATACAGCTGCTATTTTAACCACATTTAATGAAGTCGACATGTCTTCAATTATGGCTCTACGTGAAAAATATAAAGATTCATTTGAAAAAAAACATGGTGTGAAACTTGGATTTATGTCTTTTTTTGTAAAAGCTTGCGTAAATGCATTACGTGAAATCCCATCTGTAAATGCGCAGATTGATCATGATGAAATCATTTATAAAAATTATTACGATATTGGCGTTGCCGTTGGAACAGATGATGGCCTTGTTGTTCCGGTTTTACGCAATGCTCAGACTTTAAGTTTTTGGGAAATAGAACAAGAAATTGGAGCTTTAGGTAAAAAAGCACGCGACAAAAAACTCTCTGTTGCGGATTTGACCGGAGGGACTTTTACAATTTCTAATGGTGGAATCTATGGATCTTTAATGTCCACCCCTATTTTAAACCCACCTCAATCTGGAATTTTAGGAATGCATAAAATTCAAAACCGACCTGTTGCAATTGGAGATAAAGTTGAGATCAGGCCTATGATGTATTTGGCGCTTTCTTATGATCACAGAATCATCGACGGAAAAGAAGCTGTCACATTTTTGATCAAAGTCAAAGATGCGCTTGAAGATCCAAGCAGATTATTATTAAATCTTTAGGAGTTTTAAATGTATGATTTAATTGTTTTAGGCGCAGGTCCAGGTGGATATGCTGCAGCAATCAGAGCTTCTCAATTAGGAATGAAAGTTGTTTGTATTGAAAAACGAAAAGAACTTGGAGGAACATGTCTAAATGTCGGGTGCATTCCGTCAAAAGCTTTACTTGAGGCATCAGAACGTTATTTTGAAATGCTTCACACAGGTAACGAATTTGGAATTGAATGCTCTGATCTTAAAATCAACCTTACTCAATTTTTAAAACATAAAGATGATGTTGTCAAATCTCTCACCAACGGCATAGATATGCTTTTTAAAAAATATAAAGTTGATCATGTTTTTGGAGAAGGAAAAGTCATCTCATCTTCAAAAGTTCAAGCGAATGATCAAATAATTGAAGCTAAAAAAATTCTTATCGCAACTGGTTCAAAAGTAATAGAGCTTCCAAACATTCTAATTGATGAAACACATATCATCTCATCAACTGGGGCCTTGTCTTTATCAAAAATTCCAAAATCAATGGCTGTCGTAGGGGGCGGATATATAGGCCTTGAGCTGGGGTCAGTTTGGTCACGTCTTGGAACAGAGGTCACTGTTGTTGAAGGATTTTCAAGAATAACCCCGCAAATGGATGAGGAGCTTTCTTCTTCTTTACAGAAAATTTTAGAAAAACAAGGTATTAAATTTGAATTATCTAAAAAAATCAAGTATGTTTCAAAAAAACAAGATATTTGCCTAGTTGAATGCGAAGATGGAAGCGTTTTCAAGCCCGAAGTTGTTTTGATATCCGTTGGAAGGGCCCCACTTTCAAAGGGATTTGGCCTTGAAGAACTAGGCATTCAAATCAACGAACGTTCACAAATTATCGTAAATGAAAATTATGAGACATCTGTAAGCGGAATATATGCCGTGGGAGACGTTATTCCAGGTCCGATGCTTGCCCATAAAGCCATGGAGGAAGGTGTTGTATGCATAGAAAGAATGATGGGGCAAAAGTCAGAGGTGAATTATAAAACCATCCCATCAGTCATCTACACCCACCCAGAAGTAGCCTCTGTCGGCCAAACAGAGGAAGAGCTCAAAAGTGCAAATACCCCTTACAAAACTGGCAAGTTCCCTTTGATTGCAAATGGGCGTGCAAAAACATCTAAAAACACGCAAGGCTTTGTTAAAATTCTTGCGCATGCACAAACAGATGAAATTTTAGGTGTTCATTGTATTGGACATCAAGCTGGAACCATGATTCAAGAAGCTGTTGTGGCCATGGAATTCAAAGCATCGTCCGAAGATCTGGCACGCATCATCCACGCTCACCCAACCCTTAATGAGGCCTTTAAAGAAGCGGCATGCGCCATAGGAGGACACACTCTACACTTATAAAACTATAATCTTTTCAAGGCTTATAATGTGTTCTATCCAGTTAGGGTAACTGGTTAATCTTTGCATAAAATCTTTCCTTTTATCTAGACTATTCTTTACACTTTTTAATTCATTTTGAAAAGAAGCTAAAACACGCAAAGAAAGCGCATAATCGAAAGCATCTTCTTCTTTTTCTTCTAGATAATTATTTAATTCTTTTATAAGCTTACTCGAAACCGATTCAATGTGTTCATCTTTCGAATCAGGAGAAGTGTAAGTTTGGACTAAAAATGGATCAATTAATAGTTCTGAAATATTAATTTCTGTAACTGGTTTTTGAATTTCACCATCGAATAACTTTTCTGATGCAACGTCTTCATCTGATGTTGCATAATAATCTACCTCTAAACAATCAAAACCTGCTGCATTTACCGAAAAAAATGAAAGGAAGCTAAAAAGAAAAAAATTAATCATAATATTTTGACTCCTAATTTGCAAAAATATGCCTTCTGGGATACAATAAAATGAAAATGTTAACAATAACTTAACCATAGGAAAAATAAATGGATCTTTTTTTAGACTCAGCAAACGTCTTGGAAATTCGAGAGCTTTGCGAAACTGGCTTAATATCAGGCGTTACAACAAATCCAACTTTAATCGCTCAATCCGGCGGAGATATGAAGAAAGTTTTACGAGAAATTTGCGCCATGATAGAGGGCCCTGTCAGTGCTGAAGTTATCGCTCTTGACTATAAAGGAATGATGGAAGAAGCAAAAGAATTGCTCAAAATTGCAACCAATATTGCAGTCAAAGTTCCTTTAACAGTCGACGGTCTTAAAGCCTGCCATGACTTAACAGGTGATGAAAAAATGGTCAATGTTACGTTGTGTTTTTCCGCAGCTCAAGCATTGCTTGCCTCAAAAGCAGGAGCCACTTTTGTTTCTCCTTTTATTGGAAGAATTGACGACATCGGCTATGATGGTATTGCCCTTATCAAGGAAATTGAAGAAATTTACATCAGAGATGCCGACAACATCACTTCTATTTTAGCTGCCTCTATAAGACACCCTCGTCATGTTATTGAGGCTGCAAAAGCAGGAGCCATGTGTGTTACAATTCCACCAAAAATCTTCAAACAACTTTATATGCATCCATTAACTGAAAAAGGCATTGAAAGCTTCATCACAGATTGGTCATCCACAGGACAAACAATTGTATAAACCCTTAAGAGGCCTTTTTATTCAAAGAGGCCTCAACCAATGAAACAAATAACGGATGTGGGTCAAAAGGTCTTGATTTCAACTCTGGATGAAACTGAACACCAACAAACCAAGGATGATCTTTAAGCTCAATAATTTCAGGCAGAGTCCCATCTGGAGAAAGACCTGAAAAGATAAGACCCGCATCTTCGAAGTTTTTCTTATAATCAATATTAACTTCATAACGATGACGATGACGCTCATGAATAATTGGTTTTTGATAAACTTTTCTTGCTAAACTACCTTCTTTCAAATGGCATTCATAAGCCCCCAGACGCATTGTCCCACCCATATCATCGTCCAAAGACCTTTGCTCTACAATACCTTTATTCATCCATTGGGTCAAAAGACCTATCAAATGAGTTCCATTTTCTCCCCATTCAGACGAATTCGCATCATGAATATTCAAAATATTACGAGCGAATTCTAAAATCGCCATTTGCATTCCATAACAAATTCCAAGGCATGGAAGATTATTTTTTCTAGCATACTCAAGTGTATTCATCATCCCCTGAGTGCCACGTTTCCCAAATCCACCCGCAACAACAACGCCATCTAAAGATTCAAGACGGTGTTGGTATCCTTTTTCTTCCATATCCTCGGCATCAATCCAATTGATTTCTATATTTACATGATTGTCAAACCCTGCATGAATAAGCGCCTCTTTCAAAGACTTGTACGCATCTTGCAGTCCAATATACTTTCCTAAAATAGCAATTTTAACTGTTTTTTCACAAGAGTTGATTTTATCTGCAATAATTTCCCATTTTTCAAGATTTGACGCTTCGCTTTCTAATCGAAAATGCTCCAAAATACGCTCTGTCAATCCCTCTTGCTCAAACACAAGTGGGATTTGATAAATTGAGTCAACATCCAGTGCTTCAATAACGCAATTGCTTGGAACGTTACAAAATTGCGCGAGCTTCTTTCTTGACTCTTCTGGGATAATCCTATCACATCTGCATAAAAGCAAATGAGGCTGAATTCCAAGACTCTGTAAAGTCTTTACAGAGTGCTGAGTTGGTTTTGTCTTAAGCTCTCCTGCAGATGGAATAAAAGGAACTAATGTTAAATGTACAAACATAACATTATTGCGCAATTCATGCCCCATCTGTCTAATTGCTTCCAGGAATGGCAACCCTTCTATATCGCCAACGGTACCGCCAATTTCAATAATTAAAAAATCTAAATCTTGGGTTCCGTCAACCACAAATTCTTTAATCGCATCTGTTACATGAGGAATGATTTGAACAGTCGCCCCTAAATAATCACCTCTGCGCTCTTTAGTTAAGATATTTGAATAAACACGTCCCGATGTCAGGATGTCATTTTTATTCATATCAACCCCTGTAAAACGCTCATAGTGACCAAGATCCAAATCTGTCTCTGCACCATCATCCGTCACAAATACTTCACCGTGCTGATAAGGACTCATTGTGCCAGGATCTATATTTAAATAAGGCTCAAGCTTGCGGATGCGAATTTTAAAACCACGGGCCTGTAATAACGCACCAATTGCAGAAGCGGCAATGCCTTTCCCTAAGGAAGAAACAACTCCTCCTGTGACAAAAATATAACGCATGACTAATCCTTATTTTTTAACCGGTTCTTTTGGGGCATCTTCTTGTTTTGGAAGAACTGTATTCAAGCTTGAAGGAATGTTTACTTTCTCAGGAGATGCTGGAATATCAATTGTTTTTGGAGCAATTGGTTGACCTTTAAAAATTGATTCTTCTTTTTTACCAAGCAGAATCCCCATCAAAAGACAGCTTATCGCAAAAATAATAGCCAAAGTCCCTGTTGCTTTTGTGAAAAAATTTGCACTACCTCTTGCTGTGAAAAGACTTGCCTGCTGAGCGCTTCCAAGTCCTCCGCCTTCGCTTTTTTGGATTAAAATAATCCCCACTAAAAGAACTGCAACGAAGATATGTACGATCAATAAAATTTGTATCATTTCTAATTTTTCCTAAAAATCAATTTAAATTTCTTATAAAAAATGCGCTGACCTTAGGAGGTACCTCCCCGCTGGCAGCGCATGCGGCGTGGGCGGATCGAAACTAGAACATCTGGAAAGATTTGAAGTCTTTATCGCAAACAAAGTCGTTGGTACCGTCCCTGTCTTTAACGCGAATAAGTCTTACTTATCGATCGCTTATGCTCTTTATGTTCGAGCGCGCCGATTGTCGCACTTATCATTAACGCATAAATAAGATTAAAAAGCAAGTTTTAATTTTTTGATAATTCGATGATTTTAACTTTAAAATGCAAACATCTTTGCCATTGAAAAATATAACGGTATTCCTATTGAAATATTAAAAGGAAGCGTGATGCTAATGCTAAGAGTTAAGTAAATAGCAGGATTTGCATTAGGTAACGCCATTTTTACAGCTGCAGGTGCGGCAATATATGAGGCACTAGCTGCCATAACTCCCAAAATTGCTGCCCCCCCATAAGATAGCCCAGCAAGACTTCCAGCAAAAATACCTAAACATGCAAATAATAAAGGAGTCACAGTTCCAAAAATCAACATAAACAACCATAAAGATTTAATCTCCTTTAATTTTGATGCCGCAACCACCCCCATCTCAAGCAAAAAGAAAACCAACATCCCCTGAAATGGCGATATAAAAACATTTGATATCGACGCCAAACTTGATTTATCCGCAAACAACCCCACAATCGCCCCGCCAGCAAGAAGGATGACGCTTTTTCCCGTCATGGCATCATGAATCACTTTTTTAAAATTCACTTTTTCATTTTTTGCAAAAAGACCAGCCAATGCAATCGCAACAATAATTCCTGGAATCTCTAAAACTACCACCAAAGCAGTCATAAACCCTTCATGAACAATAGATGCATTCTGAGCAAAATTAAGCGCGGCCATAAATGTCACCGCAGATACAGATCCAAAATGAGCAGCAAGAGCGGCCGAATTCAAACGATCCATTTTTCCTATCTTGTATGCCAAAAAATAAGAAATTACAGGGGTGGCCACCCCTAAAGCCAGCGTTGCTAAAATCGGATAAAACACAACCAAAAATGCTGTTTGAGATAAAGCCAATCCTCCTTTTAGCCCAATTGCAAAAAGCAAATACATGGATATCCCCTCATGAACTTGTCCAGGAACACGCAAATCACTTTTAATAAGTGACGCAAAAGCCCCAATTGCGAAACAAATAACAGCAGGACTCATCAAATTTGATACTATTAAATCCATATTATTCATAAAAACATCCCTTCTATAGAATAAAATCACAATACGAAAACACAAAATATCTTTATTTGCAGCTTGCGTCTATAAAATATTAATACAATTTCAGAATTTGCTAAAAATGAAAGTTTAAAGAAAACGTATTTTTTTGACAAATTATATTGACAATAATATTTATCAAGATATAATAGTTCTATAGTCAATCAAAAACAAGGATTTTAAAATGATAAATTTAATAACAAGAACTCAATACACTATTTTTGCATTAAAACATCCATTCATTTACTTTTCGTTAATAAACCCCTACAATAATAAAGTAAAAAAGAATAATGGTTCATCTCATGGAATTTAAGCAATCTCGAATAAATATGATCCATAATGGGTTTAGGCCAAATGGAATCACAAATGAAAAACTTCTCTTGGCTTTTATGACTGTTGAGCGAGACTATTTCGTAAATAACAGTTTAAGAGACGAATCTTTTATTTATGAAAACTCTCTTGATTTAGGAAGCAATCGTTTTTTATCCAATTCAAAAGTATATGCCAAACTCTTACAAGAGGCCCAAATCAGTTGTGATGATGTTGTTCTGACCATCCCTCTTTCTTGCGGATATTACAGTGCAGTTTTAGCACATTTAGCTCTCAAGGTGTACGCTATGGAACTTGATGAAAATTTACACCTCTCAAATCTTGGACTAAAAACAGCAACTTATCCAAAAGAAAAAGTTCACCATATACCAACCATCCTCCAAGGATCATTTTATGATCTGATTTTCATTGATGGAGCAGTAGAAGTCTTTCCCCATCATCTTTGGGATCATGTAAGTGAAAAAGGAAGAATTATCTATATTGATAACACCAACCCGAATTATTTTTATGGGAAAGTCGTTTATAAAAACAACCAAGATCAACCACACAAAATTATTACGCATACAAAAATACCACCATGCGATTTATTTAGGAGAGAACATGTTTTCAATTTTTAAAAATTTATTTGGCGATTCCAATATCGAGCAATTAAGCCCCGTGGATATCATGAATTTAGATCCAGAAAGCTATATTATTATTGATGTTCGTGAACAATGGGAACTTGATATATCATCTTTGCCCGGAGCAATACATATCCCCCTTGGGCAAATTTACAGCAAAATCAGCACTCTCGATAAAAATAAAAAAATCATCATGATGTGTCATCATGGGGGAAGAAGCCAAAGAGCTGCCACAACCCTTGCATCTGAAGGATTTACAAATCTTGCAAATTTAACAGGCGGCATCGACCAATGGGCCGTCACAATTGATTCAACACTCAGGAGATATTAAAATGAAATTATTCACAACAGCAATTCTTTTAACAACATGCCTCACATCTTCCCTTTTTGGGCAAACGATTAAAAAAATAGACACTTTCAAACAAGCTTTGGCCGATGCATACAAAACAAACCCAGACTTTGCAAGAGCAGCGGCAGAATACCAAGTTCAGCTATCCAACGAAAGTATTGCAATGTCTGAGTTCATGCCTCGAATTGACCTTTCTAGCAGCTATAATAACACTGGAAAAATGGACTTTAAATATACAGATGAAGAAAAAAAAGCCTTAGAAAACGAAGGACTGCCGCCATCAAATATAGAAGCCATGGAAAAACGATTCAATAGAGATAAAGGTGCGTACAGCTGGGATTTAGGGCTTACGGCAAGGCTGAATATTTTTAAAGGTTTTGCCAGCATTGCAAAATTAAATCAAACTCAATTTGGCATTTTAGCACAAGCTGCAGCTCTGAACAGTGCTGAAGCTGAAATTTTAAACAGTGCCATTGAAAGCTATATGAGCTGCCTTACAAATCAAAAAGCTCTTGAATCTTATGTTGTTTCAGAACAATCCATGGAAACAAACTATAAAGCCGCCACGACACAATTTCAAGTTGGATCAATCACTCAATCCGAGTTATTACAAGCACAAGCTAAGTATGAGGCCGCAAAAGCCCAACGTATTAGCGGAGAAGGTGATCTTGAAAACAGCAGAGCCGCTTACCAAAAGGTTATTGGCTCTGTTCCTGGAAATCTTCAATTTCCAGATCTTCCAAAAGATAAACTGCCAAAAACCCTGGAAGAAGCTTCTGAGCTGACACTCAAAAGGTTCCCTAAAATCATCCAAGCACAATTTGCAGAAAAAGCAGCAAACGAGGGTTGGCAACTAGGGGCATCTGCTTTTATGCCAATCGTTGACCTAACGGCTGGGTATAAGAAAAACTGGACAGATAAGGATGGAAAACCCCTCGCTGATACTTCTTCTGCGCCTACATCATCTAACGCTGTAAACAGTATTTCTTATTCAGCAACAGCCACATGGAATTTATTTGATGGCTTTGCGAGTTCTGGAAAATTTGCTCAAGAGGTTGATAAAATCCAACAGGCAAAAATGCAGCTTGAGTCCACCAGACGTGCAGGCATCGAACTGGTAACAAAAAGCTGGCGTGCTCTTATTTCAGCACGTGATGAAATTAAAGCGCAACAAGCTGCCGTGGCCGCTGCATCTTTGGCGTTAGAAGGTCTTCGTCAAGGGGCAAAGCTTGGGGCATTCAGCATGCTTCAGGTATTTGAAACTGAAGATACGCACGTTAAAGCACAAGTGGCCCTTGCAAAGGCAAAACAAAAAGAAGTCATGGCAACATTTAATTTGTTGGCAGCAACAGGATCTTTGTCTGCTAAGAAACTCGGACTGATTGATCTAGAAAAAAAAGATTAGTATCGCTTGAAATGGTAACGAATCGTTAACACTTCCGTTTTACAATGATAATAATTGTTAACTATAAGGAGTATATCAATGAATCCATACGCAAGCCAGGTTGGGGCATATCAAACCACAAACCTTGCAAATTTAGGACCCGGTGACCAAGTGGCTCTTCTTCTTGCAACATCAGCAAAGCATATGCGCACAGCAAAAGAACACCTCATAACAAAAGATTACGAGCAAAGAACCAACGCTTCAGAAAAAGCTATTGCCATATTAGAAGGTCTGGCCTCTGTTTTAGAGGCAACAGATCCATCTCAAGAAGGAATCGTCAAAGAACTTGAAAATTACTATATGTCTATGATGACAATGATCAGCCACATGAACGTCACAAATGATGAAAAACTTTGCGAATCAATTGCGCGCTCTTTAGATAAAATGGCCGATACTTGGAGACAAGGACAGCAAACTATTTCAAGAACACCTGACACGTCAACACCTCCAGATACAGGATCGTTTAACTTGTCCGCATAAAGAGCTGAAGATAAAAAAAACAGCTCTTTATCGCTTGTACATTTTTTCCTGAATTTTGGAAAATCCATCATAGGCTTTTTTATCTGTAGTGATAAAGGTCATAATAGCTCCAAAAATAAAAGATGCTGGAATTGTAAAAAGTCCAGGATTTTTCAAAGGGAACATTGCTTCCCCATACCCCAAAATATCCACCATAACCGTAGGCGATAAACAAATACACACCAAAGATGATATTGTGCCAAAAATCATTGTCGAAATTGCGCCAGTTGTTGTAAATCTTTTCCAAAAAAGACTCATGAAAATTGTTGGAAAATTAGCAGATGCGGCAATCGAAAATGCAAGCCCTACTAAAATAGAGACATTCTGCCCTTCAAAAATAATCCCCAAAACAATTGACAGCAATCCCAAAATCAATGCCGAGATTTTTGCAACCTTCATGTCTTCTTTAGGCTTTGCATTTTTACGAATCAATCCAATCCAAATATCATGTGCCATTGTTGCCGCGCCCGAAAGAGTAAGTCCCGCAACAACTGCTAAAATTGTCGCAAACGCAACAGCTGCTATAAACCCCATAAGCATATTTCCGCCAAGTAAGTTTGCAAGCAAAATTGCTGACATGTTCCCACCTTTATCAGTTGCAAGAATCATTTTTGAATCAAGAAGCACCATTGCACCAAAACCTAAAATGAAAATCAAAAGATAAAAGAACCCGATCATCATTGTTGCATAAGCGGCTGATAATCTTGCTGCTTTTGAATCAGGGACTGTATAAAAACGCATTAATAAATGGGGCATTCCAGCGGTTCCAAATGTAAATGCAAGACCAAGAGAAATAATATCAAAAGAGTTTGGGTAAAGTTTACCAGGGGCTAAAATCTCTTCACCTCGCAATTCAATTGCTTTTGAAAACAATTCCAGTAGATTATAATTAAATTTAGATAACACCAGAATTGCCATAATAAATCCGCCAACCAACAATAATACAGCTTTGATAATTTGAACCCACGTTGTTGCAATCATTCCACCAAACATAACATACGAAATCATCGCAGCCCCAACAATAAGTTCAGCTGCTAAATAATCAATGTTAAAAATCAACTTAATTAAATATCCCGCTCCCACCATTTGAGCAATCATATAAAAAATAATAATACTTAAAGAGCTGATCGAGCTACTTAATCGAATTGGGCGAAGAGAAAAACGCTCTCCCAAGCTATCAGCAAGAGTAAACTTTCCTAAATTTCGAATACCTTCAGCAATTAAAAATAACAACAAAGGCCAACCCATAAGCCCTGTTGTTGTATAAATAATCCCATCAAATCCATTAAGGGCAATGAGCCCAGTAAATCCTAAAAAGCTTGAAGCACTTACAAAATCTCCCGTTAAAGCAAGACCATTTTGAAATGCTGTGATACTGCGTCCAGCCGCATAAAACTCTTCCGTGGTTTTTGTTTTTTTTGCCGCCCAATAAGTTATCGCTAATGTTAATATAATAATGCCAATAAAAAGACTGATTGATTCCCAGTTCACTTGACTCATAATTCAATCACTCCTTTAATTTCGAAATTTCTTTATCGTAAACATAATTCATCCAACAAGCATAAAATAATGCCAATCCACCAGAAAATAAAATGATAAAAACAGCAGATGCAATTCCCAAACTCAGGCCCGGGATAATTTGATAGATCGCTAAGCTTTTAAACATACACGCAAAAATTAGAAATCCTACAACACCCGCAATCAACAATAATGATAATACTATGCTGATTCTTTTCTTACGCGCAACAATTTCTAAATAACTCATATAAATCCCCCCCTTGTTCTTCGAAATCTAAAAGCAATCTCTTCACACTTTTCCCTCCTGCATAATCTCCAATATCTCCATTTTTACGGATGACTCTGTGACATGGAATAAACAATGCGACTTGATTTTTTGCCATTGAAGAGCCAACTGCCCTAATGGCTCTTGACCCAACTCTACTGGCAAGCTCTTCATAAGAAACTCGCTGCCCTGAATTTATTTTTATAAGTTCTTTATAAATCCGTTCTTGAAAGCTAGTCATATGAAAAGATATATTTATCTTCCCAGACTCAAACCAGTCGCGCATTTTTTTACGAAGATAGTCAGTTGTGTCATGTTTTTCAACTGAAAAAGATAAATGTGCGATTTTTTCCTCTTCATATAAAATCTCCACACAGCCAAAATTGGTATTAATCCAACCTTTTGAAAGGTTTTGTAATTCTTGATTCATGAGGGATACTAAAAATCTTTTTTCCATTCAAACCCCACCCCAAAATCGTAATTGCTTAGTTGATCAGATTTTTCTCCAATGGCTTCTAACGATAGCTCTGGCGTTAATTTCACACCAATCACACCCCTTGTTTTTCCGTAGTCTAACGCCGCCGTACGATCCGCTCGAACGAAAAACCTCTCTCCTAAATTTTTACCAATAGTAAAAACGCCTGGATCAGTCCGAGAAGACGTTTTAAAAACTTCACTAGAAACATCTTCCCTGATCCCAATTTCATCAATTCCAATTTGCCTAAATTTATCTAAAAATCCTGTGATAGATGCTCCCCCATTAAAAATGGCAATCACATCAGCCAGCTGTATGATTTGGGCTGGGCCCTTAATTTGGCTTGCACTTTTAGAAAATAAAATCTGCGAAATTACTTCTTCTTGTGGCAAGGCTGGTATCGATATAATTTCAAGTTTGGCATTGGAAAGCAATCCATGATAAAGAATCTTAGCATCAATATTGCTAGCATTTGCATCTGTTGCAACATAAATATATGGATCAAGTGTATTTTCAAATAACAGGTATGCTTTTAGAAAGTCCAATTTCTTCCCAGCAATCATAAAATAACCATTAAATGCATCTAATCTTCCATCAATATGCGGAGAATTTAAAGCACCCCTCATTTTCAAGTCTCCCGACCAATTAGACTCTAATCCGCTTCCATAAAACTTGAACGAATTTTTAGGAACAGAAAAATGAATATCAAGACCTATGTCTGAATTTCTTTCCACTTCAATCTTCTCATTTTTTTCTTGCTTATTGGCAATTTCAATATCAATAATTTCAAAATCTTTTTTAGGAATCATGTATCCTAAAAAATCTTCGATCACTATATTGCCAAAGATTTTCTTTTCTTTGGGAGATAAAACAATACTCAGTTCACCGCTTCCAGACGTTTGATACTCTTGATTATTTAATAATTTAAAATTCTTCAGCATAAGCTTCCCAGATCCGCTCATATCGTAATTCGATGGGCTTAGCGAAAAACGCCCACTCCCATTCATAATTCCTTTAAAATCATCGCGACATTTTAAACTGATATTCATATAATCATCACTCGCGTATTTAAGAATTTCAAGATCAATATTTTTGAGAATGACACCAGAAGATGAGTGCTCGAAATACCCTTTTTTCAATGCCACATTAAATACAGAAAATTTTCCAGAAGGCTTTTTAAGAGAAAACTCTAATCTCCCTGAAAGAGTATCATCATGCATTTTTAAAAAATCACTCAACCCATCAACTCTTAAATCTCCTTTTACATCATAAGAGCTCAGCAACGGATCATAAAATTTATGCTTAACATCAGGAGTTGCATATTTAGCAGATAGGAAACCTTCTCTGCCCAATTCCATTTTACAATTTGACGATAAAGCATAGGATGCTAGTTTCGCATCAAAATCAATTTTTCCAAAAACTCGATCAAAAGCTGAAGACTTGAGGCCAATCATTTTTATCGATAAATAACCTTCTCCCCCAGCCTTATACTCTGCATCAAAATTTATTACTCCATCTTCAAATAAAATATTTTGATTCTTGATCGCATTATTTAAAATAGTGGCTGGAATTTTTTTTGAATAAATTTGCGTCTTAGAATTTGCATGCTTTAATGAAAATCTTCCATATTGACCTACGCTTAAATCAATATCAACTTTATCAAAATCAAGTTCTGTTTTGTTTGCTTTTATTGGGGTTCCTCTGTAATTGCCTTGAAAGTATATATTTTTAATTTTTGAATCATCATACACACCTTTAAATAAAAAATTGGTTTTCTCTTTATTAGATATATTAAGTTCAATATGTTTTTTACTATCCACACTCAAATAAAAATCACTAACTTTAAAAAGAGATCCTATAAGAAATTTATTCCCAGTCGCTTTTATATTATAGCCTTCACCTTCAAAGAGTCCGGATATTTTGAGAAAAGTTTGTTCAGGCTTTCCACTGATAAAATCCCCCAATTGATCAAATTTTTCTAAAGAAAAATTAAATTCTCCAAAAATTCCCCAAGGATCCATTTTTAATACAAGTAAGTTATGGAGCGGATCAATAATAAAATCACGTTCGTATAGATAAAGCCTTGTTGGAGTTACAGAAAGTTTTTCAAAATCACCGTCCACCTTCAAATCTATTTGCGCTTGCGCGCTATTGTAAAGATATGATTTGATTATTGCTTGAATTCCATTATTTTGGAATAAATACTTACCTTCCAATTGAATCATATTACGGCCTAGAAAGTTAACTAAGCCAGATTTTAAAAACAAATCATACGCCACCCCATCATCATGCACAGAAAAGCTTCCCTCAAGATTGAGGTCCTGGGAAAAGGCTTTGAGCTGGCCCGTTTTTTCAACACTAACCATGATATTTTTAAAAAAATGATCTGCGACTTTTAAAGTATGAAATAAAAACTTCCCAGAAGATGGTTCAATGCGAAATAAAAAATGAAAAAACTTACAACTTATCTCCCCAGCAAGATTTAAGGATTTTAGAAAAAATGACCCCTTGGCGTTTAAGCCTTTAATCTCATCTACGCTCACTTGAGAAAAAGCGATTTCCCCTTGCATTAAGTTACGCAAATTTAATTCAAATCGAAAATTTGAAAACTCCGTTTCCTTCTTAGTTTTTTCTTCAGTAAAACGAACCTTATGAATTTGAATACTTGGAAACTGAAATGATAAGCCTTTCATATCAAAAGAGTAACCTGCTTTTTGAGTCTGTCTATCAATACCCCACTTCAATAAAATAGGAAATGATAAATATAAAGATAGAAAAATAATTCCAAGAATAGCAACAGCATTAAGTAATATCTTTTTCATTAGAACCCTTGCCCAAAACGAAGATAAAACTCAAAGATATCATCTACAAACTTATCATTGAATTTTCTTCTAACTATTGGAAATGCGACATCAACCCTTACTGGGCCTATTATGGATAAATAATTAAAGCCAAGTCCAACACTACAGCTTAATGGAGATTCTTGTTTCTCAAAGCCAGTTTCTTTCATCCAAGAAATATTTTTAAATGGATTCATATGTTTTGAAAAAATCCCCAAATCAATAAAAGCAACCATTCCAAAATCTTCATTAACTTTCACACGCATCTCCTGAGTTAATTCAACCTTTGAAAGCGCTCCCATTTCAGGAACTCCATCAGCATCCAATCCCCCAACTGTTAAACTTTGAGGTCCGTACCCCCTGACAGAGCCATCCCCTCCTCCAAAGTATTGCTTATGCTTTAGAATATCTTTTAAACTCGCATTCGCAAACGTTCCGCCTTTAAAATTAATTCCGTATATTACGGACCCTAAGGGAACATAAGCTGTTTGTTGAAGTTTAAACTGCACTGGGATCTGAGAGGCTTGATTCGAAAAATAAGGAATCACATCAAATGATGATAACCATCCTTTTGTTGGATCCGATGTTGAATCGCGTGTATCATATTTTACACCTACTGATAAATATTGCAAACTATCCCATGTTGGTGAGTCCTGCATATCATTTTCAATTGTAAACAAAGAAGATGCGGTCAATGTCTTTGAAAATTTATACTTAAGCCCTCCCGTCATTTTCAATAAATCAGTACTATACGCAAATTGATCTGACACAATTTTGCCCATTTGAATGAAAAGCTTATGAGTAACAGATCCAAAAATATCAGGCTTAACAAAAGTTCCAATAAGCGCCTTTCCTGTCTGGGAATATTTTGCACTCACATCAAATTGTTCAGCGTTACAAAAAATATTTCTGTGTTTCCACGAAGCCGTTCCTCCAAATTTCTCTCCTGAAAAATAACGCGCCACGAAACTAACCGTTTGATGTTTCCCTTCTTTGAGTTTTAGTTTTATTTTTTGAAAATTTTCATCGCCTTGATCATAATGTTCAATTGAGGTCACGCTAAAAATCTGAAGATCTGCAATCTCTTCTTGCGATTGTTCTATCAGCTCAATATCAAAAGTGCTTCCTTTCTTCCAAAGCAAGCGTCTCTCAATCATGCCAAGATCTAATTCATCCGGCTTTCCTTCAATTTCATAATTTCCAAATACGTAAGGTTTGCCCAAATAAATCGGATAAAGAGGAATTACACTTTTTTGTTCATAATCAACATGCAATTCTGGCAAATCAATTTTTGCCCTAGCAAAACCTTTTCTTTTTAGGAAGTTCTCCATCTTTTTACGTAGATTTTCATAATCGGAAAATGAAAATATATTTTGTTCAGATGGCACCAATAAACGCAACTGATCAACAATAGGGTCTTGTATAGTAAAGTTAAAAGAAGTCGTTTTAAATGCCACTCCTGGATTAACGATAAAGGTCACTTTAAAAGGAAATTGTTTATCAATATCTAAATCTATAGATGCATCTAAATAACCTAGAGATGAAAGTTTTTTCAATAAAGATTTTGTATTTTCTTTTGCTTTATTTTTTAAACTTTTAAGGCTTGCTGGACCCCCTCCAAAAACAGTCTCACACAAAGAACAATGCGGCTCTAAACTTGAGGCTAATGCTTGATCGTCCCCGGATATTTTAATATTTCCTGTTGCTGCAAAAATCAATGAACCGAACCCCATAACGAAAAATAAAAGGAATCCAATACGTCTGCACATTAACCATTCTTTTAATAAAAACAACATATGATAAGTATACTATGGTTGCGTTCTCATGAAAAGAAAAATCTTGGAAAATTAAAACATCGACCTTCTAGATGCCGGAGCGGGAGTTCCTCCTGTTGTAGCGCCTCCGCTTAAAGCTCCCCCTGTTGCCATGTTAACAGCCATGCCGGCTGGCGTCATGCTTGCCAACCCTCCCGCAGTTCCAGCAATACCGCCCAATGGAGACTTCTTTTTCTTTTTCTTTTTCTTTTTACTCTTTGGCTTATTGCTTGTTCCCATTATTTTATCTTTTAAAGAACTTGCTCCATCTTTCATTGATGTTATAACCCCTTTACTCTGGGCCATGCATTTTTCTTTAGGGTGCTTTGCGCAATTGCGACCCGAGATGGATAAAGAAATGCATCTAGCATAAAGAGAAATTTTTGATTTCCACCCTAAGCTTCGACTCATGCTTTTTTCATCTTTATCTTTCCACTCTCCATGAATTTTATAATTCCAATCAGCCCCTGGCGGAGTGGCCGAATCTTTTTTCGGAATCGAGCAAAAATCTGGCTTAAATAAATCAGCATCTTCTTTTTGTTTTTTCATATGCTCCATTGCCGCTGTGAGCTCTTCAGTGTCTCCCAGCATTGTTGAAATCAAACCCATAGCATTTGAATAGTTATCTCTTGCGTATTTTTTCTCTTGCTCAAGAGTGACCCCAGGAGGAGCTGTTTTAATATTAGCCTCTCCTCGTTTTGCATAAAACATCGCCTCTTCACACAAACATCTCATCATATCCAATCTTGTTTTTTGAAAAGAATTCATGGCTTGTATCTTTGCAGAATCTGTATCAGTTGCAACGACTGGTTCAGCAGGAGGCTTTTCAATAATATTGGAATCGGACCCCCCATTAGCAGATGAAGACTCTTCTCCTCCCTGTACAGAAGGAATTTCCCCTCCAGAATTATCGACACTTATCCCACCTTCAGATTCAGGAGAAGACTGATCAATTTTTTCATCTGGAAGAGTGGGCTGGACCTTAGGAGGTCTGGGTGTCTTTGTGCGCTTTGCCCTGGAAGATCTCGGAGAGGTTGTTGAGCCAGTCCCTGCTGGCGGCGGTCTAGAAAAGCCAAACATGCTCATCGCACAACAATCTTCGTAAAAACTAAAAAACATCAGAAGAGCTAGAATGCAGCCTCTTGTTTTCCTCATTTTTCACGCAGTGCCCTCATTCAAAAAATTGACTTAATTTGTTTTTCACCTGCTCTTTTATAGTTGAAACAGAGCATCTGTAATTTCCCATTGTTTTCATAACACAGCATGCAAAAGATGCTATTTTTGCTTCACGTGAAACATCTGAATCGTTTAAATTGGTTAGAAAATCTGATGCTTCATCAATGCGTTTTGCGGCTTTAGCATCTGGTTTTTTTGCCTTTGCAATTTTAATCGCATTTACACATTGTTCTTTCATTCGCGCCAATAAAACATCAGTCATCTCTTTTTCAGAAAAAGATTTGGAGGGCTCACTTGTATCAGCCTGAGGAGTCTCATCACTTGCTCTAATATCAATGCAAGATAAAAAAAACACAAGACCATAAGTAAATATTTTCATCAAGCCCTCCCGCCATTATTGCAATTAAAAAATATTATTAATGAGTTGCCAAAGGTTGTTGCGCATTTCCAGAATTCATTTTTTGCCTCATCTGTTGAAATATATTTCCGCGATGCCCATTAACTCCTGGAATTCGGCAATCTCTATCTGTTGTTGCCTTCACAATAGCACATCCATACGATGATAAGATATGGCCATCTGTGACCTCCTTATTATTGGGGTCTGAATTGGTAACAGGCAAATAAGCATAGGCCATAATCGTCTGAGAAATTCCTATTCTTGTTTTAAGTTTTGGGCTCTTCAATTGCAGCTTAGCCACCTCTTTCTTTAAATCATGAATGCTCTTTTTTAGAGCTTCTTTTTGAGATCCTGTCTCACCAAAAGCTATCATTGGCATTGATTTTAATTGAGCTTCCTTGTCTGAAATTTCTTTTTGTTTTGACAATAAGTCTGCATCACACCGGACTTGTTCAGCAACAACAGAATTAATTATCCTCTCCACCTCTCCCTTTAAAATCGGGTACCTATCTTCTGGCTTAACCTGATCGGAAACACTTTGTCCTCCATTGGGCAAAATAGGATTTGCTACTTGATTGCCATGTCCAGCACCAAAAGCTGAAACACTTAAACCCAGAACACACATTGATAAAAATATTTTATTCATTTTTTTGACTCTCTTTCTAATAAGTTGAACTCAATCATCACTTCATCACATAAAGATTAATAAAAGATAAACAAAAACCGCCTCACGATCAAAATCTAAAATGTGCGTTTAATGCCATTTTATTGATTGCATTATTTTGTTGATTTACGTTTGATCCTTCTAGAGAGATCATCATATTCTTTTTAATCCCTAAACGAATTCCTCCTGAAATTGCAATATTCCCCGAGTTCTGAAGCGCTCCTGATGAGTGAAATTTCGTACTTTCTACTCCAAATAAAGTATGGGAAGGTGTTTGCATGTTTTCGTAAAAAGGAATTGTTGCAGATACTTGCAGCCAAGGTTCAAAAACAACATTTTCCATATGGAGCCTTAGCTTACTTTCAAGTCCTACTTTTCCATTAAGAGATACTCCAGAATAATCCTTTGTATGAACTTCCAAATCCTGTGAAACGCTTTTCATGTTGTCCATAACCGTATAAGCTCCCGACAAGCCAACATAGCCTAAGTGCATATATTTTTGGTTGATATGATGAAACCCTACTCTGCTTTGAAGTGTAGTTTGTTTAGCGCAAGCACTGGCCGCCCAATTCCCCCATTCATCCTGGGAAAATGTTTTATGGTTATGAAGCCCAGTTCCAAACTTATAATCCAAAAATGTAAAATCGCCCCTATGAACCTTAGTAATATCTAATTGATATTGTTCAAATTTACTTGAACTTTCAAATGATTTATTACGAAAATAAAAACCAATCCCTGAAAGTTCATTTCCAGAGGCAAAGTCCCAGCCAACCATCAGACCATCTGTTATATATTTTGACCCTGCTTCATAAACATTTCCGCTAATATAAAAACTAGAAGGCGAATGCTCTACCTTGTTCACTAAAACGTCATCCCCAGAAAACCCATTCACACCATGAAATGAAAAATGCCTTAAATCGAAACTTCTGTGTTCTTTTTCAAGAAACATGGTCGTTCTGAAGCCTTGGTATTTCTCATATAAAAACGTACTACCTAGAGTTTTGTGCAAATCTTTTTCAATATAGGGATTGGATAGTGCTCTTAAAGATTTGAAGAATCCCGTATGCGACATTCCTCGAATTTTATCAAAAACAGATGATGGGATAAAACCACCTGATGCTCGTAAATTTTGAAAGCTTTTATATACCTGACGCACATCTTCGGCCGCCATGACCCCCAAAGAAAAGCTTGAAATATTTAAAGATAAAACTCCTCCCTCCCAGTTATACCCCCCAGAAGCTTTGTATAAAGAGCTCATCGAAAAATCAGCAACTGTTTGAACGCCCCCTGATGACTTTAAAACTGGATACTTTGACCCAGGAATTAAAATTTTATCTGGAAAATCAAGCAAGAAATGCAAGGAAGGGCTTTTGTTTTGATCAACTTCCAAATAATCGCTTTCACCATTTTGAAAAAGACGGATATAAATACCGGCTTTATCACCTGTTTGTCTGTAATTCCCTTGAATTCTCATCCCTCCCGATTTATCTGCTTGAGAGGGTGAAATAATCCCATCCGTATGCGTAAAAGAAGTCGTTAAAATAGAACCATTTCCTGATAAATGACCTCCTTGCATAGAAAAAAATTTAGTTTCAATCGTGCCATTTTTCAAAAACACATACCCATCCTGAAAAAGATTAATTTGCTCTGGAGATACATACTTTGCACCATCCTTTACAATCAAAGAACCCGAATCCATTCCACCATCAATTTGCGCACTTGCCTTTATAATTGTGAGGCCTGCCTCAAAGCTTGCTTTTACGCCAGGAGTTACAACAAAAGAAGCATCTGGATGACTCATCTCAACACCATCAACTTTAAAATATTGATCCACAACCATTTTTTTGCCTTCTGTAACAGGAATATAATAATGCATAGACCCATTTTGAGGAATATTGCCATGTTCCCAATTGGATTTATCACTCACATTTCCGGTTCCTGTCCATTTTTGAAATGTATTCGTAACCCAGTTCTTAGAAATAAATTCTTGCATCTGAGGCGTTGTAATATTGGAGGCCTGCGTACTTGTTGAAGGCTCGCCAACTTGAGGAACGCTTATCGAGGAAATAATACCGATTAATTTCCCATCCATATCTTCTACCCCTCCCCCACTATCGCCTTGAGCAGCGTTACCTCCTAAATCTAATTTTCGATCAAAGCTCATCTCAAACAAACTTGGCTGACCGTTAAATATTGCCTTTTCAAGGATGCTTTGATATGCAATTAAAAAAGGATCGTTTGGATTCAAGCTGGGATCAGAAGAAGAAATGATACCTTTATCATCTCCTTTAAGTCCATAACCATAGGCAATAACTTGTTTTCCAACATCAGGCAACCTGTTTGCGAATTGGACATATTGATCAGCGCCATAAAATGGCTGAGCAAGCAAAATAACAGCAATATCATTGATCCTTCCTCCACCTAAGAGAGTATTATACGCCGGATGAACAATTGCTGTTTTACTTGAAAAAACAAAGTTCGGATTGGAACGATTTTTTCCATACCCTAAAATATACTGATCTGGATTTGGCAAAAGTTTCAAATTCTCATCCGTCACGCAATGCGCGGCAGTTAATACAGTCCAAGGATTTAACAACACTCCACTACAAGATGTCATATACCCAGTTTGCCCTGCTGGATGCTGAATTGAAATGGCTTCTCCTGCTTTTTCTTTCGCAAGCTCAAGATATTTCTCAAATGAAACGCCAGACTCCGTATAGCTTGCAGCAACTTTTCCAAAAACAAAAATACTCATAGAAAAAATGATAAATCTCAATACCATTTGTATTAATTCCTCTTCTAAACAACGCGCTAGAGCGAAAATATCAAAAAAAGATTAAGATATTATCAATAAGCACAACTTAATTAAACAGGCGGTGTAAATCTTATGATTTCACCTTCAAGTTTTGGAAAAACATTTTTACTCTCCCCAACAGAAGGAGGGGCAATTTTCAATTCTTTTGTCTTAACTGACGATGGACTTTCTCGCTTTAAAGGCGTGACCGCACCAGGATGGTTCAAATCTTTTTTTAAATCTTTTTCTAGCTTTTCTTTGGTTTCTTTTGAAAGCTTTCGATCAAATAACAATGTTAAGCTAATTCTGCGGTTTTCAGGAGAATTAGGCTTTTCTGGGAATAAGTGCTCTTTATCTTCCTTTCCAACAACAGAAACAATCCTTAAAGGGTCAACCCCTCCATTGACCAAACTCCTCCTACTTGCATGCGCTCTATCTGATGATAACTCCCAATTTGAATATCCATTTTTATTCTTATATGGAACTGAATCTGTATGCCCAGAAATAGAAATACGATTGCTTACATTTGAGATTGATTTCCCAACACGCTCGATGAGTTTTTTTGTGTAATCAAACATCACCGCACTTCCAGAAGCAAACATTGGTTTTTTAAGCTCATCTACAATTTGTATGCGAAGCCCTTCTTCAGTCAAATCTATGACCAAGTTTTTTGCAACCTCTTTCAGGTCAGGCATGTCTTGAATTGCTTGTTTCAAAGAACGAGCTATTTCATCAAATTTTTTCTTTTCTTCCTCATATGCTGCGATTTCTGAAACACGTTTAAGCTCATCTTGTAATTTACTCTCCATTTCTTTGACTTTTGTAGCATCCATCATATTCTGTTGTTGTTTGAAATCTTCTTTCTTATCTTCCTTTTTCTCATCAGAACTTTCATCTTGAGATTTTTTTAGCTCGTATGTTTGAGCCGGATTTTTTTCTTGTTTTTGAGGGCTGACCTCATCTGCCACCCCAGAGTCCATCATTTTTGAGGTATTTTTAGGATTTAATTCCTTTTGACGCACTCCGGAATCATCTGTCACCTTCACATTTTTGGCTGTTTTTTGACGGTAAAGGCCCAGCTCTGTGTGATTGTTGGCTGTTTTCTTCTCCGGCATTTTTCCAAGTTTTCCAGAAATACTTTGATTCCTGCCCTCAAGTGACACAACACGATCCGCAACATTATCCTCAGGACCTCTAATTTCAGGATTATCTGCTTCTATTTCTTTGTCATCTGAATCTTCAAAGGTTTGTTTATCCGCTTTTTCAAATGAAATTTCTTGAGCTGTGGGAGGATTTGAAAGAGTAAGCGGCGAAAAATAAGATGCAATTCCTTTTTTTTGCTCAACGGAAGTTACATTCAAAAGCCACATTAACAAAAAAAAAGCCATCATTGCAGTCACAAAGTCTGCATAAGCAACCTTCCATGATCCACCATGATGTGGTGGCGGTCCCGACTTTTTTTTCCGTTTGATGATAATAATGTTTTTTTTAAGATCTCCTGACATTGCTATATTCCTGGAGACGGCAATACAGAAACAACTCCTTCCAACTCAGAAAAAGTTGGTTGTAATTCTTCTGGCAATATTTTTCTTGAAAATTCGATAGAAATCGTTGGCGGATTGCCATGCATGAACGCTAAAAGTCCAGCCTTAATGCATTCGTAGTATTTCATTTGTTTGCCATGCAATTCAATCAGAGAGTTTGCATAAGGCCCAATGATTCCATATGCTAATAAAACTCCTAAAAACGTTCCAACCAAAGCAGCACCAATGGATTTTCCCAAAACCTCTGGAGGCTCAGTGATGGATCCCATTGTTTTGATAACTCCCAAAACAGCCGCAACAATCCCAAGAGCTGGCATCCCATCAGCCATTTGCAAAAATGCATGGCCCACATGGTGTTTTTCTGCTGCAATCACTTCGATGTCTTGCTCTATTAGCGTTTCAATTTGATTCACATCTTCATTCCCCATCGTGATTAAACGAAAGTAATCACACATAAAAACAAGCGCATGATGGTTTTTTAAAACCGTTGGAAATTGTGCAAATATAACACTTTCATGCGGATGATCAATATGCGACTCAAGTGCTAAAAAACCCTTTGTTCTTGCAAGTTTAAACAATTGATACATCGCTGAAATTAAATCAATATAATCTTGTTTTGAAGGACACTCATTCTTAATCACTTGTCTAAATGATTTCCCCGCTTCTTTGAGCGTATGACGAGAGTTTCCAATAACAAAAGCCCCAAACGCAGCCCCCCCGATAACTACAAGTTCCACAGGTTGCCATAAAACGCCCAAATTCCCGCCATGGGCCCAATATGCGCCAAAAACACACACGAAAACAATAATCACACCAACTATAGAGTTCACGAGCCATATTCCTTCTTTTTATTCATTAAATTCAATTTTCACATAAAACCATTAACGCTAGGTTAATCTCTCTTTTATGATCAGAATATACCATGTATAAAATATATTGTCAAGATTTATTTTTGACAAAATTAAAAAATCATTATCTTGCTTGTTATTTTTTATAAAAACATCCTTGACACGAGATATAATTCAAGATAAATATTTAATATAAATCAAACTTTGGTGAATGTGCTATGAATATCATTCTTTAAAACGCCCTTAAATTTTGAGGGCTAGAAACAGCTATCAATTTTGCAATTTAAAGGCAGTTGATAAACTCTCAAAAATTATTTTTAAAGAAATGAAACCTCATGCATAAACCTATTCACATCAAAGGCTGCAATCTATCTTTTTCTCACAAATCCTTTTTTGAAAATTTCAATACTCAAATCTCTTATGGAAACCGAATTGGAATTGTCGGAAAAAATGGCTCAGGAAAAACACAACTTCTTAAAATGATTGCAGGGCTTTTTGAAAACCTTGACGGAACAATTACGCAAGATCCAAACACAATTATGTGCTACATTCCTCAATCACCCGAAAATCAAGCCGATTTAAGCGGGGGCGAAGAACTTATTCTTTCCATAACTCAAGCTTTAAGCCAAGATCCTGACATCTTACTGCTTGACGAACCCACCAACCACTTAGACACTAACAATCGCAAACTTTTAATGCGTATGCTAAAAAATTATCAAGGAACACTGATCAGTATATCGCACGATACACAGTTTCTTCGAAATTGCGTACAGACACTCTGGCATATTGATCAAGAAAAAATCCACACTTTTTGCGGAAACTATGATGACTATATCCAAGAAATTAAAACCAAACGTCAGGTAATTGAGAAAGAGCTGGATATTTTGAACAAAGAGAAAAAAGATATGCATCAAAAATTAATGAAAGAGCAAGAGCGTGCTGCCAAAAGCAAAACCAAAGGCCAAAAAAGCATCGATCAGCGTAAATGGCCAACAGTAACCAGTAAAAGCAAAGTTCTGCGAGCCGTAGATACTTCCGGACGTAAAAAATCTGCTATTGATCATAAAAAGAGCAATTTGACTGAGCGACTTTTAAATCTGCACCTACCCGAAATCATCATCCCTAAATTTTCCATAAAAAGTTCTGAAATTTCCAGATCCATGCTTGTTCAAATATCAGATGGATCTATTGGATATTGCCCTGATAAACCCATCTTATCAGAAGTAAATTTCAACCTTTACGCAAATCAACGCATAGTCATTACAGGAGACAACGGCAGCGGAAAATCAACCTTGATCAAGGGGATCTTAAATAAAGCGGGCTTGCCTGAAGAAGGCTTGGCGCAGTCAGGAGATTGGCATGTTATAAATGCAGATGATATCGGGTACCTTGATCAGCATTACAGAACCCTGTCGCCAAATAAATCCGTCATTGAAACCATATCAATCCTTATGCCGAGTTGGCCCCATGCCCAGCTAAGATGCCATCTTAATGATTTCTTATTTCGCAAAAATGAAGAGGTGAACGCCATTGTAGGAACGCTTTCTGGTGGAGAAAAAGCAAGGCTTAGTCTTGCTCAAATCGCAGCAAAAACACCAAAACTTTTGATCTTGGATGAAGTCACCAACAACCTTGATTTAGCAACAAAAGACCATGTCATCCAAGTGCTAAGGGCTTTTCCTGGCGCCATGATTATCATCTCCCATGATGCTGATTTTCTAGATGAAGTTGGTGCTGATGAGATAGTGGATATACAGAAATTTAGATGATATTTATTCAATGGATGGTTTTTCATCAAATTGGCATATTTGAAACGCTTGTTCCATCCACTATTATAATAATCATTAATCTCGAGAGCAACTTTATGTCCTACGGCTGCCAAATCTTGACCCAAAACAAGTTTAGATACTTTTTCTACTCTCCGCGGTCTGGTTTCGGGTGGAATATAATAAAATTAAATAACCCAGCACTCCTGATAAAGTAGACCCAAACGCCAAGCTTCGTAACATTTTGATATTCATCTTGAAAAAATGATAAGGACCCTATAAAAAGACTCATTGTAAAACCAATGCCTGTTACAATTGCCATGCCGTAAAACTGAAGGGGACTTGTATGGGATGGAAAATGACATATTTTTAACTTAATGGCGCAATATGAAAACAACATAACTCCTGCTTGTTTTCCTAAAAATAAGCCTATAGAGATACCAGCTGCTATAGGATGCATAATTGAACTTAAAGACAAACCTTTCAAAGAAACCCCAGCATTAAAAAAGGCAAACACAGGCAATATAAGAAATGAAACCCAAGGATGAAGATGATATTCTAGTTTTTTCAAGGGAGAAGTTTGATTTAAACTGCTCTTCAAAGGAATAAAGAACCCAAGTAAGATACCCGCAACCGTTGCATGAATTCCTGATTTTAAAACACACACCCAAAGAATCAATCCGATAATCAGATAAGGTGTGATTTTGTTGATATGAGTATAATTAAACAAAGCCAATATCAAGATAGGAGCGATACTCATGAGCAGCCAAAACAGTGAAATTCCATTTGTATAAAATACAGCTATAATTAAAATTGCCGCTATATCATCAAATATTGCCAAAGACAATAAGCAAATCTTCAGCGCTTTTGGGACTCTCTCACCAAGCAATGCAAAAAAACACCCATCGCAAAAGCAATATCGGTTGCAGCCGGAATAGCCCACCCTTTTAAAGCCTGTGAATCATGATATGTAAAACTTATGTATATAACAGCTGGAGCGATTAAACCACCTAAAGCAGCAAGCCCTGGAAGAATTATATTTTTAGGATTTCTAAGGTGCCCTTCTTGAAATTCTCTTTTGAGCTCTAACCCAATCATTAAAAAGAAAAACGCCATTAAAAAATCATTTACCCATACAACAAGCGTTTTGCTAAACTCAAGACCCAATATATTAAAATGCAAAGGTAAGTTGATTAGAGCATCATAATGCCCCTCCAATACACTATTCTTAAAAACAATTGCCAATACAGCTGCTACACCAAGAAAAACACCGGCAGCAGCTTCTAATTTTAAAAACTCCTTGATAAATTTCATATTAACCTCTTCAAAAACGAACATCTTTGTTCAACATTTAATTCTTTAGGCACCATAATAACATCAAAATCAAATTCTTTGTATACATTCAAATGTATCTTCTCAAAAATCAACGCGTCTTCATAGCTAATTTTTCTGGCATCTGTATGCTCTATAAAACCTAAATTTTCAAAAAAGAATACTGTTTTTTGATAGATTTTTAATTTTAAACAGCGATTAATTTCCTCCAATAAAACATCAGAAGCTTGAGATAAATATTTTGAGAGAGCGTATGTACAAAAAGGTGAACGATCATAAAACTGTAAATCACCCCCAGCATTCATCTGACGTTCTTTTTGGCAATAAACAATCTCATCTATAAAATGCGGAAGCTCCCAAGGAGTTTCTATTCCATTAAGCTTCATGTCTAAAATCAGATCTGTGGCTGCCTCATGAATTACGCTATATCCATGTTTATCAAGCTTTCTAACAACAGAAGTCTTTCCGCTTCCTGGAGTGCCCGTGAATATGAAGCATCTCATGTCAATGCATTTTTTGTCCATTTGGAACCTTTGGATCAACTATTATCAAACATATAGCGCCGCTTTCATCCGCAAACCCCACAAGCAAAAACTGAGAGGTAAATCCTGCTATATTTTTCTCTCCCAAGTTAACACATCCAACAATCTGTCGCCCAAGAAGGGTTTCTGGCGTATAGTGCACAGTCACCTGAGCTGATGTTTGCAATACGCCGATCTCAGGTCCGAAATCTGCCCACACTTTGAATGCCGGTTTTTTTGCTCGTGGAAATTCTTCTACTTTCACAATCGTACCAGAACGCAAATTTACACGCTCAAATTCTTCGTATGTTATTGTTGTCATTTGCTACCTCAATTTTTTAATTCGATTTTTTTAAGTGCACGAATTCTCCATAACTCTCCTGACATTCCGAATTCTAAATCTGCCACACCATTTTTAACTGCAATTTTAATGGATTTGCCTTTGAGATTGTGATTGAGAGTGTCTAAGCACTTCTGAATCGTTTGCTTATTAAATATCGATGGCTCGAAACACTGAATCAAAGTTAAATGAAGTCCAGCAGAGATAGGCTTGTCTTTAAAATAGATATTCTTATGATCTTCAAAACTTAGAATTGCACTAAAAATGATGCTTGTTTTATTTTCGTATACTTTTATTTCTTCAATTTTAAATTTCCAATCAGGTTTGACAATAGACTGATATTTTGTGTTTACATCTTCTATTGCAATGGGGTTATGGCAATCTTTGAAAACAACAGGACATATTTGTTTAAGAGTTTCAGAATCACAAAAACCTCTCGAACTTGTATACAATAATGTCGCGTGCATTTCCTCACCAATATTAGGCCTGCTTTTTTCGGTATAGTGATCGATTGCAATGCCACCTTTATCTTTTTTCAAGAGTATTTTTTCATTATTTTCACAAGATTCTTTTGTAATATGCAGAGCCGATTTTAAAGCATCCTTAGTGAATGTATTGATTTCTTTGAGATCGATATAATCATGACCGCTTTCTTCCTCAAAATGAATCTTAGCGCAGATTTTCCAATCATTATCTGGCTTTGATAAACATTGATGATTGTTCTTATCAGTTAAATGATTGCAACTTACCAATAAAATTGTTGCTAAAAATAAAATTAAATTCAATTGAATTTTATTTTTCTTCATAAACACCCTCTCACTTCAATTTCCTCGCAAGCTGCACGGCATCAGTTCATTATCAATGCTCTTTTCATCAGGAATATACCTGCTTCAGATAAAGTTTTTGGGCTGCTCCATATCCGCCATCATTACCTTCATAGAAGTAAACAGCACTACCAACAATCCTGATTTATTGCATCCCTTTTTCACTATAACTCTTTCCTCATAAAATGACAGGTAGAATTTTGCGTATAGCCCTGCCTTTCAAAATCACTTACGTATCCCAATTTTTCATAGAACGCTTTGGCTCCCTGAAAGCTCATTGTGGCAACCGTTGCCATAGAGCAGTCTGATTTTCGTCCATAATCGTGAATCGCTTCCATCAATTTTCGGCCTAAGCCGTTCTTACGATGATGAGGGGCTACCCATAATTGATCCGTATAAATGCTGCCGAAAACCACACTCCCATTACAGCCTGCAATGATCTGATCTGCGTCATCTCGTATGAAAAATCCAAAAGAATAAGCTTTGCCAAACTTAGGTGTTTCTTGATTGATTTTTTGTGTCAGAAAATCGATATCTGCGCTTGCGGGTGTTGATGTGTGCTCAAAGTTCATTTTTTAATCCCAATATAGATATCCAGCGTCACATTGGCATGATCGGTACTGCGCTCATCATAAACTTCAAAATCTGCAATACAAGCTCTTTCACCTCCCAAATCAGATGCTTTCATTTCCCATATATCTTTCCACATATTAATACAAGCCGAAGGCATTGGTCCTGGCTGATTGGTAAATTTTATATAATTTTGAACAGGTATAACAAGAGTCTCAAATTCTTGATCAACGTCTTCAAAAGAAGTAACTTCTTCTCCGATAAAATATGTATAATTTTTACTTTCTTTATCTTCATAATTAGCATAAACGCACAAAGTTGTTTCAGGATTTTTTCTATCATTGATTTTTTCAGCCAATCCATTATGAAAATATCTCTTAACGGTGGTTACAATTGGGTTAAGCAAACTGTCACTCTCAAATCTTGAGTCTCTACTCGCCTTTGTCGAAATGCCAACTAACTTTATTTCAGGTAATATTACAGTTACTTTTCTCATATTAGACACTCTAAAAAAGGGTTTGATATGGTAATATTATATGAGTATTTGTGTATATTATCAAGAGGTAAGATTGAGAGAGAGCAGGTTCTGTGAACGTGTATGGATAAGGACATATGATTTATAGTTTGGTGATATTTAAGATATCTGTGGATAATTTATGAGGTTGGCGGCGACCGACTTTCCCGCGGCTTAGGCCGAAG
>CAZCFE010000005.1:0-86156 GCA_964497925.1 uncultured Alphaproteobacteria bacterium | reverse complement strand
GTGAAGGCGGCCGCACTGTCGGCGCTGGCGTTGTAGCTCAAATTATTAAGTAATAAATTAAAGGAAAGGGGGCCTCTTTTGGGGCCTATAGTGTAAGAATGGAAAGCCAAAATAAACGTATACGTATCAGGCTGCGAGCATTTGATTATAGAATTCTCGACCAGTCGACAGCTGAAATTGTTAACACAGCAAAGCGTACAGGTGCCCAAGTGAGAGGGCCTATTCCTCTACCAACACATTTTGAAAAGTTTACGGTCAACCGTTCTCCTCATATTGATAAAAAGTCAAGAGAGCAGTTCGAAATCCGTACTCATAAAAGAGTTTTGGATATTGTTGAATGGTCTCCTCAGACAGTCGATGCTTTGATGAAGCTCGATTTGGCTGCTGGTGTTGATGTTGAGATCAAATTATAAGGGTGAACGTAATGCGTACAGGTATTTTAGCCAAAAAAATAGGCATGACAAGAGTTTTCGGTCAAGGAGGGGAGCATATTCCTGTTACCCTTCTTTTGGTGGATTCTTGCCAAGTTATAGGTGTAAGAACGCAGGATAAAAATGGTTATACTGCGGTTCAAGTTGGTGCGGGAGCAGCAAAAGTAAAAAATGTTAATAAACCGCAAAGAATGGTTTTTGCAAAAAATAAAATTGATCCAAAACAAAAAGTAGTTGAGTTTCGTATAGATCCTTCAGCAATGCTTAGCGTAGGCGATGTTCTTTTAGCAGATCATTTTGTTGCAGGTCAATTTGTTGATGTTGTTGGGACAACAATTGGTAAAGGCTTTGCTGGTGCGATGAAGCGCCACAATTTCGGTGGGCTCAGAGCTTCTCACGGTGTTTCTGTTTCTCATAGAAGTCACGGATCCACTGGTAACAGACAGGATCCTGGAAAAGTTTTCAAGAACAAGAAAATGGCTGGTCATATGGGTGATGTTCGCGTTACTCAACAAAATTTGACGATCGTATCAACGGATGTTGATCGTGGATTGATTGTGGTGAAAGGATGCATCCCAGGTTGTGAAGGCTCTTGGGTTATGATTAAAGATGCTGTAAAAAAAGCACGTTGCGCAGAAGCTCCATTTCCAGGTTCGGTTAGAAAAAATGTTGCAGATAGCGTAATGGCAGTCCAAGAAGAGGGATCCTCCAATGAAAATTAATGTTAGAAATTTAAATAATGAGGTCGTTGGAGACATTAATCTGAATGATTCTGTTTTCGGACTTCCTGCAAGGCCTGATATTTTAGCCCGCGTTGTTCGTTGGCAGCTTGCAAAAAGGCAGCAGGGGACACACTCGACAAAAACAATTGCTCATGTGAGCGGTACAACCAGAAAACCTTTCCGTCAAAAAGGAACAGGTAATGCGCGTCAAGGAAGCTTGAGATCTCCACAATTTAGAGGTGGTGCTGTTATTTTTGGTCCGACACCACGTTCCCACGCACACGATCTCCCTAAAAAAGTTAGGGCATTAGGCTTAAGAACAGCATTATCTGCAAAAGCGGCACAAGGTAAGTTGGTTATTGTTGATGACTTCAAACTTCAAACCCACAAAACGCAAGATGTGATTAATAATGTTCATGCATTTGGAGCATCTCTTTTGTTTATTGATGGCGTGGAGGTGAATGCTAATTTTTCAAAGGCTGTTTCAAACATTCCATTGATTGATCTATTGCCACAACAAGGTGCAAATGTGTATGATATTTTGAGAAGAGATATTTTAGTCCTGTCAAAATCTGCTGTAAAATCATTAGAGGAGAGACTTTCATGACTGTTTTTCGTCCAAAATTAAGAAAAGTTATTCCTTCAATGGAAAGAATGTATGACATTATTGTTGCTCCTGTTGTTACAGAAAAATCAACAGATGCGTCAGAGCAAAATAAAATTGTGTTCAACGTTTCATCTTGCGCAACAAAATCAGAAATTCAAATTGCAATTGAAACTCTTTTTGGTGTAAAAGTAAAGAACGTGAATACTTTGGTCAGAAAAGGAAAAAATGTACGATTTAAGGGGAGACCTGGCTCGCATTCAGATGTTAAGCGTGCGATTGTGACATTGAACGATGGTCATTCCATTGACGTAACCGCGGGAGTTGTAAAATGAGCATAAAAACGTTTAATCCAACCACGCCATCAAGAAGGCATCTTGTTCTTGTTTGTAAGGCTGAATTGTGGAAAGGAAAACCATTCAAAGCCTTGACTGTAGGCTTGAAAAAAAGCGGTGGTCGAAACAATCATGGTCGCATTACTGCTCGTCACATTGGTGGGGGTCATAAAAAGAGATATCGTATTATCGATTTTATGCGTACAAAAAAAGATGTATTTGCAACAGTTGAAAGACTGGAATACGATCCAAATCGTACAGCATTCATTGCTTTGATAAAGTATGATGATGGTGAAGTAAATTATATCATTGCGCCACAAAGACTTAAGGTTGGAGACAGATTGATTTCTGGAGATAAGGTTGATATTAAGCCAGGCAACAGCCTTCCTTTGAAAAACATCCCAGTTGGAACAATTGTTCACAATGTTGAATTAAAGGTTGGAAAAGGTGGGCAAATGGCTCGTTCTGCAGGATCTTATGTTCAGATTGTTGGTCGTGATGGGGCTTATGCTCAGTTAAAGATGCCTTCTGGAGAGCTTCGTGTTGTACGCTCTGAGTGTTGTGCTACTGTTGGAGCTGTTTCCAATCCAGATCAAAAAAACGTGAATTCTGGAAAGGCAGGTCGTTCTCGCTGGCTCGGCCGTAGACCATCTGTTAGAGGGGTTGCGATGAACCCGGTAGACCATCCACACGGTGGTGGTGAAGGTAAGACATCCGGTGGACGTCATCCAGTTACGCCATGGGGTATCTCAACTAAAGGTAAAAAGACACGCAAGAATAAGAGTACCTCAAAGTACATCATTCGTAAGCGTCAAAAGTAATATTGTATAGGGAGTAACTAAAGTGGCAAGATCAGTATGGAAAGGTCCTTTCATTGATGGATACCTTATCAAGAAGGCAGATACGTCGCGTGCATCGGGTCGTCGTGAGATTATTAAAATTTGGTCAAGACGTTCAACGATTTTACCTCAGTTTGTTGGTTTAACATTTGGGGTTTATAATGGCCATAAATTCATTCCTGTCTCTGTGACAGAGCACATGATTGGTCATAAGTTTGGTGAATTTTCACCAACAAGAACTTATTACGGTCATGGGGCCGATAAGAAAGCGAAGAGGTAAAAAATGAGTAGAGCACATTCAACAGAAAGATTGCCAAGTTGGGCAGCAAAAACAGTGCTGAAATCTATCAGGGTTTCTCCTCAAAAATTGGGATTGGTCGTGGATTTGGTTCGCGGAAAACCAGTTGGGGAAGCTCTTGCACAGCTTTCATTTTGTAAGAAGAGAATTGCTGTGGATGTTAAAAAAGCATTATGGTCAGTGATCGCAAATGCGGAAAACAATCATAACTTAGATGTAGATCGCTTATTTGTGACTCAGGCTTGGGTTGGTAGAGAGTTTATTCTAAAGAGACATCAGCCACGTGCAAAAGGTCGTGCAGGAAGCATCAAGAAACAATTTAGCAACCTCACATTCGTTGTGACGGAAATGGCGTAAGGGGAGTATGAAATGGGACAAAAAGTAAATCCAATAGGTCTTCGTGTAGGAATTAACAGGACCTGGGATTCGCGCTGGTTTGCTAAGAAAGACTATGCGGATCTTCTTCATCAAGACTTGCGCTTGAGAAAATATATATTTGAAACTCTGGGGCAATCCGGAATTTCAAGAGTTGTCATTGAAAGGCCGGCAAAAAAAGCCCGCGTTACGATTTACACATCTAAGCCAGGCGTCATTATTGGGAAGAAAGGAGCTGATATTGATAAACTAAAGTCTGATCTTTCCAAAATAGCTGGGGCAGAAGTCAGTTTGAATATCGTAGAAGTCCGTAAGCCAGAATTAGATGCTAAATTGGTAGCTGAAGGTATCGCACAGCAATTAGAAAGACGTGTTAACTTTCGTCGTGCGATGAAGCGTTCTATCCAAACAGCTATGAAGCTCGGCGCTCTTGGGATTCGAGTGAATTGTTCTGGACGCTTGGGTGGCGCTGAAATTGCGAGAATGGAATGGAGTCGTGAAGGCAGAGTCCCATTGCATACTTTGCGTGCAGATATTGATTATGGAGTTGGAACAGCGCAAACCACTTATGGTGCCAATGGTGTTAAGGTTTGGATTTTCAAGGGTGAAATTATGGTGCATGATCCTATGGCTAAGGACAAGCGTGCACAAGATTCAAAGAATTAAAGGTGTAGGAAATGTTAAGTCCAAAGCGTACAAAATATAGAAAAGCTCACAAAGGTCGTATCCACGGTTTAGCAAAAGGCGGCACGGATTTGAATTTTGGGGCATATGGATTAAAGGCTGTTGAACCGGCGCGTATTACTGCTCGTCAAATTGAATCTGCTCGTCGAGCTATTACTAGGTATATTCGTCGTGCAGGAAGAGTCTGGATTCGAATTTTCCCAGATGTTCCAGTTTCAAGAAAACCTGCTGAGGTTCGTATGGGAAGTGGTAAAGGGACCCCAGAATTCTGGGTTTGCCGTGTAAAACCTGGCCGTATTCTTTTTGAATTAGATGGCGTTGCTCCTGATTTAGCTAAAAGAGCTTTTGAGTTAGCATCCGCGAAACTTCCGATTCAAACAAGATTTGTAACAAGACTTGGAATGGAGGCATAAAATGAAATTTGCTGATTTAAAAACAAAGGATTCAGGAACTTTACAAAAGGTTTTGCTGGATTGTAAAAAAGAGTTGATGGCCTTGAGATTTCAAAGAGCCACGGGCGGAGATGTAAATTCTTCTAAATTTCGTTTGACAAAAAAGACAATTGCGCGTATTAAGACTTTACAGACAGTTATGCGTAAGAGCAGTTAAAGGAAAAGGAGAGGTTATATGCCACGTCGTATTTTACAAGGTGTCGTTGTTAGTGATAAGGGCGATAAGACGATTGTAGTCAGGGTTCAGCGTCGCGTTGAACATCCGGTTTACAAGAAGTATATCACAAAGTCGAAGAAATTTTCGGCTCATGATGAAAACAACCAGTATAAGATTGGAGAAATTGTTCGTATTCGTGAGTGCAGGCCAATTTCCAAGACAAAATGCTGGGAAACGTTTGTTGAAGAACAAATCGTTTCAAATTAATTTTTAATAATATTTAAGAGGTATTACTATGATTCAGATGCAAACTAACCTGGATGTTGCAGATAACTCCGGTGCTCGTCGGGTCCAGTGCATCAAAGTGCTTGGTGGAAGCAAAAGAAAGAACGCAAGCGTTGGTGACGTGATTGTTGTTTCTGTCAAAGATGCTATCCCGCAAGGTCGTGTTAAGAAGGGCGATGTTCTTCGTGCTGTGATCGTGCGTACTGCTCAGGCTGTAAAAAGATCTGACGGTTCAGCTATTCGTTTTGATGTGAATGCCGCTGTGCTTATTAATAAGCAGGGTGAGCCAATTGGAACACGTATTTTTGGTCCTGTGACTCGTGAATTGCGAGGAAAAGGATATATGAAGATTATTTCATTAGCGCCGGAGGTATTATAATGGAAAAACGTCGTTGGAGAATCCGAAAAGGAGATCTCGTTCAAGTTATAACTGGTAAGGATAAAGGGAAACAAGGAAAAGTTTCTAGAGTGTTACGTGAAGATGACAGATTGATCGTTGAGGGCGTAATGATGGTCAAGCGTCACATGAAGGCAAACAGAGAAAATCCTTCTGGTGGAATTATTTCAAAAGAGTCATCTATCCATGTGTCAAATGTTATGTTGATTGATCCCACAGTAAATAAGCCAACGCGTGTTGGCGTCGAAGTTAAAGATGGTCAAAAAGTTCGCGTTTCTAAAAAAACCGGCGCCCAAATTATTGCACAAGGAGCTTAAAATGACACGTTTAAAAGAAAATTTTGAAAATGTGATTAAGCCAGCCTTGATTAAAGAATTTGGTTATAAAAATGCATTCTCTACACCCCGTATTGAAAAAATCGTCCTAAACATGGGAGTTGGAGATGCTGTAGGTGATAGCAAGAAAATTCAATTTGCGGTAGCTGATATGACTTTGATTTCAGGTCAAAAGCCTGTTGTGACAAAGGCAAAGAAAAGTATCGCCGGGTTTAAGGTGCGTGAAGGTATGGCCTTAGGTGTGAAGGTAACTTTAAGAAAAGCTAAAATGTTTGAATTTTTAGATCGTCTTGTTAATATTGCTATGCCTAGAATTCGAGATTTCCGTGGTGTTTCTCCCAAAGGATTTGATGGTAATGGTAACTATGCTTTTGGTATTAAAGAGCAATTAATTTTTCCTGAAATTGATTATGATAAAATTGATCAGGTTCGCGGTATGGACATTGTTATTGTTACGACTGCAAAAACTGATGATGAAGCCAGAGCTTTGCTCAAAGGCTTTAACATGCCTTTTATAAAGTAAAGTGAGGAAAGTATGTCAAAATTAAGTTCTGTTGAAAAAAACAATCGTCGCAGAAGAATGGTTTCCGGAAAGGAAATCGCAAGGGCTAAGCTCAAATCCGTGATTATGGATAAGCAAGTTCCTGCTGAAGAAAGATTCAAAGCAGTTATAAAACTTTCTGAAATCTCTAGAAACTCTGCAAAAGTTCGAATTCGTAATCGTTGCGAGTTGACAGGGCGTTCAAGAGGCGTTTATAGAAAATTTAAGCTAAGTCGTATAGCTTTTAGAGATCTGGCATCAAATGGTATGATCCCAGGTATCGTAAAGTCAAGTTGGTAAGGGAGTTAAAATATGTCTTTTAATGATCCAATCGGAGATATGTTAACTCGTATCCGAAATGCTCACAAGGCTCGTCACAGTGTGGTTCACTGCCCAAATTCTAATCTTAGAAGAATGGTTTTGGACGTTTTAAAGTCTGAAGGCTTTATTCGCGAGTATAGTGTAAAAGAAATTAGAAAAAATATTGAAGAAATCGTAATTGAATTGAAGTATCAAGATGGTCAACCTGCGATTCATGAAGTTAAGCGCGTGTCCAAACCTGGTCGTCGTGTTTATTCTGGGGTTAAAGAATTGCCAAAGTTCTATAACGGATTGGGTATCTCAATTTTATCAACTCCACGTGGTGTGATGGCTGATCATGAAGCTAGAAAAGCCAATGTTGGCGGCGAAATCTTGTGCAACGTATTTTAAGGGTGGGGTGAAAATGTCACGTGTAGGAAAATTACCGGTAAGCATTCCCGCAGGAGTTGAATGTAAGCTTGATAATGGAATCTTCAAGGCCAAGGGGCCTCTTGGGGAACTTGTTTATGGCGTTTCTGATGCAGTTGTTATTCAGATTGAAAATGGTTCGGTTTTGGTGAATCCTAAAATTAAGGATAAAACAGGCCGCACTATGTGGGGAACAACAAGAGCGTTAATTAGCAATATGGTTCACGGTGTGTCAAAAGGATACACTATGAATCTTGAAATTAATGGTGTTGGTTATCGTGCTGCGATGGAAGGAAAAATTTTGGTTTTGCAGCTTGGGTACAGTCATGATGTTAGATTTGAACCACCAGCAGGTGTTTCTATTAAGTGTGAAAAGCCAACAGCGATTTCTATTTCTGGATCTAACAAGCAAGTTATTGGCCAAGTGGCTGCGGTTATTCGTAGCTACAGACCGCCGGAACCATATAAGGGCAAGGGTATCAAGCGCGAAAACGAATTTGTTTTGCGTAAAGAAGGTAAGAAGAAATAGTAGGGTGTTATGAAGAAAATAAAAGAAAATTTTTATCGCAGGCAATCTCGTGTTAGAATCAGATTGCGTGCTGCGGCCAATGGGAAATTGAGATTATCTGTCTTTCGCTCGAACAAAAACATCTATGCTCAATTGATCGATGATGCTAAAAGAGCGACAATCGTATCCGCTTCAACCGTGGATAAAGAATTGAGTGCAACTTTGAAAACTGGTGGCGATAAGGCCGCGGCTGCTGAAGTTGGAAAATTGATCGCAAAGCGTGCAATCGAAAAAGGCGCAAAAGAGATCATTTTTGATAGAGGTGGTTATTTGTATCATGGTCGTGTTAAAGCTCTTGCTGATGCAGCTAGAGAACATGGGTTAGTATTCTAAATTAAGGAAATAGTAGAATGTCAAGAAATCCAAATTCAGAAAAAGCTGTTCGCGAAGAGTCTGATTTAATTGAAAAATTAGTAAGCGTAAATCGCGTAGCTAAAGTAGTAAAAGGCGGTAAGAGATTTGGTTTCTCCGCTTTGGTGGTAGTGGGAGACGGCAGAGGCCGTGTTGGTTACGGAACAGGAAAAGCAAAAGAAGTCCCTGATGCTGTTCGTAAAGCGACAGAAAAAGCTCGTAAAGCTATGATTAAAATCCCGTTAAAGGAAGGGCGCACGCTTCATCATGATGTGAAGGGTGGCTTTGGTGCAGGAAATGTTGTTCTTCGAGCAGCTGTTCCAGGTACTGGAATTATTGCAGGTGGTGCGATGCGTGCCATTTTTGAAGCTTTAGGAATGCATGATGTCGTTTCAAAATCAGTTGGAACGTCCAATCCGCATAATATGGTAAGAGCAACTTTTGAGGCATTGAGAAGCGTTTCTTCTCCGCGCGCAGTCGCTGCAAGACGTGGTGTAAAGGTGACAGATTTGATTGCTCGTCGTGATGGTCATCAAGCTGCAGCATCAGCTGAAGTTGTAGGAGCGTAAAATGAATAAAGATCAAAAAATGATTTGCGTAACGCAAACAGGAAGCCCAATTAGAAGGCAAGCTTATCAAAGAGCCATACTTATTGGTTTGGGGTTAAACAAAATGTCGCGTCAACGTGTTCTTGAGGATACTCCTTCTGTGAGAGGGATGATTGATAAAGTAAGGCATATGGTCCGCGTCGATCATATTAAAGATTAAGAGGTTTTACAATGAAGCTGAATGAAATTAAAGATAATTTTGGAGCGACAAAAACACGCGTGCGTGTCGGTCGTGGAGTGGGTTCCGGGCTTGGTAAAACTTGCGGCAAGGGGCAAAAAGGTCAAAAATCAAGAAGCGGTGTCGCTATTGGTGGTTTTGAAGGTGGTCAAATGCCGCTCTATAGGCGTTTGCCAAAGCGTGGTTTTACAAATATCTTTGCTAAAGAATATGCGCAAATTAATTTGCAAACTGTTCAAGCTGCAATTGATTCTGGAAAACTAGATATTTCTAAGCCGATCACAGAAGCTTTGTTGGTTGAGACAGGTGTTGTGAGACGTTTACTTGATGGTATTAGGCTTCTTGGAAAAGGTGAGCTTAGATCAAAAGTAAATATTCTGGTTACTGGGGCTACAAAGTCAGCTATTGAAGTTGTGTCCAAGCTAGGCGGAAGCGTTGAAGTTCATTCAAAAAAATAAGAAGGTGAGAGTATGGCGTCAGCAGCGGAACAATTAGCGGCAAATGTAAGCTTTAAAGCATTTTCAAATGCGCATGAATTGAAGAAAAGATTGTGGTTTACTTTGTTTGCTTTGGTTATTTTCCGTTTCGGGTCATACATACCTTTGCCTGGGATTGATCCTCAGATTATGCAAGAAATTGCCTCAAAAGGAAACCAAGGTTTCTTAGAGATGTTCGATATTCTCTCTGGAGGGGCCTTAAGCCGTATGAGTATTTTTGCTCTACAGCTTGCTCCTTATATTTCTGCAAGTATTATTATTCAGCTTTTTACGACCATTTCCCCAACTCTTGAGGCGTTGAAAAAGGAAGGTGAAGCTGGACGTAAAAAAATTAACCAGTACACCAGATATGGAACTGTTTTTCTTGGCGTGTTGCAGGCCTATGCACTGTCTGTTGGTTTAGAACATGCACAAGGGGGAATGGGGGTTTCGCCGGTTTTGATCCCTGGTTTTGTTTTCCGCATTTCTTCTGTTGTGTCCATTGTTGGCGGAACTTTATTTCTTGTGTGGCTTGGGGAACAAATAACTTCTCGTGGAATTGGCCAAGGGACTTCTTTAATTATTTTTGCAGGGATTGTTTCAGGCCTTCTTGGCGCCGTGGCTCGAACATTGGAGCTTGGAAGAACGGGCGCGATTAGTGTCTTATTTATTTTGATGTTAGTTTTAATGATCACTGCTGTGGTTTTGTTTATTATCTTTATGGAAAAAGCTCAAAGAAAGATACCAATTCAATACCCAAAACGTCAAATGGGCGGCAAGATGTCTGGAGGAGAATCTTCTCATTTGCCTCTTAAAATCAATACAGCCGGGGTTATACCGCCAATTTTTGCTAGTGCATTACTGTCCTTTCCAGCGACCTTAACAGGATTTTCAGCTACGGCTTCTTCTGGGGTCTTGGGAACTATAGCGTTATATTTAGGGCATGGCCAGCCATTGTATATCGCAATTTACTTGACGATGATTATATTTTTCGCATTTGTTTACACTGCGATTATGTTCAACTCGCAAGATGTTGCTGAAAATTTGAGAAAAAATGGCGGGTTTGTTTTGGGGATTCGCCCTGGAGAGGCAACAGCTCATTATTTGGATTATGTTTTAACGCGTGTTACCGTTCTTGGTGCGGTTTATATTGCGGCTGTGTGTGTGATGCCTGAAATTTTCATTTCTCAATCTTCAGCTCCGTTTTATTTTGGCGGAACAAGCTTGTTGATCGTTGTGAGCGTTACGATGGATACAGTGGCTCAGGTTCATTCCCATTTATTAGCTCATCAGTATGAAGGGCTTTTGAAGAAGACTAAATTAAAGGGGAGAATTTCCTAATGCCTGTTGTTTTGCTTGGTGCGCCTGGGAGTGGGAAGGGGACGCAAGCTAAAAATTTTGTGACAAATCTCTCTTATGTTCATTTGGCAACGGGGGATTTGTTAAGGAGTGAAATTGCTGCGGGCACAGAATTAGGGAGAAATGTGAGATCCCTTATGGAATTAGGCCAATATGTCCCTGATGAGCTTGTTTTTTCTTTATTGGAAGAAAAAGTGAAATCTCTTCCAGATAAAGAAAAAATAGTTTTTGATGGTTTTCCAAGAACAGTCAATCAAGTAGAGCTATTAAAAAAACTTTTGCAAAAATTTGACACAAGTTTAAAAAAGGTTTTTAATATAAATGTGGCTGATGAAGTGATTGTGCATAGGGCTGTTCAAAGAATGGTCTGTTCTAGTTGTTTTTCAGTTTATAATAAGATTACAATTCCTCCAAAAAAAGAGGGAGTTTGTGATGTTTGCGATACGAATTTAAGCATTCGTGCAGATGATGACGAGGTAACTGTACGAAATCGATTAAAAGTGTATCATGACGCAGCGGGGCCAATCATTATCTGCTTTAAAGGCGATAAAATCCTTGTTGAAATAGATGGATCTTTATCTAACGATAAGGTTTGGGAGAGCATTTCATCATATTTGTAAAAGATTAAGCTTGACTTTTATGGTAAATGACAATAAATATGTTATAATTTTGTAAATTAATTAATTTTTAAGGAGACGGCGTAGTGGCTCGTATAGCAGGTGTTAATATTCCTACTCAAAAGCGAGTAATCATTGGATTACAGTATATTTATGGGATAGGCTCAGTAAAAGCGAAAGAAATTTGTCAAAAAGTTGGAATAGCTGACAGTAAAAGAGTGAACCAATTAAGTGATGATGAGATTTTAAAAATTCGTGAAGCAATTGATAAAGAATATCAAGTTGAAGGTGATTTGCGTCGTGAGGTTGCGATAAACATTAAGCGTTTGATGGACTTGGGATGTTACCGTGGATTGCGTCATCGTAAAGGGCTTCCAGTGCGAGGTCAAAGAACGCATACAAATGCTCGAACACGTAAAGGCAAGGCGGTTTCTATCGCTGGTAAGAAAAAGTAAAACTTTTTAAAAAAGGTGAGAATTAAAGAAATGGCTCAAAAAACAGTACAACGTGTCCGTAGACGCGAAAAAAAGAATATTCATGCTGCAGTTGCTCATGTGAATGCCACATTTAACAATACAGTAATTACAATTGCTGATCCCATGGGAAACACTATTTCCTGGTCATCTTCAGGGTTGCTTGGTTTTAAGGGATCCAGAAAATCGACACCTTATGCGGCTCAGATGGCAGCCGAAGATGTTGCCCGTAAAGCTATGGAACATGGCGTAAAAACATTGGAAGTCGAAGTTAAGGGGCCTGGAACTGGACGCGAATCAGCATTGCGTGCCCTTCAATCTGTTGGTTTGACAATTACATCAATACGTGATATTACACCTGTTCCGCACAATGGATGCCGTCCATCAAAGCGTCGTCGTGTGTAATTATCGTAAGTTATTTGATATTATAGGTTTTAATTATTAATTTTTAAGGGGATTGCTGTGATATATAAAAATTGGCAGACACTCATTAAGCCAGCTGGGGTTATCCTTCATCCAGGCGAAGATCCAAAAACTCAAGCAACTGTTGTTGTTGAGCCTTTGGAGCGTGGGTATGGTATGACTTTAGGTAACTCCTTGCGGCGTATTTTGCTTTCTTCTTTGCAGGGAGCTGCTGTAACATCTATTCACATAGAGGGCGTTTTGCATGAATTTTCAACAATTCCTGGCGTCAAAGAAGATGTAAGTGATGTTATTTTGAATATTAAGAATCTTGCTATTGCCTGCCATTCTGAATTTCCAAAAAAAGCGACTATTAAGGTAGATGGACCTTGTGTTGTGACTGCTAAGATGATCGTTTCTGGATCTGATGTTGAAATTTTAAATCCAGATCAAGTTATTTGCACTGTGGGTGCGGGGTCAAAATTGAATATGGAGCTGACGATTGAAACTGGCCGTGGCTATGTTCCAGCTTCTCAGAATCGTAAAGAAGAGATGGCAATTGGTGTCATCCCCATTGACTCATTGTTCTCTCCTGTGAAAAGAGTGTCGTACAAGGTTGACAACACTCGTGTTGGTCAGCGTACAGATTATGATAAATTGTCATTGAGCATCGAAACAAATAAAACCGTAACGCCAGAAGATGCTATTGCATTTGCTGCACGTATTTTGCAAGATCAAGTTCAAATCTTCATTAATTTTGACGAGCCAAAGCTTGAAGTGATAGAGGAGGAAGAAGAAGTTCTCTCTTTTAATCGGAATCTTCTTAAAAAGGTTGATGAGCTTGAGCTTTCGGTCAGATCTGCAAATTGCTTGAAAAATGATAATATCATTTACATTGGTGATCTTGTTCAAAAAACAGAGCAAGAAATGTTGAAAACACCAAACTTTGGTCGCAAGTCTTTGAATGAAATCAAGGAAGTTCTGACTCAAATGGGATTGGTCTTAGGAATGCATGTTCCTGATTGGCCCCCTGAGAATATCGAAGATTTGGCTAAAAAAGTTGAAGAACCATTTAATTAAGAACGTGGGAGATATATTATGCGTCATGGAATAAAAGGAAGAAAATTAAACAGAAGAACAGAGCATCGTAAAGCTCTTTTTTCAAACCTTGCTGGAGCTTTGATTCAGCATGAACAAATAACAACAACTTTGCCAAAAGCAAAAGATTTAAGAGTATATATTGAGAAATTAGTAACGAAAGCTCGTACCAATTCTCTTTCAAACATCAGAACAATTTCAGCTCAGCTTGGCTGCAATGATCTTGCAAGAAAACTTTTTAATGTTCTTGCAAAGCGTTACGAAAATAGACCAGGGGGTTATGTTAGAATTATCAAGGCGGGTTTCCGTTATGGTGATATGGCTCCAATGGCTGTTATTGAGTTTGTTGATCGCGATGTATCAGCAAAAGGGACAGGCCCTTCTGCTGACGGCGCTCAAAAAAGCGTTGAAGTAGTGGCTGCTTAAGTTTCTAATTAAGTTTACAGCAATAAATAGGCAGCTCTGGTTTCAGAAGCTGCCTATTTTTTTAAGGGGAAGGTAAGATGAAGTTTTTATTATTGATTTCGACAGTGTTGCATTTATCTTTTGGTTTAAAGGCTCAAGATCAGGCTAAGATTAATATATTTTCCCCTGTTATTGAGCAAGTTGCCCCTGCTGTTGTTAATATTTATGCCAGTAAAGTTGTGCGTCAAATGGCTATGGACCCTTTGTTCAAATCTTTCCCGTTTTTTGGCGGTATGGGTGAGAGTTTTTTGTTTGGCATGCCTGTTGACAAAGTTCAAAAATCATTGGGCTCTGGTGTAATTATTAGAAAAAATGGTCTAATTGTGACAAACTTTCATGTGATTGAAGGCGGAAAAGAAATCACAGTGGTATTGAATGATAATCGTGAGTTTAAGGCTAAGATTTTGATTTCAGACAAGACATGTGATCTTGCTTTATTAAAAATTGATTCTGATGAAGCTAATTTTCCTTATGTCGATGTTCGAGATGCGGATGAGCTTAAAATTGGTGATGATGTTCTTGCAATTGGAAATCCTTATGGAATAGGCCAATCTTCCTCAAGGGGGATTGTTGCAGCATTGGCTCGTCGTTTTGGTGGAGCAAAAGATTTCCGATCATATATTCAAACGGATGCTGCTGTAAATAAAGGGAATTCAGGTGGTGCGTTGATAGCTCTTGAGAAAACGAGCTCCGGAGATTTAAAAGGAAGACTTGTTGGGGTTACAACTGCTATCGCATCAACAGATGGTGGGTTTCAAGGATTAAGCTTTGCTGTGCCCGCAAATATGATTAGACCTCTGATATCAAGCTATGAACGTGGTCTTGCTCAAATTGAGCGTTCTTGGATCGGAATCGGGGTTCAATCTTTAGATTTTAAAATGGCTCAAAGCATGGACTTGAAAAAACCATCTGGTGTTTTGATTACAGGAGTTTATGCTGATAGCCCTGGAGAAAAAGCGGGGTTTAAAGTGGGTGATTTAATTACGCATATTAATGGTAAACCGGTATTAAATGATGAAGAATATCACTTTAGGGTTAGCGTTTGTATCGCAGGAGATCAGATGGATTTAACTTATAAACGTGGATCAGAAGAAAAAAAAATCCTTGTAACATTGGTAGCACCTCCTGAAAAACCACAAAGAGATCAATCGTTGCTCAAGGGAAACCACTTACTTAGTGGGGCAACAGTATTGAATTTATCCCCATCTTTAGCGAACGAGCTTTCTATTGACCCAATGAAAAAAGGAGTGATGGTATTTGAAATTAAGCGTGGAAGTGTGTCTCATAGATTAGGGGTAAGGCCTGGAGATATTATTTTAAGCTATAATTTGGAAACTGTTTCTGAGGTGAAAGATTTAACAAGAATTCTTGCAAAGACATCCCCAGATGGATCTTTTGATTACAATCGGGGACAAAAAACATATTCTGTAAAAGTTTCTCCCGATGGAACGATGCTGATTCAGGAAAAATGACTTCGAGCATCCAAGTTCCATTGGCAGAATTGCTTCGTCCAAAAAGTTTATGCGAGGTGGTTGGACAAGACCATTTATTGGCAAAAGATTATCCCTTGGATCGTATGTGTTCTTTGGGTAAAATATCTTCAATGATTTTATGTGGTCCACCCGGATGTGGAAAAACTACAATAGCGAAGCTTTTAAGTCAAAGTTTGAGCAATGCTCACTTCGTTTCTATCTCAGCTGTTTTTTCAGGGGTTTCTGATCTTAAGAAAATCTTTGAAGAGTCGAGACTTAGAAGAAAAAGTGGGGGTAATACAGTTTTATTTGTAGATGAGATACATAGATTTAACAAATCCCAACAAGATAGTTTTTTATCCGTTATTGAGGATGGTACTATTGTCTTAATTGGGGCAACAACAGAAAATCCATCCTTTGAGCTTAATAAAGCGCTTCTTTCCAGATGTCAGGTATTCTTTCTTAAAGACTTAGATGAAAGCTCTTTAAATATCTTATTTGAAAAAGCAGAAATTTTTTTAAAAAAAACTATCAGAATAAGCAAAGAGGCTAAACAGTATTTAAATTCAATGTGTTCAGGGGATGGGCGCTTTTATTTAAATATGCTTGAAATTCTATCTGATCTGGAGCAAGAGATTGATATTCCCTTGCTGCAAAGTGTGGTTCAAAAGCGAGCGCCTCTTTATGACAAAGGAGGAGATCAACACTATAATTTGATTAGTGTGCTGCATAAATCAATGCGTGCATCTGACGTTAATGCAGCTCTTTATTGGCTTGAAAGAATGCTTAATGGAGGAGAGGATCCTTCTTATATCTTGCGAAGATTGATTAGGTTTTCAATAGAAGATATAGGCATGGCGGATCCGGATGCTTTAGGACTAGTATTGAATATTCATAGAGCTCATGAAATTCTAGGTTCCCCTGAAGGGGATTTGGGGATTTATCAAGGCGTTATTTATTTGGCAACTGCCCCAAAATCAAACAGCGTGTATGCATCTCAAAAGAAAGTGTCTGCTCTTAAGAGTCAAAACTATCCACCGCCTGAGTACTCTTTAAATTATTCTAAAAATTATATATATGATCATGATTTGAGTGACGCATTCTCAGGTGTGAGTTATTTTCCAAAAGGGGTGGATCGAAGAGAATTTTATGAACCACCTCAAAGAGGGTTTGAGCGTGAAATTTTAAAACGCATTGAGTATTGGGAAAAGCTAAGAAAAGAGAAAACAAAATTAACACCATAAGAATTCAAACATACTGGTCAGAAGATTGGCATCGAAGATGGTTATGGACTCCTGTTTTTATGGGGGTTGGAATTGGATTTTATCTTTGGTTATCAGTTGAACCTTGTTTTTTATGGGCATTAATTCTGTTTTTATCTCTTTGCTTGAAATGGGCTAGAAAAATATTTTTTCCTTTCGTGTACATTGTTTTTGGTTTTTTGATTGTCAATGTTAAAACCCATTTCCTTGATACTAAAATGATTCAAGAGGCAACTTATGGAGTTTTGCTAGAAGGGAAAATGACCCAAGTCGAAACATTGCCCTCGAATGAACAGAGAATTATTTTAAAGCTTAAAAATGATACCAAGGTAAGACTTAAAGTTAAAGGAGGGGAAGATCTTAACTTTCGAATAGGGGATAAAATTTCTGGGAAAGGGCACTTATTTCCTTTTTCTCCTCCTTTGATTGAAGGATCATATAATTTTAAAAGGCAAGCCTTTTTTCAAGGATTGAGCGCACAAGGGGTTTTGAGGGCAGATACGATTTCTATTAAGAGCACATCGTATGATTGGTCGTTAGAAGGGCTTAGAAGATCTTTAACTGAGAGGATTTATGGAGCAATTTCAGGAGAAAAAGGGGCTATTGTGGCTGCCTTGATAACAGGAGAGAAGACAAAGATTCCAAAATCTGTTCGTGATGACTATACAAATTCAGGACTTAGTCATATTTTAGCTATTTCAGGATTACATGTGGGACTTGTTGCTGGTTTTATATTTTTCTTACTTCGTAATGTATTGGCATTGATACCAACTTTTGCTTTAAAATTTCACACAAAAAAAATTGCTGCTTTTTTATGTATTCCTTTATTGTTATTTTATATGGCGATTTCTGGCTTTGGGACTCCAGTTGTTAGATCTTTTTTAATGACAAGCATTGTACTGCTTGGGGTGATGTATGATCGCATTTCTATTTCAATGAATCTGGTTGCCGTTGCAGCGTTAGTCGTTTTAATTTTATTTCCAGAATCACTCGTTCATCCAAGTTTTCAGCTTTCATTTGCTGCTGTGTTTGCACTTATTTCTGTGTATGAGAGCGATTGGGTGAAAAGCTTGCAAAAAACAAATTCATTTTTTAAGCAAGTTGTTTTATATGGTCTTGCTCTTGCTTTAACTTCTGTGATTGCTACATTAGCAACATTTCCTTTAACGATCGCAACATTTAATAGAATTACTTTGCATGCAATTGAGGCGAACATGATAGGCGTGCCTTTGATGGGAATTTGGATTATGCCCCTTGGTGTATGTTCGCTTATTTTGATGCCTTTTGGTTTGGAGAGCTTGGCTCTTGTTCCCATGGGGTGGGGAATTTCATTTTTGAATATTATTGCGCATGAAGTTGGAAATTGGCATGGCTCCAATATAATTGTACCGACTCCATCGCTTTGGGCTTTGAACATGGTGGTGTTTTCTGTTTTATGGATGGGTATATGGAAATCAAAGTGGCGTTTTTGGTCTTTACCTTTTTTATGTATTGGTATTTATGGTTTTGTATTCCCATCTCATGCGAAGCCAGATCTTTTATTTGATCCTGCCCAAAAAGTATGGGCTTTTTTTTCAAAAGATACACTTTTTACTTATCCTGAATCCTCAAAGAAATTTGAGATCGAGCTATGGGCAAGAGTTTTGGGCGCCAAAAATATTTCAATAATTTCTAAAGATGATGCAAGATTTAAATGTTTCAAGACAGGCTGTGTTTTGAAAAATTATGATGTCTTCATTGCATTTTCAAAATATTCTAAAAAACAATACAAAGGACAAGTTTTATCATTTTTCCCACAAAGATTTCGTAGTCCTTATGTGAAATATTTCCAAGAAGCAGCTCAAGGTTTTATCGTGCAGAATAATTTCGTATTTAAACCAGCTCTTCGTTCACTAAGGCCTTGGCGTTAGCTTCTGAGATTTATAGAGAAATGTCCCGGAAATAATAATGCCAATTGACACAATAAGTACAATAATGGTTGCAAGAGCATTAATTTCAGGGGTCAGCCCTAAGCGAATTTTTGAAAAGATATACATTGGAAGCGTTGTGGAGTTTGGTCCGGCAACAAAACTGGCAAGAACAACATCGTCCAAAGATAATGTGAATGCTAGGAGCCATGCGGAAAGTAGAGATGGCGTGATGATGGGAAGAGTGATTTGAGAAAAAACCTGCCAAGGTTTTGCTCCAAGGTCAAGAGCGGCTTCCTCCAGTAATGGATCCAATTCCTCAAGCCTTGATTTAATGATGATGACAACGTATGCCATTGCAAGCGTTGTGTGGGCAATGATAATTGTTGTAACACCTCGTCCTTGCGGCCATCCAAGCATCTGTTCTGTTCCAACAAAGAAAAGGAGGAGCGCAAGACCTGTAATCATATCGGGTAAAATAAGTGGTGTACTGATAAGGCCTTTAAAAAGAGAGGCTCCTTTTATTTTTGGGTAGCGAACAATAATTAAAGATGAAAAGAGCCCTAAGAAAATAGCAAGCGTTGCTGTGATAGAGGCAATTTTAATACTGGACCAAACGGAATCCAATAAGGCGTTATTTGAAAAAAGCTCATGATACCATTTAAGACTGAATCCTTCCCATTGACCCATCATAGGCGAACTGTTAAAGGAGAAAATAATAAGAGTAAAAATTGGTATATATAAGAATGCAAAAACAAATCCCGTACTTATGATGAGTTTTTTTGATGAATTATATTTACGCGGCATTTTTATTACTTTCAATTTTATGAATGAGCATCAAAGGGATAGCTGTGAGAAACATAAGCGCCACAGCAATTGCTGCAGAAATTGGCCAGTCTCTGTTGTGAAAGAACTCACCCCATAAAATACGGCCAATAGTTAACGTTTCGGGTCCACCTAATAATTCAGGGATGACAAATTCTCCTACTGCAGGAATAAAGACAAGCATTGACCCTGAAATCACCCCACTATAAGAAAGAGGGAGGGTTACTTTCCAAAAAGCTTTAAATGGTCTTGCGCCTAGATCATAGGCGACCTCAAGAAGAACGGGGTCAATTTTTTGCAATGAAGTGTAAAGAGGCAAAATCATAAAAGGCAAATAGCAATAAACAACGCCGATGATAACAGCAGTTAAATTATTTCCTAATGGTAGAGGAATGGATATGATATTTAGCTTAATCAAAAATGAATTGATGATCCCGTTTGGATTAAGGAGAATAATCCATGCATAAATACGAATCAGAAATGAAGACCAAAAAGGAAGCATAACCATCATCAACAAAATAATACGCCACTTTGCTGAGCATGTTGAGATGAAATAAGCTAAAGGATACCCAAGGAGCAGGCATAAAACAGTTGAAATAAAAGCAATCTTTATTGATTGAAGATATGTGAATACATAAAGAGGATCTTCGAAAATTGAAAAGAAGTTAATAAGGGTAATTTTGATTTGTAGCGTTTTATTATCAAGCCATGAGAGCATATCTGCGTATGGAGGTTTTCCAATGATTGGTTCAGAAAAGCTTATCTTTAACAAAATTGCAAGGGGGATTGCCAAGAAAAATATAACCCATAAATAAGGAAGAACCGAGAATAAAAATCTTTCAAGATGAGAGTCATGCTTTTTCATTTTTCAAGATCTTTAATGTGTGAGTACGATACAGTTGTCAGCCTTCCAAAACAAATAGACTTCATCATCCCATTCAACGGGGTGCTCAGCTTGCTTTGCTTGGTTGGGAATAGTTGCCAAGATTATTTTTCCACTTTCTATTTCGACATGGTAAATTGAGACATCACCTAAATATCCGATTTCTTTAACAACGCCTTTTGCGTAATTTTGTGACATGTTTGGATCTTGAGTTGTGACAAAGATTTTTTCTGGGCGAATGGCAATGTGGACTTGTGCGCCGATGGGGGCAGCAGAAGAGTGGCTGACATAAAGATCACATCCGGCTTGTTCTGATTTTACTAAAATATGATCAGGCTCATCTTCGATTACAAATCCTTCAAAAATATTAATAGATCCGATAAAGTCTGCAACAAAAACAGAATTAGGGAATTCATAAATTTCATTTGGCGTTCCGACTTGACGGACCTTTCCCTCTTCCATGATGCCGATTCGTGTTGACATAGTCATTGCTTCTTCTTGGTCGTGTGTGACCATAACGAATGTGACGCCGAGTTTTTCTTGGATGTTGACAAGCTCAAACTGTGTTTTTTCACGAAGTTTTTTATCAAGTGCAGCTAAGGGCTCATCAAGCAGTAAAACTTTTGGCTGTTTCACTAGGCTTCGAGCAAGGGCTGTTCTTTGTTTTTGTCCACCAGAAAGCTGATCAGGTTTTCTGGTGGCGTAATCTTGCAGCTGAACAAGCTCAAGGACGTTTTCTAAACGGTGCTTGATTTCATGTTTAGAGTGATGTTCTTGATGCAGGCCAAAAGCAATATTTTGAGCAACTGTCATATGTGGAAACAAGGCGTAAGATTGAAACATCATGTTCACAGGACGTTCATAAGGAGGGTGCTGAGAAATATCAATTCCATCAATAAATATTTTTCCAGAAGTAGGGGTTTCAAGTCCCGAGATTAGGCGCAAAATAGTTGTTTTTCCACAACCAGATCCGCCCAAAAGTGAAAAGAATTCGTGTTTATAAATAGATAAAGAAAAATTATTTACAGCCATGGTACCATTGTAGCTTTTTGAAATATTTTCAAGCTGTATCAATGGCTTTGCTTTTGGATCTTGCCAAGGTTCTAGACGATTGAAATGATTTAGTTTGGCCATAATTTCTCTTTTTTTTTATCTTAATATAGTTAAAATTGTAGCCCATTTGAACAAGAAAAGCAAGTTTTATTTGACCAAAAATTAAAATATTAAGATGGAATTGTTGGAAGAAGTGTTTGAAGAGTTACGATTGCTTTTTGGGCAGATTCCCAAGTTCCAATTAAGATAAGTTTTCCATCAGGTCTTAGTTTTGCAAGGCCTTGTCTGGAGCTCACCCATGATAAAACGCCATCGATATTTTGAGGTTTATTTTTCCAAAATGATAAAACAGCTCCTTTGGGTCCAATATCGCATTTTTCAATGTTGATATTTTTGCATATAATCTTTAGTTTGATAATAGAGAAAAGGTTATTTAGTGATGTGGGTATTTTCCCAAACCGATCAGCAAACTCAGCTGAAATATCTTCGATTTCTTCAAATGAAGACAATGCACCAAGGCGTCTGTAGATAGTCATCCGAAGACCTAAATCTTTAATATAGGTGTCTGGAATGTAAACCGGTATATCGGCTTTAATCTCTGGTGTGAAGTGTTCCTGAATAGGCTCTAGGGTTTTACCTTGTTCGATGGCTTCTTGTAGGAGTTGTTGATAAAGCTCAACCCCAATTTCTTTGATATGGCCTGACTGCGCAGAGCCAATTAAATTTCCTGTTCCTCTTAGGTCCATATCGTGCGAGGCGATTCTGAATCCTGCGCCAAGAGAATCAAGGGTTCCCATAATTTCAAGACGCTTTAGAGATGTCTCGCTTAATGCTTCATTCTTTTTTAAATTTGGGGTCGTTAAATAGGCATAAGCTCTGACTTTTGATCTTCCAACACGACCTCTTAATTGATAAAGTTGAGATAATCCAAAAAGATGAGATCTGTGTATAATTATTGTGTTTACGGAAGATAGGTCGATTCCTGATTCAATAATATTGGTTGCAAGCAATATATGAGCTTGCCCTTCGCAAAATTGATTCATGATTTCATCTAAATCTTTGGGATTCATTTGGCCGTGAGCTGCAAAAACTTTGAGAGTTGGAACCATTTCTGCAAGCATCAGCCTTACCTCCTCTATGTCTTCAATGCGAGGACAAACGTAGAAACTCTGTCCACCTCGATAATGCTCACGCAGTAAGGCTTCTTTGATGACAACAGGATCAAAAGGGGTAATGAATGTTCGAATCGCCATTCTGTCCACGGGAGGTGTTGCTATGATACTCATGGACCTAAGCCCTGATAAAGCCATATGAAGTGTTCGAGGGATGGGGGTTGCAGAAAGGGTTAGAAGATGCACATCATTTGCCAGAGTTTTGAGCTTTTCTTTTTGTGCGACGCCAAAATGTTGCTCTTCATCAATAACCACTAATCCTAAATCTTTGAATTTGATTTTGTCTTTTAAAAGAGCGTGTGTTGCGACAATAACATTAACATCTCCATTTTCAAGATCACTATAAGTTTGGTTTGCTTCTTTTGTGCTGACAAGTCTTGAAAGTTGTTTAACCTTGATCCCAAAAGGAGCAAGCCTTTCATGGAAGTTTTTAAAGTGCTGTCTACATAAAAGGGTAGTGGGAGCAATAACAGCAACTTGTGCCCCTTCATGAGCAATTAGAAATGAAGCTCTGATTGCAATTTCTGTTTTTCCATACCCGACGTCCCCGCAAATGAGGCGATCCATGGGTTTTCCTGAGGAAAGATCTTCCAAGATATCCTGAATTGCTTTTTCTTGATCTTGCGTTTCTACGTAGGGGAAAGTGGCCTCGAAGAGGTCATATTCGGCAGTTTTATGATAGATCCGGCCTTTTTTAGTTTGCCTTGTTGCTTCCATGGAAATGAGATGGTGCGCTATCTCTTTGATACGGTCTTTTGCTTTTGCTTTACGAAGTTGCCAGCTTGCGCTTCCTAGGCGGTCAAGCTCGGCCGAGGCATTATCGCTCCCGTATCTGGTTAGAATGTTAATATTCTCGATAGGGACATAAAGCTTATCACCGTTTGAATACTCAAGGCAAATGCAATCGTGGGGGGTTTGCAAAACAGGGATTGTTTGAAGGCCTAAAAATCGTCCAATTCCATGATCATCGTGCACGACCAGGTCTCCAGGTGCAAGTGAAGATGCCTCCATTAAGACTTCTTTTGCGCGTTTGCTTGTGCTTTTTTTTGACATGGATAATTTTTCGCCAAATAGGTCTTCTTCTGTGATGATGGCGATGTCTTTATGTAAGAAACCTTTTGAGATGGGCAGATTGGTTAAATTTATACCAAGCTTGAGGTCTGAAAAGTTTTCCACTTCTTTGAAACTCGAAATGCCTTTATCATTTAAAATCAGTTTTAACCGCTCAATTGAACCTTTGGAGGATAGCGTTATTAATTTAATGGGGGTGGTGTTTTGTATAGCATCATCTATAGATGAAGGCAGAAATCCATGTTCTTTAGATTCGGTTTGGTATACATTTTTCCAGTTAAAGGCATTTGTTTCAATCATGTCGCAAACATCAACAGGAAAATAGGGGAGAATCCCTGATTTTTGAGTTGTTTTTAAATATTCAAGCCTGGATATGTAATGTTCTTGATATTGAGTGACTTTATGTTGCCAGTGAAGCTTTGATAAAGGGTCTTCTACCACAGCCCATGATTCTGGAAGATAGTCCGTAAAAAGTGTTGTGTGATCGTAAAAAAGAGGCAGCCAGTGCTCCATGCCAGGATAGGTAAGGCCTTGACTGATGTTGATATAAAGAGGATCTTCTTCTGTTTTTGTTTTGTGGACCAAGTTTCGATATTTTGTTCTGAAATTTTCAATATTCTTTTGATTAAGGCGAATTTCGCTTGCCGCACCAAAAGAAATGGAGTCAGTGATATTTATGATAGTTCTTTGAGAAGAAAGATCAAAAGTTCGAATATTTTCAATCGTATCTCCAAAAAAATCTAGCCTGAATCCTTCTGATTCTTGGTTGATTTGTGGGATGGAAACATCAAATAACCCACCCCGGATTGAGAATTCAGCTTGTTCTCTGACGCACTCAACACGTCTGTAGCCCAGATTTAAAAGGTTGTGAGATAGGTCTTGCATGGAAAAGCAATCGCCTATTTTGATACTGTTAAATGAAGTTTGCACTATGTCTTGAGGGGGGAGTTTTTGCATGAGTGCGCTTGGCGTTGAAATGACGAGTGTGTTACTGGGATTTTTCAATATTCTTGATAGAGTATAAAGCCTTTGCCCCATGATTTGAGGAAGGGGGGATATGCGATCATAAGGTAGTGTGTCCCATGCGGGGAAATATAAAACCTCAGAGTCTCCTAGTACAAACTTTGCAAGAGCTAAGGCCTCAATAGCAAGCGCTTCGTTGTGGATAACCCAAAGGCATGATTGATTTTTTTTCAGTATATCCTTGATTTGAAAAACATGATTAAGACCTTGAGACATAAGTTCCCTTGTGTATTTTGATTTGTGCGTTAAAACTATCAAAAAAAATTAAAAACTACAACTTAATTTAAAACTTGGTATCTATTTGTCTCTATCGGGTATTTTGACTTTTGAGAAAAACTGTGCTTTACTTGTAAGTAATTACTGAAATTTAGGGGGTTTTTATGCTTAGAGAAATAAATATTGATGGAGAGATTTATCGTTTTGTCCAAATAAAGGATTTTGTTCGGCCGGATAGTTTAAAAAAAATCCCATTTTCTCTTCGCGTTTTACTTGAAAATATCATCAGATTAAATCCAGATAAAGAAATGATAGATGGAATTTTAAACAAAAGTGAGATTGAAATTCCATTTTCCCCCACGCGTGTTTTGATGCAGGATTTTAGCGGCATTCCGGCTGTGGCTGACTTGGCTGCAATGCGAGATGCTGTCGCTAACGTGGGAGGGGATGCGCGAAAAGTAAACCCTTTAAAACCTGTTGATTTGGTGATTGACCATTCGGTGATGATTGATTTTTCAGGAGGGATGGATTCTTTTTCTAAAAATATGAAACTTGAGTATGCGCGCAATCAAGAACGATATACTTTTTTTAAATGGGCGCAAAGGGCTTTTGATAATATGAGAATTGTGCCCCCTGGTGTTGGGATTTGTCATCAGGTTAATATAGAATATTTGGCTAAGGTTGCCTGGGTTTCTAAAGATAAAGAAGTTTATATGGATACCGTGGTGGGTACAGATTCCCATACGACTATGGTTAATGGGCTTGGTGTGTTAGGTTGGGGAGTTGGGGGAATAGAAGCAGAAGCAGTGATGCTGGGATCTCCAATTTATATGATGATTCCAAAAGTGGTAGGTGTGAAACTTAAAGGTAAATTACCAGAAGGGGTGATGGCAACAGATCTTGTTTTAACGATCACTCAATTGCTTCGTGCAAAAGGTGTTGTTGGAAAATTTGTTGAGTTTTATGGAGAGGGGTATGAAAAGCTTTCTTTGCCCGACCGTGCAACGTTGGCAAATATGGCGCCTGAATATGGCGCTACTTGTGGATATTGTCCGATAGACCAAGAAACTATCGAATATTTAAAAATCACTGGACGCTCTGATCATCACGTAAAGCTTGTTGAGGCCTACGCTAAAGAGCAAGGTTTGTGGTATCAAGAATTATCAGATGATGCTTTTGATGAGGTGGTTGAGTGTGATTTAGCATCAATTCAAACATGCCTTGCCGGTCCAAAAAGGCCGCAAGATCGAGTTTTATTAAAAGATGTGCCATCATCTTTTCCATTATTAAACGATGTGAATGTGGAAAAAATGGGGGAGGGAAGTATCGTCATTGCTGCAATTACAAGCTGCACCAACACATCCAACCCTTATGTTTTGATTGCAGCAGGTCTGGTTGCGCGTAAAGCAAGAGCATTAGGTCTTAAGGTGAAGCCATGGGTAAAAACATCTTTTGCTCCAGGATCGCAGGTTGTTGGTCAATATTTAACTGAATCTGGGCTGCAAGCAGACTTGGATGCGATGGGTTTTTCTATTGTGGCGCATGGCTGTACAACATGTATCGGAAACTCGGGGCCTCTTTCTGAGGATGTGGCCAAATTGATTGATGAAAAGAATTTAACCGTGGCAGCTGTTTTATCCGGGAATCGTAATTTTGAAGGACGTATACATGCACAGGTAAAGGCAAATTATTTAGCATCTCCCCCTCTTGTTGTTGCATATGCATTGGCTGGAAATATGATGGTGAACCTTGCGCAAGATCCTTTGGGGGAAGATGATAAGGGGAATTCTGTTTATTTAAAAGATGTGTGGCCGCAAGATCAAGAAGTGCGTTCTGTTATTGAGCGAGTACTTCGAAGTGATCAATTTTGTAAAAAATATGATCACATTTTTGAAGGAGATGATGCGTGGAAGGCAATCCAGACTCAAGAAAGCCTAACATATGCTTGGGACCAAGATAGCACGTATATTCAGTGCCCTCCTTATTTTGACGGGGCAAAACTCACCCCTTTTGAGGTAAGGGACATAAAAAATGCGAATATATTGGCGATTTTTGGAGATAGCATTACCACGGATCATATATCCCCTGCAGGCTCGATCAAAAAAAGCAGCCCAGCGGGAAAGTACTTAAGTGAAAAAGGCGTGGATGAAGTTGAATTTAACTCATATGGATCGCGTCGTGGAAATCACGAAGTGATGGTGCGTGGCACGTTCGCCAATACCAGAATTCAAAATGAAATGACCCCTCAAATTCAAGGGGGTTTCTCAAGATTTCATGACTCTGGTGATGTTCAAAGTATTTATGATGTTGCAAATTTATACAATACGCCTTTGGTGATTTTTGCTGGAAAGGAATATGGAACTGGCTCGTCACGGGATTGGGCAGCGAAAGGGTCTTTGTTGCTTGGTGTGAAAGCCGTTGTTGCGCAAAGCTTTGAGAGAATTCACAGGTCTAACCTTGTGGGAATGGGGATTTTACCATTACTTTTTGATCAAGGGCAGTCGCGACATGATTTACAGCTTTTGGGCAATGAAAAGATCAATATCATCGGCCTTGAGTCGGGTCTATCTGTGAAGAAAAGAGTCAAGTTACAAATCATTTCAGCGGACAATCAGCTTAGGGAGTTTTCTTTGATATGCTGTCTTGATACAGAAGAAGAAATTGATCAATATCGTCACCAAGGAGTTTTGTTGAAAGTATTCAGAGCTCTGGTTTAAAGATTTTTAGACAAGAAGCGAACGATTCTAGTACATGCCTCTTGAAGGGTTTCTTGGGCAACTGAGAATGATATCCTAAAATGGCCTGGAGCGCCAAAAGCGGATCCTGGCACAACAACTACGCCTGTTTCTTCTAGCAGACTTACCGCGAACTCTGTATCATCCAAGAGGTCGATTAGTTTTGGTAAAACATAGAATGCCCCTTGGGGTTTTTGAATGGAAAGGTGAGGGCTTTCTCTTAATATTTCAAGGCATAAATCACGTCTTTTTTGGTAATCCTCTCTCCAGCTGTGTAGGAACCCCATATCCCCTTGAAGGGCGCAAAGACCAGCATATTGGATTAAAGAGCTTGCGTTGGAGGTTGATTGTGATTGGATCGTGGTCATGGCTTTTATCAGTTCGGCAGGGCCTGCTCCATACCCAAGACGAAGTCCTGTCATGGCAAATGCTTTTGAGAAGCCATTAACGATAAGTGTTCGTGATTGAAGTTCAGGGCAAACATTAAGTATATTATAAAACTTTAAATCGTCATAGATTAAATGCTCATAGATATCATCTGTCATAATCCAAACATGAGGATTCTCTAATAACACTTTGGATAATTCTTTCAAATCATTTTCACTATAAACAGCTCCAGTGGGGTTTGAGGGAGAATTTAAAATTAACCATTTTGTTTTTGGAGTGATGCATTTAATGAGCGTTTCTGGGGTGATTTTGAATTCTTCGTTCGCGGGGCAGTTTATGACTGTTCCTTGCGCAAAGCGAATCATTTCAGGGTAAGAAACCCAGTAGGGATTAGGCACAATGACCTCATCTTGTGGATCAAGGGTGGCTAAAAAAGCATTAAAAAGAACTTGCTTTCCGCCTGTGGAGACGATGATATTTTCCGGATCAAATTTCAGGTTGTTTTCTTTTTCAAATTTATAGCAGATTTGAGTTTTAAGCTCTAAAATCCCGTCTATGTTTGTGTACTTTGTTTTCCCCCCTTGAAGTGCGCTTTGAATTCCTTGGTGTATGTATGTAGGCATTGGAAAATCAGGTTCTCCAACGCTTAAGTCAAACACCTCCAGACCATCTCTTTTTCGATCTTTTGCTTTTTTTGCAACGGCAAATGTTGCTGATGGTTTTATACTTTGAGCTCTTAGGGATAAAAAAGACATAATTTAACCTTTCCGGATTTTTTAAATTGGCTAAATTATGCAATAATATTTGGCATAAGTCTACTCTCAAGAATTTTAATTTGATCTTTTAGGAGTAATTTCTTTTTTTTGAGCCTGTGTATATGCAGATCGTCAGATGTTTCTATATTTGCAAGGGATGTAATTTGTACGTCCAGGTCCTTATGTTCTTGTTTAAAACGCTCTAATTGTTCTTTTAAGAATTCATCATTCATTGTAACACCTCTGTTGATTAAGTTTGCACAAGTTAACTATCTATTAAAAAAAGATAAATTTCAAGATAATAATGCAAAAAAATGTTGTTTATATGCAACACACAAGGAGGAATAAGTCAAGGGGTGTTTATTTATATGAAAAAAAGATTACAAATGGAGGGGTTTTGTGATAAAAAGTGTAAAGGTTTAAGTAAAAGGGTCGTTATGTGGCCCTGCTAAAAATGCGAAAACTTATGTAAGTTAATAAATGAAAGGTAATAATAAAAATGCGTTTTAATACAAAAACAATAGTTTCTTTAGTTGTAGCAGGAGTTTTGGCTTCTTGTAGTGATGTTCCTTCTGATAGCTCATCAAAAGCTGGTATGGGTAATGTCGGAACTGATTTCATTTCTCAAATGGGACCGAATGGCGATCGCGTATTCTTCGCTCTTAATAAATCAGATGTTACTGCTGAAGGGCAAAAAACATTAACACAACAAGCAGGTTATTTGAATGCTCGTCCAGAACAAAAAATTGTCATCGAAGGACATTGTGACGTTCGCGGATCTGAAGCTTATAACATGGGTCTTGGTGAAAGACGCGCTAAGGCAGCTCATAACTACTTGACAGCATTGGGCGTTGCTCCAACACGCGCAGAAATCGTAAGCTATGGTAAAGGTCGTCCAGCTGATCTTGGTAACGATGAGGCAGCTCACGGTAAGAACCGTCGCGCTGTAACAGTTGCTCAATAAGCGTATTATAGCTTTTGAATATATTTCGGCTTTTGGTAATCCAAAAGCCGATTTTTTTAAAGTTTTCAAAAAATGATATATATAATTTTCTTTCTTTCTTTTTTTGCTGTCCCATTAGATGCTAATGTTATTGAAAAAGCAATTCAAAATGTGTCTGATCAAGAGGCAACGAGTATTCTACCTCCAGATATTGTTCCTGAAGATGGCGTTCCTTCGTTGGGAGATGTTCACGATAAAATTCGCACATTAGAAGAAAAAGTTGATCGTCTGGAAAAACTTATTGAAATATTAAGATCTTCCAACAATTCAAACCTTGCAGGGGAGATAAAAGAGAAGTCTTTGGATTTTCATGAAACTTTGCCTGAGAGTGCAAGTGAAGGGGATCCTGTGAGTGAGTTTGAAAAAATAAAACAGCTTGCAATTCAAAAAGATCCTGATATCGAAAATATTATAAAAAATTTCACGAAAACACACAAGGCTCATGCATTAGCCGCCAAGGCGTATTTTTTCTTGGCTGATTATTATTACTCTCAAAAAGAATATGAAAAAGCAATTTCTTTGATTAAAAAAGGGCTAGTAGAATACAAAGATTCCCCTGAAGAGCCCCGTGCGATTTGGATTTTATCTTTGACTTTGAGTGAATTAAAAAAACCAGACCAGGCTTGTGTTGCTTTGAAAAAGTTACTTTCTCTTCCCAGTATTTCAGTCGATTTGAGAGATAATGCTACCAAGCAAATTCAGCTCCTTAATTGTAAATAAAAAAATTGCTGTTGCTGTGTCAGGGGGCCCTGATAGCATGGCTCTTTTGGTAATGCTTAAAAATCATCCCAATATTGTTGTTTTGACTGTAGATCATGGATTAAGACCTGAATCAAAGGATGAGGCCTTCAATGTGGCTCTTTTTTGCCTATCTTTAAATCTACCACACCACATATTAAGATGGAAACCAAAAGGGACCAAAACCCAAGACGAATCAAGATCTGCAAGGTATGAATTATTACTGGATTTTTGTGTTCAAAACGATATAGACATTCTCTTTCTTGGGCACCATCAAAATGATTTAATTGAAACTTTTATTATGCGAGTTTGGCAGAAAAGTGGCTTAATGGGGCTTGCTTCAATGAGCTCTTTATCTGAAAATAGAGGGGTGATTCTTGCAAGGCCGCTACTTGGGTTTTCTAAGCTTGAGTTGATGGATTTCTTAAAAGATACCCCATACGCACAAGACCCATCTAATGAAAATATGAAATATTTAAGAACGCAGGCAAGACGTGTGCAAGAGCAAGAAGGCTATTTACATTTCATTCGTTTGATTGGAGCGCTAAGGTCTTACGCAGAGAATTTTGTTCTTGCGTTGACCAATAGGCACGTTTCTTGGGAAACGCCAGATGTGGTAAAAGTAGATTTTTCTTTTTCTTATATTCCCTATTTCATGCAAGAGATCTTTATAGAAAAAATCGCCAGAATTATGGGGTATAAAGGGTTTTTTAAAACTCAAACAACAAAGAGAATTTTAAGCAAAAAAACAATTGCCTCATATGGTTTGTATTGGTTTTGGAAAGAGAAGATTTTATATGTTTCTTTTGAGAAGCAAAGCTCGTCTTCTATGGAAATTTTGAATTCGGGGATTTTTATCTTTGGGGGATATGAATTAAAAATTCAAAAAACAGGGAACGGGAGTTTGTTATTAAAAACTTTGCATTGGAATGAGTGCATGCACGTGAAAAAATCGCCAAGGGTAAACTTCTTATTTTCTAAAACAAAATCTGCTTTGCCTTGTATTTTTTTGGAGGATTTATTTGTGTTTTTGGAAGATTTAGAGTACAATTTGGAGTGCATCAAAAGGAAAGGGTGGATTGTGGAGATTATGTCAACGGTTTCAAGACCTCTTGCTTTTCTTCCTTTCGAAGTTTCTTGAAAAATATAAATGGAGCAATTTTGTGGAAAATAATAATTTTTTAAAGAATTTACTGATTTGGGTTGCGGTATTTGCCGGACTTTTATTTGTGGTTAATTCGTACCAAAGCGGAGGAAAGCAAGTGTATAACAGCCTTCCTTACTCTGAAGTGATAAACTTAGCAGGCCAAGGGTCTATTTCTGAAGTGGATGTTAAGGGTAATATAGCACTTGGAAAGTTGACTGATGGTCGTTCTTTTTCCACTCAAATTGGAAGTCCACAAATATTTGCAGACAAGATGCAAGAAAAAAATGTCCGTGTACGGTTTGTTCCCATGGATGAAGATATGCCCTCTATATTCCAAGTTTTGCTTTCTTGGTTTCCGATGCTTCTTTTGATTGGTGTGTGGATTTTCTTTATGCGCCAAATGAATGGAGGTGCTGGCAAGTCTATGGGGTTCGGACGATCAAAAGCAAAGCTTATGGAAGAAGGTAAAAATACAGTAACGTTTAATGATGTTGCGGGAATTGATGAAGCAAAAGAAGATTTGGAAGAAATTGTAGACTTTTTAAAATCTCCCAAAAAATTCCATAAACTTGGCGGGAAAATCCCAAGAGGTGTTTTGCTGATTGGGCCTCCCGGCACGGGGAAAACATTGCTAGCAAAGGCAATAGCCGGTGAAGCGAATGTTCCATTTTTTAGTATTTCGGGATCCGATTTCGTTGAAATGTTCGTAGGAGTTGGGGCTAGTCGTGTGCGCGATATGTTTGAACAAGGGCGTAAAAGCGCACCATGTATTATTTTTATTGATGAAATTGATGCGGTTGGTCGCCATCGTGGAGCAGGCCTTGGCGGTGGGAACGATGAACGGGAACAAACGCTTAACCAGATGTTGGTTGAGATGGATGGCTTTGATGGGAATCAAGGCGTGATTATTATTGCAGCGACAAACCGACCCGATGTGTTGGATCCGGCACTGTTGCGTCCGGGGAGATTTGATCGTCAAATCGAAGTCCCAAATCCTGACCTGGTTGGAAGAGAGAAAATCTTAAAAGTTCACGCGAGAAACTCGCCTCTTCATCAAAATGTGGATCTAAAGGTTGTTGCCAGAGGAACCCCAGGTTTTTCAGGTGCGGATCTTGCAAATTTGGTCAATGAGGCTGCCTTGCTTGCTGCGCGTCAAAATCGTAATTTAATCACGATGGAGCACTTTGAGCTTGCCAAAGATAAAATTATGATGGGTGCTGAAAGAAGGTCGTTGTCTATGAGTGATGATGAAAAAAGCTTAACAGCTTATCATGAGGGTGGCCATGCTTTGGTCGCGTTTCACTTAGAGGATTCCGATCCCATTCATAAAGCCACAATTATACCAAGAGGAAGGGCTCTTGGGATGGTTATGAGATTACCTGAACGTGATCGTATTTCGATGTCTAGAGCAAAAATCTTAGCTGATATTGCTGTTGCGATGGGAGGCCGCATTTCAGAAGAAATGATTTTTGGAAAAAGCAAAGTTACCACGGGTGCTTCGTCAGACATAAAAATGGCAACAGAAATGGCACGGCGTATGGTGACAGAGTGGGGGATGAGCGATGTTTTGGGGCCTTTAAGTTATGGACAATCTTCCCAAGAAGTCTTTTTGGGGCATTCAGTCACGCAGCAAAAAAATCTTTCTGAGTCAACAGCGCAATTGATTGATCAAGAAATTAAATTTATTGTGGACGCATGTTATGTTACAGCTGAAAAAATATTGAAAAAAAATAAAAAACAGCTTGATTTGCTGGCATCCTCTTTGTTAGAGTATGAGACATTATCTGGAGAAGAGATCCAGATCCTTTTAACTGGAGGAAAGCTCGACCGTGTGCAAGATATGCCGACAAAAGATCAACGTGAGGAAATCTCAACCCTTGATTTAACGAAGCGACGTAAAAAAGATTCTGATACGCTAGAGCCGACTCCTGAACCTGGAGTATAATTATGAAGAAAATATTTGGCACTGATGGTGTGCGGGGTGAATACGGTCTTTATCCAATGGATGATATTACCATTGTTTTGCTTGCCCGCGCGATTTGTTCTTGGCTTAAACATCATGAGAAAAATGCATCAGTTGTCATTGGGCACGATCCACGTTATTCTAGCCCTATTATTCAAAATCTATTTACACAGGAATGTTTAAAAGTTGGTGTGAATGTGATTGATATTGACGTTACTACAACGCCTGCTTTGTCATTTATGGTAAAGCATTTAAATGCAACTTTAGGCGTGATGATTTCTGCATCACATAATATTTTTATAGACAACGGTATTAAACTTTTTAAAAGTGACGGATCTAAACTTTTAGATGAGCAAGAAGAAGCGATTGAAAAACTTTTATCTGTATGTATTAAAGAAGAGCCCGTAAAGGCAGGGTGCTATCAAACAGCTTCTTATGAAGCACCTTATATGAATTATCTTAAATCTATGTTTCATGAAGGGCTGAATTTAAAAGGGATGAAAATTGCCTTGGATTGTGCACATGGATCTACGTATAAAATAGCCCCTGAAATTTTAAAGTTTTACGGAGCCAAAGTTATAGCTATTGGCGTTGAACCAAATGGTGTAAATATCAATCATAAGGTTGGATCAACATCCCCTGAAGAAATCTGCAAGATTGTTAAAGAAAAAAAATGTGATTTAGGTATTGCTTTTGATGGAGATGGTGACAGACTGTTGTTTATAGATCGCACTGGGGCTCTTGTAGATGGCGATCAAATTATTGCAATTTTAGCTGATGATTTTGAAAAAACAGTCGTTGCTACAATTATGTCTAATCTTGGACTTGAGAGGTATTTCACCCAAAAAGGTGTTGGATTTATTCGCACATCAGTTGGCGATAAGAATGTTTATAAAGCCATGGTTGAAAATGGGCACTCCTTGGGAGGAGAACAATCAGGACATATCATTATGCGTGATTACAGCCCAACGGGTGATGGCTTATTAGTTGCTTTGCACGTTTTAAATAAATATGTTCTTGCTAAAGACAAAACATCATTTTTTCGTAAATTCAAACCTATCCCACAGCAATTAATTTCTTTAAGTGTTAAGAATACATTGTTTTTACAGGATGAAAATTTTAAAAATGAAATCGATGAGATTTCAAGAAATTTAGCTGATAGGGGACGTGTATCTGTTCGAAAGTCCGGAACTGAAAATTTGGTGCGTGTGATGGTTGAGTGCGAAGATGAGGCCCTTCTTGAAAAAGAAATGCGCCATATTATCAGTCTAATTCCAAAATAAATATTAAAAGTAAGACAAGTTAGCTAAGAAAAACAGAGGATGGCTCAAGGTGAAGACTTTGAGCTATTTTTGTATTTTCAAAAATAGAACCTATTTTTCTCCAGTCCGTTTTTCTTATCATTTTTTGCAAATCATCTTTCTCATTCTTATAAATGGGTTCAAAAACTTGGCCTGTGTGCGAAAGAATGAGGCGATGATAGATAATTGTAGTCATTTGAGCTAAAAATAAAGGGCTATGTTTTATAGAAAGCTGAGAAAAAGAAATTTGTTTACCAGAAAGAATGCAATCGATAGCGAATTGATAAACTGAAATCCCATCTTTTACAATCATCTCTTCAAGTCTGCCAATTGATCCACATGCAAGTTGCACATATTCTATGGGAGTGTTTTGATGGTTTTCATTCATATATTTTAAGATGTTATTCTTTGTTAAAGATGCAAAAACAAGGGGGACGGCACGTGATTTGATTGTTGAGAGCATTTTCTCGCCGTCATGCAAAACAATTAAAAAAATGGTTCTTGGTCTTGGCTCCTCTAGTATTTTAAGAAGGGCATTTTGAGAATGAGTATTTAAATCCCCAATAGAATCAATCAAAAAAACCTTCCACCCTCCATCAATGGTAGTTTTGTTTAAAAAATCAAGAGAGTTTCTCACCTCTTCTACGTTTAATGCCTTATCCTCTTTTTTAGAAATAATTTTAAGATCTGGATGGGAGTTGGTTGCAAGGTCAATATTGCAATTTAAAACGTGCTTTGCGAATTCAAGAGCGGATTTATATTTCCCAATACCTTTTTGTCCTTTTAAAAGCCATGCATGATGACAGGCTCCAGAGGAGAATCTGCTTTTAAAGAAGTTGATTTGAGTGTCATGCCCTAGAATCATATTTCAATCAATAACCAGTTGTTCATAAAAAATCAAAGATTCTGGATTTAAAATTGCTTCTACATTATTGATTTTCTTGCCATGAATTAAATCCCTAACAGCAATTTCAGTGATTTTTCCAGATTTTGTTTTTGGGATATCTGGAACTTGAATCACTTTTGCCGGCACGTGTCTTGGTGTTGCATTTTCTCTTATTTCGTGTTTTATTTTATCAATTAAATTATCACACAGAAGAATACCTTCTTTAAGTTTTACAAATAAAATCACGCGAACATCATTTTGATACTCTTGTCCAATAACCAAAGATTCAAAGACTTCTTCTACTTTTTCAACTTGACGATAAATTTCTGCTGTGCCGATTCGAACACCTCCTGGATTCAAAGTCGTGTCTGACCTTCCATGAATGATAAAGCCCCCATTGCAAGTTTTTTCAACGTAATCTCCATGATGCCATATTCCTTGATATTTTGAAAAATATGTTTCAATCCGTTTCACGTCATCTTTATCATTCCAAAAATAAATCGGTTGGGACATGAATGGGTTTTTGCAAACCAATTCACCTTTTTCTTCTATGACAGAAACGCCCTGGTCATTCAAAACATCCACCATCATCCCAAGTCCGGAAGATTGAATTTCTCCTCGATACACAGGCCCTATTGGGTTCCCAAGAACAAAACATCCAACCAAATCTGTTCCTCCAGAAATAGAGGCTAATTGAACATCTGATTTAAAAGAAGAATAGATAAAATCAAATCCTTCTGGGGACAAAGGGGATCCAGTTGAGGCAATTGTGCGTAAAGATTCAAACTCATATAAACTGTTTGGGATAATGCTTGTTTTGGACAATGCATCAATATATTTTGCTGAAACACCAAAAAATGTCACACGTTCAGACGAGGCCAAATCAAGCAAGATTTTACCTTTGTATGCAAACGGAGATCCGTCATATAGGATTAATGTTGCGCCACTTGCAAGAGCCGATGCTTGCCAATTCCACATCATCCAGCCGCATGTTGAAAAATAAAAAACACGATCTTTTTTTTGAATATCGCTATGCAGTTGATGTTCTTTCAAATGTTGTAGCAAGACCCTTCCTGCTCCATGAACAATGCATTTTGGTTTTCCGGTTGTTCCTGAGGAGAATAAGATATACAAAGGGTGATCAAATGGAAATAATTCAAATATAAAGTTTGATGTATCTTGGTTTGCAATAAAGTCATTAAAAAGAATGGCATTTTCTGGCATATCTTTGGCTTCTTGAAAAAAAGGAATCACAATTACTTTTTCAACGCTAGGTAACCCTTCTAGGATTTGGGGGAGTTTCTCAAGATTGCAGTGGTATTTCCCCCCATACATGTATCCATCTGTTGTAATCAAAACTTTGGGCTCAATTTGGGAAAACCGATCTAACACGCCGTTAATTCCAAAATCAGGGGAGCATGAAGACCAGATCGCGCCAACTGCGCTTGCTCCAATCATGGATATAATGACCTCGGGGATATTGGGGACGTATGCTGCGACTCTATCTCCAGCTAAAATTCCACAATCAAGTAAACTTTTTGCAAACGCGATTGACTTTTTGTTTACATCATCAAATGTAAAAGCTCGTCGATCTTTATTCTCACCCCAAAAAACAATTGCTTCATCTGAGCCTTTGTGCTTAATCATGTTTTGTGCAAAATTTATTTTTGCATTTGGAAAATAGGAACTTTTATAAAAAATTTCATGAGGTTGATAGATGGTGTCACCTTTTTGGCCAATTATTTCAAAAAAATCCCAGGCAGCTCCCCAAAACTTATCTGGGAAATTTATTGAAAATTCATGAAGCTCCTGAAAGTCATCAATGTCTTCTTCCAGATTCTTTATAAAGCTTAAAACTCTGCTTTTTCGAACGCGATTTGCGCTTGGGTGCCATATTTTTCTATTCATTTTCAATAATTAACCATTTTAAAACCAACATGAATCGGACTATATCATAATCTATAAAATAATGCGATATTGAAAAAAGCTTTATTATTACAAATTAAACAAGTATATATTGAAAATAAAATATCAACTAAAAGAGGGTTTTATGAAATATATATTTATAGCGGTATTTATGCTTCAAAAAGTTCAAGCAAGCAGTATAATTGATTTAGAGTTTAACAATAGCACGAAAGAAGTAGTTTTTGCGCAATCAGAAGAGGATTTGAATCTTTTTTTTACAGATAAAACAAGATTATCAGGTACGGATATCCTTTGTGGAGAATTAATCCAAATTTTAAAAACACCATCATCTCATATTTGGAAAATGAAGTTGGCTCACAATATGATTACTTGTATTCCGGAGCAAATGTCATTAGAAGATCTTAATTTTTTACGTATATTTGGAAAACGATTTAAAGATCGATATCTAAGAGAAGAATATGAAAAATATAAAATTATTATTAAAGAATCAAAAGAAGCGCTTGAAAAGCCTGCTAGATCTTTTAAGTCTAACAAAAGAAGAGAATCCTTTTTGGGTGATTCTTCAGATGATGAAGTTTGAAATAAGTGGTGCTGAAATGCAACACAAGAATAAATTTTGACAAAACTATATAATTTTGATAGCAAAATTTGTAATAAAAAATTATAATGGTTTTAATTAAGTCACATTAAACAAACGACTTTAAAATAATTATATAAATTTTTAGGAGAAAATAAATGGAATTAACATACTTATTCATTATTCTTTGCGCCATTTTAGCGCTGGGGTATGGATTTTATGCAGGCCGTTCAGTTATGAAATCAGGAACTGGAACGGAACGTATGCAACAAATTTCAGGGGCAATTCAAGAAGGTGCTATGGCCTATTTGAATCGTCAATATAAAGCAATTGGAATTGTGGGGGCTTTTGTTACGATTATTCTTGCATCAGTTCTTGGAATTTGGGCGGCAATGGGATTCATCTTAGGGGCGGTTCTTTCTGGTGTTGCAGGTTATGTAGGCATGATTGTTTCTGTTCGTGCGAACGTTCGTACCGCAGAAGCTGCCCGTCATGGAATGAGTCCAGCTCTTGACATTGCATTCAAATCAGGGGCCATTACAGGTATGCTTGTTGTGGGGCTTGGTTTGCTTGGTATTATTATTTATTATCTTACATTGGTTAAAGCTCAAGTGACGGGTCGCCCTATGATGGAAGGGTTGGTCGCTTTAAGCTTTGGGGCATCTCTTATCTCAATTTTTGCGCGTCTTGGCGGAGGAATTTTTACAAAAGGTGCTGATGTTGGTGCTGATTTAGTGGGGAAAATTGAGGCAGGAATCCCAGAAGATGATCCAAGAAATCCAGCAGTTATTGCTGATAACGTTGGTGATAACGTTGGTGATTGTGCAGGAATGGCTGCTGATCTTTTTGAGACATATACAGTTACAATCGTTGCAACAATGGTTTTGGCTGCTCTTTACTTTCAAAATATTGAATCTATGATTCTTTATCCTTTGATGATTGCAGCTGTTTCTATTATTGGTTCGATCATTGGAACGTTTTTTGTGCGTTTGGGTTCGGATGAAAAAGTTATGTCAGCTCTTTATAAAGGTGTGATAGCAGCATCTGTTATCTCAGCTCTTTTAATTGTGATTGGTACGCAAATTATGATTGGAGATCAAACTTTTGCTGTTGCTAACATTAGCTTTGATTCAAAAAATCTTATTTATTGCGCATTAACAGGTCTTGGTGTAACAGGCGGGTTGATGTGGATCACAGAATACTATACATCAACTTCATACAGACCTGTTCGCAGTATTGCCGAAGCGTCGACAACCGGACATGCAACAAACATTATCCAAGGTCTTGCTGTTTCTATGGAAGCAACAGTTCTTCCGGTTATTGTGATTTGCGCAGGTATTTTCTTTTCATATAAAAATGCGGGTATTTTTGGTGTTGCGATTGCGGCAACCGCAATGCTTGCTCTTGCAGGTATGATTGTTGCTCTTGATGCTTATGGTCCAGTTACAGATAATGCTGGTGGTATTGCAGAAATGTCAAACCTTCCTGCAAACGTGAGAAAAGTGACAGATGCGTTAGATGCTGTTGGGAACACAACCAAAGCTGTTACAAAAGGATACGCAATCGGTTCGGCTGCTCTTGCTGCTCTTGTTTTGTTCGTAACTTATACAGAAGACTTAACTCACTATTTCCCAGACCTTGGCGTTGCTTTCGTTCTGCAAGATCCGTATGTTGTGATGGGCCTTTTAATTGGCGGCATGCTTCCTTTCTATTTTGCATCCATGGGAATGATGGCTGTTGGAAGAGCTGGTGGATCAGTTGTTGTTGAAGTTCGTCGTCAATTCAAAGAGATACCTGGAATTATGGAAGGTACGGCGATGCCAGAATACGGAAAAGCTGTAGATATTTTGACTAAGACAGCAATCAAAGAAATGATTTTACCTTCTTTATTACCAGTTCTTGCGCCAGTTATTGTTTACTTCACTGTTCAATTTATGCAAGGTCAAGTACAGGCTTTCACATGCCTTGGTGCGATGCTTATGGGAACAATCGTGACAGGCTTCTTTGTTGCAGTTTCGATGACTTCTGGTGGTGGAGCTTGGGATAATGCGAAGAAATATATTGAAGATGGAAATTTTGGTGGAAAAGGTTCGGATGCGCATAAGGCATCTATCACTGGAGATACTGTTGGTGATCCATATAAGGACACAGCAGGACCTGCTATTAACCCAATGATTAAAATTATCAATATCGTTGCTCTTCTTTTGATGGCAATGCTTGCAAAATAATATTAAGGAGGGGAAACCCTCCTTTTTTAAACCTCGAGGGGTTTAAAGGTTTCATCTTTCTCGCAATAAGAAAGTATCTTTCCAAGCTTAATATCAAAAAACCATAAATGAATATCAAGCTCTTTATTTAATAGTTTTTCTTTTATCCAAGGAAATGTCATACAGTTTTGATAAGACTTGTGTAAAGCCAGTTTTGCATAATCATCAGGACTATGTGAGCAGCAATCATCTCTTTTAACAATCGAGACCCAGTTTGAAATAAAATCATTTTGAATTTGATTGTCATTATTAAAAAGGGCCTGAATCCCACCGCATTGACTGTGCCCAAGTAAAACAAGGTGTTTTACTCTTAAGAAGCATATACCAAATTCAAGCGAAGCGCTTGTTCCATGATGCATTTCATCTTTTTCAAATGGTGGAACAATGTTTGCAACATTACGAACAACAAATAAATCTCCTGGATCGCATTGTAAAATCAAAGCTGGATCAACTCTTGAATCACAGCATGCGACAAACATAATTTCTGGATTTTGGCCATATATAGACAAATATTTCATTGTTGATTGGTCGTCAGTAACATATTTTTCGCGAAAGGTTTGATATCCTGTTAAAAATCTTTCCATGGGCATTGTCAAACTCCTTACATTTTAAGGGAGTTTATAACACAAACCCGCCTATATAACAATTTCTTAAAAGATTTATAAAAAATGATAAGGATCAACATCGATTTTCATGGAGACTGTAGATGGAAGTTTCAAAGATAATAGATAAGATCTTACTTTTTCTAATGCCAGAGGGTTTTTAAAAGATTTTAAAAGTATTCGATATCTGTGTTTGTTTTTTAAAAATGAAAGCGGCGCAATAATTGGCCCTAAAATCATCACATCTTTATGAAATTTCTCATAAAGTTCTATAGATATTTTTTTTGCAAAAGATTCGATTTTCCCTTTATCTTCACTTGAAAAAATAAGGCCAATATAATATGAAAACGGGGGCAGCTTTTGATTTTTTCTCAAAAGGATTTCTTCATCCAAAAAATCATTACGCTTGCCCTCCATAAATGCTTTTAAAACAGGATGATCTACTTCATGTGTTTGAATCATAGCGCAGCTTTTATCTCCGTCTCGTCCTGCACGTCCTGAGACTTGGGATAGCAGCTGAAATGTACGCTCAGCAGCTCTTAAATCAATGCAATTTAAACTAAAATCCCCATCAATTACTCCAATAAACGTAAGCTTGGGAAAGTGGTGCCCTTTTGCAAGAATTTGAGTGGCCAATATGATATCAATTTCTTTATCTGAAATTCTTTTTAATAAAATTTCCCAATCTTTAGGAGACCTGTACTCATCACTGGCAACGGATTCGATATGAGCTTGAGGGAATAGTGATTTTATGGTTTCTTCCAATCTTCCAATTGCAGGCCCCCAAGGAATATAGGAATCTTTGGCGCCGCACTTTGAACACTCTTTAGGATATTTTTGAACATATCCACAATGATGGCATACCAAACGTTGCGGAGATTTATGCTCAACCAAATTAAGGGCACAGTTTGGGCACGCAACCCGAATTCCACAATCTTTGCATAATGTCAGTGGTGCATAACCTTTCCTGTTTAAAAACAGTAAAGATTGTTCTCCTTTATCAAAAGTTTCTTGAATTTTAGAAATCAATGGAGGGGTTAGAAAATTTTCAACCGGATATGATTTTAAGTCAATTAATGAGATGTCTGGCAGTGCAGCATTTTGAAATCGTGATTCTAATTTAATAGATTGATACTTGTTTTGATTGCAATTTTCATATGTTTCAAGGGAAGGCGTGGCTGAACATAAAAGTATGGGGCATTTCTCAATATACGCCCTCATAACGGCCATATCTCTGCCTTGATAAATAAATTGTTCTTCTTGTTTGTAGCTGGAGTCGTGTTCTTCATCAACGATGATTAGCCCTATATTTTTTAGAGGTAAAAAAAGAGCGGATCTTGCCCCAACGAGAACCCCGGATTTTCCTGAAATAGACCATTTCCAAAGATCACGCTTTTGAGCGGGCGTAATTTGGGAATGCCAAATCAAAGGTTTCACCCCAAATGCATTTTCAAAACGTTTAAACCAGCTGGTACTTAATGCTATTTCTGGTTGTAAAACAAGAACTTGTTTCCCATTTTTTAGCGCATCCAAAATCAAATGAAAATATACTTCCGTCTTTCCAGAGCCCGTGACCCCATCTAAGAATGCGCATACATAATTACCACAAAAAAGTTTTTTAATGTTTTCATAGGCATCTTTTTGGATATTGCTTAAAATTGCCAGGTTATCTGTAAACCCTTGAAAAGAAATTTCTTTTGATGGCTTATCTAAAATACAGCCACTCAAAATTCTTTTCAAAACATCCCCTTGAGGCTCAAAAGTATATGCTGCACATTTTTTGATAAATGTTAAATGTTCTTGAGTTAAAGTGTCATCATATTTTAAAATGACATCTTTTATCTTTTCCGAGTTGATATTGCCTAATTTTTCCTCAATTACCACTCCCATAATTTCTTTGTTGCGAAATGGAACTTTAACAAGATCTCCAGGCTTTAAATCAAAATCACAGCGATACGTTAAAGGATAATCAAAGATAAGGGGAGTTAGTATTTCATAATACATGATTGTGCTTTAAGCTCTAAAAGTCTATTCACAAGAATCACCCCATTCTTTTTTCTTCATTTGCTTGAAATTAGAATTTTTGGATTTTGAGTATACTTTATTATGAATTTTGCCGTCAGAGTTGCATATTGAAATTTCCAAGTGCCTGGAATGTTGATTGGGAGTAGAAATGATTCTTGGGGTAGATCCCATCTTATTTTTTGAGGCGATTAAATAACAATATTTTTCATCTTCATACCCCAATGATCCACCTTTAATATTTTTATGTTCTTTTGTTCGTTCAAGCCTTTTGGAAAAATGGCACCAAACATCGGTTTCTTGTAATGGGCATTTCATTTGATGAGAGCAAGGAAGAACTATGTGTGCACCATTTTTAATAAGGAAGTCTCTTGCTTTTAAAATGTTTTTGAATCCTTGAGGTGTTCCAGGTTCAATTAAAATAAAAAATTCACGGGCAGAATTCCAAGATTTCAATAAGAAAGAATCATGTTTTTGTGCTGGTATTTCATTTAAAGAATATGATGCGATAACCCAATCATGGGATTCGTACGGAGCTTTTAAGATGCAGCCATGAATATAATTGTGCTCTTGTGCTAAAAGATTTTTAGAAATATCAATAAATCCTTGATCTTTTTCCACAAGAGTGAAGTTTGGTTGAACATCAAAAATATCTTTCAGAGCCAAAGCAACTGTTCCAGGGCCCGATCCCAGATCAAGAATGGAATTCGGAGGGCAGGGTTTTTTTTCATCAATGAAACGTTCAATCACAGCTTTTACCACGGCTTTTGTTGCAGGAAGCCTTGCATTTACATATGCTGTTCGAATTTCATCTGTGTGAAGATGTGTTTTTTGATTTTTATATCTAAGGCTTATGGAGCTGTATGCATCGTTCATTTTAAAAAAAGCCTTTGAGTCAGAAAAAATAAAGGTATTAAAATGCAACAGGACCAGAGCATGTAGCCAAAAAAGTGAGGCATTTTTGCTCCTTTATGATTTGCAATATTTCGTACCATAAGATTTGGAGCATTGCCAATATAAGTTAATGCTCCCATGAAAACTGCCCCCAAAGAAATGGCTATTAAGGTGTTGCTTGACATGAGCTCTTGGGCATTTCCTCCTGCTATATGAAAAAAAACCAAATATGTGGGGGCATTGTCCAAAAGAGCGGAGAGAAAGCCTGTTATCCAGAAAAAATCAGAAGAAGGCATGCTAGGTGAGATATTTAAAAACTGAAAAAATGTTTTTAAAGGGCCGTTTTCTCCCATTTTCAATAGTTCTATTATAGGCGCAATTGTGCAAAAAATCCCAAAAAATAATTTGAAAATTTCAAGAAAGGGATCCATGTGGAATCCCCATTTGTGCCTTTTTGATAAAGATGTTATATAAAAAGAAACACCCCCTAAGAAAGCAAAAGCAAGACTTCTGAGTAAGGATGGGATTGGAAAACACGAAAGAATGATTACGGCCAATAAGAGAAAAATATTGCGCTTGCCTTCAAAGGAAAAGGCTCCCAAATTTTTCTCAGGAGTATCTTTGCTGAACAAGTATTGATCTATTATGAAAAATATGATGAGAAGTCCACTCATTATCACAAGAGTGGGAATACTTAAATTAAAAGTAGGCCAGAAAAAATGAACTCCGTTTAGATATCCAACAAATAAAGGAGGATCTCCAAGTGTGCTGAACGCTCCCCCAATATTACTGATGATAAAAATAAAAAACACAGCTAAATGTGTTTTATACTTTCGATGTGCGTTCAAGTTTAGAAAAGGACGAATTAGTAATAACGATGCTCCTGTTGTGCCAATGAATCCAGCAAGGATCCCGCCAAAAAAAAGGTAGAGGGTGTTTACAATTGCTGAATTTTGAAGTTTTAAATTTAAATGCATGCCGCTTGATATTGAGTAAAGAGCGAATATTAAAGTGATAAAAGGAATATATTCTTGAGTTAATGCATGAGTGTAAAGTGATAAATTTTTAGATTGAACAAGGCTTAGTGAGGCTGAAAGGAATACCCATGCAATTGATATTTTCCCCATATGTTTTTCCCATGCGTGAGGAATTAATTGTGGTAAAATTGCCATTGATAGTAATAATCCTATGAACGGAATAAAATTAAAAATTTCAATATTCATCTGCATGCGTCTAGAGCTCCTTGAAGAATATATGTTGCTGCCATTTTATCAATTCTTTGAGCTCTTTTCTTACGGCTTAAATCTGATTGAATCATCAACTTTTCAACTATATTTGTTGAGAATCTTTCATCCCAAAAAAGAAAAGGTAATAAACAAACTTGATAAAAATCATGAACAAATTGCCTTATGGCTTGACATCTTGGCCCCTCAGATCCATCCAAGCTCAAAGGGAGACCGATAACACATCCAACAATGTTAAATTCTGAAAGTATTTTTGATATTTGATCAAAGGTTTTTGCTTGTTTATCTTTTATGACAAGTGAGTGTGGGGATGCGATCATGCGTGTTGTATCGCTGATTGAAATTCCAAGAGTTTTTGTCCCCAAATCAAATCCTATAAGCCTCCCAGAAGAGAGAGCCGATTTGAATTCAAGAGGGGACAATGTGATCATTTTTATTTGCGCGAAATCTGAGATGCTTTTAGAATTCCTGTAAACAAAGCGCATTTTACTATGCCAGGAAGGATAAAAGGCATAAGTCCTAGAGAAATTGCTTTTTCAAATCCAATAAATTTTGACATCCATGCAACACCAAAAGAATAAATTAAGATTTGCCCGGCAGAACATAAGATAAAGATTCTTAATGTTGATGATGGATGAAATTTTTCTCTCAAAGTGGATATTACAAAAGCTGCTGCTGCAAAGCCAAAGTAAAATCCAGCCTTAATTCCGATTAAAATGTCAATTCCACCAATGAACCCTGTAAATACAGGGAATCCTGCGGCGCCTAGGAAAAGGTACCCTAAAAGAGCAAATAAGGTCTCTTTGGGGCTTAATGCAAACCCAATTAATAAAACACCAACCGTATGCAAAGTGATAGGAATTGGGCTTAAAGGGATAGAGATATTTGCGCACGCAATCATAAAAATAATACTTAAGAAAACTTTTACTGTTGTGTTTGTCTGAGAAATAGATTTTGAATTCATTTTTGTTGCTCCTTTAGTTTTTCATAGAGTTGAAGAAATCATCATTTGTTTTTGATGTTTTAAGCTTATCCACTAAAAATTCCATACCTTCGCTTGTTCCCATTGGCCCCAAAACACGTCGCAAAATCCACATCTTTGAAAGCGTGCTTTTGTCGACCAGGAGTTCTTCCTTGCGCGTTCCTGATTTTGTGATATCGATTGCAGGAAAGGTGCGTTTATCTGAAAGCTTGCGATCAAGAACAATTTCACTATTTCCAGTGCCTTTAAATTCTTCGAAGATCACCTCATCCATGCGAGAACCTGTTTCGACCAATGCAGTTGCGATAATAGTTAAGGATCCGCCTTCTTCGATATTGCGCGCAGCCCCAAAGAAACGTTTTGGTCTTTGAAGGGCGTTTGCGTCAACGCCTCCGGTCAGAATTTTTCCAGATGAAGGGACAACTGTGTTGTATGCCCTTGCTAGCCTTGTAATGGAGTCTAAAAGAATGACAACATCTTTTTTATATTCAACCAATCTTTTTGCTTTTTCAATAACCATTTCGGCAACTTGTACATGTCTTGCAGCAGGCTCATCAAAAGTCGAGCTTACGACTTCACCTTTAACAGATCTTGTCATATCTGTGACCTCTTCGGGACGCTCATCAATTAACAAAACAATCAGAAATACCTCGGGATTATTTACAGTAATTGCGTGTGCAATATTTTGTAGCATGACAGTTTTTCCTGTTCGAGGGGGTGCAACGATAAGGGCGCGCTGGCCTTTTCCAAGTGGACTAATAAGCTCAATTACCCGAGTTGTGATATCTTTTTTGGTGGGGTCATCTAATTCAAGAATTAATTTTTTCTCAGGATAGAGGGGGGTTAAGTTGTCGAAATTAATACGTTGTTTAACTTTTTCCGGTTCACTAAAGTTGATGGAGTTTACTTTTAATAAGGCAAAATAACGCTCACCGTCTTTGGGGGATCTAATTTCTCCTGCAACTGTATCTCCTGTGCGAAGTCCAAATTTTCTGACTTGAGAAGGGGAGACGTAAATATCATCAGGACCTGGTAAGTAGTTTTCAAGTGGGGATCTTAAAAATCCAAAGCCATCTTGAAGTATTTCTAAAACGCCATCTCCAAAAATAGGCTGCCCATCATCAGCTACTTTTTTTAGAATAGCAAAAATGATATCCTGTTTACGTAGAGTACTTGCATTCTCTATTTGCAATTCTTCAGCAAAGGCCAGAAGCTCAGTAGCTGCTCTTAGTTTAAGTTCTTGAAGGTTCATATTCCTACCTGTTTAATTAATGTTAAAATGGCTTTAAAATGACTAGAAAAACAATAAAAATCATCAAAAGCGTTGGGACTTCATTGGCTATGCGAAAAAATTTTTCAGATTTTAAATTTTTATTCAATTCAAAATCCCTCTGCCAGCGCACCATCATCATGTGAATTCCTGCTAGCCCCAAAACCAATAAAAGTTTTGCATGTAACCACCCTGATTTAAAATCGATCATTCCTGGAGAAAACAATAAAATTCCACCAAAAATAACTGTTGATACCAACGCGGGGTTTATAATTATTTTTAATAATCTTTTTTCCATTACTTTAAGTGTCTCGCAAAGCTCACCTCCAGGCTTTGCTTTGGTGTGGTAAACAAAAAGGCGAGGTAAATAAAGCAATCCCGCCATAAGGGCGATAACACTAATAATGTGCAATGCTTTAAATATGAGGTAATTCGAAACCAGCCAGTTTCCCACAATATTCACTACAAAATTCTCTCAAGATTTATATGAACACGGACAGCTCTTGCATGAATCAGGACATATTCTCTGACCCATGTATGAGCAAGCAACCAAATCATTATCCACTATTCTCAAAGTCGTGTCAACTAAAAAATCTACAAAATTTTTATGAGTTGAAACTGTTGGAATTCTTATATACTCGGGAACTCCGCTTTCTTTTGCTAGATCTTTATACTCAATATCCAATTCAAAAAGTGTCTCTGAATGTTCGCTGACAAAGCTTAAGGGGACAAGAATTACATTTTTCCCTTCTTTTCCGCATTTGACAATCTCTTCTTCTGTGGAAGGGCCCACCCATTCGACTGGACCAACCCTGCTCTGATAACAAACTTTGTAATCTAAATCTTCAAAGCAACTGGCAATTTTAGCTGCTGTTATTTCAACTTGATTTGTGTAAGGATCTCCAGATTTAACAATGCTCATGGGGAGTCCATGCGCTGAAAAAAGGACTCGAAAGTTTGAAATTCTGTCCATTTTCATTAAATCAGCCTGTGCATCTAAAAAGCCAGGCGCATCTGGATAGCAGCATATTTTGTGGACACTCGCCGTCAGTTTTGAGTTTAGAAAAAATTTATCCCATTCTTTAAATGATGATGCTGTCGTTGTTGTTGAATATTGAGGGTAAAGCGGCAATAGTACAATTTGATCAGGATTGTATTTTTTTAATTCTTCAATGGCATCCTCTACTCTTGGGGGTGTATATCTCATCGCGATCACAACTTTTGCATCAACCCCTTTTTCTTTAAGGCTTTTTTCTAAGGCTTGTTGCTGTAAAATAGTGTTATCTAGTATTGGAGACTTGCCTCCAATTTCTCTGTATATTTCTGTTGCTGTTTTTTCTCTCTTTTTAGAAAGAATTTTTGCTAAAAGCCACCGTAAAGGGTTTGGAAGTCTTATGATCGCCGGATCGTAAAAAAGGTTGAATAGAAATGGTTTTACGCCGCCCAAAGAAGAGGGGCCACCTAAATTAAAAAGAACAACTGCGATCTTCATAGATTTTCGTGGTCTGGAATTGCGTGTGTTTGATAAGGAGCATCAAGATCTGCGACTTTACACTCTAAATCATTAACTTTAATATCAATTAACTTTCCTCCAGCAAAAACAAGATGGACTATATCGTCATCATAGCTCATTGTTAGAAGCGTTAGCATTTCATCGGGATTATTTAAATCAATTCCTTTTTGGCGGACAGACTTTACATTTGAAAAAGAAATCCCAGCATGAACTCTGTGCCCAAGGTTTTGAGGGTCTTCTACTTCCCAGCAGTAACGATTAGCTAAAATTTTGAATTCGCCATCATCCTTAGAATAAGAAATCGCGTTTACTGGGACAATGGCATCTTGTAAAGCGCAAGATAGGATGTCCAGGTCCTCTTCATCAACAGCTTTAAGTTTAAGGGGGTCATAATTGGGAAGCTCTTCATGAACCTCATCAAGGTGCGTTTTATCCATATTTATCTCCGCGCTCATTAATCAACATGGTTTAGTATAGCATTTTGAATTCAAAACAACAAACCCCTTTTTTTTCAGATTTAAGTCAAGATTACTCTTTCTCTGGTAGTTGGGATTTTTTTTCTAATATTTCGCTTTCTAATTTTCTTTTTTCTGATGTGAGCTCTTGATTGAGTATCGTGAGCTTTTCTTGATAGCGCTTTGCTTTTGTGTTTGCTTGGTTTAAATAAAGCTCTGTTTTCTTTATTTTTTCAAGCTTTTTTTTCTCCATTCTTGATAATTTTCTCTCAAGTTTATAGACCTCTTTGCGAATATTTTTTTGCTTTTGTGGATCTAGTTCTTTTTTAGTTGCTGTAGCTTGTGGAATTACAGGAGCCTCTTCTTTTGGTGTAAGTGGCTGGATATCTTTTGTGAGTTGGGGTTCAGGCTGAATTATGGGGAGAGGGGTTAGAACTTCTTCTATAGGGGTAGGAGCCATAACATGTTTTAAGCCAATGGCTCCAATGATAAAAACGCCCACGCTAATTCCCCAGATAAAAGGTGTTTTCATGTATAGTCTCCTTGTGATTTAATAAGTAATAATGGTTTCATCTTAGGTCTGACTTTGTTAATAAAAGGTTAATTTTTCATATCTAACTGAATTGATTTTTTTATTTATAATTTGACTTATTATTAAAAATATGATTGAATAAAAGTCTATTATTTTGTTGCGGAAGGTTTTTATGATTTCTTTTCAAAAATTGATTATAGCAAAAAGTTGTTGGCGTTGGCGTCGTTAATTTAACTGATTTTTAACTGCTGTAATTTAAATTTTGTAAAAAGGAATATAAAAATGTTCAAAAAAAATCTTATTGTGATTTCAATCTTTTGTGCCTTGTATCTCATCTTTTTCAAACAAACCCCTTCCGGATCTGTGATTGGGATTGCTAATTTTGGTCCGCATTCATCTTTGCAGAATGCCATTGATGGATTTAAAAATGAAATGGAGAATATTGGATATCGTGAAAAAGTTAGTTTTGAGACCCTTGACACAAATTTTGATGCGTCATTAATTGGTCAAATGTTAACAAAGCTTAAAGCAAGTTCGCCTATGGCGATTGTGACATTGACAACGCCAGTTGCGCAAATGGCGCAAAATACGATCAAGAATATACCAATTGTTTTTTCATGCATAACTGATCCTGTTTCAGCTGGGATTAAAGGTGCTGGAGTTTCTGATAAACCAGATTTAAATGCATTTCTTGATTTTGCAAAAAAAATTCTTCCTTCTTTAAAAACAGTTGGAATCTTATATGCAGCAGGTGATGCGAATGATGCAGCTCTTTTAAAAATGATGACGGATGCCGGCATGAAAAATTATATCAAAGTTTTCCCTGTTTCGATCGATCAAACTCGCGATATTCCAATCCGAATGCAAGCTTTTTCGGGAAAAGTTGATTTTTTGTATGTAGGGGTTGGAGCCTCTATTCAGCCTGCATTGCCTGTGATTATCGCAGGAGCCAATAAAATGAATATCCCCATATTTAATGCAGATAGTGATGCGGTTAAAAAGCATCAAGTTTTAGGAAGTTTTGGGGTTGATTATAAAAAAATTGGAATAAGAACAGCTCATTTAGTTGATAGGGTGATTAAAGGAGAGAAAAATATTCTTCGCGAAGATCCTGCACAAAAAGATCATCATGGGTTTTTAAGTAAAACTCAAATGAAAAAATTTGGAATAAAAGATCTTCAAAGTACATCTGATTTAACAATTGTGGAGTAGTAGCTGATGTTGTTAATCAAAGATCTTTCTAAGTCTTTTTCTGATGTTTCCCCAACATTGTGTGGAATAAATCTGCATATTCAAAAAGGTCAGTTTTGTGTCATTATTGGAAGCAATGGATCCGGGAAATCAACTCTTCTTAAAACGATTTCAGGAGAGCACCAGGTAGACATGGGAAGCATCTTTATTAGTGAGAAAGATGTAACAGATATGCCTATTCATAAACGTTCGATGTGGATTAGTAGCGTTACGCAAGATATTAGTAAAGGCACAATTGAACACATGACATTACTTGAAAATATAATGTTAAGTTTAATGCGCTCAAAAAAAAGTACTTTTGCTTTTTATTCGCATGATACAAAGCCAATTATAAAAGCAATTCAAGAACTGAATTTGGGGTTGGAGACCTATCTTCACAGCCCCTTAGGGACTCTTTCTGGTGGGCAAAGACAAGCAATTGCAACGCTTATGGCGATTCTTTCAAATCCAGATATTTTACTGCTTGACGAGCACACAAGTGCTCTTGACCCTAAAATTCAACAAAAATTAATGAAGTACACAGCGAGTAAGATCAAAGAAAATGGGTTAACATCTCTTATGGTGACACATAATTTAAGCGACGCTCTTCGTTATGGAGATCGCTTGATTATGATTCATCGAGGGAAAATTGTTATGGATGTGAGCGATAAATCTTTTCTTGATCAAGAGTCTCTTTTGCAAAAATTTCATGAATATGAAGACGATATCTTATTGGAAGGAGAAAGAGTGTGACGTTTGAACTTTTTCAAGCAGGACTTATCCAAGGAGCTATTTTAGCCATATTGGGTCTTGGAGTGCTGATTCCTTTTAGGTTTTTAAATTTTCCAGACCTGACATCAGAAGGATCATATCCATTGGGAGGAATTGCCTCCGCTGCCCTTATTGTATCAGGAGTGCCTTCTGTGATTGCGTGTTTATTGGGTGCTTTTATGTCAGGTGTTATGGGGATTGGCACTGCCTGGATCCATATAAGATTCAAAGTTAATACGCTTTTATGTGGGATTGTCTTAAGTACGATGATTTATAGCGTGAATCTAAGATTGATGGGCAAGCCCAACATAAGTTTATTTGGAACATCTCATTTGTTTAGCTCGTTTGAAGATGATATTTCTGTGAAGATTTTTATACTTATGTTTTTAATTTTTATTATATTTTTATTTATGTTTTTATTTTTTAAAACGCAAAAAGGCCTTCAATTTAGAGCTGTTGGCTTGAACCCGCATTTTGCTCAAAGGCAAGGCGTGAATTTAGATTTTTATACAATTTTAGGCCTGTTTTTTGGAAATTTTGTATGCGGTTTAGCTGGTGCGCTTATGGTTCAAACCCAGGGTTATGCTGATATTGGCATGGGGATTGGGATTGTTGTTCACGGTCTTGCTGCGTTAATGATTGGTGAAAAAATCATAAAAGTTTCAAGCGTTAAATCTCAAATTTTAGCCCCTATCGTAGGCGCATTTATTTATCAACAAATCCAAGGTATTGCTTTAACTTTGGGACTTGCTCCCTCAGATTTAAAGTTTTTGACTGGAGCAATTATTCTGATTGTGATGGCAGTTAAAAAGTAGGTTTTAACTTTCTGGCTCAATCGATACGCTTTCAGGTTTCATCCGAATAAGGATGGTTTGTTGACGTCCTAGTTTAAAACGATGATCGCCTGGGGTGCTGTAATTTGCAAATATAATTGCGCCTTCACCGTTTGGATGAGATAATGTTACTGTTGTGTCTGGAATGACTTGGCCAGGGACAACTTCAAAAGAAATCGCCTCCATTAATCCGGCGTTGTCTTTTAAAAGCTGTTGTTTTTTAATGAAGTAATCATTCGCACTGAGTTTTAAGATTTGTTCTAAAAGATTTGGATCATAAATGATCACAACATCAACAGGCGTTGCTGAGTCTTGATTCATTTTAGGCTCTGAGACAATTGTGATGCTTTCAAGAAAAACGCCCACGTTGCCCAAAAAAGAGGTTGGTTTTGAGCATGAGCATAAAGCAAAGGCCAAGATTAGAAATTTAAACATTGTCGTCTCCTTGAGAATCGATAATGGCTTCAGAAGGTTTTTTGAGCGGGGAAGAAACGCTTGATCGGGTGGCCGCATATTCTGTTGTCATCATGCCAGATAAAAATCCGGCCATAAAGAACAGCACTCCCAATAATAAAAGTGCAAACAAAATTCCCAACATTCCTGAGTGAGAAAGATGAATTGTTAGAGGACCTTTTCTTTCTGTTGTATAAGAAGGTGGAAATGTAGGAGAAGGCGTGTTCAGTGGTTTTGAAAATTGTGAGGTTTCTTTCGTAACGGGTTCTTGTTCTGGAAGTGGGTAATCCATATTAAAGCTGGGCTCTGTTTTCAAAAACCCTGGCAATGGGGTGTTCTCATCAAAGTTTACAGAATTTGGCTTGACTGATTTATTTTTGAAAAGAAAGTTCATGAATTTTTCCCTTTTAATATTTTCATCGGATCAAAGCTTGCAACTTTCCCTTTTTCTTTTTTTCGCAGTTCGAAATAAAGCTGCGCTGTTTTTACAGTGCCTGTTTTTCCAACAGTTCCAAGACTTGTTCCTTGTGTCACAGCGTCACCTTTGGAAACATGGATCTTTTTTAAATGTGCATAAACGCTTATAAAACCATTAGGATGGGTGACAAAAATCAAGTTGCCAAGACCGCTCAGTTTATTCGTCGAGTATGCAACCGTTCCATCAGCAACAGCAAGAACAGGTGTTCCTTCTTTTGCTTGAATGCTGATTCCATCACTTGATGTTCCATCTTTTTCAGGTCCGTAAGTTTTGATGATATTTCCTTTTACTGGCCAAATCATTTCTGATGAAGAGTTTATAGTTGTTATTGGAGCTTGGATTCCAGTATCTGTTTTTACAGGTTCTGTAGTTTCTTTTTCTTCTTGTTCGGCAGCCGGAGGGCTCACCTGCGTTTCCATAATAGGCGGAGGTGCTTTTTTAAGGGGTTTTGGAAGAGAATCCTCTTGGATGATTGGGGCTTGAATTTCTTGAGTTTCAGTGCTTATATCCGCAACATCCCAGCCTGTATTGGAATGTTGTGTGCTATCAGAATGAAGGCCATATTTTTCAATTAAAGCTGCGATCATTTGTTCTTGTTTTAGTTTCTTGCTCATTTCCTTGGGGCCGAACATTTCTTCTTGTTTATCATCAACAGGGGCGGGAGGCTCAATCCTTCCTGTGCAAGATGAAATCAATAAAGAGGATAGAAATAAGATGTAATACTTCATTATATAGACTCCATTCCATTCATATATGGACGTAAGATTTCCGGTATTATAATTGTACCATTTTCTTGTTGGTAATTCTCCATCACAGCAATAAGTGTTCGCCCAACAGCAAGGCCTGATCCATTAAGCGTGTGTACAAATATGTTTTTTGTTCCTTCTGTGCTAGATTTGTATCGTGTGTTCATTCTTCGTGCTTGAAAATCCCCACAATTAGAACAGCTTGAAATTTCGCGATATGTATTTTGTGAAGGTAGCCAAACTTCAAGATCGTATGTTTTGTTCGATTGAAAACCCATGTCTCCTGAACATAAAAGCATGAGCCTGTAGGGAAGATTTAATTTCTTGAGAATTTCCTCAGCTGCGTTTATCATGCGATGATGCTCGTTTTGTGATTCTTCTGGCTTGGTGATGGAAACCATCTCAACTTTATAAAATTGATGCTGACGAATCATGCCGCGTGTGTCTCTTCCTGCCGACCCTGCTTCTTGACGAAAACAGGGGGTATTTGCTGTAAAGCGTAATGGTAGATCAGATTCATCCAGAATAGATTCACGCACAAGACTTGTCAGGGAAACTTCTGCAGTTGGGATAAGATAATAATCACTGGTCGTTTTAAACAAATCTTCTTCAAATTTTGGGAGAAGACCTGTTCCAAAAAGAGTGTCAGCTTTTACAAGAAGAGGAGGAGAAACTTCTGTGTATCCAAAATTTTTTGTGTGTGAATCAAGCATGAATTGTGTAAGCGCCCGCTCAAGTTTGGCCAATCCTTTTTGTAAAACCACAAAACGCGCACCTGACATTTTAGCTGCGGTTTCAAAGTCCATCATTCCTGTTTTTGCGCCTAGATCTTCGTGAGAAAGAGGGGTGAAATCAAAAACACGGGGCGTGCCAAATGTTCGAATAACTTGATTATCGTGTTCGTCTTTTCCAAGTGGAACATCAAATGCTGGTATATTTGGAATGCATGAAAGTTTTGCATCTAGTTGTATTTTTAATGTTCTTTCTTCTTCCTCTAAAAGAGGGATTTGCTCTTTAATTTTGGCGCTTAACTCAAGAAAAGGGGCTGTGTCTTGGCCGTTTGCCTTTGCGCTTCCAATGTCTTTGGCCAGTTGATTGCGGGAAGATAATAAACTTTGAACTTGGGTTAAAACGGATCGATAGCGAGTATCAAGTTCTAATAGCTCACTGGATAAAGGAGAAGCTCCTCTTTTGCTAAGGCCTTGATCGAACTCGTTCCCGTTTTCTCTGATGAATTTAATGTCTAACATACTTTTCTCCGTTATTTTTCTCAAATCATGGGCTTGAGTTTTTCGCCGCCTAAAATGTGCACATGGAAATGAGGCACTTCTTGAGAACCATTGATCCCTGAATTTGAAATAAGCCTAAAACCTGAGCCTTTTAGATTCAAGATATCTACAGTTTTTTTTAAAGCTTTGTAAAATCCTAGAATGTCTTCTTCTTGTGCGTTTTCTAGGAAATGACAATAAGAAATATAAGGCCCTTTTGGAATAACCAATACATGAGTTTGTGCTTTAGGGAAGGCATCATAAAAAGACAAAGCAAAATCATCCTCGTAAACTTTTTTGCAAGGTATAGCGTCTTTTAATATTTTGGCAAACACGTTATTATCATCATACATCTTTAGGCCTTTTGGTAATTATTAAGAACTTTGATTATACAATGAACGTGGTTTGAACTCAATAGAAAAATAGGCATGAAAACCTTCCACGCCTATAATTTTTCTGTGATAGATAACCAATTTTATATTGATTATTTTGAATTTCTGTCCATAGTAAGAATGTTTATTGTCTCTTGTGAGATGTCGTTATCTTTCTTGTGTCTCTTTTTAACAAAAGGAAGAATATCGATTGCTAAATCTTGTGCTAAATTCCTCACGAAATCAACTTCCTGTGTCTCTGGTGCGCCAGTTAACATTTGAGCTAAGATAAAAGTATAGTATAGATCGTTAATACCTGCTGTTTTAAGGCTTGAAATCAAAGATCTATCCATGTTTAGCAAAGGTATTCTTTTAAAGACGCTTGCCGCATAAGTCGAGTCTGGTAGCTCTTCAGAGGCCTCTGCGACTTTTACGAAGAATGAGTTCATATGAGGGATCATAAACGCGTTTCTTCTCATGCCTGGGGAAAATTCCTCGAGTTTTATGGAGAAAGTTGGTATTGTAGGCCTTGCACCATCACTTGAGGAATGATCGAGTTCTGATGAGAAAATTAATTCTTCAACTCTGAGAAATTCGATTTTTCTTTGATTCAACAAATCAAGAACTTGCTTAAAAAACTTGTCAAAATAGTTGACGCCTGAGTGACTTGAATAATTAAGTTCATTGATGATTCTTAATATTTGATTTGAAGAAATTACGTTTTGAGTGAAGTCTTCAAGAATAATATTAAATAAAGTGGTATCAAAAGACTCATTTTTATCAAGAAGACTGCTGAGAAGCTCTTGTGTAGCCCACCCATTCCCGATTCCTGGATATAAATATCTTAATATGGATTCGTTGTTTTCAATTGCGGCTTTTGTGAGATATTCACCATAATGTGATTTAAAAGTATTTAAGTTTCTATTTGTTGAGTCAGCATCTAGTTCTTCTTGTTCTGATGGGGATGTACGTTTTTTGCTAGAGGTAATTCTCACTTGACCCAAAGAATGACTCATTATTGTTTCAAGCATTTTATATTCATCAGAAACTTTTACTTGTCCATCGATAGCCACGTTAATTTTGCTCAAACATGCTTTATAAGTGGATTCATGAAAAATAATTCCGCCATTTTCTTGTGTGAAAAAGGAATCTTGTTCAGACCCAAAAACAGATATAGATGATGTGTTTATTATAGCAGAAAGAAGTGCAAGTGTTTTTAAGCTCAACTTTACCATTGTTATGATTCCTTTATATTGTGTCAAGAAGAGCATTATTGCCTTTCTCTTGAAATACATATAAGAAAATTTTTATAAGAATTCAAGAGAAAAGCAAAATTATTTTATATTTAATTTTCAAGCCTGCATTTAAGGTGATTAATGATCTGACCATTGGATTGATTTAAGATCGATCCCTTCTTGCATCATTTCCCATAAAGGACTCATATCACGCAAACGTTTAACAGATTCAATAATAAGATTGGCAGCAAATTCTACTTCATCTTTTGTTGTAAAGCGTCCAAATCCAACGCGTAGTGAACTGTGAGCCATTTCTTCCTCAACACCAAGTGCGCGCAGTACATACGATGGTTCTAATGAGGCAGATGTGCAGGCGGATCCTGAAGAAAGACATAATGACTTCATGCCTGCCATGACTCCTTCACCTTCAACTCCGGAAAAGCTAATGTTTAAATTCTCTGCTATACGTGCATCAAAATCGCCGTTTAGCGTTATTGATTCAAGGCTGTTTGTCAGTTTTTGATAAAAGTAATTACGTAATTCAAGAATACGAGCATGATCTGATTTCATTTGAGAAAAAGCCAATTCAGCAGCCTTTCCAAGCCCCACACAAAGAGGCGTTGCTGTTGTTCCGGAGCGCATTCCACGTTCTTGATCTCCGCCATGAATTTGTGCTTTAAGCCTTACACGCGGTTGTTTCCCAACGTATAGAGCACCTATTCCTTTAGGTCCATAAATTTTATGTCCTGAGATGCTCATCAAATCGATATTCATTGCCTTAACATCTAATGGTATTTTGCCAAAAGCTTGCGCGGCATCGGTGTGAAAGAAAACTCCTTTTGATCTACACAATTTCCCAATTTTTTCGAGTGGTTGAATTACGCCTATTTCATTGTTTACCGCCATGATTGATACTAAAAATGTATCTTCTCGTATTTCCTTTTCAAGAAGGTCAAGATCGATTAACCCAGATTTTAAGACTGGAAGATAGGTTACATCAAAACCTTTTCCTTCTAAATAGCGGCATGCTTCAAGGACGCACTTATGTTCTGTTACAGTCGTGATAATATGGCGTTTCTTATCTCCATAGAACTCTGCAACTCCTTTTAAAGCAAGATTGTTTGATTCTGTTGCGCCGCTGGTAAAGATAACCTCTTTTGGATTGGCTCCAATTAAGTTGGCGATCTCAAATCTTGCTTTTTCAACAGCATTTTCAGCGTTCCAGCCATAAATATGGTTACGTGAGTGTGGATTTCCAAAATGGGTATTAAAATAGGGCAGCATTGCATCAAGAACTCTTGGATCCATGGGGGTTGTTGCTTGATAATCAAGATATGTATAGTCAATACCATCAAAAATTGTATTGTACATTGGATTTGTCATTTATATATTCCTTTTGCTATTGTAAATTTTAGACCAAATTTTAATAAAATGATCTATCTCTTCCTTTGTATTTTCTAGACCTAAGCTTAATCTTAATATGGATTTTACATGTTTTTGAGGGATTTGCATAGTTTTAAGTAAGCTAGATTCTCTAACTGTTCCTGAAGAACAGGCAGACCCTGCACTTACCGCGATTCTTTCTAGGTCAAAAGCAACAACTTGTGTCATGCTATCAACCCCTGGCATTGAAAATAAGGATGTATTTGGAAGACGAGTCATATTCTTGCCAATTATTTGAGTATCAGAGGAAATTTTTAAAATTTCATCTTCCAAATAATTACGCAGAATTTCTACTTTTTCCCATTCCTGAATAGAATTTATGGATTCTTCTAAGGCGCAGGCAAAAGATATAATAGCTGGATAGTTTTGAGTTCCAGAGCGCATTCCTTTTTGCTGTCCCCCGCCCTGAATTAGAGGTTGGAATTTGTGTTCTTCCGGAATAATCAATATCCCCAATCCTAAAGGCCCCCCAATCTTATGTGAGGATAGACTGATCATATGAGAGCTTAGAATTTTTTGTGAAATTTCAATACGCCCTAATGCTTGGACGGCATCGGTATGAACACATATTTCATGATGTTTTGCAATGTCTAAAACAGCTTCTAAATCTTGTATGATTCCAGTTTCATTATGCGCCAGGCAAACGCTGATTAAGTCACAAGAACTATCTATTGATTCCAAATTTAATAAACCAGAATTTGAAATTTGAATTATTCTTGAATTATTTGCTGCTGCGGTGATAGATGGGTGTTCAAAAGGGGAGATGGCTATTTTTGGGTCAGAAAGTGCAAACATTGCCATATTATTTGATTCAGTTCCGCCGCTTGTAAAAATAATCCTAGAAGGAGCTATGCCTAAAAGATCACCGATTTTTTTTGTTGCCGCATTGATTTTATTCTTAATGTCTCTACCAAAGCTGTGAATAGAAGACGGATTTCCAAAATCACTTAAAGCCTGAATAAAAACATCCTGAGCCTTTTTTTTAAAAGGGGTCGTGGCGTTGTGATCGAAGTAAATTTTTTTAGAAAACAATTTCGCCAACAAGATCATCCAATCGATTATAAACCATCACAGATGCATCAGTTATCTCACCAGTTTTGAGATCTTTGTAATAAGAGTGACGTAATCCATGTTCAGTGAAGCCAATTTTCTCATAAAACAAAACCGCTTGAATATTTTTAACAGAAACTTCTAAGATGACAGTCTCAATTTGAGGCTTTAATTCTAGAAATTTATCCCATAATTCTTTTGCTACGCCTTTTCTGCGATAAGCGGTGGAAACTGCAATTGTGATGATGTCTGCGTCTTCCTCAACGCACGATGCTTGAAAAAGACCTATGATTTTATCTTGATGAAATGCTCCTAAGGTGAAGACATGATCTTGATCCATTCCAAGTAGCGCTAGATATGCAAAACCATCATCATTGGTGTGTAAAAAATCCCCTGCTAATTGTTCTTCATGATCTTGAAGTTCTTTATAGACGATATCATCAGACATGAACAGGCGCCTTACTAATGCTGGTTTTCCACATCATGACTGCTAATGCCGAAATGAACATCATGCAAATGGCTGATGGTAAAAGAGTTCCATTGTAAACTCCACTACCAAGAATAGCGCACAGTCCAATCACAAGATAACGAAAGGAGCTTAATAGTGCAGAAGCTGTCCCTTTTTGATTTGGAAAAACCTTAAGGCATTTAGCAATAACTGGTGGAAACATCATTGGAAGTGACATGGAGAATAATGCCAAAGATGCCATAATTGCGTACGGATTTGGGACTAATAAAATTACTAAAAAGAAAGATATTCCTCCAAGAAGTGATGTTATAAGACCAGCCTTGAGTACAAAATCAAGACCGTATTTTCGTAACAAAGGTCTTGTTAAAAATGTGGTTAATGTTTCAGCAACCGGAATTGTTCCTAAAAATAGACCAAAAGAAGATTCATAGATTCCAAATTTTTTAAAAATTTCAGGCAAGGATGAGAAAGGAACTAGTAGCGCACCAATGGTTAAGCTTAATACCAAGCCTAATGTCATAAAATAAGGGTTTTTGATCATATGAATAAATTGCGTGTATGTTTTTACTAAAGAATGATGATTTTCATCACGCATTGTTTCTGGAAAAAACCTTATCACAACTAATGTTAAGGGCCCCAGTAAAGAAGCTACAAATAAAAAACACCATTTCCATCCAAAGTATGATGTAATTTGCCCCCCCAAGATAGGCGCGATAATATAAGTTGCTGTGTGCAGGGTTCCCATATAAGAAACCATCATTGCAGATTTAGATTCATCGTAACTTTCAGCTAAAATGGCATATACCAACACCCAATTTGCTCCAACACCAATACATTGGATAAATCTTGCAAAATTAAACATGTAAATTGAAGTTGAATATGCGCATAGCAAGCATCCTAAGGTTGTTAACCCAGCTGTTGCAATAATGACGGGGCGTCTTCCTATGCGGTCAGATAAAGGCCCAAAAATAAGGCCTCCAATGCTACAAGCCAAAAATCCAAGACCAAAACTCATTTGAGTCACGTGTTCACCTGATGAAAAGTATTCTTTGATCACAGGAATGGCAGGTAGATAAATATCAACCGACAAGGTTACAATTGTTGAAAGAGCGAACACCAAAAAAGGTAAAATATTCATTTTGGACCAATCAGCATCACTGCGTGAACGCCTTCAAATTTAGGAGCTTGTTCAACTTTTGCAACATCTTGAAGATCTTCTTGAAATTTGCTAAAAATTCGCATACCAAACTCTTGATGTGCCATTTCTCGACCTCTGAAACGCATTGTGACTTTCACTTTATTGCCATCAGCTAAGAATTTTTGAGCCATTTTAAATTTGACTAAATAATCATTATTTTCAATTGTTGGGCGAAGTTTGATTTCTTTTATTTCAACAATTTTCTGATTTTTTTTAGCTTCATGTTTTTTTTTCTGCATTTCGTATCGGTACTTACCGTAATCCATGATTTTGCATACAGGAGGTTCTGCTTGAGGGGAAATTTCCACCAAATCAAAACCAGCTGTCTCTGCCATAGATAGTGCAGTTTTTAAAGACACAACCCCAACCATTTCACCTTCAAAATCAATCAGCCTTATTTCTTGAGCTCTGATTTGATTATTGATTGCTGGACCATCTTTAGATGGGACAGAATCATTTGTATTTTTTACTGTAATGTTTTTACTCCTTTAAATTAATTTCACTGGTGGTTTCGCTTCATCTTGAATCTTTACAAGAGCATCTTTTAAAGTTAAGATTTCTTGGGATTCTCCACCCAGTCTCCGCAAAGCAACTGTTTTATTTTCGGCTTCACTTTTTCCAACTACAAAGATAAGTGGAACTTTTTGTAATGAGTGCTCACGAACTTTATAGCTAATTTTTTCATTTCGCAAATCAATTTGCGCCCTGATTCCTGCATCTTGAAAATCTTTCAATACCTTATTTGCATAAACATCAGCATCACCTGTAATGGTTGCAATAACGACTTGCACTGGAGCAAGCCATAAAGGAAATTTTCCTGCATAATGCTCAATCAACATCCCCATGAATCTTTCAAGCGATCCTAAAATAGCGCGATGCAGCATTACGGGACGATGTTTCTTCCCATCTTCGCCAATATAGCTGGCATCTAAGCGCTCGGGAAGTATGTAGTCCACTTGTAGGGTCCCGCACTGCCATTCACGGCCCAAAGCATCTTTGAGTGTAAATTCAAGTTTTGGTCCATAAAAAGCACCTTCTCCTGGGTTTAAGCTATATTCAATTCCAGCTGCAGTTGTGGCTTGACGCAGCATTTCTTCTGCTTTATCCCACGTTTCATCGTCCCCGGCCCTGACTTCTGGGCGAGGCGAGAATTTGACTTTGATTTGATCAAAACCTAAGTCATTATAAACTGTTTTAAGAATTTGACAAAAATCTATGACTTCAGATGTGATTTGATCTTGAGTGCAGAAGATATGTGCGTCATCTTGAACAAACGATCTTACGCGCATAATTCCATGTAATGCCCCAGAAGGCTCATTACGATAACAAGACCCAAACTCTGCCATGCGAATTGGTAAATCACGATAGCTTTTCAAACCTTGCTTGAAAATTTGAATATGGCATGGGCAATTCATTGGTTTTACAGCCAGAGTTTTATCTTCTGTCTGTGTGATGAACATCCCATCTCTGTATTTTTCCCAGTGGCCAGAAGCTTCCCATAAAGAACGGTCAACTAAGACTGGAGTATTGACTTCGATATAGTTTTGTTGTTTTATACGTGCTCGAATATACTGTTGAAGTAATCTGTAAACTGTCCAACCTTTGTCATGCCAAAAAACAGAACCTACCGCCTCTTCTTGAAGGTGAAACAAATCCATTTCACGTCCTAATTTTCGGTGGTCTCTTTTTTCTGCTTCTTCGAGCTGATAAAGATAGGTATCAAGTTGTTCTTGTTTTGCCCAGGCAGTTCCATATACACGCTGCAGCATAGGATTTTTAGAGTCTCCTCTCCAATATGCGCCAGCAAGTTTCATCAATTTAAATGCACTTCCAAGTCTTGATGTAGACATCAAATGAGGGCCTCTGCATAGGTCTAAAAAACCACCTTGACGATAAAGGGTTATGTCTTGATCTTGAGGAATGGAAGATATAATCTCAGCTTTAAAATGCTCACCTATTGAGGCAAAGTATTCGACTGCTTTATCTCGATTCCACACTTCACGAGTAATTGTTTCGTTGCGGACAACAATTTCACGCATACGTTTTTCCATAGCAACTAAATCTTCAGGAGTAAAGGGAATTTCTCTATAAAAATCGTAATAAAACCCATTTTCAATTGCAGGTCCAATTGTAACCTGAATTTCCGGATACAACTCTTTTGCTGCTTGTGCTAACACGTGCGCAGCATCGTGTCTTAATACTTCTAGCCCATCTTCATCATCAATTGTGATAAAACGAATTTGAGAATCTTGGTGGATTTCTCTGGTCAAATCCCATTGCTGTCCATTAACCTCAATAACTAAAGTTTTTTTTAATAAGCCTGGTGAGATTTCATGCGCAATATCTTTGCCTAATATCCCGCTAGGGTATTCTTTAATTCGTCCATCTGGAAAAGTAATATTAATCATGATGTTATCCTATTTTTCCACAACAATGCTTATAACGAAGCCCTGATCCACAAGGGCATTCAGCATTTCTTGAGACTTCGCTAATTTTTGGGCTGTCAGTTTCTATGCTAGGTCCAGGGGTTTGATCAAAATTTGGACTAGATGTTGGAATATGTAAATGGCCTAAGTAGCTAATGACATCTTCTTCCAATTTTGCAAGCATTTCTTGAAACAACAAGAATGCCTCACGCTTATACTCATTTAGAGGATCCTTTTGCGCGTACGCCCGTAATCCAATACCTTGTCTTAATAAGTCAAGATTCAACAAGTGTTCTTTCCACATTTGATCTAATATACGAAGATACAGAGTCTTCTCAGCATTTTTCATGAACTCTTCACCGTAGTGAGAGTCTTTTTCGCTCATGTGTTCTTCTAGGGCTGCTAGAACTTTACTTTTAAGTTCTTGAGGACCAATACCTTCTTCATCACACCACTCATGAACAGGCAAATCTTTTCCAACAACACGTAAGATTTCTTCATGAAGAATATCGATATCCCACTGATCAGAATAGGTTTCTTCAGGGATGCATCTGTCAATCATGCGCGAAATTACGCTTTCGCGAACCTCAGACATAGTTCCCCGAATATCGACAGCTGTCATTAAGTCCATCCGCATTTCATAAGAAACTTTACGTTGGTCATTCATAACATCATCAAACTTTAATAAATGTTTACGAATTTCATAATTTCTTGCTTCAACTTTCTTTTGCGCACGCTCGATTGCAGAGTTAATCCAAGGATGAACGATAGCCTCATCTTCTTTAAGACCTAATTTCACAAGCATGCTGTCAAGTCTTTCGGAACCAAAGATACGCATTAAATCGTCTTCTAGGGATAAGAAAAACTTAGATGCGCCAGGATCTCCTTGACGGCCAGCACGACCTCTTAACTGATTGTCAATACGGCGACTCTCGTGTCTTTCTGTTCCGATAACATAAAGGCCTCCGGCTTGACGAACTTTTTCTCGAGCTTCATCAATCTCAATAATTAAACGCTTCTTTAAAGATTCAATTTCTTTTTCATTCATGTCAGGGGAGAATTCTTTCTTGAACTGCTCTTCAAAATTCCCGCCAAGTTGGATATCTGTTCCACGGCCTGCCATGTTTGTTGCAATTGTTACAGCTCCCAAACGTCCTGCTTGTGAAATAATTTCAGCTTCCTGCTCATGGTATCTTGCGTTTAAAACTTGATGTGGGATACCTGCGTTAAAAAGAGCTACAGATAAACTTTCTGATTTTTCGATACTTATTGTTCCAACTAAAACAGGCTGCATGCGGGCGTGACATTCTTTAATTAATGTAATGATGGCCTTTACTTTTTCGCTATATGTTCGATAAACTTCATCATCATGATCTATACGTTTTGGTTTGATATTTGTTGGAGTTTCCACAACCCGTAATTTATAAATATCATCAAATTCATGCGCTTCGGTCATGCCAGAGCCCGTCATTCCAGCAAGTTTTGTATACATTCTGAAATAGTTTTGATATGTCACAGAAGCAAGTGTTTGATTTTCCATCTGCACACTGACCATTTCTTTTGCCTCTAAGGCTTGATGCAGACCTTCAGAATACCTGCGTCCATCCATCATGCGGCCAGTGAATTCATCAATAATGATTACTTTTTCATCTTTGACAATATAATCGACATCTCTTGTGAATAGTTTGTGCGCACGTAAGGCTTGATTGATATGATGAACAAGGCTGATGTTGTTTACATCATATAAAGCCCCTTGTTTCAACAAGCCGATATCTGTAAGAAGCTTTTCGACATGATCTGTCCCCGTTTCAGTTAAGGTGATTGTCTTGTGTTTCTCATCTTTTTCATAATCTTGCTCGCGCAGTTGAGGGATGATAATGTTCATTTTGTAATAAAGATCTGTCGAGTCTTCAGCAGGCCCTGAAATAATCAAAGGGGTCCTTGCTTCATCAATTAAAATGCTATCGACTTCATCAACGATGGCATAGCAAAATGGCCTTTGAACTCTCTCATCTAAAGAAAACTTCATATTATCTCTTAAGAAGTCAAATCCAAATTCATTATTTGTTCCATAAGTAATATCGCATTCATATGCTTTTTTGCGTTCATCATCTTCGATTCCATGGATAACGCAGCCAACGGTTAATCCTAAGAATGTATGAATCTGGCCCATCCATTCAGAGTCACGCTTTGCCAAATAATCGTTTACTGTTACTAAATGAACGCCTTTTCCAGCTAAGGCATTTAAATAAACAGGTAGAGTTGAAACCAAAGTTTTTCCTTCGCCTGTGCGCATTTCTGCGATCATTCCCTTATGCAGTATGATACCGCCCAAGATTTGAACATCGTAATGACGTTGACCTAGAACTCTCAAAGCTGCCTCACGAACTGTTGCAAACGCTTCTGGTAAAAGCTCATCAAGAGTTTCACCCATTTCAAGACGTTCTTTAAAACGAACTGTTTGGAGACGCAATTGTTCATCGGTCATTTTTTTAATTAAAGGTTCCATCTCATTTACAGCCACAACCGTACCTTGAAGAGTGCGCAAAAATCTTTCATTTGCGGAGCCAAACATTCGATTCAATAAACCTTTTAACATTCATATATCCTTATTTAAATAAAAATCAACGTTTCTATTCTAGAGCGACTATAAAAAACTGTCAATGATTCCTCAGAGGTAATCATATTTCTTTTTTTAAAATGACCTAATAACCACACTTTTGAGTTATAAATATATTGCAATATTCAGATATTGCAGACATAAATAAACACACCATAGAAAAAAAATTATTAAAGCGCTGTCCAATCTATCTAAGATGCCACCGTGCCCTGGGATAAGGCCTGAGCTATCTTTAACATTTAAGATACGCTTTGCTTTTGATTCAAGAAGATCTCCAAGTTGCGCTAGAAAGGGAATAAAAAAAGTCACAATAAAAGCTGTGTTTTTATCTGGAAAAGCAGTGCTGTGAAAAATAAAAATATATCCTATGAGATGCCCTAATAAAACGCCCCCCGCAAATCCAGACCAAGTTTTCCCGGCGCTAATAGAGGGTGCGAGTTTTGGTCCTTTTAGTATTGAGCCTATAAGATAGGCGCCTGAATCAACAGTCCATAAAATAAGCATAATCCCTGGAATTAAGGGAGCATAAACAGGATGATGAAGGAAATCCCAAAAACCAACCCCTGAGAAAAAAATATATATAAATCCAATAGTAAAAAGAATACTGGCTCTCAATTCGCCTTTTTTAAGAGTTGTAACACGCCCCCAAAGAAGAATCCACTCCAATACCAAAAAAGAAAATAAAATCAAAGTGAGAAATTCTCTCCATATTATGCCCAAACTCCAGATATAGATAACGGCTGCTAAAAGAAATACAGCTGAAACTGTTCTTAAGAATAACTCAGATAAAAATTTAGATACCGCCATAGCGTCTATTCCTTGATTGATAAAATTTTATTGCTTTTAAAAATTCTTCTTTAGAAAATTCTGGCCAATACAGTTTGGAGAAATAAAATTCGGAATATGCACTTTGCCATAAGAGAAAGTTGCTGAGACGTTGCTCTCCACTGGTTCTTATGATTAATTCGGGGTCTTTTGCATATGACGTATATAAGTATTTTGAAAAAGATTCTTCATCAAGATCATAGGGATTTATTTTTTTATTTTCAATGTCTTTAAATATGGTTTTAACTGTTGATATGATTTCTTGTCGAGAACTGTAGCTTAATGCCAAGGATAAGACTAAACCAGTATTACTTTCTGTTTGATTCTTAACTTTTTCGATGATCTCTTGAATATCGAATGGCAGCATATGAAGCTCGCCAATTACTTTTACTTTTACATTGTTTTTTTTCAGCTCGGGCAATTCAGACATGAGATGAACTCGTATTAAATCCAACAAGCCTTCGACTTCTTCTTTGGGGCGTTTCCAGTTCTCATATGAAAAAGTGTATAGGGTGAGGTTTTTAATACCAATTTCCCCAGCGCATCTAACAATAGATCGTACTATGTCAACGCCTTTTTTATGTCCAAAAAGACGAGAAGCCCCACTTTTTTGAGCCCATCTTCCATTGCCATCCATAATAATTGCAATATGATTTGGAAGAGGAAGTATTGGGTCTAGAGTAGGGGGACAGCCTTGAGAGAAACATCTTCCAAGGCCTTTAAGCCATGCCATCATAAAAAAATACCAGTTCACTTTCTAGATTTGCATAATATCTTTTTCTTTTTGAGCGGCAAGCTGCTCTGCTTTTTTGATGAATTCATCAGTTAGCTCTTGAACTTTTTCACTGAATTTCTTGTGTTCATCTTCTGAAATTTCGTGAGCTTTTTCGAGTTTCTTTAATTCATCCATGCCATCACGACGTACATTTCTAATTGAAACTCTTGTTTGCTCTGTGTATTTTGATGCGACTTTAACCAGCTCTTGCCTGCGCTCTTGGCTCATGTCAGGAATAGGGACGCGAATTGTTTGACCTTCTGAAATAGGGTTTAATCCAAGCCCTGATTCACGAATCGCTTTCTCGACTGATTTTATCATGCTGCTATCCCAAACTGAAACGCTAAGCATTCTTGTGTCCGAGGCACTGATCGTTGCAACTTGAGACAGTGGGGTTGGGGATCCATATGCATCTACCATAACTGGCTCTAGTAAGTTCACAGAAGCTCTACCCGTGCGAAGTCCTGCAAGCTCTTTTGAAAAGCTTTCAATTGCACCGTTCATTCTTCGTTTTAAGTCATCTAAAAAAGCTTTTGAATCCATTTTATTATTTCCTATTGATTAATTAATGATTGTTCACAAATCAAAGAGTACGTACCGCGGCCTTGTAAAACACGCTCTAACTCTCCTTGAGAATAAATTGAAAAAACAAGTAAGGGTAATTTTTGTTCTTTCGCAAGAGCAATTGCCGCCATGTCCATCACTCTTAGATCTTTTACCAAAACATCTTGATAAGATAGCTTGCTAAAAAATTCTGCTTGTTTGTTCTTGATAGGATCAGAGCAGTAAACGCCGTCTACTTTTGTTCCCTTAAGAATGATATCACAAGAAAGCTCTGACGCTCTTAAAGCTGCAGCTGTGTCTGTTGTAAAATATGGGTTTCCGCTTCCGGCGGCAATAATGACGATGCGTCCTTTTTTTAAATGACGCAAAGCTTTAGAGCGAATATAAGGTTCTGCAATAACGTTCATTGCAATGGAAGACATGACGCGTACATCAACGCCAATATTTTCAAGAGCATTTCCAAGAGCAAGGGAATTCATAACCGTTGCCAGCATCCCCATATAATCAGAAGTTGCTCGGTCCATACCTTGGGCTGCGCCTGAAACTCCGCGAAAAATATTTCCTCCTCCAACTACTAAGGCAAATTGAGTCCCGATAGAAGAGGCTTCTTTAATATCTTGAGCAATTTGCTGCACCATTTTTACATCTAATCCAAATTCTTTAGATCCCATAAGAGCTTCTCCTGAGATTTTTAAAAGAACCCGGCGAAATAACGGTGCAGCGGTCATTTTGTTAAAACTTTCGTTTTAGTTTTAGCTTGCGAGTGAAGAAACCTCAGAAGCAAAATCAGATTCTTGTTTCTCAATACCATCACCCAAAGCATATCTGACGAAGCCTTTAAGTGTAACTGGCGTGTTTAATTCTTTTGCTAAGCTTTCGACAACATCGCTAATTCTTGTTTTGCCATCCATCACAAATGCTTGTTCCAAAAGAACACTTTCTTCATAGAACTTACGAACTCTTCCTTCAACCATTTTTGCAATGATATCATCTGGACGGCCGGATGCTTTTGCTTGATCAATAAAGATATCTTTTTCTCTTTGCAGGACAGTCCCGTCAACTTCAGTAATATTCAAAGCTTGTGGATTTGCGGCTGCAACATGCATTGCAATTTGACGTCCAAGATCTTGAAGCTTAGCTGCATCACCGGTTGACTCAAGGGCAACCAATACGCCGATACGTCCAAGACCAGGCGTGATTGCGCCATGAATGTAAGACACAACAACTCCAGAAGAAACAGACAAAGATGCCATTCTTCTAAAGTTCATGTTTTCACCGATAACAGAGATTAAATGAGTTAATTGCTCTGAAACGCTTCTGTTATCTTCGCCATATTGAGTTGAAAGCAAAGTATCTGCATTCCCTGCTTCAATTGCTAGTTTTGAAACTTGTTGAACGTATTTTTGGAAAAGCTCATTACGTCCCACAAAGTCAGTCTCAGCATTAATTTCAACAACAGCGCCTTTTGTGCCATTAACCGCGGCTCCAACCAAACCTTCTGCCGTCACGCGTCCAGATTTCTTTGCCGCTGCAGCCAAGCCTTTTTTGCGAAGCCAGTCAATGGCTGCCTCAATATCGCCTGCTGTTTCATTTAGAGCTTTTTTGCAGTCCATCATGCCTGCGCCAGTTCTCTCACGTAAATCTTTTACCAAACTTGCTGTAATTTCAGCCATTTTATCACCTTTTATTAAATAATTTGTTTTACTTAAGCTTGCGCAATATCTGTCATTTCTTTTTCAAGATCTTTTGTCATCTTGGCAGAAACGCGTTCCATGCTTTTTACATCAACACCAGCTGTTTTTAAGTGCATTTGCACGCCTTCAAGAATCGCATCAACAACGCTATCACAATAAAGTTCAATTGCACGCTTTGCATCATCATTTCCAGGAACAGGGTATGTTACACCATCTGGGCAACCATTGCTGTCAATGATGGCAACAACCGGGATACCGATTTTATTTGCCTCTGCAATTGCCAAAGCTTCTTGTGCTGTGTCAATTACGAACAAGATGTCAGGAACGCCGCCCATTTCACGAATACCACCCAAAGATGCTTGCAATTTTTCACGATCGCGTGTCATCATCAAAAGTTCTTTCTTAGTCAAGCCGCGTGTATCTCTGGATAAACGTTCATCCAGCATCTTCAAACGACGAATTGATTGAGAAACTGTTTTCCAGTTGGTAAGCATTCCACCAAGCCAACGATGGTTGATAAAGTATTGACCAGATTTTTGAGCTGCGCTTGCGATAATCTCAGCAGCTTGACGCTTCGTTCCAACAAAAAGAACGCGACCTCCAACTGCAACAACATCGCGAATAGCAACCAGTGCCTTGTTAAACAAAGGGGCTGTTTTTTGAAGGTTTAAAATATGTACGTTACTTCTAACGCCAAAGATCCAAGGTTTCATTTTTGGATTCCAACGACGTGGATGGTGTCCGAAGTGGACCCCTGCTTCTAAAAGTTGACGAACGGAAACTGTTTGCATAGACATCTAATATATAACTCCATTTTTTCGGTTAACCATACATAAAGAGCGGCCCCATAACTCAGGAGCACCGAAATGGAAAAATCAAAATAACTTTTCCGTCTTTATGTGCATATTTAAAGAATTTTGAACGAACTTATCCTTTTCAAAACTTGATCTTATTATCTACTATAGCATTTTTTAGATAAAAATCAAGATTAAAGTAGATAAATTCGCTCAAAATTATTTTATTTTATATGGGCAATTTCTGAGCGTAAATTTTCATAGACTTACTTACAAATTCAACCAATCCTGGAGAATATGCTTCATAAAATTTGCCAAAATCATCGTGCTCTAAATATAAATCTGCCAATCCAATATACCCTGCCCGATCAGGCACCCAAAATTTTGATATTATCTTATAATGCTCTTGAATCAAAGATTGCACAAGATCAGATTCGGGTGTTTGGTCTTGCATGGCTAAGGCAAGACGTTTATTTAACGAATCTGTTTCTTCTTTTAATGTATGCCAATCCTTCACGTTCCAATCCTTTGTATTTTCCCAACTTTGTTTAATTTTTTCTGCTGTTGTGCAACCTGTATCAATCAAATATTTTTCATATTCTTCTTGTTTTTTTGCATCAAACCCTGTGTATAATGATTTATGGTTCATTGTCGTTTTTCCTTTTAAGTAATCAATTGTTTCGTTTATTGTTTGAATCAATCGTTTTTCATGATTGATCTTCTCAAGAAGGATGGATTTGTGGTTTTCAAGAGATTCAATTTTGTTAAAATCTGACTTTTTTAGAATTTCTCCAACTTCATTCAAAGAAATTCCCAACTCACGGTAAAAAAGAATTTGTTGTAACATTAAAAGCTGTTCTTCGCCATAATACCTGTAACCATTTTCACCACGAGATTTTGGCCTCAATAGCCCAATCTCATCATAAAAATGGAGCATGCTTACACGTATATTTGATATTTTTGCAAGCTCTTTTACTGTATAGTTCATTGTAAAACCCTTTTTGATCCTTCATAAAACATGTTGTAGGGCATCAAGTCACTTGAGAGTCAAGAAATTTTTATTTTTTTGCAACTATATCATCATTTTGAACAGGGATTGCATCTTGTATGCGTTTATTACACTTTCTGTAAAGCTCTTTTCTTGCTTCAAATGTGGTTGCTTTGATTGCGTCTTTAAGATTTTGCTTTGCTTTTTCTAGGTCATTTTTCTTGATTGTAACGCCGCTAATGTTTGGCATCCAGGAAGATTTCTTTTCAAGTGTGAGGCTATTTTGAGTTTGAAGTACCTCGATTACAGCCTGGCATCTTTGATGTTGTGCCGCAAGGAGAGATGTGTGATCAGCGCTTTTACAATCTGAGCATTTTCTGTCTGAATAAGCAAGTGTTAAAATGGCATCGCCTTTTCTTAAACATTTTTCATAATGATCTAATTTTTCTTCATATTTTTCAGCCAATATGGCAGCTTGTAGAGAGAGAAATGCTTTTTGAGACTCTGTTGAGGTGAAAACGTTTATTGGCTTGTGTTCCATTTCTTTTTCCATAAGGGCTCGGACATTTCTTTGGCATTTGCCATGTTGGTCGCTTAAGGATTTATCTTGGCCACAAGGGGAACATGTTTGATCTAAGTTTTCACCAACGCAAACCATGCAAGACTTAGGATCGTAAGCTGATGTTATCATTTCTTGTTCTTTAAGTTTAGCTGCATTCTCAAGACCAATTTGAAAATCAATAAGGGTTTTTATTTTTTTATGCATATTACGACCTTGTGTCTTTTTTGAGGTCACGCAGCTATTTTGTTCAGGGGAGCCATACTTCAATGGATCAGACTCTCTAAGTTTTAACTTTCCTGTTAAAAAATTTGTCGCACGTACGCCAAGGCCTTTATTGCTGGGAGGTCTTGTGTTTTTTAAAAATTTGGCCAAATTTGTGTTTTTGATTGTGCCAAAAGAAAAAAAGTTGGTATGGGATGCGCTGAGCAGTTTTGCAAAATACAAAACTGCTTCAAGGTCATTGTCAATTTTTGATAAGAACTCACAAATAAAATCTGTGGCTTCTCTGCTGCTGGTTGAGCAATTTGTTAAACAATGCTGACTTGCCTTGACATACGCTTCCCATGTGGGAGAGTTGGCCTGTGAAAATTTTGTAAGCAGAGTTTCAACATCTAATAATTCTTCAGGTGTTTCAATTTTATCAGTAATTTTTTTAAAAGGGCTCCGTGATGGGGTTGTAGCTTGGAAAGCCTTAATATATCTATTTTCTTTGCGGATATCTTTTTTAAGCTCTGTGATTGAGTTTTTAAAATGTGCGGCTCCAACATTTGCTATCAATGCACCGTTATTGCGGTCAACTTTACACATCTTTTTACATCTGACTTCGTTTCCTGAAAATTTGGCAGCATCGAATAATTTATTTAAGATTAGGTAACTGACTCCTCCTACTAATATCCACTGTCCAGTGGACACTAAGACAGCGGTTGTTGCAAAAGAAGCCCCAGCAAAAATTACATAAGGTGCCAAAACGGAAGCAGTATTTAAAAGACCTGTGCCTAAATCAACGCGATCATTTAAATGGGATGAAGGGTCATCCTCATCTTTTTGAGATGTTGCATATTTTAAAAGATGCGGTATATCAGTTAAAAATCCTCCCCCTAAAGCTGCAGCGGCCCAGCCAAGGAGTTCTTTTCTTTTGTTGGATGTTGCTTGAGATAACCAATCTCTTGTGTGGATGACATGCTTGGAAATGCATTTTTTAAAAACGGATTCAGGTTCGCTTGAAACAGCAATTTCTGCCGCGCAATTTAATGCAGAAGGTTCTTGCTCTGAGGTTTCTGATGCAAATGAAAAATGGGACATCAAAACCAATAACATAGAAACAAAAAAACTTCTCATTACAAACCTTTCATCAGAATAATTTCCCTTATGATCAGAATTCTAAAACTTAGAAATTAAAGAATGGTTAACTGGCACGGTAAACAGTCAGATGTTTCAAAATGGCAAATAATTTTATCTTTATTAGTAATAATTATTGACAATCTATTTTCTGTGTGGTATATTCTTATCATGAACAACCAAAGAAAGACTGGTAATATGAATGACTCCTTGACGAAGAATGAAAAATCCTTTTTAATAAATAAAAAGGTTAGTTGAAAAATGTCGCAATCGGATGAATTATTTTTAGAGCAATACCAAAAAGAACTTTTGTATCTGCGGGATGCTGGTTCTGACTTTGCAAAAGAATACCCCAAAATTGCAAGAAGGCTTGAATGGGATGGAGATGAATCAAAGGATCCCCATGTTGAAAGATTAATCGAGTCATTTGCTTTTTTAACGGCCAAGCTTCAAAGAAATATTGATGACAGGTTTCCGATTATCTCAAATGCGCTTTTATCGGCAATTTATCCTCAATTTTTAAATCCCATTCCATCCATGTCAATTGCTCATTTTACAATGGAAAAAGCAAAAGCGACTCCTGGATACAGCATTCCTAAAGGGACATCTTTGGGGATCCAATCAAAAGATGAAGTAAATTGCACATTTCAAACAGGGTATGATATGAAACTATGGCCTGTTCATGTGGAAGAAGCTAAGGTTTTTGTTAAAGACGGTATTGATGTTGCGGCAAGTGTGATTGAATCAAGCCATGTTTTAAGGTTGCATTTAAAATCCACAAACACAAATTTTCAAGAGCTTGAAGGAAAGTTGAACACTCTTCGATTTTATATTCATTCAGATTCAACTCTGACATCAATCATTTATGATAGTTTATTTTTTGCAAAAGGTCGAATTATTTTAGAAGATCATGCTAAAAATAATATACACATATTACCATCAGATTCTTTAAAAAGCGTTGGTTTTTCAAGGGATGAGTTCATGATCCCTTCCACGCCTAACAGTCATTATTCATACAGGTTACTGCAAGAATTTTTCAGCTTCCCTCAAAAGTTCCTATTTTTTGATATTGAAAATTTAAAACTTTCTGGGATTAAAAATGATCTTATCCTTTATATTCCTCTTACTCAAAAAATTTCTGATTATTCCAGCTCTATATCTGCGCATAATTTTTTAACAAATTGCACACCCATTATAAATCTGTTCAAAAAAATGACAGAACCATTAAAAATTACACATAAAGAAACAAATTATAGACTTATTCCAGATACTAAACGTGAAAAAACAACTGAAATTCACTCTATTCAAAGTGTTTCTGTTGTGTTGGGGGACAAGAAAGACAAAACAATCATCCCTTCTTATTTTTCTTTTGATTTTGAAACGACCAAAAATGCCAATCAAATTTATTGGTTTGCCTTAGGCCGAAAAAGTCAAAGAGCTGATATTCCTGGAAGAGACTTATGGATTAATTTTGTGGATTTTAATTTTAAACCTGAAAACCCTGCCACAGATATTGCTTGGGCTGATACATTATGTACAAACAGATTTGCTGCAGAACAAATACCAGCAGGCGGAAGGCTTACTCCTGATGAGCCACTTCCAACTGGGAAAATCATTTGCCTTCATGCTCCCACCGCCCAATTTATCCCAGCGGAAACAGGAGAGGCTCAATGGAAGTTGATTTCGCAGCTGAATTTAAATCATTTATCTTTGATCCAGACACAAAGATTTAAAAATCTGCTTGAACTTTATATTCCAGATGGAAATAACTCTGCTTTTGAAGATGTGGACAGTATCTTGAATATCACATCAACTCCAAAAGTTCGCAGAATTTGCAATGAAGCTTGGCGGGGATTTGTGCAAGGGCTGGGAATTGAAATTACTCTAAATGAGCAACAATTCATTGGATCAAGTATGCATCTTTTTTGCGATGTTTTGCAGCATTTTTTAGGGCTTTATGTATCATTTAACTCATTTTGCGAATTGTCGCTTAAAACAAATAAACGGGATTATATTTTAAAGAAATGGCAACCTCTTTGCGGATATCAGCATCTTGTATAAAAGATGAATTGCTTCAAAAGCCTTATGATTTTAGCTTCTTTCAAGGGATAAGATTGCTTGAGCAAATCTTATTGTCCCCATCTGATCTTGAGCAAGAAACGCTTGGGCCCATCAGAATTAAATCTAATATTACATTGTCACCATCTTCGTCTGATATTCAAAAGATTGAAATTACAAATGTCGATCGAATTGAAATTACGATTAATCTTTTAAGTTTGGCAGGCATTCAAGGCCCACTGCCCACGCCTTATACCGAGCTTGTTATTGATAGATTAAAGCAAAAAGATATGGGGCTGAATGATTTTTTAGATATCTTTAACCACAGACTTTCAGAGCTTTATTATAAAATTTATAAAAAGTATACGCCAGGATTTGATCTTTGTCCTCCTGATAAAAGCATGTTTGGAAAAACGGTTCTATCAATTTCAGGAATTAATTTTTCCTATACTCTTGAGCATGAAATGAGTAATCGTATTTTTCTGAAATACGCTGGAATTTTATGGCAGAAACCCAGATCGCTTATTGGACTTGAGCAAATATTATCTGATTTTTTTAAAATAAAAGTAAGAGTGCGACCATTTCAAGGTCATTTTGAAAAAATTGACGAAGAGGACAGGACCACAATTGGTGGACAAGGAAAAAATTCATCCTTGGGAATTAATACAATAATAGGCCAGAAAGCCTGGATCACCTCTTCTCATTTAACATTGGAATTTGGTCCGTTTGATGAGGCCATGGCGAGGTATTTTTTCAAAGATAGCATTGGATATTCTTACGTTAAAACATTTGTAAAGATTTATTGTGGCAATTTTTACACATTTGATATTCATCTTTTGTGTCGCCCCGCTAAGCCTTTAACCTGCGGACTTAAAGTTGGATCTAAAATGGGATGGAGCAGTTTTATTGGAAAGCAATCGCAAGAAACAAAAATCATTGTTCATGCAGAATGAGCCTTTAAGAAAACGTGACATCTGAACTATATAAAGATATAATTAATTAATATTATTCATGAAAGATTTAAATATGCCAGCTTATCCTTGCTTGTCATCAGAAGAACCAATTAACTATCAAGATTTCTTCCAGGATTCTATAAAATCTATCAAAGAAGAAGGAAGGTACCGGGTTTTTGCGGATATTAATAGAATGTCAGGAAAGTTTCCAAAAGCAATCATGCGTATTGGAGATATTCAAAAAGAAGTTACGCTTTGGTGTAGTAACGATTATTTAGGAATGGGGCACAACCAGGATGTTCTTAAAGTTATGTCTGATACGATCATTAATAATGGAGCAGGGGCAGGGGGGACGCGAAATATATCAGGAACAACGCCTTATCATACATTGCTTGAGCAGGAATTGGCAAATTGGCATCAAACACAAAGTGCATTGTTGTTTACTTCTGGGTATGTTGCAAATGAGACAACACTTTCAACCTTGGCGTCTAAGCTTCCAAATTGCGTTGTTTTGTCAGATGAATTGAACCATGCATCTATGATTCAAGGGATTGTGCATTCAAAAGCACAAAAATTGATTTTTAAGCATAATGATATGAGGCATCTTGAGGATTTATTAAGATCGATCCCTGATCATTATTCCAAGATTATTGCTGCTGAATCTGTTTACTCCATGGAGGGTGATGTTGCTCCATTGCGTGAAATTGTGAATTTATCCAAAAAATATAATGCATTTACATATATTGATGAAGTTCATGCAATTGGTATGTATGGAAAAAAAGGCGCAGGGAAAATTCATGAAATGGAATTAGATGGTCAATTTGACATTATTCAAGGAACCTTGGGAAAGGCGGTCGGCATTATTGGAGGCTATATTGCTGGGAAATCAGCGACTATTGATTTTGTCAGATCACATGCTCCTGGTTTTATTTTTACAACTGCTCTTCCCCCTTCAATTGCCGCGGGGGCTATTAAAAGTATCAGAATTCTTAAAGAAAACACACTCCTCAGGCAGCAGCATCAGGCTATTGTTAAAATGACAAAAGAAAAATTCTTGAATAAAAATCTTGATTTTTTGGACAACGATACGCATATCATTCCTTTGATTATCGCAGATGCTGCTAAGTGCAAAGATATTGCAACCAAGCTGTTTGAGCAATTTTCTATTTATGTCCAGCCAATCAATTACCCAACTGTCCCCAAAGGGACTGAAAGATTTAGAATCACGCCTTCCCCTTATCATACTGAGGAAGACATTGATCGTCTTATAGAGGGGCTTCTCAAATTTCTCACTTAGTCTTTATGTTTTTTTGGAACAAAATCAAATCCGTGGCCACCCCAAGGATTGCATTTCAGCAATCTTTTACACGTAAGCCAAGATCCTTTAATCCAGCCCCATTCCATGATTGCTTCTGATGCGTAATGTGAGCATGTGGGATGAAATCTGCATACTCCAGGAAGGAAAGGAGATATCAGTTTTTTATAAACGGAGATGAGAAACAGAAGGAATGTTTTCATTATTTTATATTGATTTAGATAAACTTTTCTTAAGATCGTTTAACACATCTGCATAACAGGCATCAACAAGTTTATATCTTGCAATCATAACGATTTTTCCTCCTGATATTTCGGGTGTTGCAATGCTTCGAAACATTTCACGCATGCGTCTTTTTGCTTTATTTCTTTTAACCGCACATCCGATTTTTTTGGATGCAACAAGGCCAAATAAAAGATCATCTTGAGTATTTGTTGGGCTGAACTGAAGAATAAAATACTTTGAAAAAAAAACCTCTTTCCCTCGAAGTGCTAAAAAATCAGAACGCTTCTTGAGGGAAATAAGTTTTTTCAATTTTGAAAACTACGCAGAAAGGCGAGCTCTACCAATGGCTCTTCTTCTTGAAAGAATCAAACGACCATTTTTTGTCGCCATACGAGCTCTAAATCCGTGACGACGTTTTCTGACTAAACAGCTTGGTTGAAATGTACGCTTCATGAGCTAAACTCCTTAAAATAAATTTAATGTCAACATACCCTTACTAAAACAAAAAGTCAATCTTTTTCATCAAGATTTTTCCATCGTTCGTGATGGTTGATATAAGACGATTCCGCAGCCCAGTAAAATTAATAGAATTCCCACGACTGTTGTTATTTCCCAAGAAAATCCTTCCAGAAAACCAGAAACCGTTAATGCAATAATTGGATTGATCATAGTTGTGTAGGCGGCCTTTGCTGATCCTATTGTTTGTATTAGTCTTAAATAGCTCCCAAATCCAAGTATTGATCCAAAAATAACCAGATATGCTGTTGCTCCCAAATAATGTATGTCCCATGAAAAAGAAAGAGCTTCTCCAGATAAAAGAGAAATTATTAAACTAAATATTCCTCCATAAAACATTGAAAAAGTCATTCTTTGAGGCAGTGTGATTGAAGAGTTTTGGCTGCGTTGAGATATAAAGCTTCCAATGGAGGCAAAATATGTCGCGCAAAAACACAATAATAATCCTGTTAATGTATTTTTATAAGAAGAACAAGATACAAGGGATGGGTAGAATACAAACAGCATGCCCGAAAAACCAATACCTCCTCCCAAAATAATGCGCATTGAAAAAGGAGTTTTTAAAAACACTCCATTATTAATAACGTTCATAAACACAAGTGTTGAAAAAACAACAGATGCAAGACCACTGGAAACAAAGGAAAATGCATTAAAGAAAAGATAATAATTTAAAAAATACAAGAAAAGACCTTGCGCAGCAAAAGAGAGATGATCTTTTTTTGAAAAAATCATAGAATTTTTTTTGAATTTACAAAATAAATAAATGAGCCCTGCAGAGATTACAAAGCGATATCCAACTGATTGCATGGCAGGAATGTGGGATAATGTTTGAATTTTACAAGCATACCAAGTTAGCCCCCAAAAAATAGAGACTGATAAAAAACATAAAGTTGTAATCATAAAGGGTCTTTCTTGAATTTTAATGATATTGCATGTATCAACCGGATTTCTTCGGCAAGGATTTGATAGATTTTCTTATGTTTCTCCAAAATGGATAAACTTTCCAAATATGATGCATGAATGATAATCAAAAAATGTGTTTGATCATTTCGTGCAGGATCATAATGGCTGGCGTGCTTAAAGCTTTCATCTATAATTTCCAAGAATTCTGGAAATATGGCGTCTTTAATTTTTTTTTCTATCTTATCTTTAATCATTTTTTTGTTTTTCATAAAAAATTCATACTTAACGGTTTACCTTAACAAAAAATATGATAGACTAATAGATGAATTTTAAAAAAAAGAAAAAAATGTTGAAAATTTTAATAATGATGTGCATATCTCTTTTTGGTTGTTCTGATGTTCTTGAAAAAAACCAAGGACCTCGTGAGGAATTTAAAAGTTTATCAAAGCCTATTGTTACGGTAAGGCCAAAAATAATAAAACAACCAAAGAAAAAAACACCACCACAATTTTTACAACTTTTATCGATTAATGTTGATGATTCAATCCCCTTAAAAGAAATTTTTATTGATCTTTGCAAGCAAGCAAAGGTTGGATGTGAAATTTCAAATAATTTTGAAGATAATAGAGTTGATTTTTCAGCTCATCAGAAAGCCTTTATTGAAATCCTAGAGGACTTGTGTGACGTTACACATAAGCGTATGACAATTATCAAGGATCGCATTCGAATTGAAGAAGACAAGCCTCATTTGGTTAACTATAGTATTCAATTTCTGAACTCCTTGCGTAAGTCCGAAAACAAGGTGTCAACTGCTACACAAGTTTTAAGCGGAACTCAAAATGAAAAAAATATTCTTGATAATGGATCTAGTAGCACAATTTCAACGCACAGTTATGTTGATTTTTGGAAAGAACTCAATGTTTCTATTAAAACAATTTTGACTCATGTGCCACTATCAGACGATGATGAGCCTGGATTTAAAAAATCAGAAACCTTGCCAAAATACTCTTTTCATCGTCAAGCGGGATTGTTATCCATTGTTGCGACTTCTGCTCAGCATAAAGCCGTTTCAAATTATTTGGAGCAGCTTAAAAAGTCGGCCACAACTCAAGTTTTAATTGAGGCTAAAATCATCGAAGTGGCATTAGACAAGCAATACGAAAGTGGAATTGATTGGAGCTTTTTATCAAATATTTCTGGAGTTTTTCCAGGAAATACTACTTCATCTGGAGCTGTAGCTCTTACATATAAAAATGATGATATCTCGGGAACTTTAAAGTTGATGGAGAGATTTGGTACGACAAAAACTCTTTCAAGTCCAAGGCTTACTGTCATGAACAATCAAAATGCTGTCCTTAAAATTGGTGAAAACAAAGTATTTTTTAGGTTAAAATATAATCAAATAAGACTTGATCCATCTACAAGACCAAATGGAAGCTTAACTGATATGATCACTGCTAATAGCGAAATTCAAACAGTCCCGATTGGAATCACTCTTTCTGTTCAACCATCAATCAATATGGATACAGGAGATATTACTTTAAGTATAAGGCCCACAATAACAAATTCACATAAATCCGTACAAGATCCAGCTATTGATATTATGGCGCAAAACAGTCCTAACAAAGGCATTAAATCAGAAGTCCCAATCATTGAAGTTCGAGAACTTGATTCTGTCTTAACGATAAAATCAGGGCGCATTGCAGTGATTGGCGGACTGATGCAGGAAAAATCAAAAGATCAAACAACCGGCATACCAGGAACTTCAGGGTCCTTTTTAGATAGCCTGTTTGGAAGCGCAAGCAAGCAAAGAGTTCTGACTGAATTGGTGATTTTCTTAAAAGCTACAATACTTGAGAACTCAGATCCTGATGAAAAAGATGTAGATATCTATCAAAATTCAATCCACGACACAAGGCTATGGAGTATGCAATGAACAAAAACAAAGAAATATTTAAAACCAATTTACCCGGATTTAGTCTGATCGAAATGGCCGTTGTTCTGTCTATTTTAGGATTGCTATTAGGAGGTGTTCTTAAGGGTAAGCAGCTTTACGATTCGGCAAAAGTAAATGCGCTGATCACGCAAATTCAAGACATAACCCTATCTATTCATCAATTCGAGCAAAACTTTGGAGCGCTTCCAGGAGATTTTTCTGACGCCTCTAAGAGGATTAAGGGGGAACTTGTTGATGGGGATGGAAATGGTCTTGTTGAAAACGAAGAAAAAAAGAATGTTTGGCCTCATTTAGCATCAGCAGGTTTGTTTCCTTTAAGCTCTGCTCCAATAGCAAAAACAGGAGGGGAAATATTATTTGCTTATGCTGCTCAAGATGGAATTTCCGGGCACTGGTTAATTGTGGGAGAAAAAGCTCCCCTTACTCCAGAGCAAGCTTTTGCCATTGATAAAAAAATCGATAGTGGAATAGGAAATACTGGAAAAGTAAGAGGAGTTAAAGCTGGAGATAAAGGAGATTGCCTCAACTCGGATGGATCATACAATCTTAGCAATAAAAACCATTCATGTACTCTTTATATAGCGTATTAAAAATGAAATTTAAAGGATTTGCACTTTTTGAAATTGCTATTGCTCTTGCTATTATGGGGATGATGATTGGATTAAGTTTACCTATGTTGACAAAACTTATTAAATATAATCAAATCCAAACAACAAATACAAATCAAGAAATAGTACTAAGTGCATTGGGAGCTTATGCGGTTAGAAATTTACATATCCCATGTCCTGCTCGAAACACCCAAGGGATTGCCCAAACGACATGTGATGAAAGTTCTTCTCAAGGTATTATTCCTTATGCAACATTAAACATTTCAAGATCCTATGCTGTAGATGGGTTTGGACGTTTTATGACATATGCAATAACGCCTGAATTTTCACAAAATGCTCAGAAATATTGCGATATCGAAAATCCGAGTAGCCCCGTCATATTAGCAGGGATGCCTTATTTTTCATCCAATCCAATTGTCGTCATGTTGATCAGTCATGGCTCAAAAGGCCACGGCGCGTTTAATGGAAATTTTGACAGAATTAGACTCCCTTCTCCCAAGGGAAATGAAGAAGAGAATGGCAATGGAGACAACATTTTTATTGATGCTTCATCTTCTTTTGAGAGAGATCAGACGTTTGATCATATTATTAAATGGGCTTCTCAAGATTTGTTTGCGCAGTATTACATGAAAACCCCATGTCCTCGTAGTTCAACAACCCCCCAATTCAAGAAAAAGCCCACCTGATGTTTAAAGTATTATTCTTTCTTTTTTTAAGTATGATGATCGTAGATGCAAACACGCAAAGGATTGGGGTATCCTTGATTATACAGCCCCAAGGTGAAAAGATTTTTTTTGAATCTAATGAGCCCTGTGGAGCGGCTCTTTTTCAGCGTAAAAATTCTTGGATCATTGCGTTTGATATTCGGGATCAATTTGATTTAGCCTCTTTTTCATCCACCCGTATTTTAAGTAATATTGAGCCTATCAAATCTGAATTTGCCGTTTTAAAGTTTGATGTAAATTCAAAATATTTCCCCAAGATTTCAAAGTATGAAAAAGGTTGGATTATGGAACTTCAAGAACATAAAAATACTCTGTGTAAAGAAATCCATATGGAATCAAAGGAGAACGAGTATATCTTTAAAGATCACGCAGTTTCACGAAAAATCACCTTCATAGATCCGTTTTCAAATAATGAAGTTTTGGTATTTCCCACAAAAACACCACATGAATGCATTGGAGACAAATATAATTACATGAATTTTTCTTTATTTAGAACGCTTCAAGGAATCGCCTTAAATCCTAAAATTGATAAATTGCGCACAAGTTATTCACTCACAAATGATCTTTCAATTATCATTCCAAGCACATTTGTTTCTTCTAAAGCTGATGTCAGCTTATATGGGAACAATCCCGAATCTATGGCCCTTGAGTTTCTTGAAAGGGAAATTAATGGCGAGCCTTTTTTCTTAAGAAAACAAAGACTGATAGAAAAAATCACGCAAGGCTCTCCTTCAACAAAAACTAAAAGCAGACTGGATTTTTCTCAATTTTTAATATCATTTTCTCTGGCAGAAGAGGCGTATGATTATTTAGAAAGCCTCAAACAAGATGACCCAAAAATTGAAGAGAATCCTAAATTTTTAATCTTGATGGGGCTATCCTCTCTTTTAAGGGATGACTTAAAGAAAGCTGAAAAATACTTGTCCCATCCATTTTTGAGGGAAAGTGGAGACGCTCCATTTTATTTAAATTTAACACATTCATTATTAGGGGCAACAAAGACAAACTTAAACGGAATTTTCAAATTATTTCCTTATTTTCCATATGAAATTAAAATTAAAATTGGCCTTAAAACTATTTACGCAGCGCTGAATCAAAAATCATATGAAACAGCAAGAGAAGCTATAAGGACGTTACAGCAAGAGAGCCCTTCAAATGAAGCGCGAGATTTAATTTTATATTACCAAGGAGTACTTTACGAAAACGATAAATTATTTCCGGAAGCTCAGAAAATATTTTCTTCTCTTGAGAATTCCCCTTATCCAAAAATACGTGTTTTATCAAAGATGAAATCGGTTATAAAGGATAAGTCTACCCCTGAAAAGCGATCTCAAATTATAAATGATCTTGAAAAGTTAAGATTTTCCCTTACTGATAGTCCGATAGAGATTGAGGTATTAGAAAATATTGCAAGCTTATATCTTAGTAATAAAAATTGGATTAAAACTTTAAGGACATGGAAGAAAATTTTAAAATATTATCCTAACTATAAAAAAAAAGATTCCTTAGAAAAAAATATGAGGACTTTATTCATGGAGCAATATACTTCACCTTTTATCAAAAGTACTCCTATTTTTCACGCACTTGGCTTGTTTGATGAATTTTCTTTTATAATTCAAGATATTGAAAATGAGACAAAAATCATTCTTGATTTGGCGCAACTTTGCAAAGACGCGAATCTTAATTCCAGAGCTACAAAGCTTTTGAACCAATACCTCAAAAAGGCGCCTTCGAATGAAAAGCGCATGGCTATTTTATTAAAACTAGCACAAGTTCAATCTAAAACCGCAAAAGATCGAGAGACATTAAAAACAATCAATTTGATTGATAGAAAAATGTTAGAGCCCATTAATCAAAAACAGCTGGATTTGCTTCAAATATCAACTCTTTATAAACTGGGGGAGGTTTCCTTAAAAGATCAAAATATTTTACCAAACGATTATTCATACGAAGCTCATCATTTTAGAGCCAGAATTTACTGGTCTTTTAAAGATTGGAAAAGAGCTGCAGACGCACTTAAAAATGTATTACTTCTTTCTTCTCCAGAAGCAATTTCCACTCAGAATCATGTTATTTATTATGCAATCGCTGTGCGTTATTCAGGTAACTATTCACTTCTTAAAGAGCTGAGAGAATTTTATCTTCCACAGCTCAAAGGCAGTCCATTGCAAGAGCTTTTTAACTTGGTTACAACGCTTGATACAGTCATGGATAGGCTCAATATCCCAGACCTTAAAGAAGCTCTTGATGAAATAAAAACACTTGAAAAATTCATGGAAGAATACAAAAAGCAATTAGGGAAATAAAAAATTGTATCTTGAATGAGTAATATTGAGTTTGTGACATAAGGCGCTTCGGCAATGGAAATTGAGATTTCTCTTTAAACGACTGCAAAAAAAAATCGTTTAAAGAAAAAGATAAAATTATTTTTTCTATGAAAATCACAAAACCGTATCTTGGAGTTCCAGGGTGTTTGAAGGTGATGGTGTGTGAACTCGTAAAGAAGTTTTTGATATGTCATCATCATCTTTCTTTGTTTCTTCTTTTTCTGTATCAACTGAATTGCTGCTTAAATCCATCTCGAACATTTCTAGATCTTCTGGAGCTATACCATCAATCTTTTTTGTAACTTTTCCAAAAGATGCTTTGCGGTGTGTTACTTTTTGTGTTATTGCGTGAATTTCATCATGTAGAACTGGTATGATATGGGTTGTTCCGATGCGATAAAATTTTCTACCAGAAACAGTTAAATAAATTCCATCGGCATATTCTTCTGTTTTTTTCAAAACGGCGTTAAGGGAGTCGGTGCATTTTCGAAGTAAATCCCTTTCTTTTTTTTCAGTTTTTGATAGGTTCTGTTGAGAAATTTAATAAAGTATGATAGAATGAGAATAAAACGAGGA
>CAZCFE010000004.1:79449-86955 GCA_964497925.1 uncultured Alphaproteobacteria bacterium | reverse complement strand
CGTCTAAAACACCTTGTCTTGTGCCAGAATCCTCAATAAGAGATGCCCGCGCTTGCAAAGAACTATCATACACCCTTTTATCACTATAATTCAATGCCCCAACTTTTTTGGCTAACATCGCCTGCAATTGGGCAATTTCTAATGCCTCTTTAGCAAGATCATCACCATCAGCAAGCACCTGAACCCTCAAAGCTACGCCCAACATCAAAAAAGCAGTAAATGTCCTTAAAGAAGTCGAAACACTTAGCTTCATAAAACAACCTCGTCTTTATTAACATGTTAAACCCAATATCCAATAGTTTACAAAGATAAAGGTTAAACCTTTGTTAATAGAAATATTATTTTAAAAAACCCATTAAAAGTTCCCAGTGATCATTTTTTCAAGAAGGACTAATAATCTTCAAAATCCCCTGTCCAAATTTATATAATTTCAGTGTTAATATCCTTACTTTATCCTTAATTTTTAATTTTCTTCATTGGATTTTTTTATTTGATATTAAGACTTTGCTCAATAGTAATGCTGCCTGATGCCGGTGCTCTTCGTCTCTGTGCTTCTCTTTTCATAGCAAGGCCTGCTTGCAACCCATGAGCTGCAAAAAGGCCATCTATCTTAACTCTTTCTTCATTTTCCAGACCAAAAACTAATTGATTGTGTATAATTTGAGCGTTTAATCCATTTTTTAAATCATTCAAAGATTGCACCAATTCATTTAAAGAAAGACGAAGTCTTTCATCAAAAGATATTCGCCTTGAAAAGAGAACATCTCGCCCCTCTTGTACAGACACCATGCTTTCTAAAAAAGAATCTATTAAAGTAGCAACACAATAAACATTCGGGGAAAATACTGCCATCTTGAAAAGGTCATGATAGTATGAAGATGGTGCAAGGAAATCATATTCAGAAATAATTGCCAGATTAGAAATTGTTCTCTCTATAGTTGTTAACGTGCTCTTAAGACCTTCGGGAAATTCATCACTTTTCCAATCAAATACAGACTCAGATCCGAATATTTTCAATGAAAACACACACATAAACATGATTGTTACTACAGATTTTCTTAATGAATAAATACCCATCATATACTTAATACCTCTTCTTCATTTTTTAAAGCAGACTGCCATTAACCTTTCGTTAACTTATGATAAAATCAGATTAGCAGATTATTTAGGTAAGTCAAGCGGTTTTTTCAACTGAACTGAAAGGCTTTTCCAGAAAGGATTTTAAGACTTTTTTTGATATTTTATATTATTTTTTATGTATATGAAATTTGAAATTAATTCTTTTTCAATCGGATATATTAAATATGTTTTTTCACACGAAAGGTATAATTTAATTTGACATTTGTTTTTAATCATGCCATAATCGTTTTTAAGATGAACTTAACAAAAAGGTGTTTTTTATGAATAAATTATTATCAGCATGTATCATTACAATATTGTCTGGATGTAGCGATTATATCCCCACTGTTCAAAATTATGACCCCATAACACAAGGCTATAAAAAAGAAAATGATTTTTTTAACAAGAGTGAAGAACAGCTAAAAGCTCTTTTTGAGAATAAAAAAATTGGTGTGTTTATTGGAACTTTTGATCCACCCCATCTTGAGCACATGAAATCTGCAACTTTAGCGTTAGAGGAAGGAAAATTAGATTATGTGATTGTTCTTCCAACATGGCCTGGGACTTGGGATCCTTCCTATAAACAAAACAAAAACAGTGTTCAAATCAGAATAGACTTGCTGCACAATGCATGCCTTGATCAAAAAGATCCACGTATCATCACAACTGGACTTGCACCGCAAGAATTGCAAAAGATTTTAAGCAAAGATATCCCTGGCGGAAAAGTTGAATCAAAATTCAAAGGAGCTAAATTTATCGGCATTCTTGGATCAGACACGGCCCTTTGGCTTGATTCAAAAGATAAAAACCCGTGGTACAACCTTGCAAGAAGCAACTATATGAAAGGTGTTAAGATTCCAAAGCAACGCTACAATACCGCCCCTGCTGTTGATATGATGTTTCCGGTGGATTCATTCTTAATTGTGAAACGCCCAGGGAAAGATTTCAACAACAGCTCATTACTTGGGAAAAAAGTTTCAATCTTAAACACGCCCACAACCGGCTTTTCTTCAACATCTTACAGAAAAAGCCTTCAACTTCAAAAAACAGATGAAGCTCAAAATATTGTAGGAGAAAATGTCCATAAAGCCGTCCAATATTATTTGAAAAATACAAGAGATTTCAATGATGGACAAGGGCCTGTGAAATTGAACTATTAGCTCTAAACACCAAAGACACGTTTAACGTTGCTCCTTAAAGATGTCGCTAAACTTTCAGGGGCATCTTCTGGTCTTAAAAAACATAATTTTTCAAAAACATGCCTTACATGCATGGGTTCATTTTGTTTTCCACGGTGAGGTATGGGAGCAAGGTATGGAGAATCTGTTTCAATGACAATGGAGCGAAGTGGCGCTTTTGATGCAACATTTTGAATTTCAATAGCTTTTGGAAAGGTCAGAATCCCAGAAAAAGAAATCAGAAAATCCATTTGCTCAATTGCAAACTGCGCCAATTCCCATGTTCCTGAAAAACAATGAATCACCCCTTTAAGCCCGCTTCCTTGGTATTCACGCAAAACACTTATCGTGTCATCTTGCGCGTCTCTTGTGTGAACAATCACAGGAAGATCATGATGCAAACAAGCCTCGATATGGGCCTTAAATGACAAGATTTGTTGTTCTTTCGGGCTATGATTATAATAATAATCAAGGCCTGTTTCACCATAAGCAATCATTTTAGGGTGATCTTTAAGATCAATTAATGCTTGTTTTAACTCCTCAAAAGGTATGTCTTTTAATCCTTCTGCTTCATGAGGATGCTGCCCTACAGTGTAATAAAGACAAGGATAAAGATCGGCATATGATTTTAACAAAGGCGCCTGTTCAAGAGATGTTCCAATGGTCACCATCCCTTCAATTCCTTGATCCAGCGCTCTTTTTATAACATCTTGATGCGTGTCTGGAAAATAATCCAAATGCATATGCGTATCAAATAAAGATAGATTTGGTAAAAAAGTCATTAATTTCCCCTTATATCAAAAAAAAGGGAAAGAATTTCTTCTTTCCCCTCTTGTCTTTTTTCTAACAATCAATAAAACGAATTATTGCTTTGTTACATTTTGTGTTGCAGTCGCATCAACAAGATTTGACCAATTCAACATAGAAATGAAATGTGCATGAATCAATGCCATATAACCTTTACGGTGGAAATCAAGAATTGTTGTATCAGAAAGTTCATTGAACTTCTTTTCATCAACAACTTGGAATCCGCTCAAGGACATTTTTTCTCCGCCACTCAAAGTAATGTCAGCTTGGTTTGATGTAAGCAAATCATTATCTTTTAATGCCTTTACAAAATCAACTGTGAAGTTGAATTGCGCTTGATAGTTTGTGCACATATCCAAAGCACGCTTAGAAAGATCAGTTGCTTCTGTTCCTTCAAAGAATTTGTGTTCGCCATCTTCTTTAACCAAATCAGATGCTGTGTCAACGCAAAGAATAAATTGACCTTGATCTTGATTTTCCAAGAAAATGAATGGGTAACGTGTTACATATTGTGGAATGTAAGTATTTTCGTTCCACTTACCTTCTGCAGATACGAAAAGATTTTGTGAATCGCGCAAACCAACAACAGCAACAGGAGCAGCTGGATTGGAATCAACGAAAACGATTGGATAGAATTTCAAAGCTCTCCCAAATTCTGTCGCATTCAAAGGAACAGAGTTTGTGTTTGTTGCAAAGCTATAGTTAATATTTTCAGCATTAAGCGCCAATTTGCCATGCGTTTCAGCATTAAGCGGTTGTGGGCGCGTGTAAAAAAGTGGAAGACCTGTGTTTTCAGACATTGTATACTCCTTAATAACTAGTTAATAACAGGGTTGATAATACCATGATTTTAAAAAAAGTCAATCGGAATTTATGAACTTTTTTTCTTTTTTTATCCTTCACTTTGAACTGATGTTGTGAGATTTGAGATGTCCCCACGGCCTTGATCTTTGCCTGTTATATCAAGGAAAATCAACAAATTCGACCCATCTGGCAAAGGAATATAAGAAAGCTGATAAATTTTTTGATTTTTCAAATAAAGCTGACGGACTTTTGGAATACGATCGCTCATATTATCTAAAATATGGCTTTTATATTCTTCCCAATCCTTGGGCACTATCAAAAACTCTCTAATTTCCTCGATCAAATTACTTAAATGCCTTCCAGTCTCGCGAGAGGCATCCCCAAGCCCCCATAACTTACCAAGAGCTGGATTGCTTAATACAATTCTATTATCTGTCCCAAACAGAAGAACCCCTTCATACAAATGATCTATTGTTTCTCTGTAAACAGATAACATAACACGCAAATCACTCTCCAACCTTAAATAGCTGGTCACATCTTCAACCGTTAGAATCAATCCTCCTAAAGGATGAGGCGCCTGAACCAATCTTAAGATTTTTCCATCTGGTTGATGTTGAATCTCCTCAACAGGACCTGTTAATGAGTGAAATAAATTAATACGCTGTTCTTTATATTCCTTATAGTCAGAAAAGTCTGGCAATTGCCTTCTTTGTCTTAGCTCATCAAGGACTTCTCCCATGGTGGGATGCTTTTGAACCCAGCTTTCATCAAGTTTTCGAATATTTAAGTATGCTTGATTATATGTTTTTATACGCATATCGGGCCCAAAAATTGCAACTGCCGTATTGAGCAAACTATCAAGAACATTTTTTTCAACTTGTTTGTAACGCTCAAAACTTTCACGAAGCTCTTCTTCTTTTGTTAAATCAACGGCATACCCTCCATGAACGCCAACATATTTTTCTGGGAACTCGCAAACTTCCATTAAATGACGCCCGCCTTTAACAATGGTATAAAATCGTTTCTTATGTGAGGAAGAACTTTGAAAAACTTCTCTTGAAAATTTATGAGGATCTTCTTTATCAATCCAGCTTGGAACTTCCATGGATTCTTGAACCACTTTGTCTAATGGCTTATCTAGAAGCTGAGCATAAGCTTTGTTTACGTAAGTGATCTTAAATTTCTCATCTCTCATCCAAGTTGGAAAAGGGAGTATATCCATTAAATTTTTGAGCTTGAAGGATTCACGAATTAAATTACGCTGTTCTTCTTCAAGAAGCAAATCCGCTTCTCTAAACCAAATTACATTTAAAGATAATCCCTCTTCATCAAAATGATATCCTTTAACGAACATCTTTTTAAAGTCAATCATCATGATTTCCATTTGAAAAGGAATTCGCTCCATATGAAGCAACGAGATTTTTGTTTGAAGCTTTTTGGATGAATCGTCTTGCAACAAATCAAAAATAGGGCCTAATTCAAACAAGCTCCCAAGGTTCATATTAAATAGTTTGCATAAATACTTAGAATGAAAAAAAGATAAGGGCTTGCCGCAAACATCCCCCCAAGCACACCAAACACCTTCGGTGGATTCGAGCAAAAGCTTTGACCTCAAAAGATCAAAAGAAATTTTTTGATTCAGTTTTTTATAAACAGTTAAAGAAACACCTTGCCAAAGAGCCACCAAAAGAATTACCAGGAATAAAATTCCAAAAATTAAACCCAGTTGCCCAGAAACAGGGGCCGTCCAATTTAAAAAAGAAACCACCTAAATTCACCTTTTGTGTTAAGAATACCTTTAAGTATAACCTTAACCCAAATTAAGCAAATTAAACACAAAAAAATTGCGTAACTCAAACCAGATTCAAATTACGCAATCTTAAAAAAGTTTACTCTTTAGCGCCTAGAACTTTTACAACAGTCATTTTCTTCAAGAATGTACCGCTTTCTTTGTGAAAATGAGGTAATTCTTCACCAAATTTGAGTGTGCTGATAATCGTTTTTCCAATGACATTACGCCCATCTTTCCCAGAATCAATCAATGTGCGATTTCCCCACACATTATGCAACATAAGTGCACCTTGATCACTTTGACCAACATAAAGAGCTACGTGACCTGGTTGGTATAAAAGAGTCTGAAAAGGAATCGCATTTTTAGCAATGAATTCAAGTTTTTCATTTTCCGACATCTTATCAACAGCGTGAGAAACTCCTTGTCCAAATTCAACTTGGCTTTTTGCATTTCTTGGTAGCCAAATTCCAAAAGGTGCAAATATGTCTTTAACTGTACTTGCACAATCACGGTTTCCTAATGAATCCCCCCATCCATAAGGCTTTCCAAGAACTTGACTTGCAATCAATGTCATATTTTTAGCATCCAAAACAAGCGGTTTTTTTGAAATTGATATTTTCTTAGAAGTCGTTCTTAAATCCAAATTTCCATTCTCGTCTCTTTTTGGAAGAATAGCGTCACCATTTACACGCAAAGGAAGCAACATGCCAAGTTTTGCATAATCATAAAAAGACCCATTACTTTGATAAATAGGTTCATTTTCCTTAAGCGCTGCACCCCATTTAAGCCCCATTAGTTCTTTTTTCTGGGATGCATTTACCTTTGCAAGATGACGAACATCAACCCATCCAAACGCTCTGCTGTTCGTTTGAATAAATGCCCATGCTTTATCAACGGAATAATGTGAAATGATAATTGGATTTCCCATATAAAGCATCATTGCTTGCATATTATCAAAAGGATAACCTTCACCAGCTTTTTCAGGATTATTGAAATGAGGCAAATTTGTTGGGAATGTTTTCATGCTTGTGTTTTGCGTAATGATTGCAGGTATTTTTAAAGTTTGATAAGCATCGTAATTTGAATTCTTGATATTTTCTTCAAACCAAACAGCATCACGAGGCATAAGATTTTCACCCCATCCATTTGCAAACGTATTGGCATATTCTGTAATCACATTTTTAGGATACACAAAATCCCCAGACACCCAAGGGTCAAAGAAAGCTGCTTTGCTTGCGGCTTGAACAGATGAAGAAAACGGCTTTACAGAATCCATATTGCGAGCATAAATAGAAACATCTTGAGGAATTGTTGCTGTATCACGAATAGCTTCTTTTGTAACCACAGATGGCATTTGCTGAGAACATCCGGCAAGAGTTGCACTTAAAAATAATAGTATTTTTTTCATTTTAAATTTAATCCATATTCTTTCATTGTTGATATCAAGTGAGAAGGCACAGGCGCCTCAAACACCGCTTTTTTTCCTTTATGCGTAAATTCAATCTTCCACGCATGAAGATGAAGAGGGAGCTTTTCTGGCGTCCATTCCCCATATTTATCATCCCCTAAAATAGGGACGCCTAAATGCTCCATATGTGCCCGCAATTGATGTGTGCGGCCCGTCAAAGGTGCTAATTTAAGAAGTGCGAACTTTTTAAAAACAAAATCAATAACCTCAAACTCTGTTTTTGCAAAAACACCATTTTCTTCATCCACCATGACTTTTTCAAAGCCTTTGAGCATTTCTTTTGAAAGAGGCGCATTAATCGTCCCTTCAAATGGGTCAGGAACACCTTTTGTGATGGC
>CAZCFE010000004.1:0-79439 GCA_964497925.1 uncultured Alphaproteobacteria bacterium | reverse complement strand
GTCTTTTGAATCATCTTTTCTTTAAAAGCTGCAGTAAGTTCTCTGGCTTTGATACTTGTCTTTGCAAGAAGTAAAAGACCACTTGTTTCTTTATCTAATCTATGCACAAGCTTTGGAGGGTTTTCTGGAAACAAAACACGCATATAACCATCCACATGCTCTCTTGTGTTTGTCCCCCCTTGCACCGCAAGCCCGGCAGGTTTGTTCATGACCATCATTTCGTCATCTTCAAATATGGTGCAATTTTTCACAAATTTACTAGCTTCTTGAAGCGTGCGCTCTGAGACTCTAAACCCCTTAACCGTTTCATCTTCACGGGCTTCAATGGGAGGAACTTTGATAATTTGCCCCAATTCAAGCCTTAAATTTGCCTGACATTTTTTTTGATCAACGCGCACTTTCCCTTGCCTTAAAAGCTTTTGCAAAAGGGAATGCTGAATAGGATAGTGCTTATTCAAAAACCGATCAAGACGAACACCCACATCTTGTTCATCAACTATAAATTCAATTGCCATTTACTACATACCACCTTTGCGAAAACTTTCCCAAAATTCTTAAAAACTTGGGGGTTGTCATTGTTTAAAACCTTATTTATCTTCCCTATTTTTAGCCTAAATAGAAAGACATTATGATCAATTTTTTTTAATTTCTCAAGAAAAACTTTATAACTATTAATTACAATCCACATTCATTAGCTGTCTGATTAGCTATTTATAAATAAGATATCACACAAAAAACATATTGTCAATAATTATTATTAATGTAATTAAAAAATTTGCCCTAAATTATGGAGATGGAAGGATCTTGTTATACAGGTAAACGTCTTTCTGGAAGATCCTTCTTTAAGAATTGAGTTAGAAGAGATAACGCGTCATCATATGAAGGACTTCACAAACAGCTGTATACCGTTTAGCATAAATTGGATAGATAAAGCGGCCAAAATAATACCAAAAACACGGGTTACAACATTTGTTCCAGTGACCCCTAAAATTTTGCTCAAGCGATCAGCATGAAGCAAACAAACGTAGTTAATCAATAAAACCAAAAATAAAATTGCAATTATTAAGACCTGGGCAAGAACCCCTGCACTTTCAGGAGAACGCATATGCATCACAACAGTTGTCATACCTCCTGGACCTGCAATTAGAGGAATTGCTAACGGAAACACACTGATATCAGCCTTCTTATTGGCTTCTTTTGCTTCATCTTCTGTAGTAGATCTGATCCCTGAATCTTTCACAATGACCATGTCAATAGCTGCAAATAACAACAAAAGGCCCCCAGCTATACGAAATGCAGGCTCCCCTATGGATAGAATATCTAGTAACGCATCACCCATAATGGCAAAAATAAACAAGATCCCTGAAGCAATACAAGTAGAGCGAATCGCTATTTGTTTCTTATGCTCTGGAGTTTCTCCTTTGGTGAGCAAAAGAAACATCGGGACAACCGCAACAGGATCGATGATCACAAGAAGGTTTGCAAAAACTTGAACCAAATGTGTCACATTAATCTGATTTAAAATATCAATACCCAATTCAATAAACTCCTTATATTACTAATACCCATTTCTCTGTTGTATGTGATTCTATAGATAAAAATCAAGAAGTTTTATTTGAAATCAAGATTTTTTCACCAAAAATCATATAAAAACATTGTTTTTTAAAGCAAGGCACCTTAATGTAATTAGAGGTTAGATTATTCATTAAGAACCATATATAAGGACAAGAAACATGAAAAAAATCACTGTAGAAAAACCTGAAATAAAACTTATGGGTATCTCCTCTCGTACAAGCAACCAAGCTGAGTTTAACCCCATGACTGCAAAAATTGGACTTACCATGGCCAATTATTTTGCAATTGCAAACAGCATTCCAAATACCAAAACCCCAGGAGTTACTTTTTGCGCGTATACAAATTATGAAAGTGATTATACAGGTGAATATACCTACTTTATCGGGCAAGAAGTCACAAGCTACGACAATCTGCCACAAAATTTTGAAACGCTGATCATCCCTGCTCAAAGTTATGCGCAGTTTACAACATCACCAGGCGCCATGCCAATGATTGTTATCAACGCTTGGCAAGAAATTTGGAAAATGAACGAACAAGATTTTGGATCAAAAAGAGCGTATATTACCGATTTTGAAATTTACGATGAGCGAGCACTAAACCCTCTGGCCGCGATTGTTGATATTTTCGTTGGAATAAGTTGAAAAATATTTTCTAATGGCAAAAAAACATACTTCTTATTTTGATTCTTATTTTAAAGAATCAAAACCAAATACATCTGCCTTATGTGATCACCCAGGATGCAAAGAAAGTGGTTTGTATCCTGCACCAAAATCACCAAAACAGATCAACATATATCTGTTTTTTTGCATCAAACATATACAAGACTATAACATATCCTGGAATTATTACAAAGATATGCCAGATAGTGATGTTCTTGCTCAAATGATTTCCGACAGAGGATGGAGAAGGCCCACATGGCCTTGCGGTAAAAAACAGCCCCCCACTCTTTCAAGCTCTTTCATTCCTGAATTTGACGATTTATTTGAGGCTCCCTGCAGAACTTTTACTCCTTTTTCCGCATCCCCCATCACGGCAAAAGAGAGAAAACTTCTGGATCTATTTGAGCTGGATTGGCCATTTAGCCATGAAACACTGGTCAAACAATACCGCATTTTGGTTCGGAAATATCACCCAGATTTAAATCAAGGCGATAAGAAATATGAAGAAAAACTCAAAATGATCAATCAGGCTTATCAAACTTTAAAAAAGATGCCTCATCAATAAATTCTGTAAAAAATATCTTGAAAAATCAACCTGTTGTCTTTATATATCAAAGTAAGAGCCTATCCGTTAATCAAAAAGGAATCATATCATAAAAAAGCTATTCTTATTAAAAGCATTAATGACCGCATCATTATTTACAAATTCACAGATTTTTGGATCCAGCATGGAAATCTTAGCACCGAATCCAAACCATCTTGATTGCGCTAAGCTAGAGGCAACACATAGCTCTAAGTCCGAAAAATTTGTTACTGAATATGCCCTAGAAGTAAAGTCATATATCGAAAAATTAGCATCAAAACATGAATGGGCAAAGATACTTCTTAGCGATTTTGACGCTCATCAAAAGAACAGCGATATTTCTCCTAACATACTTTGGCATCTTATACTAAGAGCTCAAGCCGGGCAAAGCGTTGGCCGCATTTCACTTAAAGAACAAATGTTTTTTAAAATTATAGCACCCTTGGGAGATTTTATGGCTGAGTTTCTTGAAAAGAATGCCTGGAAAACAGAAGAAACATCAACACCAATTATTAATAAATTTATGAGATTTAGCCCTAATTTGACAATGACATCACCTATGTATGATTTAGACAATGCCCCTGTCTCCAAAGAGATTCAAGTAAGACCCATTCTTAATAAAGCTTTTTTACAACACAAAGAACTATTAAAAAGTATAATTCATGAAGAATACCTAACAGCAATTCCTCAATTTTTATCAACAAGACCACTTAATGCACATGGTGTCGAAGATATATCGCCTCTAGGCTTTACTTTGCATGACTTAACACATGGATTGTTCAATCAAAGAAGATTGATTATGAAAGTCTGCCTTGATAAAGGATACCCATCAGGTGGGGTGACTCATTACCCACCAGCGCACAACCAGCTTATAAGCGAAAACCTTGAGAAACTTCTAGAAGCATTAGATCCAGATACCATTCCAGAACATAAAAAACACTTAGAGGGATTCTTTTTGCTGACACATGAATTGTTTTCCTCATTTCGACCGGTATTCTCACAAAATACTTTCTCTTCGGTTTTGGCCTCTATGAAAACCGAGCAATACTTTCCAACTCTTGATGAGTATCTTCTTCTGACAAACATTGGAGAAGATCCGGTAAAGCATGAAACAATTTATGAAGCACTGATGCCAAAGTTTCCTCCAGAATATAAATTAGAAAGCGAAATTTCTTCATTGTTTATTAAAATCGCTGTCCGAAATCAAAGTGGAGAGATTCGTTCTAAGCTGCTGATCCAGACACTTTATTATCTTTATGATGAGGCTATGGATAACTTGAAAGATATAGAAAAAATCGAAGGAACATTGGGGCTGGAATTGAAATTGGGATTCAATCCATTAGATCCAATTAATGGGGACAAGGAAAAAGCCATGAATCTTATCAATGCCATTAATACAAAACGCAGTGAATATGTTAATGGATTTTTAGATTGGGCAATCGAAGAAGCAAAAAACAAGCATGATGCCCTCTATCAAGAGAGACTCAATCAGATACATCAACAATACTATCCCGCTCACTATCAAGAGAGACTCAATCAGATGCAAGCTGATATGGAAGAAGCTCAGTCAGGCAATCTTAAAGCAGAACAGGAACCCATTCATAAGTAAACACTTTGCTCTATGTTAAACTTTGTTGATTATTTCAAGCTTGACAAAAAAGCTATTAAATCGGCGCGTTCCTGGGTGTTTTTCATACCAACAAAAACCATTTTTGTTCCAGGAACAAACGATTTAGGATTGTATAAATATAAATTTAAATTCTCAATGCTCCAGGATTCTGTTTTTGCTTTCATGGCTTGAGAGTAAGAATATCCTTCTTTTGATGCTAGCTTTGAGCCAACCACCGCCCAAAGATTGGGGCCAAGTTTGTGGGGATCTCCTTTATCAAAACTGTGGCATTGCGAACATCTTTGCCCAATTTTTTTTCCATTTTCAATACTGGCAGATGCCATCAACCCAGAGATAGACTCTACCTTCTCCTCCACAGCAACTTGAGCTACGCTTTCTTGCTCAACCCCTTCCACAACATACCCAGGCTTATCCAGCGTTGTTTTATGCATAATCGATTCAGACGCAATATCGGATAATTTTACCACAATCAAAGCAATCAAAACAGATGCAAAATATTTATTCATTTCTAGCTATATTTCCTTGTACAACAATCTATATCGCTCATCATAAAACAAGTTGTGACTCAAAGCAAGCTTTGAGATGATTACCAAACCCTATTCATGACACTTCAAATTCTCATCCATTTTAGGAACAAGCGAACATGTTTTAAATCTGGACAATTGAGTTTTATAACTAGGATTAGGCGTTTTTTTCTTAGCTAATCTACCATCTCTTGCTTCAAGTAAGGCATCAAGACATACCTGATTCTCAGAATTAATTGCTATCAATCTTTCACATTCAGTTTTCTCTTTTGAAATAACCTGCATTTGGCTTTGACACGTTCTAGCTTGGTTAATACACTTGATATAAGATGCTTTTGCGGCCAAAATCTCGCCTCGTTTACTCTCTTTTAAGTCTCCATCTGATTTGTATGATCTTACAATTTTCAAACAAGAATCATTCTGCGTTAAACCTTGAGATACACTAGAAAAAGAATTCATCAAACGATGACACTCTTCTTTATCAGGCAAAATACAAGTTTTTTTCTCTTCCAAACTCAAAGCACCCCAATCACTATCTTCACAATCAAGCCCTTGATTGGATGATATATTAGAAATGTGGGATTCAACACTTTGGCTTGACGTTCTTCCAGACATATCAGATCCACTTGATCTGCGGGATGAATTTTGTGAGGAACCTAGACTTACTTGATTATGCACACTAGTTTTATCTTTGACACTTATTATAAATTCTGTGCATTCTGAAGGAGGAACTGACCCATTAATACTGTCATAGCTTTCAAAACAACCTTTGATTCTTTTTTTCTTTTCTCTATCTCCTTCTTTGTTATGCAATTGCGCCAATAATAATAAGTGGGACATCCTTTTTAAAGCTCCATATTCCCATTTACCTTTTTTGGGTACAATTTTATCACTCGCCCATTTCACAGCCACCTTCTCTTGACGAATCTCACTTAAAAACAAAGTAGACGAATATGTGCTGATAAATCCATTGTTACCTTCTTTAAAACACTTACTCTTTTTCCAAGGCTTTTCTAATAAAAATGATTTGATAGCCCCAGTAGATAAAGGACAAAGCATAGGATCTTGTATCGGCTCACTTTCTTCATGCCATGTTGCAATTTTCCAAAGAATCACAGCAGGAGCATCTGCTGGAATTTTCTGAGTTTTTATAAATTCTTGTTTAATTTCCCTGTAGTAAGATGTCCAAACTTCCCATGCAGATACTGCTCTTTCCAGATCTTCCTCACTTAATTCTAAACTTCCACTACTGCTATTTTTTTTTCCATCAAGGATGTCTCTAGCTTTCTTAATTTCATCAAATTTAGCTTGTTTGTTAGTATCTTTACTGTATTTCTTATAAAGAGTTGCATATTTTGACTTAATATTTTGAGTGCTAATATCATGATTTTCTGAACTCTCTGATGCATTTTTTTCTTCTTTTATTCGCAAGGTTTTTAAAGCCTCCACAATCAGCATTTGCTCAGCATTGGGCTTTATAAAAATAGGTGAAGATGCTGTTTCTGATGTTTCACCCCCAAACAAAGATATGCCTTGCAAAAAAACTAAAATGATCCATAAATAATTCATGATAACTTCAAACCTCATATAATTTATCCTATGCGTCAAATATACTCGAAAAATCTTACTAAATTCTTAATTTTTTACGTGAAAAACATGGGGAAAGACTGTATAACTTACATATAATATTGGGGGAATGATGAGATATAAAGCAACGCTAGAATATGATGGAAGTTCTTTTTTTGGGTTTCAATTGCAACCAGGCCTTCCCACAATTCAAGAAACCGTCGAAAAGGCTTTGCTGAGTCTTACTCATAATTTTGTGCGCATTTTTGGCGCAGGCAGAACGGATCAAGGAGTGCATGCTTTGGGGCAAGTCGTTCATTTTGATCTAGATCAAATATGGGACACAGAAAAGCTTAAATTTGGGCTTAATCATTTTTTGAATAAAACCATGGTTTGTATCACTTCAATCGAGATTGTCCCTGATGATTTTCACAGCCGCTTTGGCGCAAAAGAAAAACAATATCTTTATCGCATTATCAATCGTCATTCCCCATTAACCCTTGATCATGGAAAAGCATGGCATGTTGGAAATTCTTTGGACGCGGATATTATGAACAAAGGCGCACAACTATTCATAGGAACACATGATTTTTCAAGCTTTAGAGACAGTCATTGCCAAGCAAAATCTCCCATAAGAACAATTCTTAATGCTTATGTTAAAAAAAATCAAGATGAAATTAGGTTCATTGTCCAAGGAAGATCTTTTCTTCATCACCAGGTGCGAAACCTCATGGGAACATTAAAACTTTTAGGTCAAGGGCGTTTTTGTCTTGACGATGTAAAAAGAATTCTAGAGTCCAAAGACCGCACAAAAGCAGGTCCTACTGCCCCGCCACAAGGGCTTTATTTGATGTGGATTAACTATACCCAAGTAAAGTGAGGGGAAGAGGGATTTAAGACCTTCTTCCCGCCCACGATAAAAACGTTGGGTACGCTCACAAAAACAGCTTAAATCTTCACATTCAACCCTATTTCGAATCCATGCGATATTTGGGCATTGTTGTCTTGAAGTTTGGTTGTTGTGTAAAGGCTTGACTCTTTGCTCAAATCAGCTTTCACAACCAAAGATAAGCTCTTATTCGAATCAGAAACTGCATACTGATTGGCGCCAATGCGTGTGTTTCTTTGCAAGGCATCACAAGAAACCTCCATGCTTCCAAACGCATGAACCGGCACCCCTGCCACTTTAAATCCAGAAGCAACACCAAATCCTGCCCCCATAAACACCGATGATGTGTCTGTTGAAACATCAAACTTTTCAAAATCTTTGGTCACATTGTGGGATAAAAGCTGACCGTATCCTGCAAAAACCTTGGGTGTAAATGTCAAATTACTAACGGTGAAATCATGACTGACCTGTGACTTAAGAACAAGTGTTTGACTTTGCGAGCTGAGCAAAAGCCCTTCATTTTTATCATTAAGTCCGGCGTAAGAAAGAGTGTTAAAAACACGAAAGCCTTTTGCAGATGACATCGTATACACAGCAAAATTATCAATTTGTGCTTTTTGTGCAAGGTTATACTTGGCATACATACCAAACGTTTGAGACGGCGTGTTTTGATATGAAAAACCAACAAAATTATCCAAACGATTCAAAGAATCACTCGAAGCACTCATCATCATATTGCCCATTTTAAAAGTTTGTGCATTCGCATCCAAAGAAACTCCTGTGTACAAAGAGCCCACAAAATGATCAACCGGTCCACCAGATGACGCGCCTAAGAAACTAGGCGTTGACGAACGCGCCAAAAATGGCGAACCGCCCATCCCAATGTCCCTAAGGGTCAGGAGAAATGTGAAAGAACCGTCAGATTCTTTCTCTCCAGGAATAACAAGCATCGCAACATCGGCAGATTCAATATCGTTATTACCATTTTGTCCAAAAACTTTAAGGCCATCTGCCGAGAAAATAGCATTTTGTGCTTCTGTTGTTCCAGAGCAGTCGAGTATTTTATAAAGCATTTTGGCTGCAAGTGGCGTTGTGTTATCCACCTTAATTGTTCCATCTAAAGTCACATTTCCTGCTAGTTTGACTAAAGGTTTCAGTCCATCCACAGTTGATTTAAGAAGGGTGGCTGAATCCATTCCAGCGGTTAGAGATGTTTTCTCCATAACAGAAGCCATGGAGTTGACAAGAGGGATTGACGTTTTAACTTTTGTAAAAATCTTCACTGTATCAGGATCAGTGTATTTTGAAGAAACCTCATTTAAAACTGGACTTACTTGCCCAATGAAAGTTTTTAATTGCGATGCAATTTGGGATGAAGATGAACTACTGTTCATAGACCCTAAAGGATGTGGAAGATTTCGAAATTTGATAAAATCTTCTGGTTTTAACTTTGATACCAAACTTTGCCCAGAGGATTGTAGTAATAAAACCTGAATTGTTGCTGCAAATATCCTTGCCGCATCAAAAGCATTGCTATCTAATTTTGCTCCCCCTTTATCTGTTAAATGAATATTAATTTTAGAGGATTTATTAAAATATATGAAATAAGGTGAGTCAACATACAAAGTCCCGTCTCCGGTTGAAAAATCAAATGTATTCCCCAATCCAGTGTCGAAATTGGAAACTGTAATATCTCTGTCTCCGTCATAACTAAAATCAGATGCAAAGGCGTAAGGCATTTTGACTGACTCAATTTTGGGCATATGATCTTCAGGTGCTCCACTAGACTTAACTTGCTCACTAAGATCGATATCTACAATTCCGGAAGGAAGACTCAAAGAAATCACATGAGGAGTTATGTCTTCTTTTTTTACTGCATGAGCAAATTGTTTAGCAGAAATATTATTGCTTTGATTTGAAGAGGAAGAACCCCCACCACCAGAGTTGGCTCCACAAGAAGCAAGCATCATAATGACGATTTGAGATAACACAACCTTACGTAAAACCATTTTAAAACTCCATTTAAATATTCACAATCTAACTATTTTATATAGTAACAAATTTTTAATTATCTTGTCAATGAAAAAATTCCAAAAATGAAAAATATGGACATGAAAGTAGGGTAAAAAGCCGTTATAAATTATTGAAAATTAAAAAGAGCATCCGTCATTTTGACCGGTGGTATCGGTCATTTTGAGCGATGCTATACTATATATAAGAAAAATGAAATATTAAATAAAATTAATAATAAAATATTCGTTTTAACGACCATAAAAAAACCCTTGAAAAATAATTCATTCATGGAAACACATCACACCCCCTATCATCTCAGGAACAATGAAAATGATTATGAACAGTTTTTGAGATCTTTGCACAACCATGCGCAAAAAAGCTTGCTATATATATTTTTTTTTGGTATATTGAAAGCAATTATTACGGTCTGGCTGGGTGTGCGCTATGTATGCCGGGCATGCCATCTCGTATAATTGGTAATTAATTAACTTAAATTGAAAATCTTGAAAGAGAGAATAAAATGCCCAAAATGAAAACTAAAAGCAGCGCTAAAAAGCGTTTCTCCGTTACAGCAACCGGTAAAATCCGCGTTGGTGCAGCAAAACTCAGGCACATGATGAGAAATAAGTCTCAAGATATGAAAAGAGCTGGCCGCGGCACTATGATTCTTGCTCCTTGCGATGCAAAAATCGTTCGCAAATATATGCCTTATCTATAGAATCTTAAAAAGGAGACGATATCATGTCACGTGTAAAAAGAGGCGTCACAACACACGCGCGCCACAAAAAAATTCTAAAAATGGCAAAAGGTTTTCGCGGGCGCTCTAGCACCTGTTTTAGACCAGCCTTTGAACGTGTTGAAAAAGCACTTAAATATTCATTTAGAGACCGTAGGGTCAGAAAACGTGAATTCAGAGCACTTTGGATTCAACGTATCAACGCGGGCGTTCGCTTGTATGGCTTGACTTATTCCAGATTTATTAATGGACTTAAGCATGCTGGCATCGAAGTTGACCGTAAGGTTTTGGCAGATTTAGCTGTTCGTGAACCACAAGCATTTAAAGCTGTGGTAGACAAAGCAATTTCAGCCCTTCCTAAAGTTGCAGCTTAAAACTTAAATTTAGCTTATAAAGAAGGAGCTGTGTTTTAGAACATATGCTCCTTTTTTTTACTTCAAAAATTCTGACAAAAAGGTAGATGATGCAAAAACTACAAGAAGACACAATCAATCAAATCAGGTTGGCCCCCAATTTAGAAGCCTTAGAAGCTATTCGTGTTCAAATCTTTGGCAAACAAGGCATCATAACCGAACAAATGAAAAGTTTATCCACCCTTTCCCCCCAAGATCGCAAAACTGCTGGCGCGCAAATCAACATTGTGAAAACACAAATTTTAGAAGTGTTGGAAAAAGCAAAGAAAGATTTTGAAGAAAAAGAACTTCACACACGCTTGCTTGGCGAAACAATTGATGCAACCCTTCCAGGACGCCAAGCGCGCCAAGGGAAGATCCACCCCATTTCTCACACAATCTCACAGATATATCAAATTTTTGGAAGCATGGGATTTAAGCTTGCACAAGGCCCGGATATTGAAGATGATTTTCACAACTTTACAGCTCTTAATATTGGCCCCATGCACCCAGCACGCCAAGAACAAGATACGTTTTATTTAAACCAAGAAAAATTGCTGCGCACTCAAACATCGGGCGTTCAAATTCGCACAATGATGACACAAAAGCCACCTCTTCGTGTCTTTATGCCAGGCAGAACTTTCAGATCCGACTCTGATCAAACGCACACGCCTATGTTTCATCAAGTTGAAGGTCTTGTTATTGAAGAAAACATCCACATGGGCCATCTTAAAGGCTGTTTGCTTGATTTTCTTAAAAAATTCTTTGATGCGCCTGACCTTAAACTGCGTTTTAGGCCAAGTTACTTTCCGTTTACTGAACCTTCCGCAGAAGTGGATATCAGATGCGATCGAAGTGATGGAAAACTTAAAATTGGACAAGGAAATGATTGGCTTGAAATTCTTGGATGCGGCATGGTCCACCCAAAAGTTCTTGAAAATTGCAATATAGATCCCACGACACATCAAGGGTTTGCATTTGGAATGGGAATTGAGCGTCTTGCCATGCTCAAATACAGCGTTCCAGATCTTCGCATGTTCTATGAGTCAGATATAAAATGGTTAGACCATTATGGTTTTTCCCCCTTTGAAGCATAACAAGGATTATATAAATGAAATTCACATTTAATTGGTTAAAAGAACATTTACAAGGCGATTACAGCGTAGATGATGTTGTCTTGAAGCTTACGAGCCTTGGGCTTGAAGTTGAAGAGGTTATCGATACATCAAAAGTTCTTAAAGACTTTACTGTTGCCCATATTTTAAGCACCCAAAAACACCCAGATGCGGACAGGCTTAAGGTTTGCAGCGTGCAAATAGAAAATGGAAAAGACCCTATTCAAGTTGTTTGCGGCGCCCCCAACGCAAGAGAAGGGCTTAAGGTTATTTTTGCGCGTCCTGGCGTTGTTATCCCCTCAACAGGCACCACACTTAAACTTGGCGTTATAAGAGGCGTGGAAAGCCAAGGAATGCTTTGCTCTGGCGCTGAACTTTTACTTGATACCGAATCAAACGGCATTATGGAACTCCCACAAGACACACCCGTTGGCGCCAAAATAACAGATGTTTTAGGGATAAATGATATTGCTATTGATATTGCAATCACGCCAAATCGAGGAGATTGTTTAGGTGTGTATGGTATCGCAAGAGACTTAGCCGCATCTGGCCTTGGAACGCTTACTCCTCTTGATACCCCAAAAATTGACAGAAAAGCCTCCTGTGATACACAGGTGAATCTTTTAGCAGGTGATGACTGCCCATTCTTCTTATGCACACAAATCAAAGGCGTTAAAAATGGCCCCTCCCCTTCTTGGCTTAAGCAACGTTTGGAATTGGCAGGACAAAACAGCATTTCGCTTCTTGTGGATTTATCCAATTACTTCATGCTTGAATTTAATCGCCCCTGCCACTTTTTTGATTTAAATGATATCAAAGGAAACCTAACCGTTCGTCATGCCAAACAAGATGAATCTTTTACAGCGCTTAAAGATGTGGAATATAAACTTCCCCAAGATGCAGTTGTTATCGAAGATGAGCAAGGCATTATCTCACTTGCTGGCATTAAAGGCGGAGCCAGAGGATGTGTTCACGATCAAACCACTGATATTTTAATTGAAATTGCCCATTTTTCTCAAAATGCTATTGCTCAAGCTGGGCGAAAACTTGACTTGCACAGTGATGCTAGATATCGATTTGAGCGCTATGTTGACCCACATCAAATGCAAATGATGATGGAAAAACTCACCTCATTTATCATCCAGCACGCAGACGGCACGCCAAGCATTGTTAACAGCACTGGAGCCCTCCCTTCCCTTCCAAACCCCATTGAATTTGATGCGCATCTTATTGAAAAACTCACAGGAATTAAAGTTTCCCTGGACAAAACTGTCTGTATTTTAAAAGATCTGGGCTGCACAGTTGATGGAGAAAAAATCACCCCTCCAACATGGAGATCCGATCTTACCCTGCCACAAGATTTGGTTGAAGAAGTCGTGCGCATTATAGGATATGACTTACTTGAAACATTATCGCTTCCTTCTTCCACACAAAGTACAAAAGGTCTTGAAAAAATCGTATTCGAACACGGTTCATACATTCGAAAAGGACTTTGTGCACGTGGATATTTTGAAACAGTCACATTTTCATTTATGCATTCAAAAAAAGCCGCTCTTTTAGGGGCTGATGTTCAAACAAGTGATGTCATTATCAAAAACCCTATTAGCAGCGAACTTGATATCATGCGCCCATCTATTATTGGGAATTCACTCGAAGCTGTTTCTAAAAATCAAGCAAGATCCATTTCAAATGGCGCTTTTTTTGAAATAGGCCCTCAATATGAAAATTCAGAAATTTCTGGACAAAAATCTATGATTTCTGGGATTAAATATGGTCTTGCGCAAGAAACACAGTGGTCATCCCCTTCAAGAATGGTGGATATTTACGATATTAGATCAGACCTTGATTTCATTCTTGAAAATACGTCTTTTTCTATCAAACAAGAAGCACCAAATTGGTATCACCCAGGAAGATCGGCAACTCTTTATGTAAATGATAAAATCTTGGGCTATTTTGGACAAATTCACCCTAGCATTTTAAAAGCCTTTGATGTTAAAGGAGCCGTTGTTGGATTTGAAATATTCACGCAAAATATGCGTCTTTCAAAAACAAAAACAGCATTTATAAAATCATTTTATCAACCAGTAGAGCGTGATTTTGCTTTTTTGATTGAAAAATCATATCCTTGTGGAAATTTGATTAAAGCACTTGAAGATGCAAAAATAAAAGAAATCGCCAGTGTTAAATTGTTTGATGTTTTTGAAGGAAAAGGACTGGATCCATCACAAAAATCTGTTGCTATCCGTGTTATCTTTGAATCAACAGACCATACATTTACTGATGAAGAAATAGAAGGCTTGTATGCAAAAGTCATCAAAACAATTGAACAAAAAACCGGAGGAACACTACGCCGATGAGCCACACACCTTTATCACATATCAGGAATTTTTCAATTATTGCGCATATTGACCATGGAAAATCAACTCTTGCTGACCGTTTAATCGAATCTTGCAAAGGGCTTGAACAACGTGAAATGAAGGAGCAAATCCTTGACAATATGGACATTGAACGCGAACGTGGAATTACAATCAAAGCGCAAACCGTAAGACTTTCCTACACTGCGAAAAATGGAGAAATTTATCAGCTAAATCTTATGGACACACCTGGCCACGTTGACTTTGCTTATGAGGTCAGCAGATCTCTTGCTGCGTGTGAGGGGTCTCTTTTGGTTGTTGATGCTAGCCAAGGCGTTGAAGCTCAAACATTGGCTAACGTATATCAAGCTATTGACAACAATCATGAAATCATCACTGTTTTAAATAAAGTTGACCTTCCAGCTGCAGAACCGGACCGTGTTAAAACACAAATTGAAGACGTTATCGGTATTGATGCAAGCGACAGCGTTTTAATTTCTGCCAAAACTGGACTTGGAATCACAGACGTTTTGGAAGCAATTGCTATGCGCTTACCTGCCCCCACAGGAGACGCTACGCAGCCGCTCAAGGCTCTTTTGATTGACAGCTGGTATGACCCATATCTTGGCGTTGTGGTGCTTGTGCGCATCAAGCATGGCGTTATGGCACGTGGAATGAAAATCCGAATGATTGCAGCAGGGTCCGTTTACCAAGTTGACCATGTTGGCGTGTTCTCACCCAAAAAAACAACTCTTGATTCTTTGCGCGCAGGCGAAGTTGGGTTTTTCACAGCCAGCATCAAACAAGTTGCTGATTGTAACGTTGGAGACACCATCGTTGATGAAAAAAATATCACTGCAGAACCACTTCCAGGATTTAAAGCCAGCGTTCCTGTGGTTTTTTGTGGACTTTTCCCAGCAGATGCTGCTGAATTTGAAGTATTGCGTGAAAGCCTTGCCCGCCTCCGTTTAAATGATGCAAGCTTTGTTTTTGAGCCTGAAAGCTCTGCTGCTCTTGGCTTTGGTTTTAGATGCGGCTTTTTAGGACTTCTTCATCTTGAAATCATTCAAGAAAGACTCGAACGTGAGTTTAATCTTAACCTTATCACAACTGCTCCAAGCGTTGTTTATCGTTTGTTTATGACCAATGGCGACATGATCGAACTTCACAATCCAGCCGACATGCCAGACGTTGTTAAAATTGATCACATGGAAGAGCCCTGGATTAAAGCCACAATTTTGGTTCCTGATGAATATTTGGGCCCTGTTCTGTCTCTTTGCACCGAAAGACGCGGAATTCAAGTCGAACTCACCTATGTTGGCACAAGAGCCATGGTTGTTTATAAACTTCCTTTAAATGAAGTTGTTTTTGACTTCTACGACCGCCTTAAATCTATTTCTCGTGGATACGCAAGCTTTGATTATCAAATCGATTCATATGAAGAAGCTGACCTTGTGAAACTGTCTGTCTTAGTCAATGCCGAACCTGTTGATGCACTTTCATGTATTGTGCACAGAACAAGAGCCGAAAAAAGAGGCCGTGCATTTTGTGAAAAACTTAAAGATCTTATCCCAAAACAATTATTCAAAATTGCCATCCAAGCAGCAATTGGGGTGAAAGTGATTGCCAGAGAAACTGTTTCTGCTCTTCGAAAAGACGTAACAGCAAAATGCTATGGTGGTGATATCAGCCGTAAGCGCAAACTTCTTGATAAACAAAAAGAAGGTAAAAAACGCATGCGCCAATTTGGACAAGTGGAAATTCCTCAAAGCGCCTTTATTGCAGCATTAAAAATGGATGAAGATTAACAGTTTATTTATAATTTTCATCTATAGTTTTTTCTATATAAATTGGAGACATGCAATTATGAAATCAAAAATCTTATGGACGCTTATCGTTGCAACACTGACCATTTCTCATTCATATGAAGGTATATGTAGCGAAAGAAATTCTAGCAAACGGAAAATTTTTGATACTTCATCGGAGTCAGCATCGGAGTCAGAAATTGATGACTCTTCATCAAAAAAAACAACAAAAAAACCCAGAAAAACTCACAATAAGAGTCATGCAACAGAAAATATGGGCCATGTGACAGAATTAGAAGCAATAATTGCGCAAATTCCAGTAACGCAAAAAAATGCTATAAAAGAAGCTGTTGAAAGATTTAACAGCGCTCATCCAAGTCAAATTCACACAAAATTTGGAGTTGGTTTACGATTTCCATACCCCTCAAGCCCTGCAAGGGATTCTTTGAAACGTGGGGAAAAACAAAGCCCCTACACTCCTGTTAATTTCGTTGCGCCTGTGGTTATAGACAGCGTATGGGCTCCAGGGAAATCACCCCAAAATGCTTGGGCTGATCCTGAAGATATTTCTAAAATTGCTCAGCAAATTAAAGATGGCCGTAAACGAGTCATCCCTTTTGGAGAATCAGCAACTGGCTTGCCCTATAGAGTAGTTGATGGAAAACCCATAAATCCACTTGGGAAAACTGGAATCTCAGGAAGAGGAGAATTGGGTCTTTGGGGTGCAAACCCTGCAGCAGACCCGGTTATTTTTAAAATCAATAACCATAAACTATATGTTCTGTTAATCAAACGTAATGATGGTGGGAATGTTATATCATCTGAATGGGCAATCCCAGGAGGAATGCTTGATACAGAGGATCATCGATTAAGTGCAAACGCTGCTTTACGCGAATTAAAAGAAGAAACTGGTGTCAATTTGAAGAATGAGAAAAATTCATTTTTCATTGGAAAAGTATATGCTGGCTATAGTAATGATGAAAGAAATACAGATAATGCCTGGATGGAAACCAATGTGTATTCTTGGCTTGTAAAAGACCAGGCCCGTACAACCTTTAAAATAGATCAAGCTGAAGTAACTCAAGCAGCTTGGATTGAAGTGACTTCTGACTTTTTGACTGACGGTCACTTTTTTGCAGGCCATGGGCATTATATTCGCTTGGCTGTTTTAAAGCTTTTATCTGCTCGTTAATGCTTCAGATGTTTCGCCTTTAATCATCAATGCAAAAATAATTTAGCACTCGTCATCAAATAGTGCTAAATTTTGCTTGACTTGTTTTTTAGATTTTGATATAAAAAGATATATAAAATTTATAATCTAAAGGAGTATTAAAAAATGAGTAAAGTTATTGGTATTGATTTGGGAACAACAAATTCTTGCGTTGCAATCATGGAAGGTGGGAATTCTAAAGTTATTGAAAACTCAGAAGGCGCAAGAACAACGCCTTCAATGGTTGCCGCCCTTGATTCAGGAGAGCGTCTTGTGGGTCAAGCTGCAAAACGTCAAGCGGTAACAAACCACGAGAACACATTATTTGCAATTAAGCGTCTAATCGGCAGAAGATATGATGACCCATTAACACAAAAAGATAAATCTATGGTTCCTTACCACATCGTTGCTGGTGAAAACGGTGATGCGTGTGTCGAGTGCCACGGCGAAACATACAGTCCAAGCCAAGTCAGCGCGTTTATTTTACAAAAAATGAAAGAAACAGCGGAAAATTATTTGGGTGAAAAAGTAACTCAAGCAGTTATCACTGTTCCTGCTTATTTTAACGATGCACAAAGACAAGCAACCAAAGATGCTGGTCGTATTGCAGGACTTGAAGTTTTGCGTATCATCAACGAACCAACAGCGGCTGCTCTTGCTTATGGTTTAGAGAAAAAAGGATCAGGCACCATTGTGGTTTATGACCTTGGCGGCGGAACATTTGACGTTTCCATTTTGGAAATTGGTGATGGCGTATTTGAAGTGAAATCCACAAATGGAGATACATTCTTAGGCGGTGAAGATTTTGATAACCGTATCATGGAATTCTTGGTTGCTGAATTCAAAAAAGATTCAGGAATTGATTTAAAAAGTGATCGTTTGGCTTTACAACGTTTGAAAGAAGCCGCTGAAAAAGCAAAAATCGAACTTTCAAGCTCCATGCAAACAGAAGTAAACCTTCCTTTCATCACAGCTGATGCAACAGGTCCAAAACATTTAAACATCAAGTTAACTCGCTCAAAACTTGAAAGTTTGGTAGAAGATCTTCTTCAACGTACAATCGATCCTTGCAAAGCAGCGCTCAAAGATGCGGGAATCAGCGCATCTGAAATTGATGAAGTCATTTTAGTTGGTGGTATGACACGTATGCCAAAAGTTATTGAAATTGTAAAAAATTTCTTTGGAAAAGAACCTAACAGAGGTGTAAATCCAGACGAAGTTGTAGCAATTGGTGCGGCTATTCAAGGCGGTGTTCTTCGTGGTGAAGTAAACGATGTTGTTTTGCTTGACGTAACACCTCTTTCACTTGGAATTGAAACACTTGGCGGCGTATTCACACGTTTGATCGATCGCAATACAACAATTCCAACAAAGAAAAGTCAAACGTTCTCAACTGCTGATGACAATCAAACAGCCGTGACAATCAGAGTGTTTCAAGGTGAACGTGAAATGGCGGCAGACAACAAATCTTTGGGTCAATTCGACTTGGTTGGAATTCCTCCAGCACCACGCGGACTACCTCAAATTGAAGTCAGCTTTGACATTGATGCCAACGGTATTGTCAGCGTTTCTGCAAAAGACAAAGCAACAGGCAAAGAACATCAAATTAGAATTCAAGCATCAGGCGGCCTGAGCGATGAAGATATTGAAAAGATGGTAAAAGATGCAGAAGCGAATGCTGCTGAAGATAAAAAACGCAAAGAAGTTATCGAAGCCAGAAATCATGCAGATTCTTTGATTCACTCAACTGTAAAAAATGTTGCAGAACATGGCGATAAAGTTCCAGCAAGCGACAAAGAAAAAATCGAAGCTGATCTTGAAGCATTGAAATCTGTTCTTGACAGCGGCGACCTCGACTTAATCAAGGAAAAGAGCGACGTATTGTTACAATCTTCCATGAAACTTGGTGAAGCCATGTATAAAGCCGCACAAGAAGCAGAAACAGCTGGAACTTCAGATCAAGCAGATGCTCACACAAACGAAAATACTCACAATAAAAAAGATGATGAAAAAGTTGTGGATGCAGACTTTGAAGAAGTGAAGGACAAAAAACAATCAGGTGGGAAATAATTTTTAAATGGCGCGCGATTATTACGAGATCTTAGGCGTTTCAAAGTCAGCTTCTGCAGATGAGCTTAAAAAGGCTTACCGGAAGCTTGCGATGAAATACCATCCAGATAGAAACCAAAACGACAAAACAGCAGAAGATAAATTTAAAGAATTAAACGATGCTTATGATGTTTTAAAAGATGACCAAAAAAGAGCAGCTTATGATCAATTTGGTCACGGTGCTTTTCAAAATGGTGGTGGCGGACAATCGCGCGGATCCTCTTCAGGGTTTGATTTTAACTTTGGTGGCGGAGGAGGTTTTTCAAATATTTTTGAAGAAATGTTCAATGCTTTTCATGACGGCGGCTCACAAGGCCACGATGCCCAAGGGTCAGATCTTCGTTTTAATATGAAAATCAGTTTTGAAGAAGCCTATAAAGGGCTTCAAAAAACAATTCGTGTTTCAACTTTTGCAAAATGCCAACCCTGCAATTCAAAAGGAGCCGAAGCTGGCTCCAGCGTTAAAAATTGCAAAACATGTCAAGGCCATGGAAAAGTTCAATCCCGTCAAGGATTTATGGTTGTTGAACGCATTTGCCCTGGATGTTCTGGTGTTGGAAAAACGATTGATAAACCTTGTAAGGCATGCTCTGGAAACGGCCGTGTACAACAAGAAAAAAATCTCTCGGTCAATATCCCTGCAGGTGTGGATGAAGGAACGCGTATTCGTCTGCAAGGTGAAGGCGAAGCTGGCATTAGAGGCGCTGCAAGCGGTGATCTTTACATTTTTATCAGCATCACCCCTCACAAACTCTTTCAAAGGGAAGGCAATAATATTTACTGTCAAGTTCCCATAACTATGGTTACAGCCGCTCTTGGCGGAAGTATTGAAATTCCAACAATTGATGGCGCAAAAGCAAAAGTCACAATCCCAGCTGGAACACAAAATAGCAGCCAGTTCAGACTTCGCGGAAAAGGAATGCCAGTTCTTCGCAGCTCTGCCTATGGTGATATGTTCATAAAAGTTAACGTTGAAACACCTAGCAATTTAACTGCAAAACAAAAAGAACTTCTTCATGAGTTTGAAAAACAAGAAGGAAATACTTCATCCAGCCCCGCATCCGAAGGATTTTTCAAAAAAGTGCGTGACTTTTGGAATGGAGCATCTTCAGATAAATGACAAATTTAAATATGGGCCTTTATTTTCATTGGCCCTTTTGTCTTTCTAAATGTCCCTATTGCGATTTTAATTCTCATGTTCGAGAAAAGCATGATGAAAATGCTTGGCTAGACTCTTTTCTTAAATCCATTGATTTTGAAGCAAATCGCTTTCAAGACAGAAACATTTCAAGCATTTTCTTTGGCGGTGGAACACCTTCTTTAATGTCTCCACAATTGGTCCAAAGTATTTTAGAAAAAGTTCAAAAACATTGGAAACTTCCATCTGAAATCACCCTTGAAGCCAACCCAAACTCCATAGAAGCTGAAAAATTCAAAGCCTTTAAAGAAGCTGGTATAACCAGAGTTTCTGTTGGTATACAATCTTTAAACGATGCTGATTTGAAATTTTTAGGCCGAACACACTCATCTTTAGAAGCATTAAAAGCTCTTGATATTGCAAGATCTGTTTTTAACAATTGGAGCTTTGATTTAATTTACGCACGACCAAATCAAACATTAGAGTCTTGGGAAAGCGAGCTTGAAACGGCCCTCAAATTAGACCCAAAACATATTTCTTTATATCAACTCACCATTGAGCAAGGAACCGCCTTTCACAAGCTACATGCGCGAAAAGAATTCATTCTTCCAGATGAGGATTTATCAGCAGATTTATACGATTTAACAACAGCCATCACACGAAAACATGGATTTAACGACTATGAAGTCTCTAACTATGCAAAGCCTGGATTTGAATCTGCTCATAATTTAAACTATTGGCGATATGGCGATTATTTGGGCATTGGACCTGGAGCACACGGACGAATCACAACGGACCACAAAAGAGCAACAAGGCAGTTTAAATCTCCAGAAAGCTGGCTAGATGCCCTTAAAACCCAAGGGAACGGATATCAAGATATTGACATATTAACGCTCGAAGATATTCGAACAGAGCGCATTTTAATGGGAATTCGTTTAAAAGAAGGTGTAGATATTCAAGACTCAAATCTCTCAAAAGATAAACTTTCTGCCCTTCAAAATGAAAACCTGGCCATTCTTGAGAACAATATCCTCAGATTGTCACCTTCAGGAAGACTCAAAACGAACGCTGTTCTAGATTTTATTTTAAGTTAAAAAATTGTAAAAAAATGATTGACATGTCTTTGTTTTTCTTTTAATATTGTAGAATAATATATAAAAAAAGGAGAAAAAGATGTTCCCCAACCCAAATACCACCTACCCTATTGACAGCATAAAACGCTTATGCTTTTTAAAAAATATTATCAAAAGCCAACAAATCATTGTGGGTGATTATACCTATTATGATGATATAAATGATGTCGATAACTTTGAAAAAAATGTGCTTTATTTATTCGATTTTATAGGCGATAAACTCATTATTGGAAACTTTTGTCAAATTGCAACTGGAGTTCGATTTATCATGAACGGAGCCAATCATGCAATCAATGGAATTTCAACCTACCCTTTTAAAGTTTTTGGCAAAGCTTGGAAAGACGCCCCCTTAGACTCTGTTAACAAAGGAGATACAGTTATTGGAAATGATGTTTGGATTGGCAACAACGCAACCATCATGCAGGGAATTAAAATCGGCGATGGCGCAATTATTGGAACAAACTCGGTGGTCACCAAAAATGTTGATCCTTATACAATTGTTGGCGGAAATCCTGCAAAGCCAATCCGAAAAAGATTTGATGACGATCAAATCGAATTCTTAATCCGTCTTGCCTGGTGGAACTGGGAAGTTGAAAAAATCACACAAAATTTACCAGCGATTATCTCTGGCGATTTCAAAGCTTTGGGAATGGACAAATCATGACACACACACAAGATCAAATTTTTGATGATATCTCACACACATGGTGGGATGAAAAAGGTCCTTACAAAGCCTTACACAAACTCACTCCCTTGCGTATGGAATATATTTTAAAAATGGCAAAATTAGAGCCAAACATGAAAATTTTAGATGTGGGGTGCGGGGGTGGTCTTATAACGCTTCCACTTGCACGTCTTGGCCATGACATAACAGGCATTGACCAAACCCAAGGAAGCATACTTGCGGCACAAAAAAAATCTCAAGAAGAAAATCTTGATATTTGTTTTTACAATGAATTTTCCCAGTTAGGTGAACATAAATTTGATCTGATCATATTGCTAGAAGTTCTTGAACACGTAGAATCTCCTGAAAGTTTAATTTCAGACTTAAAATCTTATATGAAAAAAGGCTCAAAAATCATTATTTCCACCTTGAATCGCACAATCATGTCCTATCTTCTTGGAATTATTGTGGCTGAAAAAATCCTCAAATGGGCACCTCAAGGAATCCATGAATGGCGTGATTTTATCAAGCCATCACAACTTATTTTAACATTGAAAAAACAAGGGTTTAATGCTATAGATCTTCAAGGATACACTTATTCCCCTTTTTCAAGAGAATGGAAATTGTGCTCTAATACAGATGTGAACTACTTTTTAACAGCGGAGCTTTTATAAATGAAATACATATTTTTAACATTATTGTGCCTCCTCACAAACATCACTCTTGCACAAGGATCTGAATCATTAGAAGATAAAATAGGAAGCCTGATTTGGATGGGATTTGAGGGGACAGCGCCCACTGATCCACAAGTTGCTTACGTAAAAGAAAACCTAATCAACACAAAGAAAATTTCAGGCATCATTCTTTTTAAACGCAATATTGAATCTCCTGATCAATTACGTTTACTCATTTCTTATCTCAAACAAGACGCCCCTGATTTATTTATATCTGTTGATCAAGAAGGTGGAAAAGTTCAAAGACTTAATGTCAGTAACGGATTTACGCCCTTCCCTTCCGCCCAAACGATGGCTGAAAAAAGTGATGAAGAAATCTCCCGGACTTATAATGAAATGGCTCTTATTCTTCGCAATACAGGGATTAATTGTAACTTGGGCCCCGTTGTTGATTTGAACGGTCCTTCTTTATGCCCGGTCATAGGCGGAATTGAACGCTCTTTTGGAAGCGATCCTTTAACTGTTGCAAGACTTGCGAAACTGTTTATACAATCACATTCACAACACGGAATCTTGACATCTTTAAAGCATTTCCCAGGACACGGCTCTGCCTCTGGTGATACGCATGAAGGCATTATCGACATCACGTCTTCATGGAGCGAGCAAGAGCTCGAACCTTATATCGAATTATTCAAAATCATTCCACCAAGCACAATGGTTATGACTGCGCATTTGGTTCATAAAGGCTTAGACCCCGATTTCCCATCAACCCTTTCAAAGAAAATTCTAACTGGCTTACTCAAAGAAAAGTTAGGCTTTACAGGGGCTATTATATCGGATGATCTTCACATGGGAGCAATTTTAAAAAGATCAGGAGGGGGAACCCAAGATGACGCCCAAACGCAAAGTGCAATTCTTGGTTTAAAAGCTGGTATTACTTTCCTTTTATACGGGAATAATCCATTGGCCGCGAAAGGATATGAAGGATTTGTGGTTGATATCGAACTTCCTCTTAAAGTAATTAATGCCATCAAACTTGCAATAGAACAAGGTGACAGAGAACTTGAAACTGCTGTCAATAATGCGTATAAAATTGCACAAAGGACAAAAGCATGTCTGCAGCCAATCTCTTTCTAAGCGCTGGCGGACTTGGGTTCCTCCCTAAAATGCCAGGAACTTATGGCAGTTTAGGGGGGCTTGCTTTGGCTCTGATCATCCCTTCTTTATGGCTTAGTATTGCAACATTTGCTTTACTGCTATTTTCAATCCTTTTAATTGATTATTTGATGAAAAAAGGAGATATCGAGCAAAGTGACCCAAGTTGGATTGTGATTGACGAAGTTGTAGGGCAAATGATTCCTTTTGTTTTTATTGGGACATCATCTTGGTTTTTAATTATCCTGTCTTTTCTCTTATTTCGGTTCTTTGATATCAGCAAAATTAGCTTGGTTGGTAAAATTGAGAGATTATGTGAGAAAAACCCAAACACCTACGCCTTAGGAATTATGATGGACGACGTGATGGCAGGAATTTTCACAACCGCCATTGTCTATCCTCTTTCATTAATCTAAGAACGACCAAACAGCCTTTCAATATCCTTAAGTTTCAAATCCACATAAGTTGGTCTTCCATGATTGCACTGCCCCGAAAAAGGAGTTGCTTCCATTTCGCGCAAAAGCGTATTCATTTCAGGTAAAGTTAAAATTCGCCCAGATCTGACACTTCCATGACATGATTTTGATGAAAGAATCTCATTAATCTTCATCTCTAAAATTTGAGAATCCTCATTTTCTTTTAAATTTTCAATGATTGATAAAACAATATCTTTAAATGTCACATTCCCCATAATCACCGGAATTTCCCGAATAATCACTCCACTTGTTCCAAATTTTTCAATCAACACACCAAATTTCTTCAATGTTTCAACAACAGACATTAATGTGTCAATTTCATCGTGCGAAAGATCGACAATTTCTGGCATAAGAAGCGTTTGCCTTGCAACTGTTCCTGCATAAAAATCAGACTTCATTTTCTCATAAACCAATCTTTCATGCGCCGCATGCTGATCAACAATAATCATACCTTGGTCTGTTTGCGCAACAATATAGTTTTCATGAATTTGGGCTTTTGCATGACCAAGCGGATATGTTTCATCAATACTTGGCATATAACTTTGAGCTGGCCCAGAAGGAACTTCAAAAGGAAGTGTTGTTTTAGAAGGAGATGAATCAAACTTGAATCCAGAAGAAGACGGCGTATATGATGATGATGTATACGAACCTTGTGAAGAAGGGCTGCTAAACCGGTTCATCATTTGATCTGAAATTGTAGAAGATGTTTTATAAGAAGAAACGCCAAGACCTTTTTTTACCGTTGATATCACGTAAGATTTAATTTCTTGTGGGTCTTGAAAACGAATTTGCGATTTTGTCGGGTGCACGTTCACATCAATTTCTTCAGGGCTTATGTCCATAAAAAGCGCAAGAATTGGATACCTATCTGAAGACATTAAATCTTGATAAGCCACTCTTATAGCCGTTAAAAGCAGTTGATCTTGGATACAACGATTGTTTACAAAGAAGAATTGTTGCATGCGGTTTCCACGGTTAAAAGTTGGAAGACTGACATATCCCTTAATTGCAATCCCCTCGTTTTGGAATTCAACAAAAGCGCAGTTGTTAATAAAATCTTCCCCTAGAACACTCCTCAATCTTTCCTTCAAACTATCCGTTGCTATATGCTCTAAAAACGTACGCGTATCATCTTTTAAAATAAATGTAATATGAGGGTGCGCAATGGCAAGTTTATTCATCACATCCACAATGGCCGACATTTCAGAACTGGGAGATTTTAAGAATTTAAGTCTTGCTGGCGTTGCAAAAAATAAATCTCTGATTTCAATACGCGTTCCAGTTGTTCCTGAACAAGGAGAAAGCTCTGATTTAACGCCACCTTCCACTTTAACCGACCAGGCTGAATCGCTCCCTTGAGTTTTGCTTGAAATTGTCATACGGGCAATAGATCCAATAGATGCCAATGCCTCTCCTCTAAAACCCATTGTTTTGATGTTAAAAAGATCATTTTGAGGAAGTTTGGATGTTGAATGCCGCTCAACGCATATTTCAAGATCCATCGAATCCATCCCATGCCCATTATCTTCCACAATAATAAGCGTTTGCCCGCCATTTCTGACCCGAACACTTATACGCGTTGCTCCTGCATCAATTGAATTTTCAACCAACTCTTTAATCGCAGAAAAAGGTCTTTCTATAACCTCTCCTGCTGCTATTTGATTAATAACATTGGCGTCCAACAACCGAATCATTTCTTCACATCCTTTTTATAAAACCGTAAATCACTTATCTTCAAGAAGAATAACAAAGATCCAACAATCTGTCAATTATTTTTTTCAATTATTTGAGGTGCTCAATACACACTTGCCATTCTGAATAAAACGTAAAATCTCTTTTAACATTTTTTCGTCATCCCCCACCCTTGATAAATTGATAAAAATATAGTATAAATTAGAGCAATATATAAACATTAGGTGATAATAACCATGATCAACCCCAACAACTTTCCAATTGGAATCAGTGATTTTACCAAAGTCATTCAAAAAGGGTGCATTTTTATTGATAAGACAATGTTTATCAAAGAAGTTATGGATGATAAAGCCGATGTAACCCTCATCACCCGCCCCAGGCGTTTTGGGAAAACATTGAATATGTCTATGCTGGAAGCCTTCTTCTCCACAAACGGCGCCGATGTCTTTAAAGGCCTTCTCATCTCAAAAGAAACCCCCTTTTGCACACTACATCAAAACAAATATCCAGTGATTTTTTTAAGCTTTAAAGATTGTAAATATTCAGATTTTGATAGCCTATTTATTCAAATTCAGAAAGTTTTTTCAAACCTATATGAAAAGCACTCTTATTTACTAGAGGGTGATTCGCTGTCACAAGCTCAAAAAGAAGTATTCAACAATGTTCTTACTCAAAAAATATCTTCCCCCAGCCATTTATCCAGCGCTTTATTTGATCTGATCTCTTACATTAAAAAACATAGAAATATAAAACCTATTGTTCTAATTGATGAATATGACACGCCAATTCACAGCTCCTACTCTCATAATTTCTATCAAGAAATTGTAGAGTTTATGCGAATTCTTCTTGGTAGCGCACTTAAGGATAACGGTGATTTAGAAAAAGCAATAATGACTGGCATTGCTCGAGTTGCAAAGGAAAGCATGTTTTCGGGTCTGAATAATTTGAAATGTTGCACAATATTAGATGAGCAATATGCACAATACTTTGGATTCACACAAGATGAAGTAGAAAGCTTATTACCAACTCCAAATCTGATCGAGCCTATCAAACAATGGTATAATGGCTATAAAATTGGACAATTCCAAATTTACAATCCTTGGTCTATCATTCATTGTTTAAGTAAAGATGCAAAACTGACATCTTATTGGCTTGGCACATCAGATAATGCAGTAGTATATGATTTAATCGGAAAAAGTGATGATAATTTTAAAGATAAGATTGAAAAATTAATCAAAGGCGAACCCCAAGAACAAATAATTTATGATCATTTAAACTTTCAAAGCTTAGATACAAATCCAGATGCCGTTTGGACTTTATTACTTCATGGCGGATATCTAAACGTAATCTCAAACAATACAGATTCATTTGGCGAAATACACACTGTCATCAACATTCCAAATAAAGAAATCCTATCATTATATCTTGATATTGTAAAAAAATGGTTCTATTTAAATCATGGCAGCACTTTCTATAGAGATTTCATAAAAAGTTTAGATGACAGCAATGATCCTTCAAAATTTTTGCGCTATATTCAAACCTACATTGCCGACTCTTTAAGCTACTTCGACCTAAGCTCAAAAACACCCGAGCATGTGTTTCAAATATTTATGATGGGGCTTTTGGTAGGATTCAGGGGGCGTTATGATGTAGACTCTAATGGCGAAGCTGGAGATGGGCGTTATGATGTGATTATGACACCAAAAGATCCTTCTCAAAAGGCAATTATTATGGAATTCAAAGTCTGCGATGACCCATCAAAACTTGAAAAAACAACCCAGTCTGCCCTTATCCAAATCAGTGATAAACGTTACACAGATGCATTCAAGGGAGAAATTCTGGCAATTGGCATGGCTTTTTGCGGCAAAAAAATGATTGGCACTTATAAAATATTATAATCCATCTCTAATTTTACAATTTTGTCAAAAAAATAATTGACTTATTTTTTTAAAAAGTATACCATTAACCTTAGGATATAAAATAATATAAGGATTAAAAAAATGAAATTTGATTGCATTGTAATCGGCGGCGGCCCTGGCGGATATGTTGGAGCAATTAAGGCTGCGCAAAAGGGCTTAAAAACCGCTTTAATTGAAGAAAAACATTTAGGTGGTGTGTGTTTAAATTGGGGATGCATTCCCACAAAAGCGCTTCTCAAATCGGCCCAGGTTTACGCTGGCATGAAAAAAGCGGCTGATTTTGGAGTGAATGCGGAAAATGTCACATTTGATTTACAAAAAATGGTGGACAGATCAAGGTCCGTTTCTGCCGGTCTTGCAAATGGTGTCAAAGGATTACTTAAAAAAAACAAAGTCACCGTTTTTGAAGGACGTGGCCGGCTTATGGGCGGGGGCAAAGTAAGCGTGAATGATCAAACATTAGAAGCAAAAAACATCATTCTTGCCACCGGTGCAAAACCTAAAAACCTTCCTCATATTGCAGCAGATCATAAAATTATTTGGAATGCAGCCGATGCTATGATGCCAGACCATGTCCCTGAAAAATTATTAGTTTTAGGATCAGGGGCAATTGGAATTGAATTTGCAAGCTTTTTCAATGCTCTTGGGTCTCAGGTCACCGTTGTTGAACTTCAAGACCAAATCTTGCCTCAAGAAGATGATCAAATCGCCTCTTTGGCAAGAAAATCTTTTGAAAAATTAGGGATGAAAATTTTAACATCATCTACTGTTGAAAAAATAACCACTCAAGAAAATAGCCTTGAAGCCACCATCAAAACTCCCCAGGGGACTTCTATCGAAATTTTTGATCGCATGATTTTAGCCGTTGGAATTACAGGAAATATTGACGATATAGGTCTTGAGAAAACAAAAATTAAAACAGATAGAGGCTTTATCAAAACTCATGATTTTGCCCTGACAGATGAACCTGGAATATACGCCATTGGAGATGTTGGCGCGCCACCATGGCTTGCACACAAAGCTTCCCATGAAGGCATCTTAGCCATTGAGCACATGCTGGGAATTTCGGGCATAAAGCCTCTTTCACCGCTTAATATCCCAGGATGTACCTACTCTTCCCCTCAAATTGCAAGTGTGGGGCTGACTCAAAAACAAGCTCTGGCACAAGGACTTAAAATCAAAGTTGGCACATTTTCTGGGGTTGGAAATGGAAAAGCACTGGCTGTTGGATCACCCGATAATTTTGTAAAAGTTATTTTTGATGAAACAACTGGTGAGCTTTTAGGGGCTCATTTAATAGGCGAAGATGTCACCGAAATGATTCATAGTTTTGCTTTGGCCAAAACCCTTGAAACAACAGAAGCTGATATGATGCACACTGTTTTTCCACACCCAACATTGTCTGAAATGATTCACGAAGCTGTCTTGAATTCCCAAGGCATTGCTATTCATATGTAAGGTATAAAATCATGAAACCAAGCTGGATCAGAGTCAAAGCTCCCCAATCACAAGGATATCACGAAACCCTGGATCTTGTGCGAGGATTAAAACTTAAAACTGTTTGTGAAGAAGCAGCTTGCCCAAATATTGGTGAATGCTGGACAAAAAAACATGCAACTTTTATGATTTTGGGAAGCGTTTGCACAAGAGCGTGCAGGTTTTGCAATGTTGCAACAGGAAGACCTGATTTACTTGACCCTCATGAACCAGAACGCGTGGCATTGGCCGTTAAAGCCATGAATCTTAAACACGTCGTCATTACCTCTGTTGACCGAGATGATTTAGATGATGGCGGAGCACAGCATTTTGCAAATGTCATCAAGCAAATCAGAATCCACTCTCCAGGAAGCACAATTGAAATTCTCACGCCTGATTTTTTACGCAAAGAAGGTGCTGTTGAAACTGTTGTGGCAGCAAAACCTGATGTTTACAATCACAATCTTGAAACCGTTCCAAGACTATACGCTTCAGTTCGTCCAGGCGCGCGTTACTTCCAATCTTTATGGCTTTTAAAGCGGGTGAAAGAACTTGATCCTGAAATTTTCACAAAATCAGGGATCATGGTAGGACTTGGTGAAGAAAAACCGGAAATCTATCAAGTGATGGATGACCTGCGAAGCGCAAACGTGGATTTCATGACCATTGGTCAATATCTTCAACCAACTCCAACGCATCATGAAGTTATGCGTTATGTTCCACCAGAAGAATTTGAAGATTACGCAAAAATGGGAAGAGGAAAAGGATTCTCAATGATCGCAAGCTCTCCTCTTACCAGATCATCTTATCATGCGGATAGCGATTTTGAAAAGTTAAGGCAGTTAAGGAATCAAGAAAAGTAAGCTATTTTCCTCGTGAATAATAAAGATAAAAACTCTATATGAATATAGAGCTATTTTAAGAAAAGACTTATGTTATGAAAAAATTAAAAACTATATTTTTAAGCTCGCTCGTTATATCCAAAGTTTCCCTATTTGGAATGGAAGAAATTCCAGGAGAAGAAAACAGACCTGTTGCGGCAGAAATGGGTGCACAACAGATAGCACATGACGTATTAGGTGGCGTGGCAATTATTAATGGTCCCATAGTAATTGATGGACATGAGATAAATGGGATTACTCCAAATCCAGTTATCAACAAAGAAGATCTTCGACATATCCCAGGTCTAGAATTAGGAGTTCCAACATTTTCTCTTGATTTTGCAGCAAGAACGATTACACGAGAAAATCATGGCCACACAAAAGAAATGGAAATATGGATTCGAAATATTATCAAAGAAATGGCATCTCCAGAAAAAATAAAAGATATTGCATTACAGTTTGATGAATTAGAGCCAAGGTTACAAGAAATACTTTGGGAAGCCATAACTGATAATAAAACCGAGCTAAAAATGAAGATGCCATTCTTTCAAATTATTTCTCTCTCATCAAAAAAAAATGACTTTTTATCAAAAGTTGAAATTTCTGGAATTACTCCTGAATCGATTCTTGAAAAAATAACCCATGAAGATGATATGACAAACAATTACAACAATTTTTTCAAAATAATTTGGCAAACATATTCTGATGATTTAACAATCAAAGACTTTGCGAAAAACATTGTTTTAAGTTTAATGGATCATGCTCTGTCTTCTTCAGATAATCGTTTAATGGGAATCATTTTCTCTGTTAGCTTAAATTCCAGCCTGGATATTATAAAAGATAGATTTAAAGAGCTATTGACTGCTTCTCCTCTATCTTTGAAAGGTGCGTCTTCGGGGTTTTTAACTATAATGGCACAGCTGGGCACTTCGGAAGATCAAATTTTCGCGCTCAAACATGCAAGAGAAATCTATTCTCAGGAAATGAGTCCATTCGAGAAAATAATGCTTCTTAAGATTTTATTGAGCGATTCATCTTTTTATTCAAGTGCTATTGATTTACTCACACAGTTAATTAGAGCCGATATATCTCATGCTAGAATCATCAAAGGAATTCTTCCTTTAGAGCAAGGACGTTTTGTTGATCCGATCATAAGAGAATATGTTTTAAATCAGGCAATCCCAGAAAGAGAAAAAATAGATTTATTCGAAAATCTTATAATCTTTGATCCAACTTCGATAGACAGTGAAATGATGCTAGAATTTCAATATGCACTCATGAAAAGTTTAACAGACCCTGATAATCATGATTTTCACACTTTAGAAAACCTGCTCGCCAATCCTATAACAACAAAAATGGGAGAGGGGTTATTGCAAGAATTCTTAAAATTGAAGCTTTATAATCATAATCAAATAACATTAAGTTTCAGCATGGAACGTTTGGCAAATACTCTTAAAAACGAAGAACTAAAAACTCAAATCCAAACTGCATTTTTAGAAAAAATCCAATCTTCTGAGTTAAGCTGGGATGAGAAATTATTGTATATGTATCAATTCTGTTTCCTCACACCAGCTATGCAAGATAATATTGTAACATTTATTATAGAAACATCAATTTCTGGAGCTATCTCACATGTACATCTTGCAAAAATCATCAGATTTTTACTTGAGGATAATCATGGCACAAAAAAACAAGAATTAGAGAGGCTCATCGTCAATTCTATTAAGAACCCAAACTTAGATTTTGGAGCCAAGTCCTTATACATGGATAATTTTCGAGCACTCACATCGGTCACGCAAGATGAACTAACAACTTTCATTTTAACAAGTATGCGTGAAGGAAATATGACGCATGCGCAATTTTTAAAAATTGCAAATTTCCTAACTCAACGAGAAGACGTCCAGAACTTTATTGTAAATATAATAATAAGTTCAGATATTTCTTTATATGATAAAGGTTTATACATGGAACTGTTTCGATCTTTCTCACCTGAAGCACAAGATAAAATTATAACGTTTATGCTCGAAAGCATAACTTCTGGAACTATTTCACATATACAATTCGCAACAATTATGAAATATTTATTAATCAATAATAATGGAACAAAAATACAAGATCTGGAAACATTTGTAATTGACTATATTACAAATCCGATTTTAGATTGGGAAACAAAAGTCTTATATATGAGTAATTTTGCAGTTTTTGGACCAAACACGCAAGACAGAATGATATCTTTTTTTCTAGACACAACAATTGAAGGCTCTATAACACATTTTCAATTTTGTGATACTATAGGCTATCTACTTACAACGCAAAATGAAGACCAGCGCAATAATCTTAAAAGATTCATCGCCGATATGGCAAACAATGCAAGCTTGAATTGGGAAAGCAGAATTCCGTACTTCAAAAAAATATACCTTCTCTCTCAAGAAACTCAATCTGAAATCGGATTTCAGACATTAGAGAGCATAAGAGCTGGAGCTATAACACACGAACAATTTTGCGATATTTCTTCATTTCTATTTGAAATGCAAAATGATCTTTTAAAAAGAGAATTGGCTAACCTTGTTTTAGAAATTGCTCAAAACCCCAGAACCAAAAGCAAAGTTAAAAGAATATTATTAGAAAATTTAATATCTTGCCCAAGAACACAAGAGTTTAATGACATTCTAAGAAATGGCTATTCTCTTCTCAAACAAGAAATTTTAAATCCAGATTTTGTCTCGTTAAGGCTTCAAGAAAGACGTGAAGCGATCAGAAATCTTCTATTAATAAAAGATCATACCGACATTGATCCTTTTATCGAGCTTCTTGGTAGAAATATTGACTTTGAACAAACTTATATTGCTTTAGATCAATCTTTTAATTATGAAAATGTTCATAATGGAACCAAAACAAGTTCAGAAAATATAATTTTACAAGGACTTGTTGAGCAAGAGCCAGAAACAAATTTATCAAGCCAAGAATTGATCGATGCGATCAGGGTGCATATCACTAAGCTTCAAAAGATAAAACAAACTCAAAATACTATGAATGAAGAACAGATAAAAACTCTGGTGGATAAAGAAAATCAAATAGCAATCCGTCTTCCTCAAGATGTTTTGGAAACAGCTCTTCAACACCTTCAGATGATCGAAAGCTGCATGCAAAATCCTGAATCTACCATTGGCGCATGGGGAAATTTATGGAGTAAAAAAGCTTTCCAACATGAAATCACAGTTAAAGAAAAAGATAAATCTGATTTAATTTTTGGAAGAATTCTTGAACTTGTCTTTAACAGAATCATCCGTGATCCTGAAAATGAAGAATATATCATCATGATGTCATCGTTCATAAATGGATTAGGCAGTCCTGAAGCTATACTCAACTGCGGAACTGGTGCTTTTGGTGGAATAATAGATTCCCTACTTCCACTTCTTAAAAAGACAGAAAAACGCTTTGATACTGAAGCACGCTATCTCTTAGATGCGCATATAAGACAATTAAAAAACTTTATGGTGACTTTTTTTGATAATCGACAAGAAACATCTTTAACCCAAGAGATTTTTTCAAAAACTGACCCTGATTTTGCTGGGCAACTTATAGGAAATGAAGTGATAAGCTATTTTTTGAATCATGTCAAAACTCAAGATTGGACACCTTTCATTCAGCCTGGAGAATCTCTTGCAAGTGTCTATGATACAGATGCAGAAAAAAGTTTTCTTATGGACCGACTTTTCTTAGACCTTGGAGTAAGAAGCTATTTTTCAGAGTTTCAAAAAGAATACATTCGTAATGGTTCTTTAGGAATTGATCTGATCAATGGTTACCTAAAAGCAGTCCAAGATTTATAAGGGCATTAAGATAATAAAAACTCACACCTTGTCATAATCAAGGTGTGAGCTCGAAAGAGTGGATTAATTACTTTGCAGGCGTAGTTGCGGCTACAGCAACCTTAGCACATCTACCTGGTTTATCCAAAGCTACTTTAATATCAGCCTTGGCATCTTCAATTGCCTTGTTCACATCTTCAATTTTAATGTTTTGAGCGGCCAAACGATCTTTATTAAACACAAAAGCACGTGCAACTTTGATTTTAATATCTGCCAAATTATAATCGGCCATATTTCCTGTTGCTGAGCTTGAAATATAACAATCAGCATGTGCTGCATCCACGATTGCATAATCAGTCTTACCATCCATCACATCTTGAACAAGCTCTTTAAAAGACTTTTTTCCAACAAATGTTGCTGTTGCGCCTTTTGTAAACCCATCAAAAGCAGCTGAATAGCTGACCGTGTCAACAAACCCAATTTTAAGGCCTGGTGTTTTTGCAACATGAGCAATAAACTCCACATCACTTGTAAATGATGATGGTTTATCTTTCTTGCTTAAAACCTTATATTCCAAATCTCTGTAAGGAGCACTAAACACAAACTTTGCTTCTGGTTCTTTAATGCTTGCATCTCCCATAAAATCAACTGTACCTGCGCGAAGATCTGCTAAAACTTGTTCCCAGTTGTCTTTTTTTGCAGGATAGGCAACATCTTTGCCCATTTTCTTAAAAACAGCTGCAGCACTTTCAGCATCAATTCCTGATCCATCGGCCATATAATAAGGGGGTTTTGGCCTAAATCCAGAATTAACCGGCGCGCCTGCTGCGTAAGAAGTATCGCTATGCGTTAATGCAAGTGTCGCGATTAAGCCTAAAAGTATATTTTTCATTGTGGTCTGTCTCCTATTTTGTTAAAACCACAGTTATTCAATCACAAAAAAAGATAAAAGTCAAATCAGGGAGCTAAAAAATTATTTACTGAGTTTAATGATTTCAAGAAATGGTGGGTGATGACGGGATCGAACCGCCGACCCTCTCGGTGTAAACGAGATGCTCTCCCAGCTGAGCTAATCACCCATTTGCGTGTGTCGTGCTTCTTTAATAACGAAAGTTTGTTGTATATGCAAGTAAAATTTGATATGAATAACAAAGTTTTTTTAATCAAAGGTAGTTTTAATGTATATTTTTTTATTTTTCATGATGTTTTCTTTCTGTTCTTTCAGCTCAGATCCCTCTTCCAAAGCGGATTTCAACAAAGATTCTCGCCTTGCAACTGTTCAAAATTATTTTAATGGCATAAAATCATTAAAAGCATCTTTTTTACAAACAAGCAATCAAGATAATATGATGAGCGGTACGCTTTATATTCAAAAACCAGGAAAGATGCGGGCTGACTACGGCGCAACATCTCCACTTTTGATCATCAGTGATGGCACATGGATGGTCAATTACGACAAAGAGATGAAACAATCTAGTCACATTCCTCTATCGTCCTCTCCTGCAGAGCTGATGCTAAGAGAAAAATTCTCTTTTGACGAATCTGATGTTAAAAATATAGAAGAAACTGGGAATTTACTTAAAATCTCTATGACCAAACGTGATGCAATGGAAGCAGGAACCATTACATTCATCTTTTCAAAAAGCCCCTTAGAACTGGCCGAATGGGTCGCTGTTGATGGAAGAGGAAATGTGGTAAGAGTCAGGCTAAATAATATTGAAAAAGGTGGAAATTTTTCAGATGCTCTTTTTGTGGTGCCTAAAAATGAAACTTTTGAAAGGAGCAATTAAATGCATATCATTCACGCAACAAGAACGCATATCGGTGCTTTTCAAGGGGGATTAAAAGATATTTCCGCAACCGATCTTGGCGCAACAACACTAAAAGCAACTCTTGGAAACATTAATCCAGATCTTATCGATGAAGTTATTATGGGATGCGTTTTATCGGCCGGACTTGGCCAAGCCCCTGCAAGACAAGCCGCCATTAAAGCGGGGCTTTTAGACTCAACTCCTGCTCTTACGATAAACAAAGTATGCGGCTCTGGAATGAAGGCTGTGATGATGGCAACCGATCAAATCACTCTTGGTCAAGCTGATTTTATTTTAGCAGGCGGTATGGAAAGCATGAGCAACAGTCCTTATTTGCTTAAAAAAGCCCGTCAGGGCTATCGTTTTGGTCACGGCCAGATATTGGACCATATGTTGCTTGATGGCCTTGAGGACGCAAATTTAGGGGGTATATCCATGGGTATTCTTGCAGAACAATTAGCATCCTCTCAAAACTTTACACGCCAAGAACAAGATGCATTTGCCATTGAATCACTTGAGCGTGCAAGGAATGCAAATTTTCAAGATGAAATAATTGGAGATTTTCAAGATGAAATTCCCCTTAAATCCAATATTGAAAAAATTCCACTTTTAAAACCTGCTTTTGGAGGAACAATCACAGCAGCCTCATCCAGCGGCCTTGCAGATGGAGCTGCAAGCATTCTTGTAGCAAGCGAGCAAGCCTGTTTCAAACACGGCCTTACATCACGAGGAAAAATTGCTAGTCATTCTCAATTTTCATGCGCTCCGCAAGATTTCACAAAAGCCCCTGTAGGAGCGATTTTAAAGCTTTTAAAATCTTTGAATTGGAAAATTGAAGATGTTGATTTGTTTGAAGTCAATGAAGCTTTTGCCGTTGTACCAATGTATGCAATGAAAGAACTTGGGATTCCTTCTGAAAAGATGAACATCAATGGCGGAGCCTGCGCTCTTGGACACCCCATTGGAGCCTCAGGAGCACGAATTATCGTAAGCTTGCTTCATGCAATGGAACGAAAAGGGCTTCAAAAAGGAATCGCATCTGCTTGTATCGGTGGCGGAGAAGCTGTTGCCGTTGCAATTAAGAGATAAGCTTTATCTGGTTAAAAGTAGGGTTTTATGTTGACAGATAGGTTGATTTTATGTTAACTTTTTACTTAATATATCAACATAAAGCATTTGAAGCACATTTAATCAAGAGTTAACCAAATCATGGATGAAAGAGATAAAATAAGTCGTTTCGCTGTCCCATTTCTAATGGGAATTGTTGGTTTGCTTATTGCTGTTTTAATTTATGTATTCATATTTTATAAACCACTATCAAAAGGGGTCTCACAAACACTTCCAGATGGAAGGCTCCCCATGCCGCGCTTTGCAAGCTTTAGATCAGATGAAGTCAACGTACGTGTTGGCCCTGGAGCTCAATATCCAATCCTTTGGACATATAAACGTGTTTCCCTTCCCATTGAAATTGTAGCTGAATTCGACATGTGGAGAAAAATTAGAGATTTTGAAGGCACAGAAGGCTGGGTTAACAAAGGCATGCTTTCGAGTAAGCGTCATGTAGTTGTAATCGCAAACTCATCAAATCTCATGTCAAGCCCAGACAGAGATTCAAATATACGGGCTACTTTACAAAAAGGCGTTATTGGACAAATCACCGAAATTCAAGATCCGTGGTGTTATGTTCGTGTTTCTGGCCTTAAAGGGTGGGTTTTAATTCACGAAGTTTGGGGTGTTTTTCATCAAGGAGTAAATAAGAAATGATTAAAGGTGCCCAAATTCAGGCTGCTATTGAAATTCTAGACGATGTGTATTTTGAAAAAAATGCCCCCATGGACCAAGTCGTCAATCACTACCTTAAGCCCAAACGCTACATTGGATCCAACGATAGACGTGAGATCGTGGGACATGTATACGATGTCATGCGAAAATTTGGAATGATATCTTGGTGGTGTGAAATATGCTCAATGCACCCAAATGCAAGAAATCATATGATTATGAAACTTTTACTTGAGGAAACCAACTCTCAAGACCTTGGGACATTTTTTTCAGGGCAAAAATATCACCCTTCCCCGTTTGAAAAATATGAACAAAAAGCAATTGATTTTTTTCATAAAAATCAATATATGAAAAATCAAATGCCTCAAAATGTAAAATTAAACATCCCCTCATGGAGTGAACCTTATTTTAAAAAAGTCTTTGGAGACGATTTTGAAAAAGAGATTTTAGCTTTTCAAGAACAAGCAAGGTTTGATTTAAGGGTTAATCTACTTAAAGCTAAACGAGAAGATGTTCATTTTCCTCATTCTAACATCACCCCTTTTTCTCCTTGGGGAATTTATTTTGAGGAAAGAATGCCTATTTATCATCATCATTTATTTAAAACAGGCGTCTTAGAGGTTCAAGATGAAGGATCACAATTGGTTGCAAAGCTAGCCGACCCAAAACCAGGACATTTAGTTGTTGATTTTTGCGCAGGAGCCGGAGGGAAATCACTTGCCATGGCCGCTGTCATGGAAAATAAAGGAAGAATCATTCTTTCCGATATTGCCCAGTGGAGACTCGATAAAGCCAAACTTCGCATGAGAAAAGCAGGGGCATGCAACCATGAAGAAAGACTTTTAAGTCCTGATTTGAATGATAAATGGGTTAAAAGATTAGATGGGAAAGTTGATCGTTTGCTTCTTGATGTTCCTTGCTCTGGAAGTGGAACATGGAGAAGGAATCCAGAAGCCAAATGGAGACTCAAAGAAGAAGACGTAAAGGAACTATTAATAAAGCAACGTGAAATTTTAGAAGCATCCTATAAAATGGTCAAATCTGGAGGATGGCTTATTTATGCAACCTGCTCCTTATTTGAAGATGAGAATGACACACAAATGGACATTTTCCTAAAAGATCACCCTGAGTTTGAAAAAGGTGAAACACTTAAATTAAGCCCCTTAAAATCAAAAACAGATGGGTTTTTCGCGCAAGTCCTTATTAGAAAATGAGCTTTATTTTAAACTGGTGGACATCTAATCAAAAAAAGAAAGCTTTTTTTGTTATCGCCTGCCTTTTGTTGATTGGAATTGTTGAGGTATGTGCTAATGTCGGATTTGGCAAGTGGCAAAAATCATTTTATGATGCTCTTGAAAAAAAAGATTCAGATGCATTTTTTCATCAGATTTTTATGTTTCTTCCAATTTCAGCCTTGGTTTTAACAAGTTTTGTGGGGGCTAATTTCTTAAAAAGTTGGGCATCGTTTGAATGGCGAAAATGGATGACCGCCGACCTTATTCAAAAATGGTTTGATACAAAAAGTTACTATAAAATTCCCCTTCATTTTAAAACCATTGACAACCCAGATCAACGCATCACTCAAGATATTCATGATACCACGCAAAAAACCATCGATCTTTTTACCATTTTTTTCAAAGATGGCCTTAATTTTATCACATTTTCAATAACATTATGGATTCTTTCTCAAAGTCTTTCTTTTATGATTCCCGGCTTTCTTCTATGGATGGCTGTTTTATATGCTCTTTTGGCAATTATCATCACTTTTAAAATTGGTCGCCCACTGATTGTCCTTGATCAAAATCAAGAATCATCAGAAGCCAACTTTAGATATAAATTAATGCGCATTATGGAAAGACGCGAAGAAATAGCAAAAATGCAGGGCGAAAATTACGAACAATCTGTTTTAAAAGAATCTTTTTTTCAAATACAAAAAAACTATTTTAAAATTTTGACTCAAAAATTTTACCTTAATACAACAGAAATCCTTCATGGTCAAGGCAATATGTTTGTTCCATTGCTTATCGTTGTTCCTTTGTATTTTAAAAATCTGATAACACTTGGCGCCCTGATGCAAATTCGATTCATGTTCTATGAAGTATACAGATCGTTATCTTCATGTGCATATGAATATCAAAAAATTGCAAGCCTTAGAGCTTCTTTAAAACGTTTAATTGATTTTGTTCAAAAAATGGATGAGGTTTCTAAAATACCTTCTCCTTTAAGAAAGAAAAACGTGCTTCATATTGAAAATCTTGAAATTTTTTCTCCTAAAAATGATCTTATTTGGTCCGTATCCGATTTCACTTTAAACCCTTGTGAAAAAAAGGTTTTATGCGCCCCATCTGGCACTGGAAAAACAAGTTTCTTAAGGGTCATATCTGGAATATATTCTTTTTATAAAGGCGATTTAATGCTCCCCCTTATTCATCAGATTATGATTATCCCACAACGTCCATATATGCCTCTTGGAACACTAAAACACATCCTGACCTACCCAAACCTATCTGGCGATGTAAAAGGTGCTATGAAGCTTTGTGGCATTGAGCACTTAATATCGTTTTTAGATCTTGATCAAGACTATCAGCAAATATTATCCTATGGCGAACAACAACGCATTCAATTTGCTCGTGCACTTTTACAAAAACCTGATTATTTAATTATGGATGAACCTGTTTCAGGGCTTGACAGCCTTGCTGCAAAAACACTTTTATCCACCCTTAGAACAAATCTTGAATCATCAGCTATACTGATTTTATCTCATGAAGAAATAGAAAAATTTTAAAAGTTTAGGAAGTTTGTGGTGCCTGGAGGCGGATTTGAACCACCGACACGCGGATTTTCAATCCGCTGCTCTACCAACTGAGCTATCCAGGCACATTTGATACATCTCTTTTATACCAAAACGGTTAATATGTCTAGTCATTTTTTAAAAATTATTTTTAAATCCCACTTTTCACATACAAACGACCTAAAAATATATAAAATCATCCACCAGGAAGTGTATTGATAAAGGTTGGAACATCTGGCAAAGAAGGTTCTGATACTTTTGGGGTAAGCGAAGGAGTCGCAACTGATGGCTGATTTTTTTCAAGGATACTCATACGCCTATCAAGCAAAGCTTGGGTGATTCTTGTTGCATCTTCTGTCTTCATGAATCCAAAAATTGCTGCCACTTTAAGCTCTTTCATCGACTCCATTAACCTTACAGCGTCTTCTGTTTTCATTTTTTCAAATATTGGAGCGGCTTTTTTAGGAGATAATTGTTCCATAATTGTAATTAATTTTTTTAATTTTTCATTTTCACTGGTATTAAACGCATCTAATTGGCCTTCAATGGCTTTTTTTGCACTTCTAATTTCACCTAATTTCTCATCAAGCCTCTGCTCATGAAGCTTTAGCAATTCTTCTTTATTTTGAACCGTATCCGATCTTTCCTGTTGACGTTCTTGCTCTTGCGCCATATCATGAAGCCCTTTGAGCGCCTCAGGAGTTAAATCCATCAAGTCAATTTTTGTATCTTCTATTTTTTTATCTTTTGGTGTATCGACAGGAGCAAGCCTTGGAAAGTTAATTTTATCTTGCAATGTTTCAGGTTTCACAGTTTTAGTTGCACCATCTTCATACGCCATAACAGAATCACTTGAAAATAAAATATACAAACCATAAATAGAGTTTCCGATTTTAACAGAAAATGATAAACAACACATAAAAATCAACATAGGCAAAATGCGAACTTTTTCAAGAGCGCTTGTTGCAAACGTAAAGATTTTATCTAAGATATACCCAAGGACTTTCATCAACTACCTCAATGTTTGAATATTTAAAATAGGCTTTGATGGTCGCTTTAAATCAGGCGACTTTCTCTCTTCAATTTGTTTATCCAACCTATCTACAGTTTGATCAGCTTTTTCACAAAAATATTCAAGATCTGTCTTTAGGGCCGTTGCTTTTTTAATTTGATTTTGAAATGCATATTCATTTTGGCTTGACGCAATTTGCAATTTATTCAAACCAGTCTCAGCTTTTTCAATAGCATCATTGAGGGAAGTTAATAGAATTTCCATTTCAATTCTATTTTCTTTTACCGCATGTATTTTTTTTGATAAAAGTGACGCATAAAAAATTGTGACCAAAAGCAAACCTGCCAGAATTAAATCAATTGCTATTGTGTAGTTCATTTTCTTCTCCTTCTTGGATATATGATTGCGCTATACGGATTGACACATTCCCACTTCTTTGACCAATATTCGCACGCCAAAGATCAAGATCACCACATCTCACATCAATTTGCGAATCTGGTTTCGTTTTTAAAATAAGCTGACTGCCTGGTTTCCAACTCAAAACTTCTTGCAATGTAACCTCTGTCTCACCTAAAATTGCTTCAAGTTGAATATCTGAAATCCACAAAGCTCCTGCAAGATGATTCTCCCAAATACGATCTTGCCCAAACTTTTCCCCCATAAACATTTGAAGAAGGCTTTCACGAACTGGTTCTAATGTTGAATAAGGAAGCGCAATTTGAATGTATCCACCTTTATCTTCCATATCAATTTGAAGTGTCACAATAATAGCTGCATCCAAAGCCCTTGCAATTCCTGTAAATCTGGGATTTGTTTCAAGCCTTTCAAACCTGAAATCAACTTTACTAATTGGATTAAACGCAACACTTAAATCTCCTAAAATAAGATTAATCATGCGAACAACAAGATTACGTTCAATTGTCGTATAAGAGCGCCCTTCAACGCGCCTCATACTCTCAACTTTTCTTCCTCCCAATAATACATCCACAACAGAATAAATCAAGGTACTACTGATTGCAAAAAGACAAAAATTATTCCATTCCACAGCCTTTACCACACTTAAAAGGGCTGGAAGCGGTATAGAGTTCAAAAAATCACCGAATCTTACGGATGTGAATTCTTTTATGGAAATTTCAACATTATCTGAGGTAAAATTACGCAAAGTTGTCGTCATCTGACGAATAAGCCTTTCAAAAACAACTTCAAGCATAGGCAGCCGTTCATACGCCACCGTACGGTTACCCAAAATAGCGTCAATCCCTATCGTTTTATCTTCTGGAATTTCCTGATTCTCAAAACCAAGCAATGCATCAATTTCATTTTGACTCAGCAACCTATCCGATAAATCCTTGCCTTGCAAAATAGAATCTGGATCTGCTTGTTGTAATGTGCTTTCCCAAGAAGAACCTTTTTTATTGTCGTTATCATCATCATTATTATCAGAACTCATTGTACAACGATCTCCTTAAACAATACATTTGTAATTTTTTCAGGGGCAACAATAATATTTGCTCTTCTTAATAATTCTTCTCTAATTCTCTCTAAACCGGCAGATCCTCTAAGCTCTTCCACCCTCAAACTTCGCAAAAATACTTGATATTGATCCACAATCCTTGGTCGAAATATTTTCAATTTTTCAAGAGCAGAAGGCGATGTAAATTCAACACTTATCGAAACTTTTAAGTAATTTCCTTTTTTACTATTAGAGACAAGATTGATCAACATGTCCGGCATATCAAAATAAAACACTTTCTCTGAAGCCGTTGCTTCTTTTTTAACCAATTCTTGTTGCTCTGGCGTTTTTACATCTTTATCTCCTTTTCCTTTGAAAGAAAAATAAAGCCCTGCCGCAAGCCCAACAATCACAAGCCCCATTCCTGCTAAAATAATAGGATTTTTAAAAAGGCTTGTTTTAACTTGAGTTTCTTTTTGATCTGGCGTATCTGACATTATTAGCTCCTTACCATAGATTGTGTTTCACGCTGCATGCAAATAGTTTGGGCAATTTGCTTAATCATAACACTAGCATGCGTTTGAGGAAAAGTTGATAAAATTGGGGTTTGCAAGCGAATTACATGCTGCACATTTGGGTCTTTTTGGATATCACCCAAATATGTTGGAGCAATCCCCATAAATTTATGTGTCGCCTTGGAAAGTGCATTAAAAATATTCTTTCCTTGGTCTGGCGTAGATGTATTTGTAATTACAATATGTGGATTTAAAATACGCGTTACTTTTATCAATGCATATGCATCCGTTAAAGATGTCGGTTCTTCATTTAAAATGACAATATTTGTAAAAGATGCTTTTGCAAACTCTTTGACTGTTTGACCAATTCCTGCCTCTGCATCAATAATGACCCAATCATACCCTTTTGATATTGATTGAATTTCTTTCATGATTTTATTTAAAAATACCATTGGAATTCCAGAAAACAAACCTGACCCAGAACGACCCGCGATAAGATCAAAACCAGTTTTCTGGCAACATATAATAGCGTCTTTTACTAAAATTTGCTCACACAATACATGGCCTAAATCTTTTGCTGGAACAATCCCAAGCTGAATATCAACATTTGCAAGACTAACATCTGCATCAATAAGTAAAACGCGTTTCCCTTGCAATGCCAATGCATGAGCAAGCGTAATACTGAACCATGTTTTCCCAACACCTCCTTTTCCCGAAGATACTGTAATAAGATTATTTCTTGCTGCCATTTTTGTCCCCTTTTGATTCAGAATGAATATATTTTTCCATCATTAAAGATGCCAAGTTATAAGGCGTTCCATCTTGCAAAGACGAACCAATCCGAGGATCCGTACTCCAATATGAAATGCTTTGATTTTCAGTTGTAAGAAATGACAAAACCCCCCCTAACCTCTTGGACAAATCTGTCTTTGTAATTAGGTGTTCTTTTGTTCCTAATTCTTCAAAAAAATCTGCATATTCTGATATGTCTTGCCCTACTGGATTTACCCAAACCTTTGGATAGTCTCCCACCCATAATTTCAAAAAATCAACATCCTCATCACACAAAGGATTCACACCTGGCGTATCAATAAGAATAACTCCTTGAGTTGACCTTACAATATCATCCAATTCTTCTGGGGTTTGAGGCAAATAAAGATTGGACCCAATTGCATCTGAATAAGTGACAACTTGTTCGTAAGCACCCGCCTTCAAATGATCAATGGAAATAATTGTTACACGCTCTTTTTGCTCTCTGAGCCTTAAAGCAAGGCGTGCAGTTGTTGAAGTTTTTCCGGCTCCTGGAAGCCCAATTAATGCCAAGACTCTTGGCATATGGCTTGAAAAAGCAAGAGTTGATTCTAAAGCTTTACTTAAAATATCAACTGCGTCACCAAGGTTTAAATGATTCTTTGCTATATTCATCAACTGCAAAAAAAAGCTTTCTGATACACCATGATAATTTAAACACAGCTCAACATCACGAAGGAAATCTTTTTTTCTTCTTCTGGCTGGCTTTGCTACAACACTAACTGATTCAACTCCAGCCGTCACTTGAGCAAGACTAAGTTCTTGATCAAAACTTGTTGAAACAATCAAAGCATCATCGCCCAACTCTAAAAGAGCATTTTTCATAGCTTGCGTCAAAGTTGATGCGGAAAATGTTTTAAGCTGCATTTAGACCTCTCATATCTGCCCCACAGTTTTAATTTTTGCTTTTGCATGAATTTCATTTTGCGACATCACAATTGTTGTTGGCCTGAACCTTTCAATCACAGAGCGAATATACGGCCTCAAATAAGGAGCTGTCAGCAACACAGGAAAATCACTATCAAACGAACCATCAAAAACTTGCTTCACACGAGCAACAAATTCTTGCAGTTTGCTTGGCGCCATAGCCAATTGTTTTGTTTCCCCATCCCCAACCAATGACTCTATAAATGCTTGTTCCCACTGAGGAGATAATACAACTATTGGCAAAATGCCTTCATGGTTTAAATATGTGGATGTAATTTGACGTGCAAGTCTTGACCTTACATGTTCGGCTATATGAACAGGGTTTTTTGACACCATGCATCCTTCGTGAATGCCTTCTAAAATTGTTGGAAGATCTTTAATCGAAATTCTCTCTGAGAGTAAAATTTGAAAAACTTTTTGAATGCTTGCCATGCTAATTTGAGAAGGAATTAAATCTGACACCATTTTTTGATGAACTTTTTCCATACCATCAAGAAGAATTTGTGTTTCAGCATAAGATAAAAGCTCTGGCAAGTTGTCTTTAATTATCTCTGTTAAGTGCGTAATAATAATAGTTGGATTGTCTACAACTGTATAATTCCTAGCTTCTGCTTCCAATTTTTGAGTCATATCAATCCATTGAGCTGAAAGACCAAAAGCAGGCTCTACTGTTGGCTCTCCTTGAAGACGAATAATGCCTCCAGAGGGATCCATTGCCATATAATAGCCAGGTTTTAACTCACTTCGAGCCGCTTCTACTTCTTTAATTTTAATTACGTAAATATTGTTGGGGATACCTAAGTTATCTTGAATACGAATAGGAGGAATTACAAAACCCAAATCAGAAGCAATCTGCTTTCTCAACGAACGCACTTGAGACGTAAATTGCTCTCCTTGTTCTCTTGATAAAATTGGCAAAAGAGCATACCCAAGCTCAAGACGAATTTGATCAACATTTAATGCTTGATTGAATAAATTTTCTTCTTCTTTTTGCTTTTCTTCTTCAACGTTCTTTATAACTTCAACAGGTTTTGCACTTACCCATGCAACATATCCCATTGTCACCGCCATAAACATAAAAGGAATTTTTGGAAGACCCGGTAACATTCCAAGACATACCATTAAAAGAGAAGAAAGGCCAATTGCTGTTGGATAGCCTCCAAGTTGCCCCATCAATGCCTGATCCGCTGTTCCTGCAGTACCTCCCTTTGAAACCAAGAGCCCTGCCGCTACAGAAATGATGAGTGATGGAATTTGAGCAACCAATCCATCACCTACAGTCAAAAGAGTGTAACTATGTAAAGCATCACCAAAACTGATATTGTTTTGCACAACACCAATAATAATCCCGCCAATAATATTAATAATTGTAATCAAAACACCAGCAACAGCATCTCCACGAACGAATTTTGCAGCACCATCCATGGCCCCATAAAAATTAGTCTCTTCTGTTAATTCTTTGCGTCTAGTTCTGGCTTCATCTTCTTTAATAAGGCCAGAAGATAAATCTGCATCAATGGCCATTTGCTTTCCTGGCATCGCATCCAAACTAAAACGAGCCGAAACTTCAGCTATACGACCAGAACCCTTCGTAATAACAACAAAGTTCACAATAATCAAAATAATAAAAACAATAATTCCTATAACAAAATTACCGCCCATCACAAAATTTCCAAATGCTTTGATCACCTCTCCTGCCGCATCAATACCTTCATGTCCGTGAGAGAGAATTAATCTTGTGGATGCAAGGTTTAAAGATAAACGCAACATCGTCGACACCAATAAAACAGTTGGAAATGAGCTAAAATCAAGAGGTTTTTCAATAAATAAAGTCGTCATCAAAATTAAAACTGACACCATAATCGAAAGAGCTAAGGCCATATCCATAAACCACTTTGGCATAGGCAAAATCAAAACAACAATAATTCCCACCAAACCAAGCGCAAAAAAGATATCACTTCTTTTGCTAAGTTCTTTAAATGTAACGGGAAAAGGAAGAGCTGTTTTTTTTGCTTGCGACATTTATTAATCCCCCATCGCACTTTCTTGCTCATAAATACCTTCAGAGTATAACTTAAGTTTATTACGCAGCGTTCTTATTGAAATTCCCAAAATATTAGCAGCGTGCGTTCTGTTTCCCAAACAGTGACTTAACGTATCAATGATTAATTCTTTTTCAACATCTTGAACAGTTCTGCCAACCAGCGCCATATTATTATTCATTTTACTGAGCAAATTATGAAGAGAATGGTTTTGAGATAAATTCTGATAATCTGGAAATACAACATCTGGAGTGATGATTTGACCAGGTGACATCAAAACAGCTCTATGCATAATATTTTCCAATTCTCTAACATTACCATTCCAAGGCGCTGTTTTCATAACCTGAATGCTTTCTTTGGATAACTGTTTTGCTTCAAGGCCATTTGCTTTTGAATATTTTTTAACAAAAGCCTCTGCGAGAATTTCAATATCAAGAGGGCGCATTCTTAAAGGTGGTAATTCAAGGCTCACAACATTTAACCGATAATAAAGATCTTCTCTAAACGTTCCTTGTTTCACTGCCTCAAGCAAATTACGATTACTTGTTGCAAGAACTCGAATATCTACCTTAATAGAATGCGTCCCTCCAATACGATCAATTTCTCTTTCTTGAATTGCACGCAAGAGCTTTGATTGCAAATGGAGCTGCATTTCTGAAATTTCATCAAGAAGTAAAGTTCCTCCCGTTGCTTCTTCAAATTTCCCAATTCTTCTTGCTATTGCTCCAGTAAATGCTCCTTTTTCATGACCAAAAAGTTCTGACTCAAGCAAGCCTTCTGGAATTGCTGCACAATTTAAAGAAATAAAAGGCTTGTCTTTACGCTTGCTATTTTTATGAATAAACTTTGCAATCACCTCTTTTCCTGTTCCAGATTCCCCGGTAATCAAAATACTTGCATCACTTTTTGCAACTTGAGTTGCAATTGTCACAATTCTCTCCATAACTGGATCTTTAAAAAAGAAATCATCATTTTCTTGACATACTGATTCTAACACAGCAGCAATAAGTTCTGAATCTGGAGGCAAAGGCACATATTCTTTAGCTCCAAATCTAATTGCATCCGCTGCTTTTTTAGGGTCTGTTCCAATTCCACATGCAATAACAGTTGTATGAATTCTCTCTCTTTCCATAGACTCAATCAGTTCCTTGATATCAAGATTCAAATCACACATAATCAAATCAAGCGCCTTACCCGAACGCAACAGATGCAAGGCAGATTCTACATCGTCAATATGAGTTACTTTTGCACCTTTTTGGATTGCTATCTTCCCGGCTTCACTAATATACCCATGCAATGCGCCAACAATTAAAATTCTCATTTCTCAGTTCCTTTACAAATTTTGATGTTTATCAGATTTTATAATTTCAGTCATTGTGATTCCTAAATTTTCACCCACAACCATCACTTCGCCTCTTGCCACAAGTTTATTATTAACATAAATATCGATCGCCTCGCCCACTCTCCTATCAAGCTCAACAACGGCTCCACGACCAAGCTTAAGCAATTGATTGACCGGCATACTCGCTTGCCCTAAGACGGCCGAAATCTGAACAGAAACATCATAAATCGCATCCAAATCTTTAGGAGCAGTGTTTCCTGTTTTTTCTGGTTTTAATCCCTCTTGAGAAGAAGAATCAAGATTAGGAAGCTCTTTTGAAAAATCTTTTATATCATCGCTCATTTTTATTTCTCCAAAATTATTTTCTTACGTTTCTTATTTTGTTCTGGCCTTTTTTCAAGGGAAGATAAAAAGGTGTCAAGATGAGAATCTATATCTTGCATCAGTTTTGAACAAAGCCTTTGGCTGCCGCCTGTCCTCCATTCGATCATGCAATCATGCGTCTCTATTTCTGTTGAAATTTTTAGTCTTACCATATTGTCTTTTAAAATGTCTTTTAATCTTATTTCTAAAAAATCAATAATTTCAGAATTGACCCAAATATCAATTTGAACTGGATCTTGAATAGAAGAAATTGTTTTTGTGATGAAATCAACTATTTCTTCTTGCCCAAACTTTCCAAGTAAGCTTGGAAAAACCTTATTTAAAATATGACTTGAAAGCATAATTGTATCCTCATAGGCCTGATCTTTATAAATCTGTTCTTGAACAATCAAGGCAGATAATTTGTTTTCTATATCCTTTAATGATTGTGAAACCTTTTCTTCAATTTCACCATAAGCCTTATCATACCCTTCTTGAAAACTTATAGGGTGCGTATCTTGGCATCCTTTTTGATGGCCATCTGTATATCCTTTTTGATAACCAGTTTGATGCCCTGTTTCATGAGCATTTTCTCTAAACTGAGCAATTTCTTGCAATGTATAGGTTTCAATATTCTGGACATCATCTTTAGCAGCCAAAGCTTCTGGTTCAAAAGAGCAATCAAAAAGAAATTTACGCGCAACTAATCTTTCCTCTATCATCAAACAAACCCTTCATCTTCGCCATAATGGAATTTAATCTGTCCTCTTTGAACAAGTTCTTTTGTGCTTGCTATGATCTGCGATTGAGCTTCATCCACATCTCTTATGCGCACAAGCCCCATGTTTTGAATTTCTTCTTTCATAAGCTTTGCAGATCTTTCTGACATATTTCTCAAGAATAAATCTCGCACCTTTTCATTTGCACCTTTAAGCGAAAGAGCAAGTTTGACCCTATCAACAGTTCGAATAATAAGCTGAATTCCATCTCCTGAGATTTTTGTCATATCATCAAAAACAAACATCAAGGATTTAACTTTTCCTGCCGCCTCAAGGTCTTTTTCTTCCAAAGCTTGCAAATACTTCGCTTCATTATTCCTATTGAAATAATTAAATATTTCAGCCATAAGTTCATGAGAATCACGTTTTTGAATTCTTGCAAAATTGCTCATAAACTCACTTCTGAGAGTTTTTTCAACTTCTTCTAACACATCTCTTTGAATAGATTCCATTTTAAGCATACGCATGACAACATCCAAAGCAAAAGACTCTGGGAGCAAAGGAATAACTCTTGCTGCTTGTTCTGGCTTAATTTTTGATAAAACTACAGCCACAGTTTGAGGGTATTCGTTCTTCAAATAATTTGCTAAGAAGTCTTCACTCACATTCGCAAGTTTTTCCCACATAGTTCTTCCAGCAGGACCTCTAATATCAGACATAATACCATCGACCTGGTCTCTTGATAAAAAATTAAGTAGAAGATTTTCCGTAGCATCATAAGTTCCAACAAGTCCGCCTGCCGAGTAAATCTGCCTTGCAAATTCTCTGTAAATTTCTTCTAAAGCATCTGCCTTCACGTTTCCAAGTGTTGCCATAACTTGAGAAAGTTCTTTAACTTCATCCTCTTCTAATTGTTCTACAATTTTAGATGATAAATCTTGTCTGACAGCAAGTAAAAGACTTGCTGCTTTTTCAATTCCACTAAATTGAGCATATGTTTTTTGCTCTTTTTTATCGATTCTTACAGATGAAAGATTTGTTTCTATTGCCATTTCCATCTACTCCGTTGTATTCATCCAAGCACGAATAACATTGAGCGCCTCGGTTGGATAATTCTCTATCAATTCTTCAACATGAGCAACATCTGCTTTTTTCACGCTTTCTTCAATCTTTCTCATCAACGCTTCTTCATCAACCTCATCACCTTGCTCTTTTTCAAGATTTTTTTCTAAATCTTTAAGAGGAGAAGAATCATGGACTCCTTCTCCAGATGTTTCAGGAGTGAGTTTATTTCGAGATGGATCGTTAAATTGATTATCAGCAAAACCATTTCCTTGAAAATAATTTTCATTCCCTGACACTCCAGCTAATTTAGGAGTTCCTCCCATATAATTATTCGTATTTGAAAATGCAGGAGCAGGAAGATATTCTTTTGAAACATCTATAACTTTAAGAGTGATTGGACGAATTACCATGATGAGTGCAATCAAGCTAATAATACCAATCAAAAGAATCTCGATAATTCTGATAAATTGATGTTTCTCGAGCCCCATAATCATATCTGATCTTGATTGATCTTCAATTACAGGAATTTCAGCAAATTTCATATTGATAATTTCAACGGTATCTCCACGTTCAGCTTTAAAGCCAACTGCAGATTTGACTAAAATTGCAATCTGATCAAGTTCAGTTTTTGGCCTTGGAACGTATACTTGTACATTGTTTTCTGTTTTATATGTTCCATCCACCAAAACTGCAATCGACATCCGTTTAACTTTTCCACCTTCTCTCACTTGCGTACGAAGTGTTTTTGAGATTTCATAATTCACTGTTTCTTCATTACGTTTTGCACTTTGAGATGTTTTTAAATCTGATCCTGGCGCATTTGTTTGATTGTTAGGCAAAGCATTTTGAATAGTCACAGCCCCCTCTGCAGCTTTTTCATTGCTATTATTACCTTCTTCAATATTTTGCGTAGATCTGACAACTTGACCATTTGGATCAAAAATTTCTGAATTCTCAGTAACTCTATCATGTTCCATTTCAATGTTGGCTTCAACCCGAACTTTTCCAAACCCAAGTGATTTTTCCAAAAACCCTTCCACCATCTTAGAATAACGTCTCTCAATCTGATTTTGCTCATCATCACCGCCAGTCATAGATCCAATCCCTCTTTCAGACCCTCTAGCAAGCAATGTTCCATGATCATCCACAATAGAAATACGCTCAGGATGAAGCCCTGGCGCCGCAGAAGAAACTAAATGCTGAATCGCTCTGACTTGACCAACGTTAAGTCTTTGCGCCGTTGCCATTCGTAATACAATTGACGCACTGGGCTCTTGTGCTGTTTTTGCAAATAGTTCTTTTTTAGGCAAAACTAAATGCACCCTAACAGCCACAACACCATTAATGCTTTTGATTGTTTTTGAAAGCTCCCCTTCAAGCGCTCTTAAGTAGTTAATATCTTGTAAAAAACTTGTCGCACCTAAACTATCCGTTTTATCAAGAATTTCATACCCTGGGGTTCCACCTGCAGGCAATCCTGCTTCTGCTACAAGCATCCGAATTCGCGCAGCTTGATCTGATGGAACATAAATTTGAGTACCATCCCCTCTTAATTGAAAAGGAACCCCTAAAGACTCTAATTTCGTGACAATCTTTGCCGCATCTTGCGTTTCAATCCCTCCATATATCAAAGACATTGAAGGAGTCGATACTTTACTGTACATAATAAGGCCAGTTCCAAATATAGCAATTAACATCACCCCTAATACAACCAAACGGGCCATACCTATCTTTTTAAGGGTTTCTAAAATGTTATCCACCAGATTTTCTCCTGTTTTTATTATTTTCTATCAACATTAAAGCCGTATAAAAATGAAAGAATGGTTAACAAATGGAATTTTTTTCCTCTTTTTTAAAAAATAAATGGGAATTATATTCCATTAATCTTTTTTTAACCTATTTTTGGCTTAGCTTAAGCATAACGAGTCAATATCATAAGGGTAAAAAAATGAAAGCTGGTGCATTTTTATTAATTATGTGTTTATCATCTTCTGTTTTTGGAGTTGAAGGACTTCTAGGTCAAGCAGCTGCTGCCGCAACTACAGCTGTAACTGGCGCTCCTACACCTTCTGCAAACCCAGATTCTGGAACCGCTCCTGAAAAATCTGGAGATGGAATAAGCATGAATTCCCCTCTTGCCGGTCTGTCTACAACTCCACTAGGAGTTGACCCTACATCTATGGATGCAGAAGTCAAAATACCCAGTACTGACCCAATTGTGGGCACAACATCAGCAACAGGAGGCTCCTCTACCCCCGGACCTGACCTTGCTCTTCTTTGGAAATGCAAACATGACCCTTCTATGAACCGTGCTTTATGTACGGCATCTATTCAACTTTTTTGTTCTGGTAGATGCACACGCTTAAATTGTCTTGTTCCCACAAATTATGTCACTTGTGTTGATGTATGCGGCGAAAAAGCAACTATGATGCAACCTTGTGTGGACGCAGGAAAGAAGAATGTGGGGCCTGCTCAAATTATGAATGTTGCAGGAGCTTTTGATCCATCTGCACCTCCGCCTCCCGATCCATCCCTTGCTGCAGATGATTCTTCTCAAACAGCCGGCATGGCTCCTGGCGGAGCACCTGGCATGGCTCCAGGTATGGCTCCTGGTATGGCTCCTGGCATGAATCCAATGGCAATGGGCATGGCAGCAAGCCCTGCTATGATGGGAGTAGGCCTTGCTGCTGCAGCCGCGCCCGCTCTTGCATCAAGTATAGGTGGATTATTTGGAAAGAAAAGACGATGAAAAAAATTTTCTTGGTATTCTTACTTATCACCTGGAAAGACCTATCAGCTCAAATTATCTCGAGAACACCTGCACCTAACTTAGAATTTTTATGGAATTGTAAAAGAAATCCTGATATGGGTGGAGACCAATGTGAGGCTGCAATTTTATTTTTCTGTCAAGGGAGATGCACACGTTTAAATTGCGCCATATTAACCAATAGATCTGTTTGTATTGATATTTGTGGCGTCGAAAACCCAGAAATTAAACCTTGTGTTCTTGCTGGAAAACGTGATCCAAAATTTCTTTCCAAGCCGAGAGTTTTGAATGCTGGAATGGGAGGAATGTATCCACCAGGATACGACCCTTCAATGATGGCTATGGCTGGACTTTTAGGAAGCGGCATAACCGCTCTTGCAGGAGGTGTAGGAGTTGCTGCAGGTGCTATAGGAAAAGGAGTAACAGGAGCAGCCAACAAAGTTAGTAGCGGTGTAAAGGGAGCAACAAATAAAGTCAGCAAAGCTGCAAAAAGCGCTGCTGATAAAGTTAAGAAAGCTTTTTAAATGATAAAAAAAACTCTTCTTTTAACATTGATTATATCCCTTCAATTTTATAGGATTTTTGCCCAAGATGCCCCTCCATCAGAAAGCCCTCCTGAGGCTAACGAAATAACAGAAGCCCAACCAACAGGAGAAAATACCAACGAAGCGACAGCATCTTCATCCGATTCTCCTGGTTCTGGCGAAACACCTTTAGGGGTTGATCCAACATCTCCAGATTCAGATATAAATGCCCCAATACCCGAACCTGATCCTGCAAATACTGAAAACCCAGATGGATCTCAAACAGCAGGAACAGATAAACCACCGCCTCCGGTAAGCGAAGTTGATTTTGATCTTTTGTGGAATTGCGCAAAAGCTCCAAATATGAACCAACAAAAATGTGACTCCGCACGGTATTTTTTCTGCACAGGCAGATGCACACGCTTAAATTGCGCTATTTTAACAAACCGTCAAATTTGTGTTGACGTATGCGGAACATCACACCCCATGATGAAAGGCTGTATCGAAGCAGGAAAACGAACTCCAGCAGTTGCTGCTCTTGCCCGGAGCAACATGCCAATGATGGGCTATCCACCTCCAGGATACAATCCTATGATGGCTGGGGGAATGCCCAATCCTGGCATGGCTGGTGCAGCAATGATGGGAGGCGTAGCCGCTTCTGCTATAGGAAGTTTGTTTGGGAAAAAATAAATGAAGATAAAAAATAAACATCTTATTTTAATTTTTGCTTTAATAATTGGTAAGACTTACGCTTCTTTTGGTCTTGGTGCCGCGATTGGACAACTTGCTGCCACAGCAACTGGAGTTACCAACCCCAATACAAATATCGACTCTGGAACAAAACCTGAAGAAGGTAAAAGTGATGGCATATCCATGAATTCACCTCTTGCCGCTATCTCTGCTGCAAAGCCAGGTATTGATCCCAGCTCCATGGATGCAGAAGTTAAAATGCCCATCAGCACAGATGCATCTATTCCTCCAAAACCAGATCCCAATGCTCCCCCTCCAATTTCTGATTCAGGAGCATCTGGAGAAAATGCTTCAGTCTCTACACCTTCACAGTCCATCGACTTTGATCTTTTATGGAGTTGCAAACGAAATTCCGTTATAAAAGATAAAGAAAAATGTGCAACTGCAATGCAGTTTTTTTGTGCTGGACGCTGCACACGTTTAAATTGTGCTATTTTAACCAACAGAGCAATTTGCTTAGATGTTTGTGGCAGCAATAACCCTATGATGGAGCCTTGCGTAATGGCAGGAAAACAAAAGGCGGCAATCTCAACGCCTATGCAGAATTTTCCAGCAATGGGGGGAGGAGGATACAGCCCCATGATGACTGGAGGAATGGGAATGATGGACCCTAATATGGCAGGAGCCGCAATGCTTGGAAGCGCCGCAGCTTCTGGTGTTGGCGCTCTTGCTTCGGGCATAGGAAGTTTATTTGGGGGCGGCAAAAAAGATGATGGGAAGTCTAAATCTTCTTCCAGCAAGACATCATCTTCTGGATCTTCTAGTCCAGAAGAAACTAGTGACGTATCGGCCGCACAAGCTGAAATGACTGGGGCAGCTCCAGGAGACGCCGCAGCTACAGCAGCGGCTACAGCTGCATCGGTATCAGCATCAGCATCAGCATCAGCATCAGCATCGGCATCAACAGATCAAGAAGCAGGAAAAAAGAAGAAGAAAAAGAAAAAGAAATAAAAAACTTCTTACCTAATCCAATTAAAAAATCGGCTCCATCTAATGGCTGGAATCCATTTCCACACCTGCCACCAACTTGCGCTACCATCTGTTGAAAGCCACACAAATTGAGCTTTTGATTTAATATATTCTTCAGGAACATATCCCATTTGTGACTGATGTCTTGAATCTCCAGATTCATCACGGTTATCGCCCATCATAAAAAAATATCCTTTGGGAACAACGTATTGATGACTTGTTTCTTTCTTTTCAATGGTATGAATAATTGGGTGTTTTAACCCTTCTGGCAATGTTTCAATATATTGAACTGCTGTTTTTGGATTTCCATTTGGATCAAGACGCACATAATCCTGAACTTTTTCAAGTTTAACAGGAACATCATTAATATGCAAAACCCCTTCTTTAATTTGAATTGTTTCTCCAGGAAGGCCAATCAAACGCTTAACATACCTTTTATCATCATTTGGCATTTCAAAGATAACGATTTCACCTCGTTTTGGAGGGGTGTAAAAAATACGACCTTCGAAAATATTGGGAGAAAAAGGAAGAACATGCTTACTGTAACCATAATTCCATTTTGTTGCAAATAAATGATCCCAAATCAAAATAGTTGGAATCATAGAACCTGTGGGGACATAAAAATTATCAAGGAAAAAAATTCTAATAAAGACAGCCGCGGCGATTGCAGTTGGAAGTCCTTTTGTGTGTTTTTTTAAAGATTCTGTCATTTTTTCTGAACCAGTTTTCATTATATCGTATCCTTTATCTTAATAGCTCATTAATTGCTGTTTTTGATCTGGTTGCAGCATCCACGGTTTTAACGATTACCGCGCAGTAAAGATTAGAAGAAGGAAAAACCCCAGGAACAACCACACTGTAAGCAGGGACTTTTCCTTGAAAAACTTCCCCTGTTTGTCTGTTTAAAATTTTGGTGGATGCGCTCAAATAAACACCCATAGCCAAAACAGAACCTTCTTCCACAATAACGCCTTCTGCGACCTCAGATCTTGCTCCAATAAAACAATTGTCTTCAATAATAACAGGATTTGCTTGTAAGGGTTCTAAAACACCACCAATCCCAGCTCCTCCTGAAATATGGCACTTGGCGCCAATTTGCGCGCAAGATCCAACAGTTGCCCATGCATCAATCATCGTTCCTTGGCCCACATAAGCACCAATATTTATAAATGAAGGCATAACAACAACGTTTTTTTCCAAAAATGCACCATATCTTACGATCGATCCTGGAACTGTTCTTAACGCATGATTATCATAATCTTGGTCTATCCATTTTTCAAATTTCAATGGTATTTTATCATAATAACCATCCTGATGTGTGCATTTTTGAATCTTAAAATAAAGAAGGATCGCTTTTTTAATCCAAAGATTTAAATGCCAAACCCCTTCTTTTTTATCAGCAATACGAACTTTACCCTGATCAAGCAAATTAATCGCATCCAATACGCAAGAAGTCGCATCTTCTAAATCAATTACCCCCTCAAAAGCATTTTCAATTGTTTTTATTGTATTTAAATTCATGCATCCAGTTTCTTTTTCAAAATATCATTAATTACAGAAGGGTTCCCTTTTCCTGCCATCACTTTCATGACTTGCCCTACAAAAAAACCAAACAACTGAGCTTTTCCTGATTTATATTCAGTCACTTTATCCATATTAGAAGATAAAATATCATCAATCACTTTTTCAATTGCACCAGTGTCAGTGACTTGACGAAGACCTTTTTCTTCAACAATTTTTTCTGGATCAGCACCAGTTTCCGCCATCATCACGATCACATCTTTGGCGATTTTGCCTGAAATCACATCACTTAAAATTAAGTCTACCAGTTTTGAAAGACTTTGAGGCGTTATTTTAGATGAATTTAAGTTTTCTTCCATTTTATTTAAAAGCGCAAACAATTCCCCGAGCATCCAATTTGCAATAATCTTTGCACTTTTTTCTTGAAATTTAGAGTTTCTTACGGCTTCTTCATAAAAAACCGCATTTTCTTTTTCACCAGAAAGAATTGATGCATCATAATCTGGAAGCCCATATGACCCCATGAATCTAGATTTTTTTGCATCAGGAAGCTCTGGCAATGAAAGCCTGATATCTTCAATTTCTTTTTCTGTTAGAATAAGCGGAGGTAAATCAGGATCGGGAAAATAACGATAATCTTGAGCGTGCTCTTTTGATCTCATTGACCTTGTTTCACATTTGGCCGAATCAAAAAGACGCGTTTCTTGAACGATTGTACCACCGTCCTCCAAAATCTCCATTTGTCTTGCAATTTCACATTCAACTGCTTGCCCCGCAAAACGAATAGAGTTAACATTTTTAATTTCAGCACGCGTTCCAAATGGCTCTCCTGGACGCCTTAGAGAAACATTCACATCCGCGCGCATACTTCCCTCTTCCATGTTTCCATCACATGTTTCAAGACAACGTAATAATGCACGTAACTTCTTCAGATACGCCATTACATCATCAACACTTCTAAGATCTGGTTCAGAAACAATTTCCATCAACGCAACACCAGCTCTATTCAGATCAATATAGCTTTTTGTTGGATGCTGATCATGAAAGCTTTTTCCAGCATCTTGCTCTAAATGAAGTCTTGTCACACCAATACGCTTTGCCGATCCATCTGGGAGGTCAATATCTAAATAGCCAAGACCTACAATTGGTTCTTCATATTGAGAAATTTGATAACCTGACGGAAGATCTGCATAAAAATAATTCTTACGCGCAAACACAGATTTTTGATTAATCTTGGCATTTAAAGCCAAACCTGTTTTAATTGCTTGCTCCACACAAACACGATTAATAACAGGAAGCATCCCTGGGAAACCAGCATCAACCAAAGAAACTTGTGTATTAGGCTCTGCACCAAAAGCAGTTGAAGCTCCTGAAAATAATTTTGAATTTGAAATAATCTGCGCATGGACTTCAAGCCCAATTACAACCTCCCAAGGTCCAGTTTTTCCTTGTATATATGTCATATTAATATTTCTCCTTAAACGGTAGCATTTCAAATCCAGATGATTGCTCAATTACATATCCTGCTGCAATTAAATCCTCTTCACCAAAACGTTTTCCTATTAATTGCAACCCTAATGGTAAGCCTTCTTTTGAAAGACCGCATGGGACAGAAATCCCAGGAAGACCTGCAAGATTAACAGTTACAGTTAAAATATCATTTAAATACATCGAAACAGGATCTTTTGGTTCTTCTCCAATTGCAAAAGCTGCTGAAGGTGTTGTTGGCGTTAAAATAAGATCTACTTTTTCAAATGCATTATCAAAATCTTGCAAAATCAATGAACGCATTTTTTGAGCTTTTAAATAATAAGCATCATAGTATCCTGCAGATAAAACATAGGTCCCCATCAAGATACGGCGCTTAACTTCTGTTCCAAACCCTTGCGACCTTGTATTTTCATAAAGTTCATCAAGGGAGTTTCCAGAAACTCGTGATCCAAAACGCACACCATCATATCTTGAAAGGTTCGATGAAGCTTCTGCTGGCGCAATGATATAATAAGTTGGTAATGCATACTTTGTGTGTGGCAAGGAAATATCAATAATTTCTGCGCCATTTTCTTTAAGCCAGGCAATTCCCTTATCCCAAAAATAAGCTGTTCTTTCATCAAGCCCATCAACTCTATATTCAGCTGGAATTCCAATACGCATTCCCTTAACGCCTTTTTTCACGGCTGCTGAATACACAGGAACAGGAATATCAACAGATGTTGAATCTTTTGAATCATATCCTGCCATATGTTCAAGCAAAATTGCTGTATCTTCAACAGTACGAGCCATTGGGCCTGCTTGATCCAAAGATGACGCAAATGCGACAATCCCAAAACGTGAGCACCTTCCATAAGTTGGTTTAAGCCCAACAATCCCACAAAAAGCAGCTGGCTGACGAATGGATCCGCCCGTATCTGTTCCTGTTACTCCAAGCGCCCCATAAGCAGCAACTAAGGCAGATGATCCTCCAGATGATCCCCCAGGAACGATATTTTTATGGGGAAACTCGGAAAGTCTCCATGGATTCACAGATGGCCCATAGTAACTTGTTAATGTTGAAGAACCCATTGCAAACTCATCTAAATTAAGTTTTCCAACACACACAGTTCCAGCATTTTTTAATTTTTCAGTCACCGTGGATTCATAAGGGGGAATAAAATTTTCAAGAATTTTTGATCCGGCTGTAGTCTTTACTCCTTGAGTGCAAAAAAGATCTTTATTTGCAATTACAATTCCGTCCAAAGGCAAAGCATTTCCTTTTGCGCGTCGCTCATCTGAAAGCATAGCCTCTGATAAAGCCAGTTCAGGCGTTTGTGTGATAAACGCATTTAAATTCGACAACCCTTCTAATCTTTCAATGTGAGACTTAGTCAGATCAACGGCAGAAAATTCTTTCTTATTTAATCCAGAAAGAGCCTGCGCCAGAGTTAGTTTACATAAATTTGTCATAGTTCTTATCCTTATTCCACAACCTTATTCACACCAAACATTCCAAAAGCTTTGTCAGGAGCATTGGCGAGGACTTTATCTTGAATTCCTCCATCTGCTATCACATCATCACGCCTTGGCATTTCAAGATTTGATCCTGTCATAGGAAGGACATTAGATGTATCAACTTCCTTCATAATTCCAATCCAATCAATAATCTGAATCAAACTTGAAGACAGCTTTTCCTGCTCCTCAGGCGTTGCATTTAACCGAGACAGCCAAAGTATCTTTTTAAGATCAAGATCGTGTTGCGACATAATTTTATTCCTTTATTTTTCAACTATATATCCTAATTGAGGCATACTTTAACGTAAAATTTAATAAGAATCAATTGATTTGAATTTTCACAAATCATATGTTTTTATTTTTCTATTGAATTTTACAATAAATAAAGTTATATGGTATGCGTGAATCATTCAAAACCCAGAGGAAAAACCAAATGAAAGCCACCTATTTATTAATATCAATCATTCTTCCATTCTTATGCTTTGGAGCCGAAGACGCTTTACCAGAGACAATTTTCATGGCACCCACATCCTTATCTGATTCTATATTACAAATATGTCCACCAAAACAATATACATATTCAGATGCACAACTTTCTCATCTAAACCAAAAAGTGAGCATCCACACCCCATTAGATGTTTTAACATCTCTAAGTTTTGTAAGTAGCTATCAGTATTATCGACCTGAGTATAATCGCCATAAGTTCAATCAATTATCTTTGGCGCTGATTAAAGGAATTATTGATACCTCTTTTTGGACACAAGAACAAAAACAAGAAACTTTTAAAAAAGTTTTTTATGAGCATTCACGCGATGGATATTTCGAAACTATTTCTCACATTAAAAGCCACTTCCCAAATATCCAAGAGCATCTTACAGAAAATGAAAAAGATCAAATCTTAAGATCTATTATATTATATGGGCATGCTAAAAACCTGGATTTACTAGAATTCATTCTTCAATTAAACCCTTCCAAAACCGCAATTGCAAAACAAATTCTTTACATGGCCGAGAATGCTAACAAAACAACATATGATAATATGAGTCTTCGAATGATGATCATTTCCAGACTTTATAAAGAAGGAAGTTTGATGTTTTTTTTATATAAAGAATTTCCAAACTTAAAACCTGATAGATTAGATGGACACATCATAAGACAAATACGCACTCATATCGAAACAACTGACCCTCTTCGAATTAAAAAAATCAAGTACTTTGATCAATATATTGAATTTAAAGCATTTGAAGAAAGTCCGCATGAGTTCTTAGGCGTGCACTCAGCAACCCAAATTACGCTTGATCTTCTAGATATATTAAGCTTTCCAGCAACTGAAGAAGATGGAGCTTATCTTAGCTGCCGAGCAGATGGATCATTGTTTTATCGCAAGAATCTATTTAAATTCAAAGAAAATGATTTTCTAGCCAGAGCCCATATCGCAAGAAAAATTCTTAACATTTTACATATCGATCGTTTAGATGAAACCATTGTCACGAATGCTTTCGAAAAGCTTTGCCCAGAACACCCCAATACACCCGCTCTTGAACATGCAAAAACCTGGCTTTTAGATGCACTTAAAAGATCCTCCCCCCTCAAGAAGCGATAAAAAACCAAAGTTTTTCTGATTAATCAAGATAAAACTAGACAAGGCAGCATAACTTATGGCATATTTTCTTCAAATATTAATGATAAATAGGTTTTAAAATGAGTTATATTCAAATAGAAGAAACACCAAATCCTTTGGCAATTAAATTTTTAATGCCTTCCCCAATTTTACCAGAAGGGAAAAACATTAATTGCAGCACGCCTCAACAAGCTTCCATTTCCCCGCTTGCTAGTGCACTTTTTCAAATTTCAGATGTTTGTAATGTGTTTTTTGGATATGATTTTATCACAGTCACTAAAAATGAAGACTCAAATTGGGAAGAATTATCGTTAGTTGTTATTACAACAATTATGAATTTTTTAAGCACCGGACTTCCTTTGATTAAAGAGTTTTCTTTAAATCAAGAATCCCTATCTGAACCTGTTATAAGCAAAGACCCTCTTTCAATTCAGATTGAAGCAATTTTGGAAGAAAAAATAAGACCAGCCATCGCGCAAGACGGTGGTAATATCGTATTTCGTGGATTTGAAGATGGCATTGTCTATGTTGAATTACAAGGCTCTTGTTCAGGGTGCCCAAGCTCCTCACAAACCCTTAAAATGGGCATTGAAAATATGTTGAAATATTATATACCCGAAATCTTGATGGTTGTGCCGGTTTAGTGTATAATTGCCTTTTTTAATAAAACAAACGTATCGTGAAAATGAAAAATATATTGAAAATAGTTCTAATATGGGGCTTCATCACAAATGCAGTTCATGCTCAACAAAAAGATGAACCATGGTCAACTGAGGTCTTGCAGTCTTGCGTAAATCAAGCATCTGAGGATTTCCAAGTTCCTTCTGAAATACTTTATGCTATCATGAAAGTAGAAAGTGGAATTTGGCCTTGGACGGTCCATGTTCAAGGAAAAGGTGGATATTACTTCCTCTCTAAGAAAGAAGCTATTAATTTTGCACTTGACCCAAAGCAAAATGCAAATCATAATATGAACGTAGGACTGATGCAAATCCATTGGCCGACACATAAATATGCGATTAAAGACATAGCCAAAAGTTTTGATCCACAGCACAATATTCGTTACGCGGCAAAGTTGCTTCAAGATTTAAAAAACGAATTTGGAACATGGGAAGCCGCGGTGAAAGCTTATCATTCGCGCATTATACGGTATGGAAATATATACGGGGAAAAGATCTCTAAAGAGCTTGGTTTCCCTTTGAACTCTATGTAAAAATTAGGAAGGTTATTATGGAAAAGCTCCCAATGACAGCACAAGGTCTTGCTCAACTAGAAAAAGAACTTAGGCATTTAAAAACAGTTGAACGTCCAAAAGTAATAAAGGCCATTTCTGATGCAAGAGAGCACGGAGATCTTTCAGAAAATGCTGAATACCATGCAGCAAGAGAGTCTCAAGGGTTTATTGAAGGCAGAATCATAGAACTGGAGTACAAAATCTCCATTTGCGATGTCATCGATATTTCAAAACTTTCTGGATCAAGCGTTAAATTTGGTGCGACCATCACTCTGATTGACGAAGAAACTGATGAAATCATCAAATACCAAATCGTTGGCGTAGATGAAGCAGATGTTAAGTTACAGAAAATTTCAATAACTTCCCCTTTAGCACGAGCCTTAATTGGTAAGGAAATTGGAGAGAGCGCTGAAGTAGTTAGCCCTGGCGGCGCACGTTCTTATGAAATTCAAAACGTTGAATTCATTTAAACCAATATGATTATTCAAAAAAACCTCCCCATGGCTTGCGCTGCCCTTGAAAAAGGGGAGGTTTTAGCATTTCCCACAGAAACCGTTTATGGGCTTGGCGCTGATGCATCCAATCAAAACGCCGTAGCTCGTATTTTTGAAATGAAAGGACGGCCTTCTTTCAACCCTCTTATTTGCCATGTATCTTGCCTTGATATGGCTCAAAGAATTGCTATTCTTGATGAAAGATCTTGCAAAATTGCCAAAGAATTTTGGCCTGGTCCTTTAACTTTAGTTTTACCAAAAGCTCAAAATGCAGACCTGGCCTCCAATGTTACAGCGGGACTTGAAACTGTAGCTGTGCGTATCCCTCATCATACGGGAGCAAGAGAGCTCCTTAACTCCTTTCAAAAACCAATTGCAGCACCTTCTGTGAATTTATCAGGACAAATCACACTTATGCGACCTGAAGATATTTGGAACACTTTTGGGCATTTTGAGGATTTCAATCTTTTTGACGGGGACGCTCCAAACGTTGGGCTTGAATCCACAATACTTGATCTTTCAAGAACAATCCCCCTTATTTTAAGATCAGGCTTTATCACAAAAGAAGCAATTGAAAATGTTTTAGAAGAAACGGTTCTATACTGCGATAATAAAGAAGAAATCAGAGCACCTGGAATGATGCTACGTCATTATGCACCTAAAAAAACATTAATTATCAACACAACGCCACAAAATGATATGCTGTTTTTAGGCTTTGGCAATCAAGATGGAATTTTAAATTTAAGTCCTTGCGGGGATTTGGTTGAAGCTGCTCAAAATCTTTATATCATGATAAAAATACTTGATGATATGAAAGAAGCTTTCTCAACTATTGGCGTTGCCTCTATTCCTGAGACAGGAATAGGAATTGCAATTAATGACAGACTTAAACGTGCCTGCGGCTTTTACGATAAAAAGGATATATCATGACATTTTTTGAAAATATCGGACTGACTGATTTTGATATTGCCATTATTCTTTTAACGCTTTTCTCCATGTTCATTGGCTTTATTAGGGGGTTTTCAAAGGAAATTCTTGGTATTGTTAAATGGATTGGCGCAATTTTATTATCACTACACCTAAAACCCTACCTCTTACCCTTTGTAAAAAAATACATTACCTCTACTTTTTTTTGCGAACCTATTACGATTTTTATCATTTTCTTCTTTTCATTTGCAATCTTTGCAAAAATCTCACAAGTCATCTCGAAAAGCATAAAATCAAGTGTTGTTGGCATATTAGATAGACTCGTTGGAATGATTTTTGGCTTTATTCGCGCCGGTGCTATTTTTAGCATTTCTTATATGGTATACTCCACAATGACTCCAGAACCAGGGAAAAATATCAAAATCTTTGAAAACTCAAAAACAATTTCAACTATTAAAACAAGCGTTACTTTCGTTCAAATATTCCTTCCAAATGAAGTCATTCAATCAACTGAAAAAGAGCTGGAAGGATGGATTGATGACAAGGTCAAATCAGCTCAAAAATTAAACAATACCCCTGAAAAATGGCCTGAAAAAACCGTCACCACCGCTCAGGATTTGGCAAAAATTGATATAGCACCCCAAAATACTCCCGTCAAAGAACTCTCTAAAATTACCCCAACTCAAAAAGAAAAATTAAACAGAATTTTAGAAGCTTATTAACATCTCGTTAACTTCTTTTACACAACAATATAAGTGTTAAAGTTAAATTCTTTGGAGATTGTGCAAATGCTGAAAATTGGATTATTTATCGGATACCTTGTATCTGGATCACTTGGGGTTCTCGCTCAAACCACTCCACCGGCAGCACCACCTACTTCCGCATCCACTCCTTCTACCCCCGCTCCTGCTGCTGCAGCCACTCCTGCTTCTGGTGGGATTCTAGGGGCCGTTGCCGCAGCCCTTGCGCCTTCAGCGCCCCCAGCTGATGCATCTAGATCAAATACGATTGGCCCGGATTTAAATAAATTATTCTTATGTAAACGTGATATCTCTCAAGACCCAGATATGTGTAAACGTTATATCACTTTTTTTTGCTCAGGGTATTGCACGGCTGATGGCTGCTCAGATTGCTCAAATCGCAATATATGTATTGATGTTTGTGGAGAAACGGGAGCAACAATGATGTCATGCGTTGAATCAAATAAAAATTGTCCTTCTCCAGACCAAGTTTTTGGGAACTTTTTAACCCCGGATGCTAAGGCCTCTATCCAAAAATATGCTTCTCAGCCAGGACAAGCACAATTTGCAGCGGTCCCTCCAACTATGCCAGGGGCGCCAGGTATGGGAATGCCAGGGGCTATGCCTGGCATGATGCCGGGTATGGGAATGCCGGGGGCTATGCCTGGAATGATGCCGGGTATGGGAATGCCTGGAATGATGCCAGGCATGGGAATGCCTGGAATGATGCCAGGCATGGGAATGCCAGGAATGATGCCGGGAGCCTCTCCAACATCCGCAATGGGTGCAATGGCTGGAATGGCTGCTATGTCGATGTTCAGCAAACCACCAGCAATGGGAGCCAGCAGTGGAGCTATGGGCCCTGGAATGTAGCCCTTACTCTTTCCCTATTAATTTCTTAGGTGATGGAAAATATTTTGATAGGTAATGTGCTATTTTATATAAGACAGGCGTAAAAATCATAGAAAGCGCGGCAGATGTTAGCAATACTTGACTTGTACGCTCATCAATAATCCCAACCTCTTGCGCTGGCAATACCAAAACAAATACAAATTCTCCGCCCGAAGCAAGTAAGAATGCTGTTTTAAGCTTAACATCCCAGTCTCTTTGAAATAAACGCACAAGCGGAAGCATGATAATAATTTTAGCAAACATCGCGCCAAATAATATTGAACTGATCAAATAGGCTTCGCTGAATACGAACCTTAAATCAACTTTCATTCCAATTGTCATAAAAAAGATCCCCAAAAGAAGCCCTCTAAACGGGCGAATGTTTTCTTCAACTTTATGACGATACTCCGTTTCTGCCAATAACATCCCTGCTAAAAATGCCCCCAGTTCCATCGAAATACCAACTTTTGCGGTTGCATAGCTTGTCCCTAAAATAACCAGCAATGTAACGCCCATAAAAAGCTCCGGCGGATCACCCAGCGCAAAATGTTTGTATACGGGTCTCAAGCAAGTTCTTCCAATCAAAATAACACATGCAAGACCTACTAAAGATTTGATCAATGGAAAAACAACTGCTTCTAATAGACCGCTTGATGGATCTCTGAAAAAAGATATTGATACTAAAAGAGCCACAACAACTAAATCTTGTAACAGTAAAACGGAAAAAGTGATGCGTCCAAATCTTGTATTGAGTTCTCCTTTTTCAGATAATAACTGCAAGACAACCGACGTAGACGACAAAGATAAAATAATCCCAATAGCAATTGATGTCTCAACACCAAAACCCAAAAGGCTGCATATATAATAAAAGAAGATACTTGTTATAAAAACCTGAAGCGTCCCCAAACCAAACACATAACGTCTTAGCACCTGTAAACGTTGAAATGGCAATTCTAGACCAATTGTAAACAGCAGGAAAATCAATCCAAATTCGGATATAATTTTACTGTTTTCAACATCAGGCAAAAGCGCCAATGCAAAAGGGCCTATAATTAAACCTGCCAATAAATAACCCAGAGTTGCGCTTATCTTATATTTTCGTGCAAAAAATGCAACAGAAACCGATGCAAGCAATAGAATTAATAAATCGGTAAGTTGGGCGGGATATCTCATATTTTTCCTTTAATTTTTTGAATTTTTAGCTTTAAGTTGACTTGTATGATAGCAAGTTATTCACATTCTTTGATTGCAGTATACATAAAAGAAGGCGTACTACACAAGTTTCTTTTTCTTTTTATTCTAAATCCCTTCATACAAAGGATTTAACGGATGTGATAAAATTTTGAACATTTCATTTCAAAGCACGAAGTATCATCATTTTTAATCACAATCCCCCACATTATCCACAAGGTTATCCACAGTTTTGGTGGATAAGTCATAAGAAGCAAACACATCAAGGCCCCACGCAAGGTCAACTGTTTTTTTAATCATTTTATTTATTTAATTTATGATTTTATTATAGCACAACAAAACAGATTGTCAAGTAAAATTTTGACATTTTTAATAAAAAACATGCAATACAAGACTTCAATTACTTAAGCCCTTGAAAATTTGATACTCTGAGTCAAATATCACTGATTGTAATAATCGTAAATGATTTTAGCTGTTTTTTGATTAATGCCTTCAACCTGGAGAAGATCTTCGATTCTTGCCTGCGAAGTTGCTTTGGCGGATCCAAAATGTTGGAGTAACAGTTTTTTACGTTTAGCCCCAACCCCTGGAATTAAATCCAGTGAAGATCCTGTTAATGTTTTTGTGCGGCCTGCCCTATGCGCGCCAATGGCAAATCTGTGGGCTTCATCCCTTAAGCGTTGAATGAAAAACAACACAGGGTGATTTTTGGGTAAGTTGAAAGGGTCCTGATTTGCCCTATAAAACGTCTCTTCGCCTGCATTTCTATTTGGCCCCTTCCCCACACCAACCAAAGGGATATCAAGCCCTATCTCATTTAAAACACCTAAAGCTGCACTCACCTGACCTTTGCCTCCATCTACAAAAATAATATCAGGCGCTACCCAATCAGATTCATCTACTCTTGCAAAACGTCGTCTAAAGACTTCACGCATCATTTCAAAATCATCACCCCCAAAATCTGGTTTATCTCCTTTTATAGAAAATTTACGATAAGCTTTTTTTAAAGGACCATCTTGATCTGCAACCACCATCACACCATAAGGATGTGTTCCTTGAAGATGAGAGTTATCATATGCTTCAATCCGTTTTGGCGTCACATCTAAATCAAAAATCTTTTGCAACTCCAAAAGGATTTTATTTTGGGTTGTTTTTTCAGATAATTTTCGCTCAATTGCCATTTTTGCATTTTCAAGAGATATTTGAATAAGACGAACACGCCCTCCTCTTTGCGGGAAAATAACTTGAATTTTATTTTCATACAGTTGACTTAAAATCCCCCCTAAATCTTGCACCAAAGGTGAATCATGCGACACAAGAATAGTTTGAGGGGGAATTCTATTTGCATAAAACTGACCAATAAACGATTCTAAAATATCACAAGGCTCTACAAGTTCAGCATGCCCTGGAAAATATGAGATATTACCATAATTGCAGCCTTGCCTGAAGAAAAACACCTGAACACAGGTCATACCATCACTCTGGACAACACCAAACACATCAGCATCTTCAACATAGGTAGTATTGACATCTTGAACCATTTGAATTTGACTTAATGCTTTGATCCGATCACGAAAAATCGCAGCTGCTTCAAAATCAAGGTTTGTACTTGCCTCTTCCATTTTTTCAACTAAATTTTTCTGAACAGTCGTTCCTTGGCCTTTTAGAAATGTCCGCATTTGAGATAATAACGCATCATATTTCTCACCTTCGATTTTCCCCACACATGGGGCGCAACAACGTTTAATGTGGTAAAGCAAACAAGGTCGTTTTCGATTTGCAAACTGGGAGTCTGAGCAAGATCTTATGCCAAAAGTTTTCTGCAAGCTAATCAATGCAGAATTGACTGTTTCACCTGATGCAAATGGCCCAAAATACTCATCAACCCCATTTTGACTTCCTCGGTGTTTATAAAGTCTTGGATATGGATGATCTTTATGAATCACAATATAAGGAAATGATTTGTCATCTTTGAGCAACACATTGTATTTTGGTTGAAATTTTTTAATCATATTGGCTTCTAAAAGCAATGCTTCACCTTCTGAGGATGTGACGATAAATTCCATTGAAAATGTTTGAGAAACCATGCGCTTTAAACGCAAAGGAAGTTTGTCTGTTAAAGAATATGAAACAACACGCTTTTTAAGATCTTTTGCTTTTCCCACATACAAGACATCTCCTTCTTGCCCCAGCATACGATAAACACCTGAAGAGTTTTGCAATGTTTTTACATAGTCTTTAATTAAAAGCGCACCACGTTGTAAAGAGTTTGACAATGATTCCATCTTGAAAAACTAAACTTGCGTTCCACCAACTGTCATAGATGAAATCATCATGCTAGGCTGCCCAACCCCAACAGGGACACCTTGTCCATTTTTACCACATACTCCAATTCCAGAATCAAGTTCCATATTATTTCCAATCATGGTAATTTTTTGCATAACTTCTGGACCATTTCCAATGAGCGTTGCACCTTTTACTGGATATAATATTTTTCCATTTTCAACCATATATGCCTCTGATGCATTAAAGACAAATTGCCCTGATGTGATGTCAACCTGACCTCCTGTGAAGCCTGGGGCATAAATACCTTTATCTAGAGCCGCTATAATTTCTTCATGCGAAAATGCTCCATTGGTCATATAAGTATTAGTCATACGCGGCATAGGAGCATGAGCAAAGCTTTCTCTTCTCCCATTTCCAGATAAAGGTTGGTTCATCAGTCTTGCATTTGTTCTATCTTGCATATAGCCCACCAAAACTCCGTCTTCAATTAATACTGTTCTTGATGTTGGAGTTCCTTCATCATCAATATTGAGTGACCCTCGCCTTCCTTCTATGCATCCTTCATCAATGACTGTAACTCCTTTTGAGGCAACACGTTGGCCAATTTTATTTGAAAAAGCTGATGTTTCTTTACGGTTAAAATCTCCTTCAAGTCCATGTCCCACAGCTTCGTGAAGCAAAACTCCTGGCCATCCGGACCCAAGAACAACTGGCATTTGCCCTGCAGGGCAAGGCAGCGCATTTAAATTCACATCAGCTTGCCTAAGGGCTTCATCAGCAAAAGCTTCACCCGTTTGAACGCTTAAATACTTATCATAGGAACAACGTCCACCCCCACCATAACTTCCTCGCTCAAGTTTTCCATCTTTGGATAGCACAACCGATACATTCAGCCTTATTAAAGGACGCACATCATATGAAATTCCTTCTAACCTTATAATCCCCACAACCTGCCATGAACCAGTAAGACCAATGCTTGCCTGAACAATCCTTGAATCTTTGGCTCGGATGTATGCATTGATATGTTCTAAGAATTTAATTTTTTGTGGCAAATCATATTTATCAAGCGGATTATCTTGAGTATATAAAATACAAGGTTTTCTCAAAGAAGACTCCGATGTTTTTCCTTCATATCCTGCTATAACACTTTTAATTGTTTGGCCTGCTTTTGCAACAGAGTTTTCATCCATGCATGTTGAGTGGTAATAGCCAACTGCCTCATCACAAACAGAGCGCAGCCCAAACCCAGATGAAATATTGGTGCTTGCCGTTTTTATGACATTATCCTCTAAAGAATATGCTTCGCTAACCCTATACTCTAAAAACAACTCACCATCATCGGCTTTTATTAATGCATTTTTTGTTATATCATGCAATTTTTGCTCGGATAAACCCATTTTATTCCAGAAAATATCTTGTGCAGTTTTCATTTTATCATCCCATATTACAGTTATTCGTTACCCTGTTAAGATAACCGTTTATAAATGAAAAATCGAGACTTTAATTAAATCTTTAAAGATAATCCTCAAGATCAGCGGTGCTTTTAACACCTAAATCATTTTTATGTTGTGATAAGAACAACTCCCCTGCACTTCTGCCGACATTAAATAAAGATTCTATAAAAGCAGGTTCTATACTTAAAGCTGTTTTTGGATCAATATTTTTAAAAAACTCATTATCGTCAATCACGTGCATATTCACATGCTTCATTTTTGAATTTTCAATAATTCCATGATCAAGAAGGCCTGAGATAAAATGAATAACCCGAAGCTCTCGCATTAAACATGAATTAAAAGTAATTTGTGCATGACGGTATGCTATTTCATCTGATGTTTTAGGTGTGTAATCAATCATTGCTGGCTTGAGCTGAATCACGACAATATCAGGAGATGCACATTCATAAATCAATGGGTAAATTGCAGGATTAGCAATATATCCACCATCCCAATAATCTTCCCCTTCAATTTCCACAGCATGAAACAAAGAATGCAAACAACTTGAAGCTAATAAAACATCACTTGAAAGTTCGTGAATATTAAAAATTCTCGCTTTACCACTTCGAACATGGGTTGCTGCCAAAAAAATCTTAACAAACTCAGATGACCTTAACAATTCAAAATCATAGAATTCCTCCACAATATCACGCAAAGGATTAATATTAATTGGATTCCAATCATAGGGAGAAAAATGCTTTTGAACTATGCTAAAAGACCTTTGAATTAGCTCCATAAATTGCTGTCCCAATTCCTCTCTAACTCCCCATGAATCTAAAATTTTACCTGTATCTCCAGACGTTTTTGCAGAAAAACTGTTTCTCATGATTAATTCCCAATAACGCCGCATTTCATCTCTTGCGCCCTTATTCCCACCTTTAAGCAGTCCCTGGGCAATAGCCGTTGCATTCATTCCACCGGCGCTTGTTCCACTCATCCCTTCAATTTGAATATCTTTTTCCTCTAAAAGCCGATCAACCACCCCCCATGTAAACGCGCCATGTGAGCCGCCTCCTTGAAGCGCCAAATTAATAATTTTTTTCGATTTCATATCATTATCCTTTTTAACATACGTTTTGAAAATGACATGAAAACATTAAAAAAACCCTAAACTAGACTGTAATTTTTCTTTCTTGAGTTTTATCTTTTTTATTGCTATAAAAATTACTGAATATAAGACTGTTCTCTTGTTAATAACAACCCGTAAAGGATTAAATGATCAATGTTTTTTGAAATCTCACTAACCCTTGCTTTTGTGGTAATTTTCCTAATTGGCGCATCCATCTTTACTGTAGATCAGCAAGCTGTTTACATTATCGAAAGATTTGGGAAATTCAAGCTTTTGGCGTTTCCAGGACTTCACTTTAAAATTCCAATAGTAGATAAAATTGCAGGACGTATGAATCTTAGAATTATGCAATTGGATGTTGTGATTGAAACCAAAACACTTGATGATGTTTTTGTCAAAATCATTGCTTCTGTTCAATATCAAGTTTTAAAAGATAAAATATATGAAGCTTTTTACGTTTTAGATAACCCAGAACGTCAAATTGAAGCTTTCGTATTTGATGTTGTGCGTGCCCGTGTTCCCAAAATTAAGCTTGACGATGTCTTTTCGAAAAAAGATGAAATTGCCAACTCTGTTTGCGAGGAACTCAAAGAAGTTATGGATCAATTTGGATATAGCATTATCAAAGCACTGGTCACAGATATTCACCCTGATTCAAAAGTAAAAGCCGCTATGAATGAAATTAACGAAGCCCAAAGACTCAGAGTCGCCGCCATGGAACGCGGGGAAGCTGAAAAGATCTTACGCGTTAAACAAGCAGAAGGTGAAGCAGAAAGTAAAATCTTGCAAGGCCAAGGAATCGCAGGACAAAGACGTGCAATTGTAGAGGGTCTAAAAGAGTCTTTAGGACAGTTTCAAGAAAAGTTGCCCGATACCAACACAAAAGACGTTATGAGCTTGGTTTTGATGGCACAGTATTTTGATACACTAAAAGAAATGGGAATGCACGGGAATATGAATACGATATTAATTCCACACTCTCCTTCTGGAGTTCACGACCTGTATGAACAGATAAGAAATGCCATCATTACAGGAAATGAAGCGAGCAAAAATATCCTTACAAAAAAATAAAGTTTTTTGTTTGACTTTTTAGTATCAATTGCGTAATAATGGCCAAAATTTTAAGTAACTGAAGATAAGTTGAAAGAGAGTCAATTCTATGACAAAACGTTTAGAATCTAAATACAAAATTAACCGTCGCTTGGGTGTGAACCTTTGGGGAAGAGCAAAAAGCCCAGTTAACGCGAGAGATTATCGCCCCGGACAACACGGGCAACGCCGCACAAGATTATCCGATTACGGTGTTCAACTTCATGCAAAACAAAAATTGCGTGGATACTACGGAAACGTCAGTGAAAAACAATTCAGAAGAATCTATCAAGAAGCTGTTCGCCGTAAGGGAGACACTTCAGAAAACTTGATCGAGCTTTTGGAAAGACGCTTAGATGCCGTTGTTTACCGTATGAAGCTTGCTCCAACAGTATTTGCTTCACGTCAAATCATCAATCATGGCCATATCTTGGTTAATGGTAAGCGCGTAAACATCCCTTCATACTCTATCAAGGATGGAGATACTGTTGAGATTCGCGAAAGATCACGTGAGATGGTTATCATCGCTCAAAGCCTTGCTTCACAAGAAAGAGATTTTCCAGAATACGTTGAAGTTGATGCAAAGGCATTCAAAGGAAAGTTCATCAGAGCGCCAAAACTTGCTGATGTTCCTTATCCAGTACAAATGGAACCAAATTTGGTTGTCGAGTTCTACTCCAGATAACAAATCGAAATTTCAAATAAAAAAGCCCTTTCTACTTTTGAAGGGCTTTTTTATTATCAAGATTATTTTTTAGACGAATTGTATTTTATTTGATATAATCAGTTTGGTTAATTTAAATTATGGAGGTTATTTTGAGCACACGCACTAACCCTTCCCTGAGTACAGATTTTTATCCACCGCCACATCTAACCGTTCCAGAAATTCGTGTTCTGCATGGATTCTTTGGGAAAAATGGAGGAGTGAGTTCTGGTGTTTATGAAAGCTTAAATTGCAGTTTAAAAACAGACGAAGAAAAAAATGTTCTTGAAAACAGAAGACGCATTGTTGCATGCTACGGCCAACCTTTAAAAAACTTAATGCTGTTAAAACAAGTTCACGGAGGACACGCTGTTTGCGTAAATGAAGTTGTGCAAAACGTTGAATCAGATGCTATGGTCACAAACAAAAAAAATATTGTACTTGGTATTCAAACAGCCGATTGCGCGCCCATCTTGCTTTACAGTGAAGAAGGCGTTATTGGCGCTATTCATGGGGGATGGAAAAGCTTGGTAGGTGATATCATCGATCATACGGTTAAAAAAATGATTAAACTTGGCGCTAAACGCTCGGGGATCATAGCCGCTGTTGGTCCATGCATTCAAACTGTATCATATGAAGTAAAGAAAGACTTTTATGAGAATTTATGCCAAATTTCATCAGATAACGAATCCTTATTTCGTAAGACACAAAATGAAACATATTTATTCAATCTTCCAGGATATGCTATTTCTAAGCTAGAAAAATCATATATTGAAAGCATTACGAACCTTGGTCACGATACATACATCGATTCACAAAATTACTTCAGTCGAAGACGCTCTTTTCATCAAGGAAACAGCGTGTATGGATCCCAACTTTCCGTGATTGCTCTAGACTAATGGATAGAATTGCCTTCATCCTAGATGCCTCTGATGAGATTGAAAAAAAAGGTTGGTGTTCACAAGCATTCCCATCCCCCTTATTCGCTCTCTTATTTCCAGATGGCTTGTTTCAAGCTGCAAAAATTTATACAGATTGGATTAATTCTCAAACAATGCAAGAACTTGAGAGAGAAGATGTATCCAATTTAAAAACATTTGCAAAAATACGCCTTGGTGTTTTAACAAGATTTAAAATTTTGATGCCCCACAAACAAATAGAAAAGTCCATATTTTACTACCTTCTCAAACACCCTAAAAATGTGACTTTTTTATATAAAATCGTAGATGATCTTTGGTATTTTGCAGGAGATAAATCTTTAGATCACAATTTTTACACCAAACGCCTCATTCTTTCTGGTGTCTATACATCTTGCTTTATGGAGTTTTTAAAAAGTGATTCATCTTTAGAAAGCATAGAAAAAAAACTTGATCTAAGGCTCTTGCAAGTTTCTAAAATCCCATCCATAAAGGAGAAATTTAAAAGTTTATTGAAAATTCGAATTTAACATCTTGATACACTTTATCCCGCACTGACACAACAGAGCATGAAACACCAAAAGACTTTTCAACATCAGCTATACTCGCCCCCAATAAAGCTCCATACCTTTTTCCAATAAGGATGCTATTATCATGAAAAACACCACTTCTAAGGTCAATCAAAGCACCTTTAAAAGCAAGAGATTGATGAACCATCATTTTTGCTTGAAACAAATTGATATTCATTTTTTCAAGAGTTTTTTTTACTTGAATATTCGAATAAAGAAACTCTGACTCAAAAGAAACGCCAAAAATTGAAAATTTAAAAATTTGAGATAAGTCTAAACGAGCGTCTCCATCAAAGCTTGAGACTCTAGCTTTTTGAGCAAAAAAGCCCGTATCATGCTTTAAACTGAAGCCCTGATCATTAACCGCATAAAATAAATTAGGAGCCATTTGAGAGAACTTTTCATTCAAAGAAATATCTTCTAAGATCTTTTTACGTCCTATGGTCGTAACGCCATTTGATACCGCTCCTGAATCATCACTTGAAACAGCAGAAACCGCTGAAGAACCGGAGCTTCCAGAAGAAGCCCCAGAAGTACTGCTTGAACTTGACGAACCAGAGCCCCCTCCTCCACCACCACATCCCATAAGAAGTGAGGTTATTAATGCTAAAGAAAAGACTCTGTTCATTTAAAGGCTCCTTTTAATTTACCTTGCTAAAGGCTTGTATTTAATTCTATGAGGTTGATCTGCCGACATACCTAAGCGTCTTTTCCTATCAACTTCATAATCTTGATAGTTTCCTTCAAACCACTCAACATGTGAATCACCTTCAAATGCTAAAATATGGGTTGCAATACGATCTAAAAACCAACGATCATGCGATACAACAACTGCGCACCCTGCAAAATTTAGCAACGCTTCTTCAAGCGCGCGCAATGTTTCAACGTCCAAATCATTGGTTGGCTCGTCCAAGAACAATAAATTTGCACCAGATTTTAAAATCCTTGCCAAATGAACACGGTTGCGCTCACCACCTGACAAAATGCCAACTTTCTTTTGTTGATCCGCACCTTTAAAGTTGAACCATGAACAATAGGCTCTTGAGGGAACTTTCCTTTTGCCAAGCTCTACTTCATCATTACCATCTGAAACTTCTTCCCAAACAGTTTTATTGTCGTTAAGAGCATCTCTTGATTGGTCCACATATGACATTTTAACTGATTCACCAATTCTCAAAGTCCCTGAATCTGGCTGTTCTTGCCCTGTGAACATCTTAATCAAAGTAGATTTACCTGCACCATTTGGTCCAATAATTCCAACAATTCCTCCTGGTGGAAGACGGAATGTTAGGTTTTCAATCAAAAACTTATCTTCAAATCCTTTGTTCAAATTCTCACATTCAATCACAATATTTCCAAGCTTTGGTCCTGCAGGAATTGTGATTTGAGCTGTCTCAACAGTATCTTTTTGAGCCTGTGCCAATAGATCCTCATATGCTGAGACACGCGCTTTGCTTTTTGCTTGTCTTGCTTTTGGAGATTGTCTAACCCACTCAAGTTCGTTATCAAGTGTTTTTTGACGCGACGCATCTTGCTTTTCTTCCACTGCAAGTCTCTTTTGCTTTGCTTCAAGCCACTGGGAATAATTGCCCTCAAAAGGAATTGTTTGACCGCGATCAACTTCCAAAATCCATCCAACAACATTATCAAGGAAGTATCGATCGTGGGTGATCAAAACAACTGTTCCTGCATATTCTTGCAAATAACGTTCAAGCCATGCCACAGATTCAGCATCTAAATGGTTTGTTGGCTCGTCAAGCAACAACATGTCTGGTTTTGAGAGCAAAAGCTTGCACAGAGCAACGCGGCGTTTCTCTCCACCTGAAAGCATACTCACATCAGAGTCTCCTGGTGGGCAACGAAGCGCATCCATAGCAATATTGATTTTCCTAGATATATCCCAAGCATCAGCCGCATCAATTTTTTCTTGTAGTTCGCCTTGTTCTGTAATCAGATCATTCATTTCATCTTCGCTCATTTCCTGAGCAAATCTTGAACTGATTTCTTCAAAACGGTCTAACATGGCTTTAATTTCGCTCACCCCTTCCATAACATTTTGTTCAACAGTCAAGTTTGGATCCAATTGAGGCTCCTGAGCCAGATAACCCACTTTAGTTCCCTCTGCAGCCCAAGCCTCACCTGAAAACTCTTTATCAACACCTGTCATAATACGAAGAAGCGTTGATTTACCGGCACCATTTGGCCCGATAATTCCAATTTTTGATCCTGGTATAAAAGAAAGCCAAGTATCTTTTAAAATTTCTTTACCGCCTGGATAAACTTTTCTCAGGCCCTTCATAACATAAACATATTGCATAGATTTTCCTTAATTTATTATTAATTATGTGTTTTTATTTTTTATATTCTCAAACGCTTGGATACTGATATTTCGATAAAGCTGATTTTCAATTTCTGCAAGCCCAAGTTCATAACGTTTTTGAACCAAATGTTGCGCATGGCCCATCAATCTTGAACGTTGATCATGTAAAAGCTTTTCTATTCTTTTCGATTCGTTTTTCGCATGTAAAATAATCTTAGCTACTTCCTTTGGAGCATTGTTTTTCTTTTCCTGAGCAATAGCTAAAAGATCTGTATTATCGTCTCGTAATTTTGCAGCCTCATGAATAGAGTCACTAATATTTTTGATACTATTATCTAAGTACTCAGAAACGCTTCTGCGCACAAGGGGGTAAACCCCACAGATAAAGATAACAAATGCCACAAATACCCAAAATGACTCGTTAAACATGAAACACCTTTTCTTGAATAACTCTTGCCAAATCAAAAGACTCCTGAGAGCTTTTTATTTTTATTTCAAGAGTTTTAGTGATCTCATTAACCGCTTCGCTCAAATCTTCTTGAGTCATTTTTTGTTCTTGATCAAGTTTTCTTTCCACAATCTTGAGCTCTTTTTTTAACCAAGCACTAATTTCAGTTTCAAGTATTAAACTCTCTTCTTGAGCTTTTTTATGGGTTTTTGTGATAATATCAACAGCCTCATCTTTTGCATTTTGCAATATAGCTTCATATTCTTTAAGCAATAATTGTGTTTGCTCTTGACATGTTTTTGCTTTTCCAATGTGACGTTTGATTTGTCTTGCGCGCACAGATTGAATTGACTCTATTTTTGGCACAAACCAAAACGAAATAGCAATGTAAAGAATCGAGAAACAAAGAACCAACCAAAAAATTTGAGATGGAAATGTGTTAACATCAAGTTGTGGCATACTCTAACCTTACGCAACAAAAAGAATGATAAACGCGATTAAAAGTGCAAAAATCGCCACGGCTTCTGTGACCGCAAAACCAAGCAATCCTACTGGATAAATTTGATCCTTTGCTGAAGGATTTCGGGCAATAGAGGCAATTAAACTTGAGAAAATATTTCCAAGACCAATTCCAACCCCTAAAAGCGCAATCATTGCAAATCCAGCTCCGATATATTTTGCTGCTTGTGGATCCATATTATAAACTCCTTATTTAATTTTACATTATTCTGCTTGTGATTCTTCTTCAAAATTGGGCGCCATACCAATTGCACGTTTATAAAGAAACAATAATTCTTCTTGTTCGGCAAGATCTGCTCTATTCATTTTTCGCTCTTTGATAATTTGTTTCATCACCTTTGTATCAAACCCTGCACCTTTTGCTTCTGAAAAAACTTCTTTGATTCCATCTGTTACAAAAATTTTTTCTTCTTCTAATTTTTCAATACGCTCTATCAAGTTTTTAAGATGACCGCCTTCAATATTCAACAATTTTTTTCTCCTGATTTTAGTTTAAGCATTTATGGTTTTATAATACACTATTTTTCCACATATTTCCAGATGCATTCACAAAAACTGTTCATAATCATTTTTATTTCCCCATGGGATTTGATTGGTAAA
>CAZCFE010000003.1:70082-87587 GCA_964497925.1 uncultured Alphaproteobacteria bacterium | reverse complement strand
ATCCTCGTTTTATTCTCATTCTATCATACTTTATTAAATTTCTCAACAGAACCTAAGACAATATGCTGATGGGAGCTGGAAACGCAATGAATGCGTTAATGGTATGGCTTCAAAGACTAGAATTTGGGGGCTTGCAGACAAAAGAAAAGCTAATTTTATGAAAGATGATTTAATTCAATTTGCACCATTTAAAACTAATAGAGACATTCTCGCCCGAGAATTGGAGGATTTAAACAAAGAATACTTTAGAACTGGAAATCCACAAAGAAACAAGTATAAAAAAAGCATCCAAGACAATACACAAAAGAAAGATCTCATCCAACAACACGATGCCTTTGTTGACATGCTCCGATCTTTAGATCCATCCTTACAGGTTATCGCACAAAATAAGATGGCAGACATCCTTGCTCTTAAGAAAATTTATAAAGACCTTCCAGGATTAGAAACAGTCACGCCAATCAATTCAGCTGAAAAACGGCCAGCAGAGACAGAAAATGTAAATCCTAATAATAAGAAACAACGAATAGATTAAATCAAATTAATAAAGAAAGGGGGTAAACGCCCCTTTTTTTTCTCCTATTGCAAAGGCCGCAAAATAAGAATATAAAAGTCTAAGTTAATTTAATTTTAGGCTTTTCTCATGAACATAAAATCTGTTTTAAAATCCTCGCCCTTTCTATTGATTTTAACCATTTTTACAGCTTTTTATCTTCATGAAAGTTTGCCCTATATTCTCAAGCAAATATTTTTATCTATAAGCTTATCCATCAAAGAATTGCTTGTTTTTATGATACCTTTTATTATTTTCACATCCGTTTATAGTGTGTTTGCAAGATTTCAAGCAAAAGCATTTTATATTCTTCTAGGGCTTATTGCATGCGTTGTATTGTCTAATTTTTTAAGTGTAAATTTGGCTGGAATTTTTAGTTATTTCACAATTTTTGGCAGCAACATTGTCGTTGGAAACGTTTCTCAAATTTCAAGAATAGAGCCCCTGTGGAACTTCAACCTGCCCAAATTCATCTCCAACGATTTAGTTCTTTTAAGCGCTCTCATCTTAGCCTACATGAACATTCCTTTTATAACCAAATCAGAAAAAATAATAAGTAAAATTGTGGATGTGTTTTTAAAAAAATTCTTCATCCCCACTCTTCCCCTTTTTGTATTTGGCTTTATGCTAAAAATGCTTGGGAATAATATTATTGGTGAAGTTTTATCTTTAAATACACGAGTTTTCGTTTTAATGCTGTGTTTTTTGGTATTATATCTTGGATTTTTAGTTATGCTTGCTATTATTTTTTATCACAAACCATGGGGGCAAACTTTAAAAAATTTAAGTTCTCCAACAATTGCCGCTTTTACCAGCATGTCAAGCGCAGCTGCCCTTCCCTTTTCTATTATTGCTGCACAAAAAAACACCAATGATAAAGACCTTGCCGATATCGTCATGCCAGCTACAGCAAATATTCACATGATCGGAGATTCCTTGTGCATTCCAATTATGGCCATGATGATGCTCTTAGCATTTCATATGCCTATGCCAACACTGGGAGCCTACTTATTTTTTGCAGCAAAATTCACATGGACCAAGTTTTCAGGAGCAGGTGTTCCAGGAGGAAGCATTTTGGTCATGATTCCTGTTCTTGAATCAACCCTGGGCTTTACTCCTGAAATGACGGCATTAATTACGGTTTTTTACATGCTGATAGATCCTATTACAACAACTGGAAATGTCATTGGCAACAATATTTTCGTCATACACTTTCATAAAATTTATGAAAAATTTAACAAGAAATAACTATTCTTATTCAAAAGATAGCTCTACTTCAGGATGGATCAAGGCATACCCCCCTTGATTTCTTTGATACTCCATCATCACTCCTCCTTGACAAATCATGACTTTAGGAAACCCGGTCCAAACACCTTCTTTAAAGCTTACAACCAAGTTACCATTATGAATAAACACCTCCATATCCATGCTCGACACAGGTCTATTTAATACAGGGCTTAGCGAAATAGAAGAAACTGAAGAATCAGATCCATCTGAAATCTCTCTAAGTAACAGCTCATGATCCACATGATATCCAGAATCTGACACATCAGACAAAGGCGTTTGAGTTTCAACAAACTCACCCCCTTCTGGAATTGTGGGAAGACTCTGCGATAAATTGGACACCTCTTCCTCTGAAGCATAAGAGGATAAAGACATAAGACAAACAAGTGCAATAAGAATTTTTTTCATAATTTAGAATACTCCCCTTTTCAACCAGTCTTCATTTTATGCTCCAAAGATTAAAAAATCCTTAATTTTGATATAAGTTTTTACAACCATTCAATATGAAAATATAAAATTCAGTGTTTACTTAAAAAGCATTGGCTTTTTAAGGAGAAATCGTTTATAGTTCACCCGATTTATACATTACGTTAGGAGTTAAAAATAAATGAGGAAAATTTCATGATATTAGATTCCCAAGGTAAACGCGTCTCAAACCTTTCTCAGGTTCCTTTTGGTATCTGGTCCATCGGCATCGCAACAACACTTATGACTATTTCCTCTCTCATGATTTTCACTCTCACCCCCTTGTTTTTAAAAAATGGCCTTGGTCTTCCAATGAAAGATATTGGCACAATTGAAGGAATTGCCGAAGCTATTTCAAACGTAATTCGCATTTTTTCTGGCCCTATTTCAGACTATTTTGGAAAACGAAAAGCTTTAGTTGTTTTAGGCTATGGCCTTATGACAATTGTAAAACCGCTTTTTGCTATTGCCCCAGCCATTGGTTGGATTGTGTTTGCACGATTCACTGAACGCGTTGGGAATGGTTTGCAAGGCGCCCCACGAGAAGCCCTTATCGGTGACCTCGCACCGCCACATTTACGCGGAACTTGCTTTGGCCTGCGCAACTCTTTAACAAAAGCAGGCTCTGTAGGTGGTGCATTTTTAACATGGTATCTACTCTATACTACAAACAGTGATTACCAAACAATCTTTTGGATTGCCATCATTCCTTCGGCCATTGGTCTTTTTATTCTAATCTTTTTTGTAAAAGATAAAGAACAAAGCAAACCGGAACAAACAGAAAAACCTAAACGTCACCCCATTCATTTGAGCGATATTATGCGCTTAGGGAAGCCATTTTGGTCTGTTATGGGGGTTGTAACAGTCTTTACACTTTCACATTGCAATGAATCATTCATCACACTGCGGGCAGAAAATCTTGGCCTTGCAGAAAAGCACCTCCCCTCAATCATGCTGGTCATGAATGCTGTTGTGGTTTTGGCCGCATATTATTCAGGCGCTCTTTCTGATCGTGTTGGGCGTAAGATTTTCTTAGTTGTTGGGTTTTCAGCCCAAATCATGGCTCTTTTAATCCTGGGTTTTGCCCCAAGTTGGGAATGGGTTATTTTGGGTGTTACTCTTTGGGGAATCCAAATGGGGACAACTCAAAGCATTTTGGTTACAATCGTAGTAGACACAACCCCAAAAGACCTTCACGGAACGGCATTTGGGGTTTTCTTTCTAATTAGTGGAATCTCCCTATTTTTTGCAAGCCATATAACTGGCTCCCTTTGGGATGGACACTCCCCTCTTTACGCATTTGGATCATGCGCTGCAATCGGATCAATCGCCCTCTTCCTTCTAACCTTCCTGAAACTTCCTAAGGTAGAAATACCATCTTAAGAGAGGAGACAACGTCCTAATTCCTCAAAAGTGAAACGAAAATTTTCATTAAAATCCACATAGAAAGAGGTCTCTTAACTAATATATTTACTTATTCATTATCACCCATCGTCATTTAGCCAGAAAGCCATCTAACAAATTCATCAACATCTTCTTCCATTGTGGATAATAATTCAGAACTTCTCCAGAGAAACTATTTCTATGCGCAACCCTCTAATGCTTTAAAATTCATATTTCAAATCTTGAAACAAACTCAGAGAAAGATTCTGATGTATATTAAGAAGTTCTTTAATAAAACATGAGAAATATTTAGCCAAAAAGTCTGATTGATCCTCTCGCTTTACTTCTACCCACTCAACAAAAACATCATAACCTTGGCGAATTAAAAAAAGTCATCATCTGTGAGTTCTTCTTTGCTTTTTAAGGTTTCTTCAGACTTAAAAATGGCATTCTGAATTCTCGTGAAAACATCTTCTACTAATTTCTGAATAAAAGGAATTCAGATCTAATAATTGAATTGAAAAAACACCCAAAAAGACAAAATTCTATATTTTTCATAAATAACTCATTTTTTATCTTGGATTAATAAATCCAATGCCGCATAATAACCACACATTTTTTATTGACAAAATTTGACAAATAAGCTACAATCAGATCATATTTTAACCATTAATAAGGATTTTTAAAATGCTCACTTAACATAAAGATAATAAAACTATGCGGGTTACAATTAACCAGTTATTAACCATTTGTTCTTAATCTTTGCAGATATAGCATTAAGAAAAATGGAGAAAATAAATGATTGCATATATTACAGATCAAGATTTTAAAAGCTATCGCGAATGCATTTTCATCAAAGATCACATAAAAGCAAAGCACATTGTTGTTGGTGATTATTCCTATTATTCAGGGTATTATCATGGGAAGAAATTTCAAGATTGCGTAATGTATTTAGATGAAAACGACAATCATCGACCCGAAGACAGTTTGGACAGACTTATTATTGGAAAATTTTGTTCAATTGCTACAGGCGCTAAATTTATGCTTGGCGGAACACAAGGCCATAATTACAACTGGGTTACAGCATACCCCCTTGATTATTTTGATGATGATAAAAGCATTCTTGCCGCAAGAGGGAGTCGCCGAAAAGGGAATACCATCATAGGAGATGACGTGTGGATCGGCGCAGAAGCCCTCATTATGCCAGGCGTAAAGATTGCAAATGGAGCAGTCATCGCGGCACGTGCTGTTGTCACAAAAGATGTGGGGCCTTATGAAATTTGGGGAGGCCTTCCTGCCGAATTTATCAAGAAACGATTTTCTGATGATCACATCGAAAAGCTTCTTCAAATCAAATGGTGGAATTGGGATATTCCCATGATTAAAAGAAATTTAGATCTTTTAAGATCGTCAAAGATTGATGAATTATGGGATAAATTCCAAAAAGGAACACTGTAAAATAAATTAACTAAATATTAACTCTCTTATGGGATATTGAAAAATAGTTAGAAAAAAGAGGCTATAAAATGAAAAAAGATTTCAAACTACTGGACTGCACATTTCGTGATGGAGGCTATTACAACGATTGGTTTTTTGAGAAGAAAATGGTTGAAGAAACATTAACCGTTTTATCAAAATTACCAGTTGATTATGTAGAAATTGGATTTCGAAAATATCCTGATGAAACTCCACTTGGGGACAATCTTTACACAACAGAGGATTATATCAACACTCTTATCATACCAAAGGATATGAATCTTGCTCTTATGTGTATGCTTCGCCATTTTGACGGTTTGTCTGATGAAAAAATCGCTCAAGCTTTCGTTCCGAAAAAAGACAGTAAGATCAAGCTTGTTCGTGTGGCAGGGGCTCCTGAAGATATTGATCAATCCATTCGCGTTTGCAATTTGATCAAAGATTTAGGTTATGATGTCTCTCTTAACATCACTCATTTATCTATGTTCTCAAATGAGAAAATCAAAGAAGCCTTCTCAAAACTACAAGGCTCTGATTTTTCTGTTGTTTGCTTTGCAGATACAATGGGTAATATGCAACCAATAGACATGGATCAATTAATCAACAATATTAAACCTTATTATAAAGGGGAACTTGGTTGTCATATGCATGATAACCGAGGTTTTGCAATGGAAAATGCTCTGCATGCACTTGGAACAAATGTCACTTGGTTTGACGCAACAATCACCGGCATGGGGCGAGGAGCTGGAAACCTTCTTCTTGAGAGTTTTTTAATTGAAATTGATCACAAATATGAATTAAATCTTGATTTCACAGAGCTTCTTGAACTTAAAGAAAAATATTTCTGGCCTATGAAAGATAAATATGGCTGGGGATATAATTCGTATTATCATTTAGGAAGTGTCATTAAAGCACATCCCTTTGAAATTCAAAAGCTACTCAGTGACAAATCACTCACGCCTAGCCAAAAAGTTGCAGCCATTAAACGAGGAGATATGAATCGATGAAAAACACACTAAAAACAATAAAAAGATTTTCATTTACAATATTTGCCTGTCTATTCTTAGCCACATCCTCCCAACAAAAAGTGTGTGCATCAGGAGGATCGTCAGCAACAAAGAAAATTTATCTTATTCATTGGCAAAAAGAAGGTCGAACTGGTCTAGGAGATACATTTGTAAACTTTTTAAAGTCAAAATACTCCAATATAGAGTACATAGAACGCTTTGCCGAACAAGATGCAAAAAAAATGCCTGGGTTTATCGCAGAAATTAGAAACATAAAACCAGATCTTATTTATGTATATAGCACAACAGGAATTTTAGAACTAGCCGGCGCCCATGACGCTGTTAATCCTGCTAAACATATAACGGATATTCCAATTGTTGCAGTTGCTCACTCTGAACCAATTGGAACAGGGATTGTCAAAGAAATTAACGCCCCAACAGGGCGAAACGTAACAGGCGTAGGACATCACGTTACAGCAAAAACAGCCGTTGGCATCATGCAAGAATATGTATCTCCCGTCAAACGAATAGGTGTATTGATCAGTGATGAAAAAAATTCTAAAGCTGGTGCTGAAAACTTACGAAAACTAGAAACAGAAAAAGGGTTCAAAGCTAGTGTTTTTGTCCATAAAATGGAAGGAACGAAAATTGCACAAGGCTCCATCGATGAAAATGTTGTAAACATTTTAAAGGAAAAGCCTGATATCATTTACTTACCAAGCGACGGCGTCAACATAAATAACGTACAAGCAATCATCGCAAGCTTTGTAAAGCACAAAGATATTCATGCTGCACCAATTTTTACAACCGTTGAAAAAATGGTCACCGATCAAAATTCTTGTACATTTGCCTTATTTACAACAATTAACGTTATGGGACTGATGGCTGGGGTACAAGCTGAAGCCATTCTCTTTAAAGGGAAAAAAGTTCAAGAGATGCCTTACCAACTAGGATCACAAATGACTCTTGCCATTAGGCAAGATACAATGACAAATTTAAAGACATATCCGTTTCTTTCATTGATTGAAACAGCTGAGATTTTTAAATAAAAGTAAAAAGATAGGATGAAAAAATGACAAACCAAGCAAGCACCATCAAACTATTTAACACAGCTATTATAAAAATACTCATCTATTTCATTATTACGAATTTAGCAATCGGAAGCGTGTTATACTTCTTTCATATTGACGGCCAACAAAAAGGTTTATTTTCTGCCATTTCAGAAAAAACAAAGACAATTGGCTCATCAGTCGAAAATCTGATTGACAAAGGAATGAAATCAGGAATTCCACTACATGAGATGAAAGGAATGAATGAATATCTAGAGAGAAAACTCCAAGAAACAAAAGAGGTTGACTATATTATAGTCACAGATATTTCGGGCAACGTTTTGTATCAAACAACTCATGCCCCTTCAAGCTTAAAAAGCACATTAAAACAATTTGCTCTTAACTTGAACCCAAATCAAAAAGAATATCCTCCTTTTAATGTCTTTTCATTCTACAATATACCCATTCCTATTGACACGGAAGAACAAGGTAAAGAGGTTAAATATGGATTTCTTCATCTTGGAGTATCAACAAAAGCTGTTCAGAACAGTATAACAGACATCTCTTTTGATATTGGCGTTATATTATTTGTATCTCTTATTATTGGCTTTGAATTTTTAAGATTTACATTTAGGAACCATGTTATTGTGCCTATTATAGATTTAACAACCTCCATCTCTGAAGTAATCAAAGGAAATTTATTGTTTGTTTTCGCCATCAGAGTTAAAAATCAATCTTATGCTTGTTTAGATCTTATAAACACCTTAATAAAAGAAAGAGCAAAAAAAATCTATGAAACGCTCTCAACAATTAAAAAAATTGATAAGAAAAATCCATTTTTTGATATTTTACAAGAATATATGCTAGAAGTGAAATTGCGAATTAAAACCCAAATAGATGGCATTCCTAAAATTTCTCCTTTCACCCCAGATGTTGAAAGTATTCGTATCGTAATTTTCTTAATCATGATTTGCGAAGGAATTGGAACTACTGTACTTCCAGGATACGCAGCTCAATTCTGGAGCGCAAACTCTTATTTTTCAAAACAATTCATAAGCGCATCTCCTGTCGTTGTTTTTATGGCAACCGTCATGTTTGTTGTGCCTTTTGGACCAATGCTATCCTCAAGATTTGGTTTTCACAAAGCTATTAACACCAGTTTAATATTTTATATTTTAGGCTTCCTTGTAACTATTGCTCTGGAGAAAAGCTTATTCATGGTCCTGTTTACACGTTTCTTGAATGGTATCGGCTTTGGAATTTTCTATATACTTATACAAAATTATGTAAGCACTTATAGTGCGCCAGAAAATCGAATCAAATCATACTCTATTTTTTCGATTGCTTATGGAGCGGCATTTATCACAGGAATCCCCATAGGTGGTATTCTGGTTGATAACGTAGGTTCATTTTACACCTTCTTGTTATGCTTTATTATATCTATTTTTGCTATCTTATATTCCAATAGATATATCCTTGACTATAAAGGATTTGAACAAAAGGCAACACCAAGTAAGTTAATTAATCCATTATATATTAGAAAAATGCCTGGCCTTGCCCCTACAATCATATATCTTGGTTTTCCTGCTCGTTTCCTTGCAACGGCACTATTGCCTGTGTTTGAGCCACTATTCTTAGAGTCTCTTGGAAATTCAATGTCCGTCATTGGAAGGGTCATGATGGTATTTGGTATACTCATGTTCTGTTTTGCTCCAGCTTCATACAAATTAATCGGATTATTTAAAAAACCAGCGACCTCTACATTTATGTGTAGCTTACTATTACTAGCCTCTCTTTTATTACAATACCTTTTTCCAACTATAATAGGAGTGTCTATATCTATTGCTTTATTGTCCATTGGCCTTGTAGTCCACACTTCTGCTATGATGGCAACTTTAGAACAAATTGCAACAAACTCTAAAGAAGATGACGCTAGAAACATTACAATTAGTCTATACTTTACATATGAACGCATAGCAATGGTATGTGGACCTTTTGTTTCGAGCTTATTAATAGGATACGTAGGATTTCAAAAAACTCTTCTGGTCTTATCAGCTTTCTTAGTACTGGCAAATATACTCTACTATATTTCCAACTCTAAAAATCATTCAACCGCACTGCAAGGAGATTGAAAATGCGTTTATCTTTTAGAATTTCATATGTAATGCTCATCATTTCAATATGCACGATTAGTCTGCTAACAGTTTTGATGCACTTTAAATATCACAATACCAGGGTTACTTTAATTAATGAAAAATTAAACGTAGTATCAGCTGGAATAGCCTACCCTATCAACAACTCTTTACTTCTGGGTATTAAGCTTGAGAACATAACAGAATTAAAATCAATTATAAAAAAAGCAAAAGAATTTGATAAAACTATTGCTGATATTGTTGTCTTTGGTATTGAAAAAGATTCAATTATCCCCGCATTTAGCACATCAGAAAAAAAACTTACAGACACGGATAAACGTCAACTTCTAAGACAAGTTCGAATATCAAAAACAAAAAATTGGAAGGGTACTTTTCAAGGTGATATTAAATTTTCAGGAGTCACGTTAAAAGACGTTGCAAACCAAGAACGTGCGGGCATTGTAATCTATTACGACTTAAAACAAAACAATATTGATGAAGCTGATGAAATTAACAATCTTTACAAACGACTTGGTATGGGGCTTCTACTGGCAGCATGCCTTAATTTTATGATAGGGTTAATTAATACTAGAGAATTAAGCAAAATACTTAAATCAACAGAACTTGCAATAAGCTCTGTTTTATCAAATCCTGACAGCAAAATTGATTTAGGCAAAATATCAGATCCTGGGATAAGATCTCAGCTCCGGTTAATGATTAATAAAATTACAGATTTTTCAAAATACCTAAACAAAGCAGACAATATTACAAAGCAATTACAATTAAACTCAGAACATAAGAGAGATGTAAAATGAAAAAAAATGTATCTTTAAAAACAAAAATTTTAATAATGGTCTCTTTTGTCATATGTTTCTTTGCGTCCATTATTATAAATTATCAAAATAATGCCGTTTATAATCTTGTTCTTAAGAATGCCAGCTTTTTTTTGAATAGACAAAATGAAGCATTAGCTTCACGTATTGTTGACTATTCTGATGAAACTGATAATGAAATAAGATCAACTGCTTTTCTTTTTTCGGGAAATTTCTTAGCGCAATTAAATGAAAATCCTCAAAAAATTTTAGCGAAAATTAGCGACATAAAAAGAGTTAACAATATTTTAGCATCGATAGATCAAAATACTTTCATTTTATTAACTCGGTTTGGAACAGATATCAAAACCAACGATACGTATTTTTCATCTCCAATTGCGAAAGATTCGAACTTTGCTTTTGGTCTTGTAAAAATAGACAACCATGGAAAAGTTATACAAAAAAATATTATATATTATAACAATCAACTCCAAAACACAGGAATTGCAAATGCTAATGATTTAGAAATTGAAACATACATCTCAAGCATTCAAAAAACCAAAGATCAAAGATTGAACTCTGAAAAAGCAAAAATATTAGATTTGTCAAAGATTACAAAAAAAACTGTTTTAACTCAAATGATGAGACTCGCAAATGATAATAATTATTTATATGTAGAATCAAATTTAACCAGTCTTGCTTTAAGTTTGGATGCAAATCGAATTAGTGAAAACACTCAATTATTCTTGATAGATGGACAGCAAATGTTAATTTCCGAATCAAATATCGGAACTAATACCCAATTACGCAACATTCACCACCCTGCATTGGAATTACTTAAAATAGCATATGCTAGTGATATTTCCAAACGATCCACAAGCAATCGAAATTTTTTCACGCATAAAAATAAGAATTATATATCTTTAATCAAATCATTCCCAATAATTAGCAAACTAGATTGGAAAATTATAACAATATCTCCTACTGAAGACTTTAGCATTGAAGCAAATAAAATCAAAATGAATAGCATTCTTATTAGTATCCTGCTTTTAATTCTAATTTTATTCTGGCTATTCTTTTATGTGAATAAATATTCTCAGCCTCTAAATTATTTAGGAATCGAAGCTGAAAAAATTCGCCAATTTGATCTAGAAGACTCTGTCTATATCGAAAGCAATACAAAAGAAATTGTAAACTTAACAGCCGAAACACAAAATATGAAAACAAGTGTTAAAAACTTTTCGCAATTCATTCCAAAAGGTTTACTAGAAAAGCTCGTAAACAGCGGTCAAGATATTGAAATTGGTGGAAAAGTTATGCCTGTAACATTATTTTTTAGTGATATTGAAGGGTTTACCACCATTTCAGAAGGTATGGATCCTAATCTTTTATCCATACATTTATCTGAATATTTAGAAGAACTTACTACTGTTATTGCCCAAAGTAAAGGAACCATTGATAAATACATTGGTGACTCGATTATGGCATTCTGGGGGGCTCCTGATGCGGATGAAAAGCAAGCTTATCACGCTTGCCGATCAGCTCTGATTTGTCAGCAAAAAATCACTGTTTTAAACCGTTATTGGAAAGCGCAAGGAAAACCAGAACTCAGAACACGTATAGGTATTCACACAGGCGACGCTGTGATCGGGAATATGGGATCATCTGAACGTATGAATTATACAGCCATTGGCGACAATGTAAACTTGGCTGCACGTCTAGAGGGCACAAACAAGATGTATAATACAAAAATCCTTATATCTCAATCAACTCTAAACGCGCTTCCTGCTAATTTTGTCACAAGACCTGTTGATGTTGTCGCCGTAAAAGGAAAGTCTTTTGGTATTAAAATCTTTGAACTCATTGGCATTGAAAAAGATGATTATTTAACTTCTGTTTCACAAGAAGAAAAAGAAAAGGCAAATATCTTCACAAAAGGATTTGATCTTTATCTTTCCCAAGATTTCAAAAATGCAATTCCATTTTTTGAAAAACTTGCCCAAGAAGATGATCTTTCCGCAAAATATATCAAACGTTGTCAAGACCTCATCGCATCTCCACCACCTGCCAATTGGGATGGTATTATGCACTTGAAGGAAAAATAAATGATGGAAGGAATGTCATTACTTCTAGATAAATATGATGGCTTTATCGTGGACTTGTGGGGGGTTGTATGCAATAGGAATGGATCATTCCCCCACGTTCACCCTTTACTTGAAAAAATGAAAGATATGGATAAAACTGTTTTCTTTCTTTCAAACTCACCACATCGTATGGACACTCTTGATAAGATCGTGCAAGAAAAGTTTAAAATCAACAGAGACCTTTATTACAACCTTTTTACTTCAGGAGAAAGCATGTATGAAAGTTTTCATGAAGGACATTTCATAGAACGCTATCATATTGGCCATAAATGCTTTCTCATTGACACTATTCCCAATGAAGAGCTTCTGGAGCAACTTAAAATAAATCGTGTTAATGACCTTGAAGATGCGGATTTCATACTTGTTCTTGACATCCTTGAAACAAAAGAAAGTATCCATAATTATGACGCCATGATGAAATCAGCTATTAGTCTGGATATCCCAATGGTTTGTGGAAATATCGATAGGCTTGTTGTTACAGAAACAGGAGAAACCCTTTACAAACCTGGAGAACTTGCTTTTCGTTATCAACAAATGGGAGGAGTGCTTTTGCATACGTATGGAAAGCCTCATCCTTATATGTTCAAACGCGCCATTAAAAACCTTAAATCAATCGATCACTCTCGTCTGATTATGATAGGAGATGGACTTGCAACTGATATTATGGGAGCTAATAGCATGAATCTGGATTCCGTGTTTATTAAAACAGGGATTCATGACCATGAAATTCAAAGCCCGGAAGATTTGCCAGAATTATATAAAAAATATCATGCTCATCCAACATTTTGCATAGATAAGTTTTGTCTTTAAATTGAAAAAGAGGTCCCACAACCACACTTACTTACAGCATTTGGGTTTTTAACAATAAAACCAGACCACATTAAATCATCTGTATAATCAATTTGAGAGCCTTTCACCAAATCGTGTGATATTGCATCAATGACAAATTTCACGCACTCTTCTTGATGAACCAAATCTTCTTCATCAATAATATTACTATCCATCAAAAAGTTATAAGAAAACCCAGCACACCCTCCCCCTTGAATAGAAAGACGTAAAAATGAATCTGGTTCATCCAAAATAAGACTGGCGATTTTTTGTTTTGCAGAATCAGTTAAGGTGAGCTCCATTTAAATGGTTTCCCCATCTGCCAAAGTTAAAACTTCATAACCTGTTTTGGTCACAGCAATTGTGTGCTCAAACTGGGCCGATAATGATTTATCACGCGTCACGGCTGTCCATCCATCACTTAAAACTTTAACGCCAAAACCACCGCTGTTGATCATGGGTTCAATGGTAAAGAACATTCCTTCTTTCATCAAAGGCCCCTTCCCTTTTGATCCAAAATGATATACTGAAGGCGGAGCGTGGAAAACATGACCAATACCGTGTCCGGTAAAATCACGCACAACTGAAAAACCCTGACTTTCTGCGTAGCTTTGAATTGCATGCCCAATATCCCCAAAATGCTTGTCAGGGGCAACTTCTTTAATTCCACGAACCAATGCCTCATAGGTCACATCCACCAATTTCTTGGCGCGCAAGGGGATTTTCCCAACGCAAAATGTACGATTTGTATCCCCATGCCAACCATCCAAAATCACGGTCACATCGATATTCACAATATCTTTATCCATGATTTTTTTATCCCCTGGAATCCCATGACACACAACATTGTTAATTGAAATGCATGTTGACTTTGGAAAACCTTTGTAATTAAGAGGGGCAGGAATTGCGTTATGTTTTAAAATAAAATTATGGCATAAATCATCAAGATACGCTGTTGTCACACCAGGAACCACAAAATCTTTGATATAGTCAAGTGTTTTGGAAGCAAGTTTTCCAGCACTGCGCATTCCTTCTAATGCCAAAGGCGAGCTGTGAATGACAATTTCTTCTTCACCAAAATATCCATAAGGGTTTGTATGGGCTTTTGTTACTTCACATCCGCAATCATCGCCATGTTCATGATTCATTTTTATTCTTTCTTTTTTGCATTCGTTCATATGATTTTTAGGCAATCTCGCACCAAAATCTATAGATTAAATGTATCAAAAACTGCGCACTTTGTCAAGTTTATTTTACAAAAAAGGGAGGCATTTGCCCCCCCTTATTTTTAGCCTTATCGCAAGTGTTTACTGTCTTGCTGGAATATTAATAACTGGGCCAGCTTTTTGAGCAGGTCCCACATTCCACTTCGGATTCGTATAAGCACCCACATTTCCACCAATTGCTGGACCATCAGCAACAGGGACAAAAGAAGTCTTCATCTTGACCGTATCGCTGCTTGGTATTGCAAACCCATCAGCAACAGAGGCAGGAGAAACAGAACGGGATAAAGGCAAACTTCCTGGAATCATAGGTCCATCTCCAAAATATGAAGTTTTGGAAGAAGCCTTTTGAACAAATGGCTTTGTTGTTCTGCGAGCAACAGGTGCATCATCAGATACCGTTTGCTCACTAAATGTCACAGTTCCATCGGCATTCTTTTGTGAAACACGAACTTTCTTAGTCTTTTTCTCTTTCTTACCCAAAACAGCATCCATTGCAGCTTCTTCTTCGGCTGTTGCCGCGCCGCCAAATGTGCCGTCAGAATCCACTGTTATTTGCACTTGAGCAACATTGACAATATCAGGTCCAACTTTAAATGAGGCTGCTCTTGCTTTTGATGCAACAGAGTTTCTGATTTGATTCAAAGTTGAAACCGGATACCCAATCTCAACGGAACCATTACTCATGACCCGAACCACAGCTTTTTCTTGTGAGAAAGACTCTACAAAGCTTGGAAGGTTCGTCAAATCAAGCGTAAAGACTCCGCCCAAAGTCACCTTATTTGGATCGGTGAGAGAGTTTGCATCAGAAGATGGCGTTTTCTTCAAATTGCTGATCACATCTGCCAACTGGTCGGCTGTGACATACAAAGGCTGTGTCAAACGATCAACTGCTTGTGTATAATCAGGAGTAGACTCGAAGACAGACTGTGACGCAAGATCCGCGCCAGAAGTTTCTACACCGGCCCCAATATCACCTGCACGAAGAGCGTTTGCCGCAATTGATGCAGCGCTTTGCGGATCTTTGGCTGCTTTTTCAGAATCATTCAAAGCATCATCAATTGCGTCTTTTGCTTCATTTATATCACCTTTCAATCCTTGATCTTTCGTATCTGGATGTTCAAGATTATCAGACGCATCTGAATTTGGATTGACAGGGTTTCCACCACCGCCAACAGGAGCCGCAACAGGCTTGTTCTTATAAAGTTTTATTTGATTCAAATTTGCATTCGAATTATGAATTTCCACCCCACCAAGTGTCACACTACGACCCATAATCCAAGAATCATTTGGTGAAGGGTTAGCATTCCCATTCACCCTTGCCGCTGTCAACTCAACAGTTCCTGTTGGATTATAATGATCCCAAGGAGCAGGATTTGCAATGGCCCCATTTGAATCATCAACATCAGCTCCAGCTGGAACCCCACTCGCAACAAGCCATCCATCAATAGTGATATCATTTACTCCTGCGTCAATCTTGGCAGAATTTAATGCCATAACTGATCCTGTTTGCGTAACATTTCCTGTTGCTCTAATATTTAAATCATCTCCAATTATAACATCAGCTGTGGTTGCTCCATCAAATACTTGAGGGGCCACTAAATTCACACTCAAATTCAATGGACCCGTGTTACTTGCTGTTAAAGAACCTTGACCACTTACCCAGGCTTGAAGTTCAATTTCACGCGTTGTTGTATTGCCAAGTTCAAAATCACCTGCGCCTCCTGTTTTTTGAAGCGCAATTTTTCTTGCCGCTGTGATTGTTGATGCACCATTTGTCAGACTTTGTCCACGCAAAATAACATCCCTTGCCGTTGCTTCAACGTTACCACCAATCGTAATACCATGATCATCAGCAGCTGTTAATACAACATCATTTGCCGTTGCTGTAACTGCGCCTGTTGTAACATTTCCGGTTGTGGACACAATCGAAACACCCCTTCCACCCGTAACTGCGTCAGCAGATGTATTAACGTCTGTTTGACCTGTGATATTGACTTCGCCACCTACAGCAATCGCCGCGGCTGTTGTCACCGTTCCTGTTGCATTTAGGATCAGGTTTCCGGTCAAGTTTACCGCTGTAAGAGCATTTTGAATTCTGATATTCTTATCAACCCCGCCTGTATTTAATGTAAGATTTCTAATCAGTCCATTCCCTATTAGATTTAAGTTCTCAGCTGAGGTAATAGTAACATCTTGACCTCGAATCACACGAACTCCTGCTATAGCGGCGACCCCATGCTGAACCTGAACGTCAATATTTGAAGCAGCATCGGCAGATAATACAATTTGCCCATCATTTGTATGAAGAAGACCTACACCATCAATCCCTGCAAAAGAATTTAATGCGATATTACCGACACCCGCAGAAGTATTGATCTGTGCTCCAACTGTAATACCACCACCTGCCGTCGTTGTAATACCCACAAGACCTGCTGCTGTAATTGCTCCTGTTGTCAACGCTGCTCCTGATGTTAAGCGAACGTCATGCCCATTAACAACAACCAACGCTCCTGTGGATCTCACACCAATGGCTGAGTTGCCTGCACCCTTAATATCACTTCCAACATTTGCAGTTAAGGTAATCACACCAGCTCCAGAGTTTAATCTTTCTGCTCCAGTGTTAACATTTGATGTAATCCCTGCAAATGAGGTCAGTGTAATCGCTCCACCGTTTGCTGACGTGTCAATCAAACCACGCAAATTAATACCACCTGCAGTCGTTGTAAGAGTAAGGCTTTTTCCTAGCATGTCTACACCAGCAGCATTAATCCCGGCCTCTCCATGCGTTTGCAGTTTAAGATGATTGAAATTCCCGCCTTGAACTGCTGCTAAAACCTGAGTTATATTAACTTGCCCTGCACCACCAGATACAAAGTTTCTGGCTTGGTTATAAATCAATTCTAAAGTTGAAATACCCCCCTGGATTATGTTTGCAACGCCAAGCCCCATAATTGTGTTACCTTGCAGCGTTACAGTCCGATTAGCCCCTGCTGTAATGATACCTGCCAACGTCAAAGCATTCGCGCCGGATACTTTTATTTCAACATCCCCTGTCGATGTAATTGCTCCTGTTGTCAACGCATTTGCTGACCTGACTTGCGCACTGTTTGAAGCTGTGATGATCAATTGTCCTGTAAGATCCAAATCTC
>CAZCFE010000003.1:0-69982 GCA_964497925.1 uncultured Alphaproteobacteria bacterium | reverse complement strand
AATCACCTACTGCGGTTCTAATGTTTCCAAGAGCAAGATTATGCCCTGTTGAGCTCACTTGCGCACTGTTTGAAGCTGTGATGATCAATTGTCCTGTAAGATCCAAATCTCCTACTTGGGTCAAGTCATCAACAGCTGTAACCGTAAAATCACCTACTGCGGTTCTAATGTTTCCAAGAGCAAGATTATGCCCTGTTGAGCTCACTTGCGCACTGTTTGAAGCTGTGATGATCAATTGTCCTGTAAGATCTAAATCCCCTGCTTGGGTCAAGTCATTCACAGCTGTAACCGTGAAGTTTCCTGCCGATGTAATGTCTCCAAGAATAAGATCATGCCCTGCCGCCTTTACTTGCGCACTATCTGAACCTGTGATGATCAATTGTCCTGTAAGATCCAAATCCCCTGCTACTTGTGTTACATTGCGTCCTGTGGCTGTAATGCTTAAATCCCTTGCTGTAATGCTTGAAAGGGCTAAATCCCTGTGAACAGATTCAATAATCACGTTCGCACTGTTTGCAGCTGTTCCGTATCCGGCGATAAGATTTGCACCAAAGACCACCCCGTTTGCACCAGAGCGAAGTGTGATGGTGTTGAGCTGGTCTGCACCTTGACCTGCAATGTTTAGACCTAGATCAGGATCCATATTTGAAAATGTTAGATCGTTATTTATCTCAACACTTGAACCAGAAAGTATCAAGTTTTGAACTGATGCAATACGATCTTGTCCTGTTACAACCAAAGTAACCGGATCATGGCCATTTTTGGCATTCACAAATGATTTTAAATCTGCTGGGGTCATAAAACCGCCAGCATCTGCAATCACCATTGGCGCGTCTGCGCCTAGTGCATTAATGGCTTTAAAGGTTAGAGTTTGAGCTGTAACGTTTGCATTTCTTTCTGGATCTAAGTTTATAACATCAGCAGGACCTTCTCCCCTTAAAATATGGGGGGCGGCAAGAATAACATTTCCACCACTTGATTGATCATATACTTCCATATCAACTGAAGATTTAATATTCACATCACCTGTTGCATGAAAGACAATAGAAGGAATTTCATTCAAATTATCCAAGATGATGTTTTCAGCATTAATCCCAGCTCCGATTTCAAATTGCAAGAGGTTTCCTATTTTTTGTTCAACATTTTTGCCTGTAGCGTCTAGATCAATAAGGCGTGCATCCACGCGACCAAACATCAGATCTCTTGCTTGCGAATCAAGGTTTAAAATTTGTCCATGTGCTTCAATAGAAGTTGTTCCTGCCACATTTAACCTCAATGGATTCACCTCTGTTGCAACATCAGCATCAGAGTTAATGGTTAAATCCCCTCCTGATTTGAAGGTGATTGGGATGTCGGCCTTTGGAACACCAGGAGCTCCAGCTATATCTTGAAGAGCATCTTGGATTCTGTCAAGAGCAAAAACATCATCAGCCAAACCGCCAGCACGGGCTTGTGTGTTGAAAAGAGTTGCATTTTGTCCATCTGGTGTGGCGATGGTAAGGCTTCTAACGTTTTCAAGTCGGTCTGCGACAAGGGCTTGTGCGGCGCCACCGTTATGATCAACTATTTGCTTTCCACCAAGAGTGACGTTTGCAACATTTGCGGCGTTGTTTGTGAAGTTGATATTTCCGTTTAGGGATAATGTTCCACCAGAGATGATTCCGATGGAGGTAAGATTCGCATTCGCATTTTGAGTTGCTTCAATGGCCCTATCAAACAAAGCTTGGTCAAGAGTTTTATTTCCATTGTAATGAAGAGTCAGACCTGTAAGAGGTCCTCTCAATTTATTGGGTTGCAAAGGCTCTCGTATACCTGGATTTCTGATAGATAGGATGTCATTTCCACGCAAAATAAGATTATACGGACCAAAATCAATAAAAGCACCACCACTATTACTATTTCCATCAATAATCAGATCTCCATTTATGGAGCCAAAACCAATTGTCCTTAAAAGAGCAGCATTGGGAACTGCTTGCACAAGTTGACTTTTTATTGTAGTAGTCAGAGTCTTTTGAACACCATTATAAAGCGCCATAAGCCCTATCACGCCACCTTTGATTGTTCCTACACCGGCCACAACATTATCTCCTTGCAAAGTGATAAAACTGTCTGCAGTCCCTGTGAGGTTTGCAACTGTTAAATTTCCTGATGCCGAGCCCAGCATCGCGTCTTTTGCAACAAAGAATGTGTTTGCTCCATTTCCAACAGCAAGAGCTTCTGCCGATTCTATATATGCACTTCCATGAGTGGATCCGCCAAGCAATACACCTGCAACCGCGATGTTTAATTTTTGGGATGACGAGCCGATATTTTTTCTTGAATTTAAAATCAAATCACCCGTTGCTGCATTTAAAATTCCTGTGCCTTCGATTTTTCCTTGCGCAGTATTTAAGACCAAACTTTGCGCTGTGATATCTGCACGCGCTTCAATGCCAAGATCTGCGTTGATTGTGAGGTTGCCAGCAAGCCCTCCTCCTGCGCCAATTTCGGAAAGAATCACCGCGTGACCGTCGGCGATGTAGGTATCGCCAGCCTGAACGTATGCTGTGTCGATCCAGGAGATTCCATCTGCTGCGCCATTTGCAACATTTACTTGGTTATAAGTGTGAATACGACCACCTGGTGCTGGGGCAATACCATTAGCATAATCCCAACCAGCAGCAGCAGCGAACCCACCTGCTGGCATCCATGCAACAGAATTAGCAGCGCCATTACCTATCGCAGCATCTGCTGCCGCAGCATCTGCTATGCCAATCGTTGCATTATCCGCAAACACCAAATGACCTGGGTCGAAAACGCGTTGGCCTGTGCCCTTTGCTCCTTGGTTTTTCACCTTTGCAAGAACTGTTGGGGCGTGGACTTTTCCGTTTGTGTAAATGGCAAAATCACCCCCTTTTCCGTGCTTGGATTCAAGGTTTACTTGGCCGTTTAAAGACACGCCGGTGCTACCCAAAAGAAGCACTTGACCGCCGCCAGCATTACCTGTTGCTTTGATGTATGTCGTTCCCGAAATAACGGTTGTTTTTGCGTTATTTTCTTTTGAAATTGTGAATTTTTCATGCACATTTGCAAGGTCTCCGCCCGTGTTTGCGGATTCTTTGCCAATGGTGCCATAATCGCCCCCAATGACAACGCGTCCACCTTTGGATTCAAGAACACCTTCATCACCGCTTACATCAACCCCACCGCCAATTAAATATGGCGCATCTGAAGCTTGGATCACAACATGACCACCGTGGATTCCATCGCGCGCTTTGATAAATTTGTTTTTCAGAACAGCCGATGTTTTCGAGCGGTAAACAACATTTTTCCCGTTTACTGTTTCAATGTTGATGAAATCTTGAGGTAAGTCTGCAGATACATCTTGAATCTGTTGGCCTGTGATGTAAATGTCACCATTTGATTCCATTTGGTTTCCAGCAAACCTAATTTCTTTTGCTGAATCGATGACGATGTCGCCATTTTTTGCAACATAATGAAGACCATAAGAAGGAATTGCTTTGTCTGATTTAAGGGTTATACCTGTGTCTGATGTCATGCTTCCGCCACGCAAATCAAAGTTTGCTTGCATATCAATGGTTTTTGCGGATAAATCATGGCCACGGGAGACAACAAGTGCATTTTGGTCTTTAATGACAATGCTTCCCACGTCCATTTTAACTTCTTTTGGCGCATCGCTCACGTTAAAGCTTTGGTTATAGGCTTGAACCGCTTCATCTGTTGTGAATACAAAGAAACCCTTTGCATCATCACGCAATTTTACTGTTTTTTCATCAAGCGTGCTTGAGTTAACTGCCACTTGAAATAAAGCCCCGTCAAAACTTAAAGTTGTTTTACCAGGAATGATTTGGATATCAGCTTCTTTTGCGATGATAAGCCCTTCGTTTTGGAAAGTTGGTGCGAATATATGGGATACTTTTGAATCACCGATAGATGCTCCTTGAACACCTGTTAATCTTAGAATTCCTGAGTTTTTGAAGCCTTCAGATTGCCCTGGAAGAGAGGTGAAAACATGCTTACCATTTTCGAATTTATGATCATGGCCTGTAACCAAATCCAGGCTTCCTGCAGTAAATGACGATCCTTGCAAAATTTCAAGTCCAGCTGGGGAGATTGCCACAAGTTTTCCGTTGATTTCAAAATCACCCGCGTTTAAGGCTTTGACAAAACGACCTTGCGCATCTTTGCTTGCAAATTTTGCAGTAAACACACCGTCTGGGCTTTGTGTGATTTTAACTTTAGCGCCGGCTTGGGTAATCATGTTCCCTTTTTCGCCAGCCAAAGCAAATTCGACAAAAGTTTCTTTGTTTCTTGCTGTCATTTCAAGAAGATTTTTTGTTGCCTTAATGTTTTTAAGGGCTTCACGGCTCATTGGGAAAGCAAAATTGGAGCTTTTTGCAGCAAAACCCATTGCCTCTTTTTCTATTGTTGATATTTTTCCATTTCCACCGTGGATAGATGCATGATGAGACACAGCTGTTCCTTTTTCAACTCGATGGGCTGCTTGAGCATTCATAGGGATGATTGCGGTTATTGCAGTTGTTGCCAAAATTTTGGAAATCATCGCGGCTGAGTTTGAATTTTTTATTTTAATCGTCATTTCTTTTTTATCCTTTGTTGCATATACAGTAAACTAACCCTAACACTTTGCCATATTTTTACACACACGTCAAGCTCAAAAAGCAATTCATTTGACAGAAAATAACGATAAAAATGATGGATTTTTCATCTGTTTAGGGAGAATTTTCGCGAAACGATCAATCCAAAACTGGGGGAGTTAAGATGCGGTCGATCACAACTTTTCGAACACGGTCGTGCATACCAAAATTTCTGGATTCACTTGAATTATGAAGGGAGATGTTTTCCATAATCACGATATGAACTTGTTCTTGCGGGTAGTAAATCAGCGTTGATTTAAACCCACGCGTTTTACCGCTGTGACTAATTTCTAGAGAACCAAAGGCTTTTTGGATTTGAAGACCATATCCATATCTTGCATCTTCACTCCATCTGTGATTAAAACGAGGACCTGGTGTGATCATTTTTTGGTAAGATGAAGGTGACAATAAATCACCCGTGTGAAGACATTTTGACCATTTCATCATGTCTTCTGGTGTGGAAATAATGCCAAGAGATGGATTTTGAGACACCTCTTTGCGAACATCTTTTCTTGAAAATGCACCTTTTTTATCTTCAACCCACCCTTGCTCGAAATTTGGGTGAAGAGATTTTAGGAAAAATGGATCCGCTTTTTCATTGGCGAATGTTTCTTGCATATCACACATTTTAGCAATTGCTTTGACTTGCTGTGGGAAAGTTTTTGCTTCTATTCTGGCTGTGATTTGCCCAAGCAGCTCATATCCACCGTTGCTGTAAAGAAATTGACCGGTTTTTCCAACAATGCTTGTCCCTTCACCCATTCCAGAGGTGTGATTTAATAAATGATGAATGGTGATTTTTTTGGCCCAGCTGCCAAGCTCTGGCATATAGGTTGTGATTGGCGCATTCAAAGACAATTTTCCTTCATCAACCAATTTTAAAGCAATGGCCGCTGTGATTTGCTTTGAAACATCACCTAAAACAAACAGCTGATTTTTAAGCACCTTCGTGTTTCGGTAAGACTTGACTCGGTCAATAATACGCCAATCTTGCACATCAATCAAAATAACCCCGCTAAAAGGAGCTGGATCTTTTTGCGCTATTGCATCTGATAAAAACGTTGTCAGATTCAGCTCTTTAGGTGCCTGATATCCGCATCCAGAAAGCATTGTCAATATTAAAAAATATTTAATCATATAAAATCACCTTTAACTTATTATTAAGAAATAAATAGTTAACGAAAAGTTAACGGCCGCAAACTAACGCAAAAGCAAGGTGATTTTTTCTATTGCTTGGAAATAAATATCAAAACTCGACTGCTCAATAAACTCCACTTTACGCAAAGACCAATCAAGGGATTGAATTTGATCACTCAAAATTGCGCCTTGAATGTTAGGTGTTTCTACAATCACCTCAAAAGGATAACCCTTAATTTGACTCGTAACGGGCATGCACAACATCAACCCTCTTTTTTGATTGTAGGCCTTGGGCGAAATAACAAAAGCGGGACGACGTTTTTTAATTTCTATACCTCTTTGAGGATCAAACTCAATCCAAACAAAATCCCCCCTTTGAGGAATATAGCCTACCACTCTTCCTTTCCTTGAGGAAGTGCATCATCCAACAAAAGATCATGACAATTTTGAGGCGTTATTCTATCTAAAAGCTCATTCAAAGAAAGCGTTTTAGGCAAAATAGATATACGATCTCCATCAATGACAATTTCAAGAGGAGTTCCGGAATGCATATGAAGCGTTTTTACAAAACTTGCTGGAATTCTTACAGCAAAACTATTTCCCCATTTTTGAAGCGATGTCAGCATTAATCCAATCTCCCTGATGTACATATATACATTGTATATCTTTTTTTTAAAAAGTCAAGATAACAATAAAACAGCTAATCCTAGAAAAATTGCAAATCCGAAAATATCGGTTGACGAGCTCAACAAGGGGCCCGAACTTGGCGCGGGGTCAAACCCTAGCCTGGAGATAACAACAGGCATCAAAACACCGGCAAGCGCTCCCCAAAGCATGTTTATAAGAAGACCTAGGAACACCACCATACTAATATCCAGCCTTCCCTGCCAGAAATACACAGCCCCCCCAAAAATGGCTCCTAAAATAATGCCAATCATAGTTGCAACGCCAATTTCTTTAAAAAGTGGCCGAACGTATTCATTATTACGCATTTCATCTGTTGCCATGGCGCGCACAATCACAGTGACAACCTGCATCCCTGCACTACTTCCCATTCCAGCAACAACTGGCATTAAAATAGCCAAAGCAATTGTTCCTTCTAAAGTTTTTTCAAAATGACTGATTACATACACAGCCAAAAAGGTATTCACAAGAGCAACCAAAAGCCACTTTAAGCGAAGCCAAACTGTTTCATTGATTCCTGCGTGAAAGTCTGAACGCCCCACACCTCCGCTGTGAAGAATCTCTTTTTCAGCCTCTTCTTCAATGACTTCTACCACATCGTCAACAGTGATCATACCAACCAAGCGGCCATCTTCATCAACAACAGGAGCAGAAACAAGCCCATAATATTTAAACAGCTTTGCCACGTCTTCATCTGGAGTTAGGATTGGAATTGTTTTAAACTCTCGCTCTTCGATAAAAGATTCAATTTTTTCATCTCTTGGCGCTTTTAATAGGGAGCTTAAAGACACCAGCCCTACAGGTTTTTGATGATCGTCCACCACGAAAACTTGGAAAAACTCATCAGGTAAATCTTGTGAAACTGCCATGAAATCAATCACTTGTGCAATTGTCCAGTGCAATTTCACCACGGCCATACGCGAGCGCATGAGTCGCCCTGCTGAGTTTTCAGGATATGACAATATCTTCTCAACAGCGGCCCTATCTTGTGGATGAAACTCTCTTAAAACCTCTTCCCTGCGATCTTCATCCAATTCTTCAATAATGGTCACAGCATCATCAGGGTCAAGCTCTGATATTGCAGCAGCAACATCATGACTTCCAAGTTGCGAAACAACTTCTTCGAGTGTATTTTCTTCTAAATAGTAAAAGACTTCCGCATCAAGACTTTGACGCAAGACTTCAACCAAATCGTGACGGTCCCCATCTTCGAGCCTTTCAATAAGATCTGCAACATCGGCAGCATGCAAATCGGATACAATTTCTTCAACTGTATCACTCTCACCTGATTGCAATGCATCATGGACTTGATCGATTGTTTCATGAGACACACCAACTGTAAATACAGTGTCAGCGGGCGAGATGATAGGAGTATCCTCTTCTTTTTCATCTCGCTTGTTTGTCATCAGGAAGGCCTTTGAGCTTTTTGAGCCATTAAAACAGTTAATGCAGAAAGATTTAAAATTCCGCGTGTTGTAATTGATGAAGTCAGAATTTGAGCAGGATAGTCCATGTTCAAAAGAACAGGCCCTACAGCAATTCCATCTTCAAGGCTTTTCAATAAACCATAGCTAATGTGAGCTGCTTCTTGAGATGGCATAATCAAAAGGTTTGCCTGACCTTTAAGTGAAGAGTAAATGGCTGTTTTTGCTGCAACATTGGGAGATACTGCCGCATCAGCATGCATTTCACCATCAATATCTAGATCTGGAAAAAGCGCTCTTAACAATGTTACAGATTCACGCATTTTGACTGCAGATTCGTCCTCTGTGGAACCATAATGACTATGGGATAACAATGCAACTTTGGGTTCATAACCAAGATTTTGAACAAATTCAATACAAGATGACCCCATCACACAAAGATCTTTGGAAGAATTAATACTAGGTGTATGAGTTCCTGAAATAAAATAAACCCCTTTTGGCAAAATCAACATCATAAGAGAATAAATAGAAGCTGAAGATGTTTGTAACATGTCTTGCAAGGTTTTTTTATGTTCTTCGAAAAAACCTTTTGGCCCCATCATGACAATATCTGCTTTTCCTTCTTTGACCAACTTTGCTGCCTGCTCATCCCTATTTTCAAGAGCCTCTATAATTACCAAGGAAGGGTCTAATTTTAGATTCAATTTTTGAGCTGTTTCATGAAGCACTTTTGAATCGGCGATTAAAATAGGTTTTATAAATCCTTCTTCAATCCCTTGATGAGCTGCTCTTAAAACACGCTCATCTTCACCTTGAGAGAAAACTATTATTTTTGGATGAAGCTCTGCTTGATCGAATATAGGTCGCATTACAAGACCAGATCTATAGACAAACCCTTTCAAATCCAATATATATTTTTCCAAATCCGCAATTGGACGCGTTGCAACACCAGACTCCATTGCCGCCTTAATAACAGCAGGAGCTACTCTTACCAGCAGGCGTGGATCAAAAGGTTTTGGGATAATATAATTACGATCAAAAACCAATGATTCACCTACGTACGCTGCCATTGCAATATCAGATGACTCTTCCAAGACAAGATCTGCCAACGCCCTTACGCAGGCAATTTTCATGGGCATGTTAATTTGAGTCGCCCCTACATCAAGAGCCCCTCTAAAAAGGAATGGGAAACATAAAACATTATTGACTTGATTAGGGTAATCAGATCTTCCTGTGGCAATAATAGCATCACTTCGAACTTTAAGGATTTCTTCTGGCATAATCTCAGGGACAGGGTTCGCCAAAGCAAAAATAATTGGATTCTGGGCCATGCCTGAAATCATTTCAGCTGATACGACTCCCGCAACAGAAAGCCCTAGAAAAATATCGGCTCCTTGCAAAGCATCTTTTAAACTACGACATGGTGTATTTTTTGCAAAAGCAGTTTTAAATCGGTCCATATTATCACGACCTTCATATAAAACACCTTTTTGATCACACACAAGTATATTTTCAGGTTCAAGACCCAACTCTATCAATAAGTCTACACATGATAATGCTGCAGCTCCAGCCCCAGAGGTAACCAATCTCACACTACCTATTGGCTTATTCACAAGCCTTAATGCATTTAGAATCCCTGCCGCGACAATAATCGCTGTTCCATGTTGATCATCATGAAAAACAGGAATTGACATACGCTCTTTTAAAACTTTTTCAATTTCAAAGCATTCTGGCGCCTTGATATCCTCAAGGTTAATACCTCCAAAAGTGGGTTCCAGTGAGGCAATAATATCTATTAATTTCTTTGGGTCTTTTTCATTTATTTCAATATCAAAAACATCAATTCCTGCGAATTTTTTGAATAAAACCCCTTTTCCTTCCATGACAGGTTTTGCCGCCAAAGGACCAATATCTCCAAACCCTAAAACAGCGGTACCATTGGTAATCACGGCAACAAGGTTTGATTTTATCGTATAATCGAAAACTTTCGAAGGGTCTTTATCAATTTCCATACAAACTTCACCAACACCCGGGGAGTAAGCAAGAGATAAGTCTTCTTGAGAGGAAAGTGGTTTTGTCGAAATAACTTCTATTTTTCCAGGTTTTGGAAACTTATGAAAAATAAGGGGATCGTGAGTTTTTGAGAATTCTATTTTTCTTGTCATTTTTCAGCTCGTAAAGTTAAAGAGGTTTAGTTGCTTACAAAAAATGGTGCGGTCGAGAAGACTCGAACTTCCACAGGGTTTCCCCCACAGCGACCTCAACGCTGCGCGTCTACCAATTCCGCCACGACCGCAAATCGTGATTCTTTATATCTGGTTTACAAACACAATGCAAGAAAAAAGATCTTTTTTTTCTTTTTTAATATTACTCTTTGAAATATTTCATTTTATCTTGCACTTCGAGCCAGCTATCCGCATCTTCTGGTGCGGGTTTTTTGATTGTAATCCTTGGCCATTTATCTGAATACTTCTGATTAAACTCAACCCATTCTTCCATATCAGGCTTTGTGTCTGGATGAATAGCTGCTGCTGGGCACTCCACTTCGCATACACCGCAATCGATACATTCTTTAGGGTTGATCACAAGCATATTATCCCCCTCATAAAAACAGTCCACAGGGCAAACCTCTACACAATCCGTATACTTACAATTCACACACGCACTTGTCACAACATAAGTCATCGAACGAACCTCTTTTGAATACTTTCATAAGACTCTATTTTCGCAATAGGCCCCAAGGCTGTAAAAGTTGGAACTGTGAGCAACATAGATGAAAGAACTTCTTTTATCTTCTCTTGATTCACAGCTTCAATTTTTTCTTGAATTTCAGAAATGGGAACAATCCTATCAAAATTAATTAATTGCATCGCCTTTGACTCTGCTCTTCCTGACGAACTTTCAAGCGCCATCATAAGCGAAGCCTTAAGTTGAGTTTTTGCCTTTTGAACTTCATCTTGAATAAGACTCTTACCAACATCTTGCAAAACATCACAAATAACAGGCATAACATCTTGCGCTGTTGATTCTCCAGAGCTTGCATAGATTTGAAAAATTCCTGTTTCTTTAAAAGCTGATGTTGAGGCAAAAATACTATATACAAGTCCTCTTTTTTCACGAACTTCTTGGAAAAGCCTGGAAGACATGCCCCCACCTAAAATAGTTGATAACACTGCGCTGGCGTAATATTCCGGGGTGCCATAAGAAAACCCTTCAAATCCAAGCAAAAGATGAGCTTGTTCTAAATCTTTTTTCTTTCTAAAATCACTTCCAACATAAGCTGCTTTTTCTAAATTTTGAGTATTTGTTTTCGATATAGCAGAAAAATATTTCTCACATAACCTCACAATATTCTCATGATCTATATTTCCAGAAACAGATAGCACCATTTTATTTGTATCATAATTATTTCTCATATAGTCTTGAATTTTACAAGGAGTGAATGAATTAATGGTTTCTTGCGTCCCCAAAATTGGTCGCCCAAAACTACTGTCCCCAAAAGCTGCTTGATGAAAATAATCAAATACAATATCATCTGGCGTATCTAAACTTTGATAGAGCTCTTGCAAAATAACCGTTCTCTCTTTTTCAAACTCTGATTCATCAAAAACTGAGTTAAATAAGATATCTGAAAGAATCTCAAATCCTTTTTCAACATCACCTTTAAGCATCTTGACATAATAAGCTGTATTCTCTCTAGATGTGTAAGCATTCAAATAACCACCCAAAGATTCTATCTCATAAGCGATTTGATTCGCGCTGCGTGTCTTCGTTCCTTTAAATGCCATATGCTCTAAAAAATGCGAAGCGCCATTTAATTCTCTCGATTCACATCTAGCTCCAACATTTACCCAAATTCCAAGAGAAGCAGTTTCTATATGGGGCATAAAATCAGTTACAATTCTAATGCCGTTTGAAAGAGTTGATGTTTTAATCATTTTTGACCCCCAATTGTAATTTTTGAAGTTAAAGATAAACCTTTCAACACATTGAAAAATTTCTCACGCTTAAACGCCACACATCCTGCTGTATGAGTTCCATCGTCAAGAATATGCATAAAAATAGCACTTCCCTTTCCCTTTACGACTGGAGCGATGTTGTAATCAATCACCACAAACGCATCATAAACACTTCTGTCCATCCACAACCTTTCATGTGAGTATTCATAAGGAAGTTTTACATAAGTATTATAGGCACTATCGTTCACGTCATCGCCCCAACCACAATTCTTGGTGATGGGATGCTTATTTAATGGACTTTTCTCTACAATATCTTTTTCGATTTCATTAAGACGATCTGGCCTGTAATAAAGGTCTGCAAACCCAAATGTGCCAATAGGACTGCATCCATCCCCTTCTTTTTTCAAGGATGCATCGATTGCTCCATTTTTACCAATAAAAGCCTCCATCTCAAGCATGTCAATTTGCACTATATCAATCATTTTTTATTCCTTTATCTAAAATAATAAATCCTGCCTCATCCATAGTTGCCGATAGTTTTGTGTTATACCACTGCTGACCGTTTTTTAAAGCATTTTGAGCACGCCCCGGACTTTTAAAAAATAAAACCCCTTTTTCTCCTGGGATTAATGCCTCAAAAGTATCGGGGTCTAAAATTGCCGCACACGTACCAGGGATCGCCTGACCCACAGTCCCATCTTTTTGGGCTATTTGCCTAACCCCTCCGATTATATAACTTTTATGATTTAAGCTTATAAAACCACACAATTCCGGAATGGAATATCCTTCTAAAAGTTCTAATCCAAATTTTAATTTATAATTTTCAAGATCTAATTGATTCATCCCCCCATCAAGGACAACAGGGTAACGCAGAGACGCCAAATGAAATGGCTTGGCCTGCTCAAACAACCCTCTATAGTTATTAGAGTTAGTAATCAAAAACGTTACTTGCGACTCTTGAATATGCTCTCCCGTGATATGATCTTGATTGCCATACACAACAGGAAGCTCTGAAAACAAAGGAAACCACAATCCCAAAATCAAACCATCAATTGTATTTAAAGGCAAAGATGCTAACAATAAATCATTTTTGTTATTAAAGAAAATATGCCCCAAACTTTGAGTTTGAGCTAAAATATTTGAATGTGTAAAAATAAGAGGATTAAGATCTTTATCGAAAATCATCGCAACAGGTGTTGTCGCCACAGAATCATAATCACACAGTAATCTAAAAGATAATCTTGATGGAAGAATTAAAAAAATTCCTGCATGAATCAAAGATTTAATCTTTGATCTAACTTTTGGTATTTTTTCAAGCAATAAAGGATTCCGAAAATGATCTCCAGCATACATTCTGGTACTGATTACAGTTGAAACTCCCCCAATTTCAAGTTTTGTTTTGACCAACGAGATAGGCTCATTTATATCCAAATTCACAACCACTTTTCCAGCAAAGTTAAGCGCAATATTCACAACTGCCTTTTGAAGATTATCCTCTAAATATACGCCCACCTTATCAGCTGTAATGTTTTTTCTAAAATAAGAAGCCAGTGTTAAACTTCGAATAATCAAACGTCCATAACTCAATGATTTACGTCCCCAGTCTCCAAGAATATCCTTAAACCAATGAAGCCTTCCAATTTGGATAAGCTGCATCCCCAAAGGAATATCATTCTTACGTCTCCCCAGAGCGGCTTTAGTGCTTAATTCTGAAATTGTTTGACGCAGTTCCCAAGACTTAGTCTGTGCAGGCAAATGCTCCCCAAAGCACACAGTAATGTCAAGCTTTCTCCAAGAAGGCATTTTAAAGAAAAATTTACCTTTCTCAAATGAGAAAATACTCCACCATAATCCATCTAAATAAATAGGAACAATAGGAATATCCTTTGGCAACTCTTCCATGATTTTTTCGAACCCACGTTTAAACGGCAACATATTCCCCGTTCTCGTGAGTTCTCCTTCTGCAAAAATACCCACAATCTCATTTTTTAAGAGCCCGGATCTTGCGCGCTCAATACTTTTTGTCAAATCCCTCCCCGACCTCACAGGGATAATTTTAAGCTTTTGAAACAACCAACTAAACGCTCTAATATTGAAAAATGCCCCATACACCAAAAAGCGTATATTTTTTGAAACACAGGCACTGATAAGCAACCCATCAATATATGAAACATGATTAGCAACAAGAAGCGTCGGTCCATTGAGAGGAACATTTTCCCGCCCGACAACACGGATGCGATAAAACGTATGGATTAAAACCCAAAGCACGAAACGTATCAAAAAAATAGGCATAAGCTTAATAATATAAAAACCAACCAATAATGTTAAAATTCCAACAATCATAAAAATAGCTGGAGATGAGAAATTAAGTGGTCCACTTAAAATAAAGTACAAAGCAACTCCAGAAAGCATTCCGCACGTATCAAGAAAGCTTTGCGTTGCCATTAAACGTCCACGCTCAGCGTTATTTGCTCTGCTTTGAATAAACGAATTCAAAGGAACCATGAAAAATCCACAAAAAAATCCCATCATTGTCAATGAAATAACAGCGTGAATATAGCTTGGAGCCGCGTAAGATAAATAAATAGAAGCACTTGAAATACCCAAAACCCCAAGAGGCATCAATCCCAATTCTATTTTATCTCCGGATAAAAATCCAGCCATACCACTTCCATACCCAATTCCAACAGCAAGAAATGTTTGAAGAAGAGCCACATAAAAATCCGAAATACTGACAATTTGATAATCAAAGAAAGTATTAAAAAAATATTCTATCTGCAAAAAATCTGTAATTATAAGGTTTTCTTTCCCTAAAATAAAAAGATTCACCTGGCAAATAGAAGCTGTCATCCAAAACCAAAATGATCCGCAATAACTAATTCTTAATGATTTGCTAATTTTAAGCTTTTTAAAGCCTTCACCAATACTCCCCCAAGGATTCAAAGGAAATTTATCGACACTAGAAGAGGGCATCGTGTAAGGAATAGATCTGCTAATCCACCAACCACCGGCACCAAGCAGAATCAAAAGAACTGAAATAGGAACCGTATCCGCCCCCCATACTGTTGAGAACATGCCGGCTAAAACAGTGCCCATAATGATTGCCACAAAGGTTGACATTTGCACCAAGCCATTAGCACGTGAGATTTGGTGAGGAGATGTAATCTCAGGAATAATTCCATACTTGGAAGGCGCTAATATAGCTGATTTTATGAGTAAAATAAAAAGCGTTACCATCGTTAGTAAAAAATCTTTTGAGTGCAAAGCCCCACACGCAAGAATAAGAGCAAAAAATTCCCCCATTTTTGCATACATCAAAACATTTCTCTTAGGAAATTTATCAGCAAAATAACCTCCCCATCCTGAAAAAATTAAAAGAGGAAGAAGGAAAACTGCTCCAATAATAGAAATTTTATTAGCCTGCGACAATCCATCAATAGCCAAATGAACAACCAAAAACGTAAGTGTCATTTTATAAAGATTATCAGTCAAAGCAGAAAGAAATTCTGTCCACAAATACGAAGGAAACCCTTTTTGAGAAAGTAAACTTTTGTAACTTAGGTTTTGATCTTCCATGATTACCCTCTAACTAATTTAATTAATTTTTCCACATTTTCAATAGGCGTATGAGGTAAAATGCCATGCCCTAAATTAAAAATAAAACGCTTGTTTTTTGTTTTTTCTAAAATATCATGCACTGATTTTTCCATTTCATCCCCTCCCTTAACCAAAAGTTCAGGGGACAAATTTCCCTGCAAAACAACGGGCAAATCAAGATCAATATTTTGCATATAATCTATACTTATCCCATCAATACCAGTTTCAAGAACATATTTTTCTAAATTTCCAAATCCTTTTGGAAATGCAATGATTTTAATGCCAGGGTACTTTGCCTTTAAAAATGATACAATTCTATATGTTGGCTCAATAACCCATTTTTCTTGAAATTTTTCAGGAACAACACTGCACCAAGAATCAAAAATTTGGATAACATCCACACCTGATTCTATTTGCTTATCTAAATAAGCAATAGTTGCATGACAAACCAATTCTTGTAATGCATTGAATTTTTGTTGGTTTTCCTGAGCCCATAAAACAACGCCATGCCAATCTTTTGAATCTGATGCTATCATATAGCATAAAACTGTCCAAACCCCTCCAGCAAAGCCGATAAAGCTTTTTTCAGGGGGTAATTCTTGCCGTACTCTACATATAGTTTCAAAAACAGGTTTTAATTTTTCAAGAACAAATAATGTCGATAGGTTTTCGTGTAACTCGCCTAATTTTGGCCCCTCCCCTTCTACAAACCAAAGATCTTGACCAAGAGAGTAAGGAATCATCAAAATATCAGAAAACAAAATTGCCGCATCAAAATCAAAACGTTTAATAGGTTGAAGCGTTGCTTCTGCTGCTAAATCTGGAGAAAGACAAAAATCAACAAATGACTTAGATTTTGCTCGAAGATTCCTGTATTCTGGCAAATAACGCCCAGCTTGCCGCATCAACCACATAGGCGGAATACGTAAAGGCACATCAAACGCACTTTTAAAATATGTTGTCAATGTCTTTGCATCTCCTTTATTTCTGAATCAGTCTTTAGAGATAAAGCCAATCACAGATCTGAGTTCTTCAATTCCCACTTTTTTCTCAGAACTCGTGACCAAAACTTCTGGGTGACAAGCGACATGCTTTTTAGATGTCAACACAACTTGATCATAAATATCTCTTAATGCTTTTTCACTGACTTTGTCAGATTTTGTCATGACAAGCTGATATGAAACCGCTGCACTATCAAGCTCATTCATCATCGTTTTATCCGATGCTTTAACCCCATGACGTGAATCGATTAAAACAAAAACACGTTTTAAAGATACCCGACCTTTAAGATAATCATGAATAAGCTGATTCCAATTATCAACCAATTTTTTAGGAGCTTTAGCATAACCATATCCTGGTAGATCCACCATAATGACTTTTTCACCCAAATTGAAAAAATTGAGTTGTTGCGTTCTGCCTGGCGTATTAGAAGTTTTAGCAAGAGTTTTTCTGGCTGTTAATGCATTGACAAGGCTAGATTTTCCAACATTTGATCTTCCAGCAAAAGCAATTTCTGGAAGACGATCAGAAGGAAGTTGAGCATGGCTTGCCACACCCAACATAAAGTTACAATCTTGTGTAAACAACCATTTTCCGTATGTTTTATCACTCAAAAGAATTACGCTCCCTTTACAACGGTTCTACTTTGCACCCATTGTTGCAAAATACTCAAAACATTACTCCATGCCCAATAAATAACAAGTCCCGCTGGAAATGATGCAAAAAGATAAAGCATGAGTAATGGCATTAACAACATCATCTTGGCTTGTGTTGAATCAGCAGGTTGTGGGCTCATTTTTTGTTGCAAATACATAGTAAATGCCATAATCAAAGGCCAAACACCAATCATAAGAGCACCTGGCGGTGTGAAACTTAACAAACCAAAAAGATTAAAAATACTGGTTGGATCTGGCGCTGAGAGATCATGAATCCACCCAAAAAATGGCGCATGACGCATTTCAATTGAAACGAACAACACTTTATATAAAGCAAAAAACACAGGAATCTGAATCAACATTGGCAAACACCCACCTAAAGGATTCAAATTATTAGCCTTATAAAAAGCCATCAGCTCTTGCTGCATACGTACTTTATCTTCACCATATTTTTGTTTTAATCTTTCCATTTCAGGTTGTAAAATCTTCATACGGCTCATAGAGCGATATGATTTGTTCGCAAAAGGAAACATAATAGCTTTAGCCAAAATCGTCAAAACAACAATTGCCCATCCAAAGTTCCCCAAAAATCCATAAAGAAAGCTCATTGCATGGAACAAGGGTTTTGTTAAGAAATAAAACCATCCAAAATCAACGGCCAAATCAAAATGATCTAAATTGTGTGTTACTTCATACGCATCAAGCATATTCAAAATCTTAGCGCCAGCAAAAACATGGTGAATCGTTTGATAGGTCTGACCTGATTTAATTATAGTTTGTGGCGTTGTGTACTCAGCTTGATAAACGTCAACACCAGAATCAGACACAACTTTAAACTTTGCATTGACTTTCATTTTATCTTGCGGGATCAAACTTGTCAGCCAATATTTATCAGTAAATCCAATCCATCCAGAAGCATTATTTTCTTCCATTGGCTTTTCTTTAAGCTTCTTATATTCAATTTCTTTAAGCTTACCATTAACCATTCCAATGGCACCTTCATGAAGAACCATATAATCTGAAGTCGCAGGAAGCCCTACCCTGCTAATAACGGCCCAATTTGAAGCAACAATATCAGAAGAAGTTGAGTTGTTAACTTTTTCTGTAATTTTAAACATATATTTATCATCAATTTCTATGATGCGCTCAAAAAGAACTCCTTCCGGACTAACCCAAGAAAGAGTAACAGGTTTTCCAACAGATAGCTCTGAAGAGGACGATTTCCATATCGTGTTAGGCCCAGGAAAAGACGATAAATGTTCACCCATCCAACCGGACTCAATCAAATATCCATTAGCAGTATTTGAAGGAGATAAAAGAACAACACAAGGACTTCCTTCTTTTGTGTCTTGTTTGTATTCTTTTAGTTCCAAATCATCAAAACGTGCACCTTTTAAGCTGATAGAACCTTTAAGCTTTGGGGTATTAATTGCAATACGCAAATCTCCGCTCAAAGCCTCTTCTTTGCTTAAAATTTTCTTTAAGGGCTGTACAGGGAGCTCCACAGGCCCAGATGATGCTACATTTTTCGCAGTCACAGGGGGCTTTTCAATCATCATGCTATACCCAACCCACACAATCATACTAAGTACAATTGCCAAGATAAAATTTCGATTTTCAGAATTCATTGCCGTCTTTGTCCTTTATTGGTTAATAATTCATTAACATAAGGTTATACCAATTTTTACAGATTTGAGCAAACTTAAATTAATATTGTAAAGCAGCTATAAAAAAACCATAAAAAGATGCCTGATCTTTTTATGGTATACATCTCTTGAGATATAGAAGATTAATACTTAACCCCTACTTGAAGCCAAAGCTCATTATATCTGTCTTTGAATTCTGGAATATTGCGTTCCCCATGAAGTGTTTTTGGGTTATAACTTTCAATACCAACTCCTACATACGCATATTCGATAGGAGAGTATTCAACATAAAGCTTCCCCCCCATTTCTCCTTTATCCGAAATGATCAAATCCCCTTTAATAGATGTATGGTTTAATTGTGGAAACTCTTTATAGAAACCTAAAGTTGCCTCATAAGCTTTATCCCCTTTTGCAACAAATTCAAACGCAACAGGAAAGACCAAGGTTTCATCATAACGATACCCAGAAGAAACCTTATAGGAAATACCTTGTGACATAAGATATGCAGATGTGTCAGGAACTTTGATTCCCCAAAATTCAAATGGTTTCATTCGAGCTGAACGATTTTCTTTTAATTGATGCAATGACCACATATAAGAGTAAAGAGACCCACTTGCCAACATAGAAACAAAGGCAGCTGTTGACATATCTTTTTTTTCAATCGATTTGCCGGAGGCAGAATATAATTGTGCAATCATATCCAGATGATCACCACTACCTATTTTATGCTCATGTAAAGCACCTAAGGCAAAAAGCAACTTAGAATAAAGATGGGAAGCAAATGTATAAGGATGAACATCATGAAGATAGGCCTTCTCAACCAATAAATCCCCCATATAAGTTAGGTTGTTAACCCCTCCCATCATCAAACTCATAGCTTGCTTATATTTTTGATTATCATCATCAGAAAAAACTATTTCGTCAGTAATCTTAACGTCGGCTAATTGTCTTTTTATGGAAAAAATTTCAGGAAACGGGTCGGAAAAAATCTTACCCAACCTGCTTCCAAAAAAACTAAAAAAGTTACTATATCCACCTTCAAACTCTTTTTTTCCTCTCAAAGATCTAAATCTTGAATCAAGCCCAAAATCATAAGCGGCCACAGCTACTTGAATCTGAACAAACGCATTCACAAGTCCTCCAAAAACGGCGTCAAACATAAAAGTTCCAGCCCCCAAAGAAAGTCCGGACTCTTTATCAATTGCACTAAAAAGATTCCCGTATCCTTGCGAAAATTCAATCATAAACTCATTGATTGCACGATTGCTATTTTGATCAGGAAAATAGCTTGAATTAAAAGAAATCGTATCTCGTGTAACCGAAGGCTTTTTTTCATCTTTCTTTTCAATTTTAGGATCTGGAGCAGACAAATCTTTAGACTCAATGGCAACGCTTTGGGCTTCTTGAGAAAAACAAGGGATACCCATATTCCACAAAACAGACAACAAAAATATTTTCTTCATTTTTTTCAACCTTTTTGCTTATTAAATTTCATGGAAATATAAACTTTCAAAGAAGAGAAGTCAATCTAAAAAAATAAAAAGGCGACACTTACTCCCACCCAAAAGTTTGATTTCATCTTTTTCAAACAATCAGAAGATGATCTAATATCAACAAATATTTGATTCAAAAGAAAAATAAAAATTAATAGAAAAATGATTAGATTTAAATAATTTTTTTTAAAAATGAAAAAAATACAAAACAACATCAATCCATACACAACACTTAAAAACAGTTTTGGGGAATTTTTCACATAAATCGATGTTGATTTTAAGCCAATTTTCATATCATCTTCTATATCTTGAAAACCATAAATTGTATCATACCCAAGGGTCCAAAAAATACCGGCTATATAAAGCAAAATTATATCAGTTGAAATGTAATTATTCACACAAAACCAGCCCATCAAAACCCCAATATTAAATGTAAACCCTAAAAAAAGCTGCGGAAAAAAAGTGATGCGCTTCATTAAAGGATATACACACACCATAACCACTGCCACCGCGCCAATGATCCAGCATCGTTGAGGTAAAGACAACAAAATCAACAAACTTGGCATAAGTAAAATAAAAAGATAGATAATCGCCTGTTTTAAAGTTAAATTTCCAGTTGCAAATGGTCTGTTTTTTGTTCTTTCAACCTTACCATCAAAATTGCGATCAAAATAATCATTAATAATACATCCTGCGCTGCGCATAAGAACAGAGCCAATAAAAAAAAGCCCGTACATATATAACGGGGCCTTTGCCAAAGCAAGTCCCCAACAACAAGGAAGAAAGAGCAAATAAATCCCTACTGGGCGAGTAATTCTTGTGATTTGTATAAAGTTTTTCATCATGAAACACAAGATACGCAAAATAGTTTTTCATTTCAATTAAAAAAACACATATTCTTATCTTGACATTGATATAAAAATGTGTCATGTAATTAAACCATATTTGCGGATGGGTGGCCGAGCGGTTGAAGGCACCGGTCTTGAAAACCGGCAAGGTGAAAGTCTTCGTGGGTTCGAATCCCACCCCATCCGCCATCTGCTTTATATTTAAAATATTGAGCGTGATGTATAACAAGTTGTTAAAAAGGATTGATTAAAATGTCTAGAGTATGTGAAATAACAGGAAAAAAAGTAATGGTTGGAAATAACGTCAGCCATGCAAACAACAAAACAAAACGTCGTTTTTTGCCAAATCTTCAAGTTGTAACTTTGATTAGCGATATCTTGGGACAAAAATTTCGCTTAAGAGTGACGCCAAATGCTCTTAAGACTATCGAATTTCACGGCGGACTTGATGCATTTTTGATGAAAGCCTCCACAGAAAAACTTTCTGAGCAAGTTGCAAAGATCAAGAAAAAAATTCAAGCAAAAGAAGTTCAAGCTTAAGGCTCTTAATTTCTCAATACCCTTTATTGATTTTTTCAATAAAGGGTTTTTTATTTCCCCTTACATTTTTTTTTGCAATCGATTATAATGAACCAATTATTCATTTTAAAAGCAGGAGACCTGTTCATGTCGCAAGAAAAAGAAACAATTCAAGACTTGATACAAATCACTCTTAACACAGCCATGGATTTGAAAAGCGGTCAAGATTTTGAAGATGAATCCATCACAAAACTTCTCAATAATATCAATGAAACTCTTCACACACAAAAAGATCTCTCACAGCTGCAACTTTTAAAAAATGCCTTGGATACTCTTTTTGGAGAACTTAAAATTCAAGAAAAAGAAACTCTTGAAAAACTCTCAAATCACCACGCCAGAAAAACTGCGCATAAAGCATATATATCATCTGGAAAAGGATGATTCTTTACACTACCGTCTATTTTTTATATTGAAATCATTAAGCCTTATCTTTATATACATCATAATATCAATATTCTTCAAAGGAAATGAAATTATGATAAAAACAGCAATGTGCACCTTAGTATTAACTTTTAAAATGTTTGGATCAGAGTTAGAACTAGACAAAAATCAAAACTTTTTCACAACACCACTTTTAACGCTACAGATAAATTTATCAGATTTCCCGACTCCTCTCCAGCATCCAAAATTTAAAATAGATATTTCATCACTTTTGAAACAAAACGTCATAAATTTTACACCAAAAGAGAGAAAATGGGGTGATCCATCAGAAAGATGAAATTCTACCCTTTACAAATAGGGAAAATTAGTTCAAATTTAGACAGTTTGATGGTAATTAAAGAAAGACAAGAAAAATGGATGATCCAATGTTTTTTAAACTCATAGGAGTTTGCTTATTTTTAATATTTTTACTAACTCTTGCATATTATATAGCAAAGAAAGGAAAAACAGGAATCACGTATTTTGATAAAAAAAAACCTCAAAGGATTCAAATTATCGAAACACAAAACATTGACGCAAAACGTCAGCTCCACCTGATCCACATAGAGAATACTCCCTATATCCTCATCACAGGGGGCGCTTCTGAAACAATTATACATCATAAGGTCAAAGAAGAAATCCCCCCTCAGATGAGCTCTATGGGCGATTTTGAGATGCCTCGTTTTGGAAATATCATTCCTGGAGATCAACGTTGATTTATTTTCTTACGTTTTTATTGTTTTCCTCATCAGCATTTGGACAAACCATGAATATCGATCTTGGCGCTGGAGGATCAACAACTGCAAAACTTTTCCAATTGGTTGCAATTATCGCATTTTTAGGCATCGCCCCATCTTTATTGATCATGACCACTTCTTTCACACGCATCTCAGTCGTTCTTTCATTCTTAAGAACCGGCCTTGGCCTTCAGCAATCTCCCCCCAACGTTGTTTTGATTGGCTTATCCTTATTCCTGACATTTTTCATTATGGAGCCTGTTTTTCAAACAGCCTATACAAATGGGATAAAGCCCCTTATGGAGGAAAAAATTGATGAAATAAAAGCCCTAGAAAAAGCTGCTGAACCATTTAAAGAATTTATGATCAAATCTACCAGAGAGAAAGACTTAGGGCTTTTTCTAGATCTTTCAAAAGTTGAAAAACCAAAAACACCTCAGGATACACCATTTCGTGTTGTCGTCCCCGCGTTCATGATCAGCGAGCTTAAACGCGCTTTTGAAATCGGATTTTTATTATTCATCCCATTTTTAGTCATTGACATTGTCATCTCATCAGTATTAATGTCTCTGGGCATGATGATGTTACCACCAGTGATGATTTCCTTGCCATTTAAAATTATCTTTTTTGTTCTAATTGATGGCTGGCATATGATCGTTGGAAGTTTGGTGAAAAGCTACCCAGGAGCAGGATAAAAGTGAGCCCACTTCAACAATTTATGATTCAACCAATCGCAAGCCTTCATTTTTTAGGAATTAATCTTTCTTTTACAAATTCCAGTCTTTTTATGATAATGACAACTATTCTTATTTTATCATTTTTTCATTTTGGACTCAAAAAAGAGTTTGTTGTTCCAAATAGACTTCAAGCATGCGTAGAGAATATCTATGATTTCATAAAAAGTTTAGTTAAAGACAATATTGGCCCACAAGGACAAGGGTTTATTCCTCTTATAATGACATTATTCACCTTTATTCTATGTGGAAATTTACTTGGAATGATCCCTTACGGCTTCACAATCACAAGCCATATTATCGTAACATTTTCTCTTGCTGGATTCTTATTTTTATTAGCAACCATAATTGGAATCTACAAACATCGTTTTAAATTTTTAAGACTTTTTTGCCCCCATGGAACGCCTTGGTACATCGCGCCTATTCTAATCCCCATTGAAATTATCTCTTACTTTTCAAGACCAATTAGTTTGTCCATACGACTTTTTGCAAACATGATGGCAGGGCACACGATTTTAAAAGTCTTTGCAGGGTTTGTTGTAAGCCTTGGCATTTACGGAGGATTTATACCACTTGCTCTAACTTCAATTATGACAGGGTTTGAAATCCTAGTTGCCTTTCTTCAGGCATATGTTTTCACTATTCTTACATGTCTTTATTTAAGAGATGCTATCGAATTACACTAAATTATGACTTCCATCACAAAAGGGAGGGTTTTGGGTTTTTCCGCAACAACATAACTTAACCTTGCCTGATTCTTTCGGAATAAACATAAATGATTTCATTCCAGAACCTTTATGTGAGCCATCACAAAAAGGAAGGTCTGCACTTTTCCCACATGCACACCAAAAATATTTTTCACCTTCTTCTAAATCAACAATTATTGGCTTAATCATTTCTTTTTCCTTTGACTTTTTCTCTCATTTCATTTATCAAACAAAAATGAGCAATATTACAGATCATCCAAAAGTAATAATATATACTGACGGCGCTTGTCAAGGAAACCCTGGTCCAGGCGGATGGGGGGCTGTATTAATTTTTGGGGAACGCATCAAAAAAATATCCGGATACAGCGCTGATACAACCAACAATAAAATGGAACTTACAGCACCAATTCAAGCACTTAAAGCTTTAAAATTTCCTTGCAAAATTGACCTTTATACTGACAGCCAATATGTAAAAAAAGGAATGACCGAGTGGATTGAAGGATGGGCTGCTAACAATTGGAAAACAGCCAGTAAAAGTCCAGTTAAGAACATGGAACTTTGGCAAGAGCTCCTTTTACTTTCAAAAAATCATATCATTACTTGGAATTGGGTTAAAGCCCATAACGGTAATAGATACAATGAAGAAGCAGACCAATTGGCAACAAACGCAATTATATTAAAAACCGATTCTTTATAGCTAAATCTACCCATGCCCTATATTATGAGAAAAAGATAAATCTTGTATTCCAAGTTCTTCAATAATATGGCCCCACATTTCTTCAAGATCTTTTTCAAAGATAATCTCTGGCGTTGCATGGGCTTGAACCCAACTATTTGTTTGCATCTCACGTTCAATTTGCCCAGAAATCCATCCAGAGTACCCCAATGCTAAAATAAATTTTTCTGGTCCATTCTTGTTTGCAATTGCCTCTAAAATATCTTTTGTTGCGGTAAGATAGATTTGATTAGTAATTTTAACTGTTGTTTGATGGTAAAAATCACTGCTATGAAGAATAAAACCACGCCCCGTTTCAACAGGACCTCCTGAGTGAATTTTAACGTAGTTCGGAGCATGAGCTGTATCAATATTAAGCTGACGTAGTAAAGATTTAAATGTAACAGCGGCTGATAATTTATTCACAACAAGACCAATAGCGCCATTTGCATCATGTCCGCACATCAAAATCACACTTTTTTCAAATCTCTTGTCTTCTATGGAAGGGACAGAAATTAATAACTTCCCTACCAAGTTTTCAAATATATGTTCCAATGTCTCATACTTTTCTCATAAAGTTTCCTTACCTATCATTAGTAACCAATAAAAGTAAACAAAAACTAAACTTAGGAAAATCTTTTAAAAAAATTAATGATTATTTCAACTTTAAAAACTTTTTCATCTTCTCTTTCTCATCTTTCAAATCAAAAGTTGAATAAAAAAGATTTTTCTCATTTTTCAATGCCACATCAAGACTCACGGATCCTTTGATAGCCTGTTTTGATTTTTGGAGAAGAGGTAAGGATTGATTTGCAATTTTTTGTGCAAGGTCAAGAGTCTGACTCTCAAGATCATCAAAAATATGGCTTACCACACCTAAATCATAAGCTCTTTGAGCGCATAAAATTCCACTTTCAAATATCAATGACGAAGCAATTTTAGGCCCCACCAATTGATTCAAACGAACAGAACCACCAATCCCAGGAATGGTCCCAACTGTCAGCTCTGGCAATCTAAAGTTTGCAGTTTTAGATGCAGTTATAATATCGCACATCAAAGCAAGTTCAAACCCTCCTCCATAAGCTATTCCTCCCACACAAGCAATGATAGGCTTTGAACACCTATCAACCGCTTCCCATATAAAGCCAATCTTATCTTTATCTTTCATGCTTTGTTGCGTTTCTTCATAAATTTCATGTAAATCAACACCTGCACTAAAGCAATCATCATCTCCTGAAATTACCAAAACATGATTATCCCCTTGCTCAAATTCTTCGATTTCCAGTTGTAATTCTGCCATCAAATCGTGACACAAAGCATTACGTTTCTCCTTGCGATTAAGCTTTATCCACTTGACTTTTGGGGATGGAAATGTGATAATCAGAAACATAAAAATGAACTCCTGTTGTTATGTTGATAAATAAATTTATATACCATTTCAGAAAGAATGAAAAATGAATACTGAATCAAAATCTCCTTTTGGATTTGATTTTTTAAATATCAAAGAGAAAACGCAAAAAGTCTTGAATGTATTCAGTTCTGTTTCTAGCTCTTATGATTTAATGAATGATTTAATGAGCGCTGGAGCACACAGACTGTGGAAAAAAGAATTTGTAAATGGACTCCCATTACGTCCAAATTTAAAAATTCTTGACCTTGCAACAGGCACCGGGGATATTGCAATTAAAATTGCCAAAAAATGTAAATTATTGGATTTTCAATTTGAAATAACAGCCGTTGACCCAAATGAAAACATGATTCGCCAAGGGGAATCTAAAGCATACGATTGCGGGATTTTAGACCCAATTTCATGGGTAATAGCTCCAGCAGAAACTCTTCCTTTTGATGATGCCACGTTTGATATTTGCACAATTTCATTTGGCCTTAGAAATACAAGCGATATAGATCAAGCTTTGAAAGAAATCAAACGCGTATTAAAGCCGGGTGGCTATTTCGGGTGCCTTGAATTTTCACATCCAAAATCTTCTGCAGTTCAAATTCCTTATGAATTCTATTCTTTTTCAATCATACCAACCATGGGGCAAATTATCACAGGAAATAAAGAAGCATATCAATATTTAGTCGAAAGTATACGAACATTTCCAAATCAAGACGCATTGATAGAAAAATTTAAAAATACAGGGTTTGTGTCCAACTCATATGAAAATATTTTAAATGGAATTGTTGCGATTCATAAAGGGTGGGCCTGATGTTTAAAACAAAAAATAACAAGAGTTAAAAATGGAAATTCAAATCTTGAAAATTATCGTTTGCATAATTTTTTCCATGTTTTTTGGATACCTATGGTATAGTCCAGCTATTTTTGCTGGCACCTGGGCCAAAGAGGTAGGGATGCCTATGCCAACGAAAGAAAAATGTTGCATGCCTAAAAAACAGCTATTTTTTACTTTCTTGCAAACATTCATCACAATAACAGCCCTTAATCTTCTTTTGCAAAAAACTCAATATCAACAATCTTTATATCAGACTCTATGCACAGAAAGCCTGCTTGGCGTAGGAATCACATCTACAACAATTGCAAATGGGCCGATTTGGCGTAGGGATTCTTTAAAGTTTTTTTCAATTACAAGCATTCATTCCATTTTATCTCTTCTCCTTTGTGCAACAATTATGTATTATATGTAAGGTTAGTATTAGGATAAGGATAAAAAACGATGGAATGGCGAGATGTAGGTATTCTTTTAAGACTTCAAGAACTAGGTGAAGATCAACTTATCGGAGTTTTTTTAACAAAAGAACACGGATGTGTGCGCGGTGTTATGCCTTTTAAACCTTCGGATAAAAAACGAGAGAAAGTTATTCATCCAGGATCTAGAGCTCAAATTCGCTGGAAGGCAAGACTTTCAGAGCATTTAGGCCGATTTGAAGTAGACCCAGAAAACTCCCCTCTTGCAAAAATCATGCATGATGCTGAAGCCTTAGCAGGATTGTCAGCTATTTGCTCTATTGTTGAAGCCTGGACACCAGAAAGAGAACCTCATGAAAATTTGTTCTTTAAATTACAGAATATCATCGATGACCTAACTACCTCAACCTGGCCAGTTAAATACGTTCAATTTGAAATTGAGCTTTTAAAAGAGCTTGGATTCGGGCTTGACCTTGACACATGCGCCCTCACAGGGGCAAAATCTAATTTAATTTACGTCTCCCCTGATACAGGACAAGCAGTATCTGAAAAAGCAGCTTTTGCCGATGGGACTCAATTTTTACCTCTCCCCTCTTTTTTAAGCCCTACACGCGTGAATGACGAATGGACATGGAATCAAATTGTTCAAGGGATGGAAATGACTGGGCACTTTTTTCAAGGGCATTTATGCTCGTCTATTTCAAAAGATATGCCTCTAGCTCGAAATCGCTTGATTGGCCAATTTAAATCAAAAATATCTTAAATGACAAATACAATCCCTGTTGGCGACATCAAAAATCTCTCTATTATTGACGCTCTTGAAGAACGTTATCTTTCCTATGCTTTATCCACAATTTTATCAAGATCCCTCCCCGATGTTAGAGATGGACTCAAACCCGTTCATAGACGCTTATTGTTTGCCATGCGTGAACTCAAACTTAACCCTAAAAATGCATTTAAAAAATGCGCTCGCGTTGTTGGGGATGTTATTGGTAAATTTCACCCTCATGGAGATGTTGCAGTTTACGAAACACTTGTGCGGCTTGCTCAAGATTTTTCATTACGCTATCCTTTAATTGAAGGACAAGGAAATTTTGGAAATATTGATGGAGACAACCCTGCGGCCATGCGTTATACAGAAGCAAGACTCACAGAACTTGCAGAGGTTCTCATGGAAGGTCTTGATAAAAATGCTGTTGATTTTAAACCTACTTATGATGGGAGCGAAGAAGAGCCAATTGTATTTCCTTGCCTTTTCCCAAACCTCCTTGCAAATGGTTCAAATGGCATTGCCGTTGGCATGGCGACCAGCATCCCTCCACATAATCTAGAAGAACTTGCTAAAGGCTTGATTCTACTGATTTCTAATCCAAAAGCGAGCATTCAAGAACTTACACAAATCATAAAGGGTCCTGACTTTCCAACAGGGGGGGTCCTAATTGAAGACACAACGGCCATAGAACAAGCTTATACAACAGGACGCGGATCATTTAGACTCCGAGCAGCTTATGAAATTGAAGAGCTCAAAGGTGGCGGTTATCAAATCATCATTACTCAAATCCCATATCAAGTTCAAAAAACAAAACTTATTCAAAAAATAGCAGATATTATTGAAAATAAAAAAGCCCCTCTTCTTGGGGATATTAAAGACGAATCTTGCGAAGACATTAGGATGATTTTAATCCCAAAATCAAAACATGTTGATCCTAAACAGTTGATGGAAAGTCTGTTCAAAGTAACCGAACTTGAAGTCAAGTACCCTTTAAATATGAATGTTGTTGACGGCGTTATGCCCAAATTAATGTCACTCAAAGAGGTTCTAGAAGCTTATCTTAAGCACCGCATAGAAGTGTTATTAAGGGTCTCACATCACCGCCTAAGCCAAATTAATCATAGGATTGAAATTTTAAGTGGTCTCTTAATCGTTTATTTAAATCTTGATGAAATCATTAAAATCATCCGCGAGGAAGATGAACCTAAAAAAATCATGATGGCGCGTTGGGATCTGACTGATATTCAAGCAGAATCAATCTTAAATACAAGATTACGCTCTTTAAGAAAACTTGAAGAGATGGAAATCAAAAAAGAATTGGATTCACTCACAAAAGAAAAAGAATCCCTGGAAAAACTTATTTCAACTCCGCGTCTTCAATGGAAAGAGATTGAAAAAAGCCTAAATAGTCTGATCAAAAATTTCGGCCAAGAAACTACCCTTGGAAAAAGACGAACAGTCTTTGGGGAACTTCCTGATGTTGAAGTAATCACAGAAGAAATGAACATTGAAAAAGAAGCGATCACCATTATCTTATCTCAAAAAGGCTGGATAAGAAGCTTGAAAGGTCATGAATCTCAAAAAGATGATAGCGTGAGATATAAAGAAAATGACAGTGAAAAATTTACAATAAGAGCGTTCACGACAGATAAAATTATTTTCTTTTCAAGCCTTGGAAAAAGTTACACCATGATTGGAGATAAACTCCCAAAAGGCAGAGGTTTTGGAGAGTCTATCAACCTTATTTTTGATTTAAAATCTGATGAAAATATCATCACCATGGAGCCTTTCCATGAAGGTGAAAAATTTCTTATTGCATCTGATACTGGTCGTGGCTTTATGATTGATTCCACTGAACTTCTTTCAAGTACAAAAAATGGCAAAAGTATTTTAAATTTAGATGAAAATCAAAATGCTTTGTGCTGCATGAAACAAACACATGATTTTATCGCAATGATCACGCAAAACCGTAAGATTTTGATCTTTAATGTATCTGAACTTCCTCAAATGCAAAAAGGCAAAGGAGTCACTTTACAAAAAACTATTAATTGCAAACTCAACGATATTATTTTTCTAGATCCTGCTCTTGGCCTTAAATGGAAATCAGGAGAACGCATTCGCCATGAAACTGATCTTGTACCATGGATATCAAAACGTGCACATACAGGCCGCCTTGCACCAACAGGGTTCCCAAGATCTAATACTTTTGATGACATGATTTGAAATATGGAAATTTTAATAAAAAATAGATTTTTAATAGGATTGTTATCGCTGCTCTCAGGATGTAGTTATACAATGAATGAAAAATTAACCACATAATGGAAAATGGGGGTAATGGGATATAGTTATGGAACTTAAATATCTAAAATAAGCTACTAGAATACTCACATTCAGGAATGAGAAGAGATATTATCCAGAGACAAAAACGCATATTGTTATTTTAGAAAATGTATTCTGGAGAGATCAAAAAGGATGGGCAAATTTTGAAAAACATGATGCTATTGGCAAAATTGTTCAAGAAGAACTATCAAAATAGCTTTCTTGTTGCTTTATTGCTTTCTAGTTGCCATCAATCGTTTAAAGAAAACATTGATGACATCATTGAAACAGGCCCGTTTAATGGGGTGATTATGATTTATCAGGCTAATATCCCTTTATACGTTAGAGCGTTTGGCGTTAAAGATCTTCAATCTGGAAAACCCCTTGATCTTGATGACCAGTTTATGATCGGATCCATCACAAAACAAATAACTGCTATCACTGCACTTAAAAATGATGTATCCGTCCATGACCTTCTAACACATACATCAGGCATTGCAAATAGTCCAAAAGGAGAGTTTGCTTATTCAAGTCAGGGATATTTAGAAATTGCAAAAATTTGTGAACATAAAACTGGCCGCAATTTTGATGTACTATTAAACTCAACGCTTAAAAATGCAAATATTTACTCAACGACATTTCAACCTCAAAACACTAAATTCACTTGGAGTCAACTTCTAGAAATTGCTCCAAAGCTTGTCATGGGGCATGATGATAGAATTCAAAATCCTTATATGAATAACAGAATCATAGAGCAAAATTCATCCGGAGGGCTTATTTCAACTGCACGAGACCTTATGCGTTGGAATGAAGCTTTATATGAGAAAAAAATATGGGGGGAAAAAACAACAGATGTGCTCACATATTCTCACATCAATTTTCTTCATCGCTGGGGGAATATGTCTTACGGATATGGGATTCAAATATTGAATGATGAAAAAATAGAATACTCACACAATGGCATTATAAATAGCTTTCTTTCTACTCTTATTTATTACCCACAATCAAAAATCCATGTTGTTATTCTTGAAAATATCTTACATAAAAATATAGACGGATCTGTGAATTTTCAAGTTCATGATAAAATAAGAAACATTGTTCGATCGAGATTCATAAAATAAATTTCAGAGCGATAATACTTTTACTTATCGCTCTGAACAAACTATTTAAACATTGGAATCAAGTTCTTCAACAACTGTATTCGTACCCTCAACTGGAGGAGTTGTGGCCTCATCTAAAGAAAGTTCTCCGATTACTTCTTCTAAAATTGTATCTTCCACAAACTCATACTTTATAGCTCTTCCTGCTATAACTGTTTCTCTGTCAAAACTATCCATTGAAGCAACAACATAATCCTCCTTGGATCCATCTTCAAAAATAAATCTAATAGCCGTATGACCAGGATTCGCTGATAAAACCTCTCTGACCCATGCTGTAAAATCAGACTGTGCAGTCACTTCATCAACCCCTTGAAGAGATACGTGTGAGGCAGCTTCATTAATATCCTGTGATACATCTGAACCAGATGTAGATATTTGCTCATCACGTTGATCATCAACAACTGGACTAAGGTTACCTTCATTAAACTCCGATGCCCACACACTCGAAGATGTATTTATAAGAGTTGCCACGATTCCACTTAATAAAACTTTAAAAACACTCATTTGAACCTACCTTTATAAAAAACGTTACAAAAAATGCCTCATGCATTCTTTGATCTCCAGTTTATAACACGCTCATAAAAATGCAAATTCTTTTTTTATAGCTTTTTATCGATCACATAATTTTCCAGTTTTAATATCAAAAGAGTCATGAAGAGAAAATGATTTCAAGCTTGTTTGGAAAGAGATTTTGATCTCTTGATTTGTCACGCTCTCAATTTGAAAAAAATCATTTCTTTTATGATTTTGGTTATATTTTTCATCTCCAATCCAAAGACACCAACTCTGGCTTGATTGATAAATCATACCCGTAATTTTCTGACAAGAAGATTTAGTTTGAAAATCTTGCATATAAACATCTTTTTCTTGAGGCGGCAGCATTAATGATGGGAAAGATAACGTCACAAGCCTAAGGCTTTGTATAAGCTTCAAAATGATACTCCCCTCCTATTTTTGAACGTTTTTGAAGTGTCAAATTTTTGGAAAAAATAAACACATCATTCAAGTTTTCAATATCACTGACAAATAAATATAGAGCTCGATCATCTTTGGATGTCATTTTCACAACAAAAGAAAAAACATTGTTTTCAATTTTTTTAATCTTAACATCTAAGATAGAAACATCGCGATTTAAAGATAAGTTTACAATTTTTTTTTGCAAATAAGGAACAATATTATTTGAATCATAAGACGATATAAAGATTTTTTCATAAACTTTTTTTGCAGCATTGGGAAGATCAAAAGACTGATCTTTCTTCAAAGATATCTCTTTTTTAGACATGTTTCCTAAGGTTATTGAACTGTTTTCATAATTCATAAACACAAAGCCTAAAAGACAGACTCCCAGTAATAAAAATATTGATTCTAATAGAATAAAATGTCTTCTTTTGAGCTTCATTCATCCCCCCACACAATTTCAATCTTTGATTTTGAACAAGATTTTTTCTTTCCCTTTTCAAGACCATAAGGAGGTTTGTGAATGAAAAATCTAGATTTTAGACTCTTAAACTTCTTTTCGAGAGTTTGAAATTTTAATAAAACTTGAGAGTTTTCCGTAAAGGGTTTCAAAATCATATGAATTCTATCCGAATTTATAATAGCTAAATCGTATACATAAAACCCAGACTCAACAATAAAACCTAACTCATTTAAATGAGATAAAATTGAATCTTTTGTATTCCACTTTTTTTTAAAATACTCTTTAAAAAAATCTTTTTTCTGCTGCAATGATTTATTTTGAGCAAGAGAAAACTCTATACTTTTAATATTCTTCATGATCTGATTGCTTTGATAATTTAAAAAACTGCTTTGAAATTGTACAAGTAAACTTAAAAATCCTATCAAAACAAATGCAAATATATGCTTTTTCGCTCGCTCTTTACCGTGATAAGAAGAATAGGAAAATGGAAAATCCTCAGGAGGATTCAATAAATTTCTTACTTTATAAAAATCCATTTTTAAAACATGGTCTTTAAGTGTCAGGCTTCCACAAAAATCAATTGTGCGAATTATCTCCACATTTTCTATATCTTTATCAGATACTATAAACCCTTCCCTCGCCTCAGGGAGAGAAGACAATAAACGTGAAGATAATATTTTTCTATCTTGAAATTCAATGCATCTTATCACATCATTTTCAAATACAAAAATAATTTGAAAACTGAGTAGAGTTTCTGGAACAAATTTCAAAATAGAATCATTAATAGCTTCTTCAAAAGTAATAACACCATCATAAGGAATCAAATCTTCCCCCAATGACTTAAACGCACACCCAACAGAAAGAATACTTTTATTTTTTCGATCAAATATTACTTTTTTCCATTGAAAATCTGGGATTTTTAAAGATTCCAAATACATCATTCTCCATACAATAAAGGGGTTAGTTGAGTCAATTTTATGACGCTTATGCATTGTTTGACGGGTATTCACAATCAGCCAATTTAATCCCCCTTCTCCTTTGGAGGAAACTCCTTCATCATCTAAAAACATATTCATTTTATGCTCCTTCTACCAAATGAATAGCATTCTCATACAAAGGGAGAAAGAGGCCAAGAATCAAAAAAACGAACAACCCTCCAATAATTAAAATTAGAATATTTGGAAGAATAGAAATAGTTTTTTGAATATTTTTTTCATGAGTCTTATGCAAAATAGAGTGAATATTTTTTATATTTTCAATGAATTTTGACGTCTCACAAGATAACTCGATTAAGCTGATAATAAATTTTGGAAATCTTTGTGTCTGATTAAAAATAAAAGAAAGGCTTTTTCCTGAAAGCAAAGATTCATGTATATTTTTCATATCAATCGACAGAAATAAATTTTCATTTTTTAATATTTCGATACAATTTTCAGTCTTAATACTTTGACGCAATAAAAAATCAAACAGATAAAAAAAATACTCTAATTCAATATCAATTTTAAAAACGGACCGTAGTACTTGCAATCTAAAAATATATATACCAACTATCGGCATTATAAAAACCAACAAAGAAACCAAAATATTTTCTTGAAACCAAATACTAATATTTGCAAGCATTGGCACTTTTCCTCCATTTTCTTGAATGAATGGAAGCACATTTGTAATAATTTGCGGCAAGATAAAAGTTAGAAATAAAACCAATGTAATCAGAACCATCAAAGGATAGCTTAAGATAGATACCACTTTAGATTTTATATCTTTTTTATGGACAATGAACTCAGAAAGTTGTGTAAAAATTCGGCCCCAGTCTCCTGATTTTTGAGCAACCACAAGAGTAGATAGAATAATTTTATCATCAATCAATTCATTTTCATAAAAGAATTTATCAATTTCCCTACCTTCTTCCACATGCTTATACAACGAACTTACGGTTTTTTTTCCAAAAGAAGATAAAGGTATTGTCTTTAAATTTTCAAGACTTTTTTGCAATGATAAATGAGAAGATAAAAATTGGCCCAAATAAAAAAATATTTTTTCACAATCATCTAAAGACAGAATATATTTTCGCCACCTTATGATTGGAATATAAAATAAAATTGTCGAGGTTTGTTTAACATCTTCAAAATCAATGTTTGAATAAAACCTTTTAATAATTTGACCTTGAGTATTTGTTATCACACAATAATAGCCCACTATCATATTATTTTTTTAACCTCCTTTAATGAGGTCAGTTGTTTTTCAACAAGACTTAATGCATATTCTTTAATGGTAATAAATCCTTTAGAAACAGCATGTTTCTCCATTGAGATTAACGACGCATTTTGCAAAATCATTTCATCTATTGTTGAATCTATTTTTAAAATTTCACCAATAGGAATACGTCCATAAAATCCTTTTTTTGCACATAAATCACACCCTTCTCCAGAACAACTTATACATGTTTTCCGAACTAGCCTTTGAGAAACGACACCTCGTAAGTTTCCAGAAATCAGAGAAGATGGCACATTTAAATCGCTCAATCTTTGAATCACCTGAAACACGTTATTAGCATGCAAAGTAGACAAAACTGTATGCCCTGTCATTGCCGCACGAAATGCCATACGCGCCGTTTCTTCATCCCGCATTTCACCAATTAGAATAACATCTGGATCTTGACGTAGAATTGAACGAATACCATCACTCCATTCATCAATAGTTCCTGGTTTAATTTCTGTTTGTTTGGCCCCTTCAAGAACATATTCCACAGGATCTTCCAACGTCATAATATTAATACGATCACTTTTTATGTGATTAAGCAACGAGAAAAGAGAAGTTGTTTTCCCAGACCCAGTTGGCCCTGTAAAAATGATCAACCCATAAGGTATATCTAAAAGATCTTTTAACCTATCTGAAAAACAAGAATCAAAATCAAGATCCTCAATATTTAAAGGCTTAAGTTGCTTATCCAAAATACGAACCACAATCGATTCCCCAAAAACAGTTGGATGTGATGAAAAACGCAAATCAATTTCTTTGTCTGCTAAAAAAACTGTATGACGTCCCATTTGAGGATGCTTATGATCATCCAACCGTAATCCTGCTAAAATTTTCATTCTATTGATTAATTGAGACCATCTCTTTAAATCAACATCTTGAAAAACAAACAAATCTCCATCCACGCGAAATCGAATTCGCCCATATTCTTGACATGACTCAAAATGAATGTCCGATGCTCTTTTTATAATTGCATTTAGTAAAACATGATTTCCAAGTCCTAAAATTGTGTCGTTATTCAAATAAGAAGAATAAATATCATTTAAATTTTCAATATACACATTCGTAATAGAAAGCCCAGGAAATTTATCTTCTAAAAAATCAGTCTGCGATAAACTTAAAGATGTTAAAGATGAAAAAATAAAAATATTATATTGATTTTTACAAAAAGGAAGAACCTTATGAAATAAAACTTCTTCTTTACTGATTTTAAAAAATAATGAGGGGTCAATAATCCATTTCAATTCATCTGCATCCTTTTCATATACATACAGATGTATCGTTAAAAATTTAAAATAGCATTAACGGATAATCGATTTATCCAAAATTTTCTCTTCAAGTTTTAAATACTCCAACATATCGTCAAGACTTGAGAAACCTAGGTTCTTTGGAAAAATACTGCTGAACAAAACATAATCTTCGAAAAACAGATGAACAATCCATGATCTTAATTTTTCTTGATTTTCTCTTGATATGCTTTTGGATGAAGGGCCTATAACCCCATCTTTATAAAACCCAAAGTCAGTTAACATTGTCTTTATCTCTGACCATTGTAAGATTGATATTTTTAAATACTCTAATATTTCATTGAGTCTTGGTTTATCTGATAAAAATACTTTCTTTGGAAAATTCTCATATAAAACACTTTCACTCCCTGTAGAAAAAATTTGGGTAATCAAAGATATTAACCTATATTGATCCTTTTGCTGCATATGTTGGGATAATGGATGAATTACACCATCTTTATAAAATCCAAAATCAGTAAGAACTTTTTTCAACTCCAGCCATTGTGAATTTGAAATAAGAGTTTTAAAGCTCAACGGAGACTTGACTGAATAAAAATCCAGAGTGATGATAAATGGCAACATAAAACCAACTAAACAACCACGAAAACTGACATAAAAACGACATAGAATCTGAAGTGTCATAACAATCAAACTAACTATTGAAACAAAAATCAACATACGAAAAAACGTGAATCCATCAACATACAAAATGATAAAAGACAAACTTAATAAGGAAACTAAAACAAATAAATAAAATGTGACCGGTTTTTTAGAAATCTCCTTCAAGTCTAATTCTAAGTTTTTAGGCCCCATAATTAAAATCAACATTGGAAAAACAAAATAGAATTGAATGCCGGCTAAATTCAGATATACCCCCCTATAGAATAAGGTGCCACATAAATAATCCAAACTTTTAAAAAAAGAAACAATCCACAAGCAAAGTGTCAAAACACATAACCCCGCAATAATGGTTGCGAATATAAACCCCATTTGATATGTTTTCTTATCACTCAAAAATGAAATAGTTAACAACAATAGAAAAATAGGACATATGAGCCAAATAAAATTTTGATAATCAGCGTTACCTGAAAATACGCAACGATCAATCAGCACACCAAAAATAAATGCTATAAAAGCATTCTTTAGCGTCGTGACAACAAAAGATTTCGTGGATTGATTCTGTTTAGCAATATTCAACTCCCATGCAGTCATGAAAATGAATAAAAATACAAAGGTTGAAATATTACCACCTTTACTTGTTAACTCAAAATATGTAGCAATTAAAGATATTAAAATTGAAACAGGATAAACAATGAGTGTTTCCTTAATAGAATCTAGCGATAGAAATTTCATCAAACACCTAGGAAAATCATTTTTAATTGCGTCCCAAAAATCAAGAGTTGAAGAGTCAAAAGAAACGGGAGTACAAACATAGTCAATCCAGAGCGAAGACTCACATAAAATCGCAATCCAGTTTGCAAAGCCATCAAAATCAAACTTACCCACAAAGTGCACATATAAATGCGAGGATACGTAAACCCATATTGATCAATACGCATATATAACGCTTGAGCCATCATGAAAAGAGGCAATATCATGGTATAAGGGAAAATTTTATAAAAAAGAGACATCACCTTAGGTCTTTCATCAATCACATGCATCAACCAATAAACCTTATATCCAACAATGCCATAAATAATCACCATAAAAGTAATCATCCCTTTTGGAAAAACACCTTGTATCAAGATCTTTAAAAAATAAGCATGCAAATTCACACCCGACAAAACCAAAATTGGGATCAATCCAAACAAATGAAACATAATCCACTTTTCTGGAATTTCCTTTAAATCAGATTTCAAATTTTGTGGCATCATCATCAAAAGCAGACTTGGAAAAATAAAGCATATTTCCACAATAAACACATTCATATACGTCAATTTAATATCAAACAAATGATCTAAACTTATAAAAAACAAGAAAAGCCCTGTCCCAAATATGAATACATATAAAGCGGCAAAAAATCCTTGAGAAAACACTTGAAATCCAAATTGATATATTTTTTGATCAACATTAAAATTTTCCCCTAAAAAAGGGATGATTAAAAAAAGACAGAATATAGGGCATAATAACCATAGAAAAATCTGAAAAGCCAAAGATTTATCATGAAACAAACCGTAAAAAAGAATCACCCCAAACAATGCGGCAATCGAAAAATCTTTAGCAAACTTTCCAAAATAAGAGTTAGATATTCCAAAGTTTTGGAATGAACGAACCTCAAGAGATATCACCAAAGGAAGCAAGAGAAAAAACAGCGATGAAATTTGTGGAGATTCCACATTCCAACCTGCAGGAAATACGCCGTCCTTTGATAGGAGATTAAAACACGTCCACATAAACAACATCAACATTGAAACAGGATAAACAACAAATGTTTTCTTGATACAATCTAACGATAGAAATTTCATCAAACACCCGGGCGAATCATCTTTGAAGGAACAACAAAACGATCGAATTCTTCTTCTGTTAAAAACCCAAGTTGGACAGCGGCTTGTTTTAAAGTCAAATTTTCCTTGTGTGCTTTTTTGGCAATTTGAGCCGCCTTATCATACCCAATATATGGATTTAATGCTGTCACAAGCATTAATGATTTATTCAAAGACTCTTTAATGCCTTCTAAATTGACTTCCATTCCCTTAATACAATGAAGCGCAAAACTTTCCATGGCGCTGGAGAGCAAGTCGATTGATTTTAAAATATTATCAATAATAACCGGTTTAAACACATTCAATTCTAAATGTCCAGATGCGCCGGCAATTGTGACAGCCGTGTGATTACCCATAACTTGCGCACACACCATTGTTAAGGCTTCGGCCTGCGTTGGATTTACTTTTCCTGGCATGATAGAAGAACCTGGTTCATTTTCAGGCAGCAACAACTCACCAAACCCACATCTGGGGCCAGACCCCAAAAGCCGGATATCATTTGCAATTTTCATGAGCGACACCGCAAGGGTATTCAAAACTCCTGAAAAATACACCAAAGAATCATGACACGCCAATGCTTCAAACTTGTTCTCTGCCTCTTTAAAAGGCAAATGGGTAAGTAAACCCAGCTCTGCCACAAAAGTCACGGCAAACATGGGGTGTGTATTCAAACCCGTTCCAACAGCTGTCCCTCCTTGAGCTAAAGCATATAACTCATCCAAGGATTTTCCAATTCTGATCTGATTCAAAGACAGCTGACTTGCGTATCCTGAGAATTCTTGACCCAGTGTCATGGGCGTTGCATCTTGTAAATGAGTTCTCCCAATTTTTACCAACATTGCGTAATCAACCGCTTTTAAAGATAATTCTTCAGTTAATATTTCAAGAGCCGGCAACAACCTTTCTTTAATCGCCATAACAGCTGCAATATGCATCACAGTGGGAAAAGAATCATTAGATGATTGACCTTTATTAACATGATCATTTGGATGGACTGGTGCTTTAAGGCCCATAGGCTCTCCTAAAATTTCACATGCTCTATTTGCAATCACTTCATTGGCGTTCATATTGGTTTGAGTTCCAGATCCTGTTTGAAATACAACCAAAGGAAAATGGTCATCCAATAAACCTTTTGCGACTTCATCTGCCGCTTGAATAACTGCAGGCGCAATATCAGTCTTTAATAATTCAAGAGCATAATTTGCCTTTGCCGCTGCTTGTTTTTGAAACCCAAAAGCTCGGATAATAAGAGGATGCATCTTCGGGCCAATTTTAAAATTTCCAATAGATCTTTGGGTTTGAGCTCCCCAATATTTATCACCAGGAACATCAATATTTCCAAAAGAATCCGATTCTGTACGCATCATCATTTATTTTTCTTTCTCCCATTGATAATTTTCATTAATTTCATACCAGCTTGATTTTTTTGTGCCTTTTTGCAGAATCATTCCAACTTTGACCATATTGCGTAAATATCCTTTAAGTGTATTTCGATTTACTCGTGTTTCTTTTCCAACTTCAGCAATTGTCATCTTGTGTGTTTTTTGAAAAGCTTTTTGAATTTTAACACCAATAATAGAGTGCAAACGATCTGGACTAAATATAGTTGTTTTATTGTCTTCTATACGAATTAGCTCTTTTTTAACAGTTTCTGTTATAATGTTTGCCCAGCGTTCTAGCCAAGAAACAAAATCCATTTCTCCTTCACTTAAATTTTTAAGCACTTTATATAGATCTCCTAACGCTTCTTTGGATGTAACCTCTTGAATAAAAGTCACTCTTTGCAAGATATTAAATCCATAAATTCCAAACAAATCTAAAGCAATCAAGCGCATCATACGGGCATTATAAGACTCAAAAGGTGCAATAATTGAAAAAAGAGGCAAAGCTAAACCAATCTTTAACATTGGACTTATAAAAGGATGGCTATGAACATCGTTCATCCATTTTGTGAATTCATGCATTAAAGATATAATTTCGCCGCTTGGAGCATATTCAAATGCAACATGAATCAATTCACTAGGGAATGAAAAATCAAGTTCAACCTGTTCATCATTCCTCCATACTTTTGAAGGGTTTTTAAAACTATGATAACGATTTAAAAGTTGAAAAATTTTTTGCAAGTGGTTTGCATCCCAAGAGAAATTATCAGGTTTTTCCAAAAAGATATACTCTAAAGCTTCTTTTAATCCCATCATCCCCTCATGCCGTGGTTGGGCATAATGTCTTTTTTGCAAAAACTCTTTAAAATCTTTGATTTCCATTGGATCAAGAACGCTTAAAGAATCTTCTACATACATAATCATCAGATTCTCATCTGCTAAATCCATAAAGCGTTGATTTGATTTTAATTTCAACAATAAAGATTCTAATTCTATATACTTAGATACAAGCGGCAATGGCAAATTAATAGAGAAAGGATTAATCATAATTTACGAACCCCTACTCATGTGTAAGGCCGTATCAAGCATACGATTTGAAAAACCCCATTCATTATCATACCAAGATAATATGCGCACCAAATTACCGTCAACCACTTGTGTCTGGGTTAAATCAAAAATTGAACTTGCTCTATGATGATTGAAATCATGGGATACTAAAGGCTGAGAGTTGACCTCTAAAATTCCCTTAAACCTGGATGTCTTAGATGCCGCTATAATTGAATTATTGATTTCATTAACTGTTGTTGGCCGTTTTGAAATAAATTTAAAATCAATCATAGATACATTTGGTGTTGGAACACGAATTGCTGTGCCATCGAGCCTCCCTTGAAGCTCTGGAATAACAAGACCTACAGCTTTTGCTGCTCCAGTAGATGTTGGTATCATAGACAATGTCCCTGCCCTTGCACGCCTTAAATCTTTATGGGCCGTATCAACCAAGCTTTGATCCCCTGTATATGAGTGTATGGTTGTCATATACCCTTTTTCAATTCCAACGGCCTGATTTAAAACAAAAGCAACAGGTGCTAAGCAATTTGTTGTACATGAAGCATTGGAAATTATTTTATGATCACCTATCAATTCATGATTCACCCCATACACAACAGTCAAATCCACCTCATCTGCAGGTGCTGAAATTAGAATTTTTGAAGCCCCCGCTGCCATGTGAAGCAATGCACCCTCTTTATTGGCAAATCTCCCAGTACACTCCATGACAACGTCAACCTTCATATCTCTCCACGGAATCATTTTAGGATCTGGAGTTTTAAAAACTTGGATAGGTCCATATCCTACATCAATGAAATCATCTGATGCCTCCACATCAAACGGAAACACACCATGAATCGAATCATATTTTAATAAATGGGCATGCATTTGGGGTGGAGATAAATCATTAATTGCAACGACTTGCATTTGATGTAAACGTCGGCTCTCCAAAAGTGCTCTTAAAACCAATCGACCAATTCTACCAAACCCATTAATACCTATACGAACAGACATATTTACCATCTCCAACTTTTTTTTAAATTCAATAATCGGCTCTTATATTGCATTAAAAAAAAGTCAATGTCAACAAAGCCATACAGGAAGTTGATGATGGAACGGGGATCAATCAAACAGGAATTATCTCATATAATCCACCAAAGAAACTTTCTTTGACGTCATGGCCATATAAAGAGCCATAAGTTGAGTTTGATGGCGGGCCAAATCTGTTAAAACCTCAGGAAGGTCAGCATCCTGCATTACGCTTAGCGTTTGCTCAACATATACCTTATCGTCTTTAATCTGCTCATTAATATCAATCACATACCTTTGATTTTCAGCAATTTTAGCCAATATCTGCGAGATTTCAGTTGTTGCTTTTTCGGCAAGTTCCATAGATTGAGTTAATAAAGACGAATTCATATCTGATCCCATATCTTGATCCAAAGACATTTTCATCGCTCTAATGATTTTTTCAATTCCAGGCTCATTTGCCCTGACCCCATAGTTTATATTCAATCCATCTGCAATTTGAACCACCAATTCGTCATCATTTCCTTGATAATATGTCAAAATAGGCCCCGAATTCGATCCGACAGATTCTGGCATTTTTGTTAAATCAACTGGAGCAATATTCAAAGAACCTGCAAATAAATATTCACCATTATCTGTCTTATTAAGTAATGCCTGAACATGATCAAGCCCTCTTTCTACAAGCCCTTGAAAAACAGAAGGCTCAAGCGGAGTTGCGCTACGCAAAGATGCAAGCTTAGTCCGAAAATCAGATGTGATATCTAAAAGACCTCTCATCGTTGCCACCATAATATCTTGACGCCCAATTTTATATTGATTATCACTAATATGCCTGTCCATTGAATCTTTTTTGTGAGTTAAAGTAACAATTGGTTTTGCACCGGCTCCATAACCACTGTAGGTTTGAGAGTTTTTACCCGTACTTGCCTTAAGTTGAGCATCACTGACCTGAGCAGAGGTTTCTCGCATTCTTGATGTTAGTTGACCATAAAATACATTAGTTCCTACTTGTTTTACCATTTCATCACCTTAACAGTCCAATTGTTATTTCAAGCAAATCATCAATAGTTTGCATCAACTTTGCACTGGCTTTATATGTTTGTTGATACAAAACTAAATTAGCAAGTTCTTGTTCTTCATTCACGCCACTAATTTCTGAAAGCCTTATTTTTAAATCTTCACTAATGGATTGATTAAATTTTATCTCTTTTGAGGCCTGATCTGAATCTGTTGAAACAATTGTTAAAATTGTTGATGTGTAGTCAATAAATGATCCCTCATATGGAGTTAAGCTTCCTGCTGCTCCAAATAACACTCCAGATCTTGTTAATTTTTCTGATATTTCAAGTGCTATATCCCCTAAAATGTTTGAGATGCCAATTTGATTTTTTTCCTGTCCATTTGGAGGAACATTGACTTCACCCGAAGTTGTCGCTTTTGCTCTTGCTAAAAAGGAAGGGTTTTGAGCGATATCAGTGCGAACATAGAGCCCATTAGCCAGGCCTGCCTGAGGCTTTAGATCACTTGTTGGAGACGTGATAAAAAGATCATTTAATCCAAAATAATCAGAAAATTCTTTTCCTGTAACGCTTTCAACTGCAGGATCACCCAAAGATACGATAGATATACGTTTATCTCCACCGTTAATTTTGAGAGAGCTTCCAGATGTAAGTGTTATTGTTTGCGTTCCTGTAATTGTATTAATTTTATCCATCAACTCTTGGATTGTTGAGAATTCAGATAAATCAAGTTCTATTGGCATAGACGCAAATTTTCCTGCATCATCAAGAAAAGAAAGCCTAACCATTCCTGTCCCATTAAAAACATCAGATGCTACCACAGCTCTTGTCCCCACAAGTTCGGTAGGAGGAGGAAGTCCCGTTCCCTTATTGTGAATCGTATTAATTTCATTACACAAAGACTTCGTTAAGGAATCAAGCTCCTCTTGCCGATTAGGGAGTGTTTTATCACGAAGTTCAATCAATGCATTTAATTTTCCTGATTTGATAAGATTTGTGACATCTCTTCCTCCAAGCATAATACCATTAATTTCAGTCGGGTATGCAATACTAGGATTCATGGACGACATTCCTGTGTAGCTCATAAAATATGGGACTTGATTTACTAAAGGCGTTCCATCTTGCATAAAAAGAGACATACCCCCATCATCAGAAAAAGAAGTTTTAACTCCAAGAATATCACTGATTTTTCCAATAGCCAAATCTCTTGCATCTTCAAGCGCTCCCACAGACTGATTATTTGATTTTCCCAAAGAAATTTTTAAATTTAAACTTTGTATATTTTCAAGTTCTTTATTGACGATAATAATTGTATCTGAAATATCTTTATCAACCTCACCTCTGATCTGCTGAATTCCATTTGCGATATCATTAATCCCTCTTGCCAAATTAACAGCATCATTAACTGTTTGACGATGAAGGGCGACATCAGCGGGGTTGGCAGAAAGACCCTGCATTGAAATTGCAAATTTTGATAGTTTCTTTGTGAAAGCCGTTTCACCATTTGGGTTCCCCAGCAATTTTTCAACGCGACCTAAAAAGTAATCCTTCGTTTCCCATTTTACAAGCTCAGACGTTGCAACATGCACATCATCAACTAATCTTTGATCAGTGATACGCAGTTGCGCAGAAGTTCGAACCCCTCCACCTTCTCCATTTCCTGAAATATAAGCCTCTTGCGTAACACTTTTACGTGAATACCCTTCTGTATTAATATTTGCCATATTCGAAGCTGTTGCTCCAATTCCAGACATGGACGATTGAAGACTACTTTTCACAGAATGCAATGCAACAGTTAATGATGATCCAGGCATAGCTTAGACTCCTTTTTTTCCATAAACAAAAGGAGTATTATTTTTTACTTGCGCATGTCTATCATAAACTTTTAATGAATCTTGTGATACTTGAGATGCATAAATCAAAATATCAATCATTTTTTGACTTGCAACCATTAAGCCTTTTAATAAAAGAGCATTATCTTGAGTTAATTCATCCAAAGATTGAGACTCTTTTGCAATGAAGTCTTTTTCTTCTTGAGTCAATAATGCAATTGACTGTTTGATGGTCTCTGACACTCCTTCTAACTTAGAATAAAGTGCTGATTTTGAAGGGAATAACTCATAAAGTTCTTCCATATTTCTAGATTTTGCAAGATAAGTTTCTTTTTCTAAAATAATCTTGAGCGCATCTACAATTTCTTTAAATGACGATATCAATGGGTTCATGGTTTTTCTCCTTTTTTCCGGCAATGTTTAACTTTTTATGAAAAAGTTTTTCAAATCCAAACCCATCTTTGGAGCCAATTTGCTCCGAAATCGCTTGAACCAGATACGACTTATACATATCCTCAGCAAACCCTCCACCCATTACAGTGTTTGTTGGCATGTTCTTCATAAGCTCTCCGACAAACTGATTAGTTACATATGTTCCCAAAGCTTTTGCTGACATGTTCATAGCATCAGCTGAAGATAACCCCTTCCCCTTGGGCATGCTTTGAGCAAGATGAGAGTATGATTTAATATCTATCATTAGAGCACCTCTATTTCTGATTGTAAGGCCCCTGCTGCTTTAATGCTTTCAAGTATTGAAATTAAATCTCTGGGCGAAACACCAAGAGCATTAATACCATTTACAACATCAGCAAGCGATGCTCCTTGAGACATAATAACCATCTTTTTTCCCTTACCTTCATCCACCACATTAATATTTGTTTGAGGTGTCACAATAGTTTGTCCCCCTTGTGCACTTGCAGTACCACCAGGACCTGCAACAGCCGTTAATTGAGGTTGAGAAACTTTTTGATCTTCTGTGATTTTAATTGTAAGCGCACCATGCGTGATAGCAACGCTACTGATACGAACATTCTCTCCAATTACCACAACTCCATTTTTATCATCAATTACCACTTTCGCTTGAATATCTGGCATAACTCTAAGTTGCTCAATATCAGTCACAAAACCAAAAATATTAGAATTATATGAATCTGGAATACGAACAGAAATTGTCCCAGGATCTATTGGTTTTGCGGCCTGACTTTTTGTAAATTGATTCACAATATCACTAATTCTTTTTGCTGTCGTAAAGTCTGGATTTACCAAAGACAACCTTAAAACTTTTTCTTTTTCAAGCTCAAATCCTATTTCTTTTTCAATAATGGCACCGCTTAAAATACGTCCGGATGTTGGGACCCCTTTTGTCACGCTAGCTGATTTTCCAATTGCCGAAAAACCAGATGTTGCAACAGAACCTTGAGAAACAGCATAGACTTCACCATCCGCCCCTAAAAGAGGAGTTACAAGCAACGTTCCACCAAGCAAGCTCTTTGAATTTCCAAGCGCCGATATCGTGACATCGATTGTTGTTCCTTGGCGTGCGAACGGGGGCAGAACGGCCGTGACCATAACCGCCGCAACATTCTTTGTTTCCATTGAAACATCACCTCTAGTATTCACTCCAAGGCGCTCTAACATGCTGACCAGACTTTCTTTGGTAAAAGGAGAACTATTTAAATTATCACCTGTTCCATTCAACCCAACAACCAGACCATATCCAACCAACATATTAGAGCGCATAGACTCCACATTCACTATATCTTTTATTCTGGATGAAGGAAAAACCAACTCAGACAATAGAAAAGATACGATAATGATATGAAAAAAAAATTTGATCATGACTCTCTCTTTGATGTTTTCTTCTTTTACTTATTTTAAGACTCCCCTCCTATGGTATTTTACAGGAGGGGAGACTTCGGGAGGTGACCCCTACAGAAGATATATGCAAGGACTATGCCAACAAAGAACATGTCTTGAAAAAGATAATTTTATTATTATAATTCAAATCTCTTGACAAAAGAGTTCTTTTTAGGTTAATTGTGTTTAATAAATTGTGGCGGGCGTAGCTCAGTTGGTTAGAGCGCTAGGTTGTGGCTCTGGAGGTCGCCGGTTCGAGACCGGTCGCTCGCCCCATTTATACTTTCTTGATAATTCCCATTACTCTATGGCTTTTCATAAAAAAATATAGGTGGTTTGTTAATAAAAAAGGGAGGAAAAAATCCCCCCTCTTGCATTTTGTTATTTCTTCGGTTCTTCTAAGCTTAATGCAATAAACAGATTTTGCCCTTTGCGATTAATTTGGAAAAGAATGCTCTTTTTGTTTTGTTTCTTTTTAGCATCAACTTTAGCTAACACTTCTTCAGGCGCAACAACGTCAGCCCCATCAACTTGAATGATAACATCTTCAACTTTCAGAGTTTCTTTATCCTTTGACTTATCAACATCCACAACAACAACACCATTGATCTTATCATCAACACCAAGTGATTTTTTGATTTCAGGAGTCATCTTTTGAAGCTTCATTCCAAGAACATCAAGCCCTGTCGAGACTTTGTCTTTAAGCGAAAATCCTGGGGTATCAGAATCTTTTTCCTTATCTGACTCGGATATTTCTTCAACAATAATAGATAAAATCTCCTCTTTGCCTCCACGCCATACAACTATTGGTGTTTTTTCTCCAATGGGTGATTCGCTGATAAGCTTTCGCGCTGCCCTTACATCTCTTACATCCTTATCTTTTACCTTAAGGATAATATCCCCTACTTTCATACCACCTTTTTCAGCAGGGCTTCCTGGAAAGACTCTGGTAATCATGGCTCCTTTTGTTTTATTTAAATCAACACTTTGAGCAATTTCATCCGAAACTGTTTGAATTTCCACTCCCACCTTACCTTCGCGAGTATGCCCAAATTTTTTCAATTGCTCAATAATATTTTGCACTGTATTCGAAGGAACCGCAAATCCTAAACCAATGCTCCCACCAGTATCGGACAAAATTACAACGTTAATTCCAATCACTTCACCACTGGCATTAAACAAAGGTCCTCCTGAATTTCCCTGGTTCACAGCCGCATCAGTTTGGATGAAGTCATCAATAAATTGAGTCGCCTCAATATCTCTTGACTTTCCTCCTAAATCTCGCGCTTTAGATGAAATAACCCCAACAGTTACTGTGTTTCCCAAATTATGAGGATTTCCAATAGCAATCGCCCAATCCCCTTGACGAAGTTTGGATGAGTCTCCAAATTGCGCCGCAGGTAAGGATTTATCTGTTGTTACTTTTAAAAGAGCAATATCACGCCTTTTATCTTTCCCAATAACTTTTGCATCAATTTCTGTATCATCTGACAAAGTTACTTTAATTTTCTCAGCATCTGCAATAACATGGGCAGCCGTCACGATATACCCTTCTTTTCCATCAACGACAACCCCAGAACCAAGGGCCGTGGCTTTACGTTCCCTACCCTCTCCTTGATTCCTAGGATCCATAAAATCTTTGAAAAAATCTTCAAAAGGAGACCCTCCTGGAAATTTAGGAAAACCTTGGATTTTTCTTTCTTTAATTTTTTGTGTGCTTGAAATGCTGACAACAGCAGGATTTACTTTTTGAACAACATCTGCAAATCCGCTCGCAGCTTGAGTCATTTGCCCCTTATAAAAAAGACCAATGATACTTAAAACAAAAATATTATACTTTTTCATTTTTTCCTCTTTTTAATTAAAATGTTCAAAAAATCCACCTTTTGGTGAAAGTATGAAGGTTGAATTACCCGAATCAAATGTCGCCTGATATGTTTCATACGATTTATAAATACCATAAAATTTAGGATCTTTCTTGGTTGCAGAACTTATGATTTTCAATGATTCAGCTTCACCAGTACCTTTAAGAATTTGGGCTTCTTTTTGAGCTTGAGCAATAAGAACTGTACGTTCTTTTTCTGCTTGAGATCTTATTGTTTGAGCAATTTCTGTCCCGTCTGCGCGCAGTCCTTTTGCTTCACGATCACGTTCACTCCGCATACGTTGAAAAATTGACTCATAGTTTTGTTTAGGCAAATCAGCACGACGAATACGCACATCAATAACATCAATACCAAACTGCTTTGCTCCCATGTTCACATCTTGATGAATTTTATTCATGATTTTAATTCTCTCTTGAGATAATAAATTTGAAAGAGGCACTTGACCTAAAACGCTTCTCATTGCATCAATGATAAGATTCCTCAAACGATCTTGGGCTTTGCTTTCCGTTCCCATTGAACGATAGAACACAAGTGGATCAGTGATACGGTAACGTGTAAACGTATCCACAATCACGAATTTTTGATCTCCCGCAACCACAGTTTGTGCTGGCAAATCATAATCTAAAAGCCTTTTATCAAACATGATCACCTGTTGAATAAAAGGAAGTTTCATTTGAAGACCAGGGGTTTTTAGAACTTTTTTTGGATCTTGAAATTGCACAACAACAGCTTGTTGTGTTTCATCAATAATAAATAATGTACCTGATAGAACCAACATAACAACAAATCCTGCAAGTACAGATACTACTTTAAAAATATTCATTTATTTACCCTCTCCTTTTTTTAAATCTAGCCCTGGTAAAACTTGAAGAAAATTCTTACCAATTGCCGGGTCAACAAAGATTTTATTATTTTTTTCAAATACTTTTTGCATATTTGCCAGCTGCATTCTTTTTAATGTAACTTCTGGGTTTTTTTCATACTCTGACAATACTGCTTTGAAACGATTCGCCTCACCTTCAGCTTGAGCAATAAGAGATTCTTTATAAGCTTGCGCATCTTGAATAATACGAATTGCTTCAGCTCTTGCGCGTGGTAAAATATCATTTCTGTATGACTCTGCTTCATTGCTTAACCTTGCTTTATCGGTTCTTGCATTTTGCACATCTTGAAATGCTTCATTGACTGCTTCAGGTGGCGATGCTTTTTGCAGTTTAATATTAATTACCTGCACACCAAGTTTATATCCATCACATAAACTTTGCAGCAAGCTTTGAGCTTTTGAATTAATTTCAGCCCATCCACTCCCCGATACAATTGGAAGAATAGGCGTTTGCCCAACAACTTCACGCATAACACTCTCACCTGCCACTTTAAGAGTCATTTCTGGAGAACGTGTATTTAAAACAAACTCAGCAGCATCTTTAATTTTCCATTGAATAGTAAATTCAATGTTCACAATATTTTCATCCCCAGTAAGCATAACACGATCATCTGGTGTATCACTTTGTTGTTTTACAGCAATCCCCAGACCGCTATTAATAATATTAACTTTTTCAACCCGTGGAGCATAGACAACTTCTATAGGAGAGGGCCATTTAAAATTCAAACCTGAAGTAGAGGTCCTATTCATCGCGCCAAAACGCAAAACAACACCTTGCTGATCAGTTTCAATAATATAAAAACCTGTTGCCAGCCAACCTAAAAATACAAAACCTGCAATAATGCCCACAAAAAAACGCGAATTAGAAGGGATCATACCTCCTCCACCTGAAGCATTTTTCATATGTTTTTTTGCTTTGTTGATCAAATCATCAAAAAGATTCAACTGGGGGCGCTGCCTTGTTTTTTTAGAACCCCACGGATTATTATCGTCATTACCAAAACTCATTATATTCTGACCTCATATTGTTATTATCGTATTTTAAGTATAAGCCTATTTTAATCAAAAAGAAATTATTTTAAATCAACCATGCCAACTATTTTATTCGCATAATTAGAACATCCAAACCTTAATATTTTTTTAATTTTTTTGATAAATCCAAATATCAGCTGAAGGAAAATTTTCAGGAATATGTTTATAAAATTTTGGTTTAAATCCAAACAAAGAAAGCGCCTCTTCAGGTAGGGGTTGATCCTTCAAATATGTAAACTGAACAAGCACAACATCAGGCGCACAAACTTTTTTTAAAGATTTTAAAATATTAGAAGCAACTTCATCTGGCAGGCTTCGGAAAGGAAGACCTGATACAACATATTTTATTTTTCCATGCACATTGGCAGGCAAATGTTTTTCAAGCTCCTGCGCATCGGCAAATAAAATTTTATGATTAGGGAATTTTTCACATAGCATGTCAAAAAATACTTTATTATTCTCAACAACAAAAAGTTTGTCTTGATCAATTTTTTGAATCAGCTTTTGAGTAAAAGCACCAGTTCCTCCCCCCAATTCAAGAACAAAACCATCCCCTTTTACAATAGGTTCAACCATAGCAAAGGATGTTTCTTCACAACAAGGAGCCACAGCTCCCACAGAGGAAGGGTCTTTCAAAAACTCGGATATAAAAACTGAAGAGTCTTTTGAACAGCTAAATAAGCCCAATACCCCTGCCAAAAAAATTGTCCTTTTTAACATATTTTACTCTATCTTATAATATGAACTATAATCTTAGGCTTAATTCCTTTGATTGCATTTACCGTTTTTCTAGCAGATGTTCGAACAACTTCTTCAATCTGAGCATCTGTATGATTGGGCGTAACATCACGCAAGACAGGAAGAGCTGCCATTGTAATTTCATCTATCATCTCTTCTTCTAAAACACCCTCTTCCGTCACGCCAATAAGATTGATTTTTAAAAAATGATGATTTTTATTCAAATAATGCACTGTGATAAAAATGCATCCCTTAAGCCCAATAATTGCTCGTTCTTTGAGTAAAGGATCATTCATATCAACCAAAGTATCGCCATCAATCCCCAGTTTTCCCGCATGAGCCTTCCCTATTTTTCCTGGTTTTTTTGCGCTAAAATCAATCAATGCACCATCTGTTGGCAAAATTACATTTTTGACACCACAAGCTTTGGCAAGTTTTTCATGCTCAAACAAATGACGAGGTTCTCCATGAACAGGTATTGCGATTTTTGGACGAATCCACTTGTACATTCTTTCAAGTTCTGTTTTTGCTGGATGGCCAGACACATGAATGAATGCATCTTGCGCCGTAATAATTTCTATTCTATTTTTAGCCAATGCATTTTGAACTTGACCAATCAACTTTTCATTTCCCGGAATCATACGAGAAGAATAAATAACAGTATCTCCTTCTTCTAATGCAATCACAGGGTGCGTCCCTTCACTAATACGTTTAAGAGCAGACCTTGGCTCTCCTTGGCTACCAGTGCAAATATAAAGAACCTTATGGCGCGGTAAATGAGAAGCTTCAGTGTCTTTAATGAAATTAGGAATATCCTTCAAATACCCAGAAGCTTTTGCTGCCTCAACCATACGATGCATAGATCTCCCCACAAGAGCACAATGACGGCCGGCTTTTTGAGCCGCTTGAGCAATGGATTGAACACGCGCAACGTTGGATGCAAAGCATGCAACAGCAACGCGACCTTTTCCTTTATGTTCACAAATAAGATCTATCAAATGATCACGCACAACGCCTTCTGAGCCAGATTCGCCTTCGTTCATCACGTTTGTTGAATCACAAACCATGGCCAAAATACCTTCATCACCAAGCTGCTTCAACCTGTCTTCATCAATAGGATCACCAATCAAAGGATCTGGATCTATTTTCCAGTCTCCCGTATGAAAGATTTTCCCCTTAGGCGTTGAAATCAAAACTGCGTTTGGCTCAGGAATTGAGTGTGTCAAATGCACAAACTCCACGCCAAATTCACCAATCTGAATAGGCTTATTCAAACCCACAATATGCACAGGAACCTCTTTGGAAATTCCTGCTTCTTCAAGCTTGTTCCTTAGAACCTCTGCTGTAAATTTTGTCGTATACACTGGGCAACCGAAATTTTTCCAAAGATAAGGAATTGCTCCAACATGATCTTCATGTGCATGAGTTACAATGATTCCATCAAGCAAATGAGCGCGTTCAATTATAAAACTTGGATCAGGCATAATAACCTCAATTCCAAGCCCTTGATGGAAGCTGATTCCGCAATCAACCATAATCCATCGACCCTTATATCCATAAAGGTTCATATTCATCCCAATATCTTCCGTGCCACCTAAGGGAAGAAAGTAAAGCCCGTCTTGAATTTGGCTATCTATTTTATGTGCCATTTTACCCTTTTTCTATATAAAAATTTAATCATCCAGAAAACCTATCACACCTGCCCACAAAACACAAATCATTTTTCCAAAAGATCAATGGTTCTTAAATTACATTTGCTTATACCCCTTAAATATGTTAGGATTTACAAGAGTTTGAAATAAAAGAATTAAAGGATTCTATAAAAAAATGACTTCTCTTTCCAAACAGCACAAGGGTTCTCTGTATGCTGTTATTTCAGGGTTAATGTACGGATTAATTGGATATTTTGGCATGACAATCATGCATGAAAGTTTTTCTATTTCCAATATGCTATTTTGGCGATTTTTAGTCTCTTGCTTTTTCGTAGGAGTGATCTTAATATCAAAACGCAAAATTTCCAGGCAGAGCTGGCCTGAAATTGGAAAGGTTTTATTTTATGGAACCATATTTTACACCGGGTGCTCTATTTTTTACTTCGTTGCCAGTAAATACTTAGGGACAGGGCTTTCCATGGTCGTTTTTTTTACCTACCCTGCAATGGTTATGATTTTAAATTGGCTAATGTATAGAACAAAAATCACAAAAAGATACTATTTCTCAATTTTCCTGATTTTAATTGGAATGTCTTTATTAATCGATAGACATGAATTTACTGTTGATATTTTAGGACTTGGGGCAGGAATTCTTTCTTCATTTTTTTACGCTATGTATATTCTTTCAAGCAAAAAAAGCGAGCTTTGCGCCTTGTCATCAACGTTTATCCTATCTCTAGGATGCGGAATTGCATGTTTGATCATCACACATATTGATAACAGTTTTGTTGTCCCTCAAACACTTCATATGTGGGGGAACATTTTAGGAATTGGAATATTATGCACCGCATTACCTGTTTTATTGTTTTTAAAAGCTCTTGACTATATCAGTGGGGAACAAGCATCTATTCTATCTGTTTTAGAACCTGTTTTTGTTGTTATTTTTGGGGTTTTATTATTAAATGAATCCATTACATTTGTTCGGGGAATTGGCGTTATCGTTATTCTCTCAGGAGCACTTATCACCCTTTTTGGAAATAAAAAACCCCTTTCTTCTCAATTAAAATAACTTAAGAGGCTTAATTTTAGTCGCCTTAATAACATCCTTTACTCTTTTTTCTCTTGATTTTTTTAGAATTTTAAATAGTTCTTTTTTGCGCTGCAATAGTGTTGGCCATTTCTGTTTTGCCCAATTTGAATATAGTGCATTAAAAATACAAGGCGAAATAAGATGAGCATCGCAATTAACAGCTTGCGTCATAAACCACTCCTCACCAAAACTGCTATATTTTCTAGATGTTGGACTAAGAGTTAACACATCTCCACATTTTTCATTACGAAATAGCATACATGGAATTTTATAATTTGTTGCTCTTAAGTTTCCACCAAGCGATAAAAAATCTCTTATACGCGCTTCCATACCTTGAGAAAAAGTTTCTGAAATATTTTCTTTAACCGCGGTCTCATCACCCCATCGGGCTTTTGCCCATTGTGAATTCATCGCATACCGAACACAGTTTGGAACTTGAGATTGGTCGCACATAACAGCAATCCTCTCAAACACAGCTTCTTGCTTTAATTGCGAATTGAGTCCGACTTTAGGATCCCCATCCCCACACTGCATAGGACTGAAAAAATTTTGTTTAACCCCTAAGGCTCCACTCACAAGACTTTGCGTGCTAAAGTTTGTCATACCCACAGGCTGCAACTTCCCTCTATCAAAGTCTTCACAAAATTGACGTTCTACAGGACTTAAATTTGTTGCAAGATCAGCATGCACCCTCCCCTTATAGAAAGTTTCCGTACTCAAGAAATAAATTTTTCTATTTTCAAGGAAATAGAAATAGTTTTTTGCAAAACTAGAAGTCCCAACCAACATGAAAAGTATCGTTAAAATAAAACTCTTATGCATTTTTCACCTGATTATTTTTTTGCTTTTTCCAATTCTATTTTTACGGAAGGAGCATACCTTGAAATACGCTTCAAATGATTTTCAAAAAGAAATTCATTAATTCCTGCTCGAATTTTTTCAAGATCATTTCCCCATTTTTGTTTTGCCCAATTTGAATCTATTGCCTCTGCGGTACAACCAGCTATCTCATAAAAATGACAATTTTCAGCCGACATCATAAAATTCTTACCTCCCTGATTTACACCATTACGCGGATCAACCTGTGATAAATCAGAACAACTTTTAGGTGAAACATTCATACACCATGGCGGCGTTGGGACCCAAGGCAATTTACCCCCACGATCAACAAACTCGCGGATACGACCTTCCATTCCTTCATGGAAAATATTTTGAATTCCATCTATAATTTGGTCTTTTGTTTTCCATTTTTCTTTTGCCCAAGAAGATTCGCGTGCACGATCAATACAGCTAAAAACTTGAACATCTTCACACTTTTTCGCAACCTTTTCTAAAAATTCTTGATCATCACAGTTCTTCTTTGGTTCTTTTGTTTTTAAGTTCAAACACCAGTCTTTATCTTTCAAGCTCAAATTCGTGTCACCTTCCACAGGAACAATCCCTTGATACGTAATATTGGGACTAAAGTACACAATACGCCATGGAGCGCCTGGTGAAAAATAAAGCTGAGGCCGCGTATAACGATCAAACACAACAGAAGAAGAGCTTTCATTCTCCTCTTCTTGAGCTGCGAGCTTTTCTGGCTCATTCTTTATCTCTTCTTTTTCTTTCTTAGCTGCAGATTTTTTTAATTTCGGCGCATCATCATTTTTTTCTTCTACAACGATATCTTCTTTAACATCCGGTGTTTCAGATTCTTCCTTAGATCTAGAATTCCTAGATTTCGATTTTTTAACTTCGGGCTCAGGCTCTTGCTCTATCTCCACATCTTCCTTTAACGCACTCTTTTTTACCTTAGGCTTTTTAACTTCAACTTCTTCATCTTCTTCTATCACAATCTTTTTTTTAGGCTTTATTTTTTTAATCTCAGGTTCTTCCTCAGCCTCTTCTCTTACAACTGCCTTTTTAATGCTTGTTTTTTTAGATACTGGGTTTTTTTTAGGAATTTCATCATCTGTTTCCAAATCAGCTTTGGATGAAACAGATGATATTTCCTCTTCCTTAGGTTCATCTTCCCCTACAGATTTTTTCTTACGAATGACTTTTACCACTTTGACAATTTTTTTTTGCTTTACGGGAGGGTCTTCATCATCTTGCGCAAAAGCAAAGCCATGCGAGACAAAAGTGACTGCTCCTAATAAAAATAGTGCTTTATAACTTGGAAACATGCCTTATTCCCTTCTCATTAATTCATCTTTCATACCTATCTTGCACCTTGATATCTTAATTTTGAGTTAATTCGATTGATAAATTTCCAAGTTAAATATTAATTCTTATTATTTCTTCTAGAAAAATGAACCCCTAAAGACTTTATAAAAAATTCTTTCAATAAACATTAAACATTTTTGTAAAAAAATATTGACAAAAAAATACATTGGAATATAATAGATGTATTAAATGTTTTTAATTATAAGGAATGAAAAAATTGCGTTATTTATTGCTGGTATTGAACTCTCTTTTTATGGTTGGATGTTCTCAAGGTCTTGAACCTCATGGCATTTTATTTACAGATACTGAATTAAAAGATCTCCCCACTATGAGCCGTACATCGATTGAGAAAAAATTCGGAAAACCTCAATACACATCCTCTGAAAATTCTTCGAAAGTTTACTACATGGGCTATCAAACAGAACGTCGTTATGTTTTGCCTTCTGAAATTACAAAAAGATCCGTTATGGAGATTCTATACACAGATACAGGAGATATCAAATCAATTAAGCAAGTTGATTTAAAACCAAAAGATATACTACCTTCATCAGATCATGAACCCAATCCTGATATGTCAATCGATTGGAAAGCCATGATTGGTGTTTCGGACAAAGGATAATAAAATGAAAATATTTAGCCTGCTATTAATATTTGCCCTTGGAGCCTGCGACTCAAAGAAAAAAGAAAATACCCTGATTGTATTAACGTCAGCGGATAATCCACCTTATGAATTCATGGACACACAAAATAATAAAATTGTGGGATTTGAAGTTGATTTGGTTGATGAAATTGCACGCCGCATGAAAATGGAAATTGAATTCAAAGATATTTCTTTTTCAACAATTATTCCTGCACTTCAATCTGGAAAAGGTGATGTTGCAATGGCCGCAATCAGCAAAACACCTGAACGCGCACAAGCTGTTGATTTTTCACCAGGATACCATGAATCCATTCCTACAGTCCTTTCAAAAGAGCAAATTAATGCTAGGTCTTATAAAGATCTGAACAATAAAAAAATTGGTGTTCAATTGGGGTCAGCGTACGATATTGCTTTTAAAAATTTAATCCTAGAAGACCCAAATTTTAAAGTTCAAATCACATCTTTAAGTGGATTTGGAGAATTGGTTCAAGAACTTAAAAAAGGTAAGATTGATTGCATCATAACAGAAGGGGTTGTTGCTCAAAACTTTGTAAAAGATGGTCTTTTAAGCATGCCACTCATGGATCAACAAATTGATTCTTACTGTGCCATTTTCCCAAAAGGATCAATTATATCTGATAAGTTTAATAAAATTCTTGATGTGCTCAAAAAAGAAGGCTTCATTGACCGTTTGATTCAAAAATGGTTAGCAACACCTATAAAAATGGCGGCTAAATGAATTTTTCTCTTATTGCCCCATCAATTCCATTTATATTAGAAGGAATCAAGATTACCCTTGCATTTGCAGCTGTATCTGTTGTTCTTGGTTTTATTTTGGGGCTTGGTTTGACTTTTGTAAAAATTTCTTCTAGAAAATGGGTCAGATTTTTAGGGAGTGCATACACTTCTATTTTCAGAGGAACTCCTTTGATCCTTCAATTATCCTTAATTTATTACGCTCTACCTCAGGTTTTAAATATAGAAATATCAGGATTTCAAGCTGGAATTTTAACCTTTAGCCTTAATTCTGCCGCTTACGTCTCAGAAATCATCAGAGCAGGGATTCAAAGCATTGACAAAGGCCAACGTGAAGCATCTATGGTTTTAGGAATCTCGTATAAAGATATGATGAAAGATATCATTTGGCCACAAGCATTCAAACGCATTCTACCTTCGCTTGTAAACGAAACAATTGATTTACTTAAAGAATCTGCGATTGTTTCAACAATTGGAGAAATGGATTTGCTTCGCAGAGCAACAATGGTTTCTGCTGAGAAATACACATACCTTGAACCTTTAATGGTGGCAGGGGCATGTTATTATATTATGGTTATGATTCTAACGGTTTTAGCTAAAAAATTGGAAAAGAAGTTAAATGATCAAAGTTGAAAATTTAAGCAAATCTTTTGATAAAAAACAGGTTTTAACAAACGTTTCTTTTGATGTAAAACCAGGGGAAATTGTCGCACTTGTTGGTAGTTCTGGCTCTGGAAAAACAACTTTACTGCGCTGTTTAAACAAACTTGAATCTTTTGAATGTGGGTCTGTTCATATTTCCCAAACCCAAATCAATCTAATGCCTCCTCAAAAAGTTGCGATTGATTTAAAAGTGGGTATGATTTTTCAGTCATTTCATTTATTCGAACACAAAACCATCATTCAAAACTTAACTTATGCGCCTTCAAAGCAAAAAAAAGATGTAACAAATCGCGCGCATGAACTTCTTGAAAAATTCAACCTTATTCATTTAAAAGACAATTATCCATCAAGCCTTTCAGGCGGACAAAAACAACGCGTAGCAATCTTACGCGCTTTACTTTTAGATCCACAGATCCTTTTATTTGATGAGCCAACATCTGCTCTTGATCCTGAGAATGTCAGTGACGTTGTATCCTTAATTAAAGATCTAGGACAAATGGGAATCACAATGATTATTGTCTCTCATGAACTTAATTTCATCAAAAATGCCGCCTCGCGAATTTTATTTTTAGACCAAGGCAAAGTCATAGAAGATGATAATGTTTCGGATTTCTTCAAATTGCCAAAAACACAAAGAGCTAAAGATTTCCTATCACATTTCCTATACTAACCTACTCAAAGGTTGAAGGTCGAAGCATAAGGGCCTCTAAGGCTTTTTTTGGAGAAATCTTGTTTACAACAATATCATGGACCGTTTGGCAAATTGGCATGTGAATATTTTTGTCTTGTGCTTTTTGAATCAAGACTGATGCCGTTAAGGCGCCCTCTTTCACACCTTTGGATGCATCTACCTTATTTTGCGCCAAAGCAAGACCCAGGGAAAAATTACGCGATTGAGCACTGGTTGCAGTTAACATTAAATCTCCAATTCCAGAAAGCCCCATAAAAGTTGCAGCTTTTGCTCCATAAGCCACTCCAAACCTCATCATTTCCGCAAGCGCTCTTGTTAAAAGAGCTGCTCTTGCATTTTCTCCTGCATTTAAACCTGTTAAAATTCCGCTTGCAATTGCAATAACATTCTTAATAGCACCACCAATTTGAACCCCCAAAGCATCATCTTGAAGATACAATCTAAATGTTGAGTGAGAAAACAATGGAAGCCAAAACCGACTCACTTCTTCCTGCGAAGATGCTAATACAGCTGCACAAGGAAGGTTTTGAGCCACCTCACTTGCAAAAGTTGGCCCTGAAAGAATACTCCATATTGGATCAGAAATAATATCTTCAACAACTTGAGACTGAAAAAAACCCGTTGATTTTTCAATTCCTTTTGCTGTAATTAAAAGTGGTTTTTTTTGAGCGATGTGTTTTGTTTTTAGCAATATTTCTCTTGTTGCTTGAGCCGGAACTGCCAGAACAAATCCATCGCATCTCTCAAGATCACTCTGATCAATGACACGATCAAAAAAAGAAGGTTCATATCCATTTCTTTTTAAGACTTCTCCAAGTGCACTTCCCCAAGCCCCTTGCCCAATAATTCCAATCTTCATATTTTTCTATCTTTCAATTCTTCAAGAGGCCAACGGGGACGCACAGGCGTATTTAATGCATCAGTAAGCCCTAAACGAAAACGCTCTAAGCCCGCCCAGGCAATCATCGCTCCATTATCTGTGCACAAAGAAAGAGGGGGGGCTATGAACTTAAGCTTGTTCTTGTCTGCTAGCTTCTCAATTTTAGACCTGATCACTTTATTTGCTGCAACACCACCAGAAACAACAATTGTTTGAATGTCATTTGATTGTATCATTTTAAAAGCATTATTCAAACGATCCTCAATCACATCACATACTGTTTTTTGAAAACTCGCACAAAGATCATAAAGGAGCTGACCTTCCCATTTTTCCTTAGTTAAAATAATATTTTTCATCGCAGTTTTAAGCCCAGAAAATGAAAAATTACATCCTGGTTTTTTATAAAGAGGTTTTGCTAAAAGAAAAGCTTGATCATTGCCGTTTAAAGCTAATTTTTCAATCATTGGCCCGCCTGGATATTCGAATCCTAAAAGTTTTGCTGTTTTATCAAATGTTTCACCAATAGCATCATCGATTGTGGATCCAAGTATTTCATAATTTCCTACTCCATGCACAATCAAAATTTGGGTATGTCCTCCAGAAGCAAGAAGAAGAAGGTACGGGAAAGCAACATCCTCACACAATCTCACAGTCAATGCGTGTCCTTCTAAGTGATTAACCCCAATATATGGCTTTCCAAAAGAAAAACTTAGAGCTTTTGCAAGCATAGCTCCAACTACCACTCCCCCAATAAGCCCGGGGCCAGATGTAGCGCAAATACATGATATATCTTGAATATCAATCTTTGAAAGACACTCTTGCATGATAGTTTCAATTTTTTCTAAATGAGCTCTTGCTGCAATTTCGGGAACAACTCCGCCAAACTGTTTGTGTTCTTGAAATTGAGAATAAGTGACATGAGCTAAAATCTTTCCTGAATCATTTACGATTCCAACTGACGTTTCATCACAACTTGTCTCTATACCAATGCTGATCAAGACTTATCTCCCGTATACTGATGAAGATGAATAGTTTGTTGCGGGAATGGCATGACAATTCCCAGAGAGTCAAACTTGTTTTTAATATATGCATTAAATTCACGCCTAACTTTAGAGTGTTCTCCTGGTTTAGTTTTAAGCCTGCACTGTATAACTACAGCTGAATCTGAAAACTGGTCAACGCCACGCATATCTATTTTTTCTAATATAAGTGGCCCATAAATCGGATCACGCATCATATCATCGGCCGCATCACTGATAACTTGTATGACGTAAGCTATGTTAGCTGAGTATTCAACACTAATATTTACAACAGCATATCCATATTCACGGCTCATATTGGTAAAAGTTTTCACCTGCCCAAACGGAATTGTATGAATTGCTCCTCCATAATCATCACGAAGGCGTATAGACCTTATTGTAAGAACTTCCACTTCCCCTCTTCTGCCGTCTACTTCAACCAGATCTCCAATTGCAACGGTATCTTCTATAATCATAAAAAATCCAGCTATAAGATCTTTGATTAATTCCTGGGCTCCTAATCCTATAGCAAGAGATAAAACCGCCATTCCTCCTAAAATAGGAGCCGTATCAATCCCAAGTGTACCCAAAAAAACAAACATCACCATCGCGCCTAGAAAAAAAAGTAAAACTTTCCGTAATATTGGAACAAGCGTCCTAATTCTGGCACTCATTGATTTTCCTATTTTAAAAGCTTTTTCATCTTCTTTTTCAAGATATTGTTCAACAAAAATATCAACAGAAATCCAGACCGCATATGCAATAAAAAAAATAAAAGCTGTTTTTCCAAGACCTTTAATCAAAGGATAAACTTGATTACTCCCATCAAGGAAAAATTCAATTAAATCAATTTTCCAGAACAAAAACTGGAAATACACGGCAACAGAATATACAGCATATCCGATCAAATTTTCAAGAGAATGAATTCTACGATAAAGGCGTGAATGCAAGCGAGGCCAATGCTTTGAAAGAAAATTTGTCAATTGTTCACGTCGATATTTTTTAATAGAATCAACAATCAAACGTGCCATAAAAAATACAGCTAAAGACAGTCCTGTTTGGGCAATTAAGTAAGGAAACCCTCCGCCAATATTAAAAAATACAGCTAAATAAAAAATTGATACAAATATAATAACAGGAATATACCACACATGAGAAAAGGTATTTAAAAGTTTATGATGTATCTTTTCATGATGTTTTTCAAAAGAAAAAGAATGCTCTAAAAATCTCTTAAAACTATCTCTATTGTGTAGAATAAAATGAATGATTTGAATCGTAATAACCAGTCCTAAAACTTGATTAAACAGAGAACTGACTTTTTCTGGAAGACCTAAATCTTTCATTCCTAAAATAATAAAGTAAAACCAAAGCCCCCATCCTGTCACATTAAATAACCAAGGACATAGTTTTTGCGCAAACCTATCTGAAACAGGAAGTACTCTTTTTTTCGGGTATTTAGGCGAAAAAACAGCTTTAATCGACATATGCACCACTCTTACGATTACGCCCCCAATCAAAATATCTTGCAATAAAAATATCATCGGAGCTTTAACCCCCATTGAAATAGAAGACATATATGTAGAAAGAGCAAAAACAAGATAAGGAAAAGTCCATAAACAAATTTGTGCAAGCCTTTCAAAGAAAAATAAAATTTTTCTTTTAGTATCAATATTAGAGAGAAAAACTTGAGGCTTTTTTAAAAAAACCTTTGAAACCCAACCAATCACAAGTCCTATCAATGAACAAAGAAGCATCAAAACAAAAGGTAGGCCCCATTTTTTCCAAGGATTTTTTCTGGATTCATTCTCAAACCACTTTTGAACACCAGTAACATCTGATGCAATTTCAACAGCATGCAAAATATCTGTCCCAGCTTTGATAAATTCGCTTGAAATCAAATCCCAAGTCTGGATCATTGGGTTGGATGCCTCAGCGGCCTTGCCTTTATTCAAAACTATCAATGCCCTTATCTGAGAAACAAGCTTTCCGTGTTGTATCGGATCTTCTAGTGCTTTAAGCAAGTTTTTTAAATCATGAAAATAAAACTTCTCAATCACAGGAGAAATGTTTTTTTGAGTTTTATCATCTTCTTGTTCATTTTTTTGTGGCATGATGACATTATCAACAGATTCAATCCCAGTAGACCTTAAATCTGATGCTATCCCACACACGCAAAACATAAAAATCATGAAAAATTTCAATACACTGATACCTTTATTACTTCATTAACAACTAATTAAACATACAGTATCATCTTTAATAGAATTTGTCAATTTAATTTATCAGCTATTCATCATTTGAGATGGACCATTCTACATTAGGCTTTCGTTGAAAAAATTTACTGTTTTTACGTTTCTGCTTTGTCTTTTTTTCACCTTCTGGTCTATTTAAAGATAAACTATCGTTTGGTTTTCCCCCCAGCAGCATTTTCTGCCGGAACCTTTGACCTTCTTCACGTACACCAATATTCCCACTTTTCTTAGAAACATCTCTCATTCGAGATTGAGTTAACACTTCAGCATTATTGGCTGTTGCCCCAGCAACAACACTCCCCAAATGATCCAATCCCGCAGCCAAATCATTGTAATCTTGAGCCATATTACCAATTCTGGTGGTATCAGACGCAATTTTTAAAAGTCTCATTTTTTCTGAAATTTCAGTACTTTCATTAAGCGCCACTTTACGTTCTTCTAATTTTTCTTGTGATAAACTCATCAATTCATTCATCTTCTTTAACGCTGAGAAATGAAGAGTCACATCTCCCACATTGTGTTTTATATTCGAAATAATAGATGCCGCATCAATTAAAATCTTTTCAAGATACCTATTACGATCATCTGAATTACGAAATCCTGTGTTCATATCATTAGAAAATTGACGATGAAGTAGTTCAACCAAAACTAAAAACCAAACTACATTATTTTGAACTTGTGTGTCCTGAAGAAATACAGATTTTTGCCTATCGTATTCTTCTATCAAACCATCTGCCTCAGATTGAATAATTTTCATTTTTGTTGCCACTTGAGAAATTGACAGCTCTTGCTTATTATAGTTATAAATATTCCCTAAAATAGTTTGAATAGCTGGGTTTTTTCTCACATCTATTAAACATGGCTCTATGGTTTTAAGAGAGCAGTAACGCAGACTGTGTAAAAACCCTTCAAAATTTGTCCAACAGTTTTTTGCAAACTGTAACATACATTTTGTTGCAAACATATGCGTTGCGGCTTGTCCAATTTTATTGATAATACTGGCTCTTCCCCTGGAAGGCATTTTATCCCATGTATAATATTGTTTTGCATATGTTTTTTTATTATGAAGCCTTATTGATTTCCCCGCACTAAATTGCAAAGATTTAACCAATTTTTCAATATTAAAATCTGTACTAAAATTAGTCTTTGGATTTAAAAAAACATAAAGACCTTCATCAATACCCTTAAAATCATAATCATGAAATGTTTCAAGCGCCAAAGCGAGGTTTGCTTTTTTTTCTAAATTTTTTTGTCTGGCCAAAAAGCTCTGAGTATCTTGAAGAAAATCTTGTGCTTGCGTATAGATATTTTCTGAACTTGTAGGCAACTGAACCACATTGATTTTTCGAGGGCTTTTTGAAAAAACAGGAGATGACATCGTTGAAACTAAGGTATCACGTTTGATTTTAAGACGTCCCTCTTCTTCTCTTAAGTCTTCAAAATCTTGACGCAGTTCTTCATAAAACTTAACTAAATCTTGAGGGATTTTAATATCTTTATATCCAGCAACCAGCCCTTCTGCAAACTGCGCCTTAACTGTGGAATCAAAGTAATGCACTGTAACAATAGAGGAATCTGAACCATTTGGGGCTGAAATTTTAAAAATTATATGCCCCTCACGATCCAATTGGTTAGCAAGCTGCATTGGTGAAGGTGATAAAACCTTTGAAAAGGACTCTGCTTTTTTTAGCATGTCCAAAAAACTTGCTGTTGTTCTTTTCTTGAAAAATGGACGTTTCCACTGGCTTATGTTTGCCGCTTTAATATCAGCTTTTTCAGTTTCAAATTTTCCAATTGGATAAATACTTGCCGCCTGTAATTCGGCCAAACGATCACCAATTTTAGATTTTCCTTTTAAAGAATCAAATACCTTCCAAGATAAAACGCCATTTAGACTTTCTAATAAACTTTTGACATGGTTAAAAGCTTGTTGCGTATGATTTCTTTCTTGATCTGTTGAGTAAAAACGTAAAGCATAATTATTTCTCTGGGTTTTATTAATGGTTTCTTCACAATGATCCAAAATATCAATTAATATAACAGATAAAGTTTTGGCTAAATGTTCTTGATGTGTGAAAAATTTCTCTTTTTCAGTAATATTATTATAACTTTCTTTAAATTTTAATGACTTTTCTTGGCCATCATATATCTGAATAAATATACGCATTTTTTGAACAAGCTGGAACAAAGTATCACTAAACTCTGGCTGAACGGGCTGATCATTTATACGCAAGAAAGGAATATTGAACGCAAAAGAGTTAAGAAGTGATGCATTACTAGGATTTACTAAGAACTTATATGACAATTGTGGCAATGTTGAAGCAAGGAATCTGGGATCTGTTAATAAGTCAAAGGAGTTAGGACATATCTTTGAGATTTTCTCCTTATATTGGTCAAAAGCCTCTTGAATTTCTTTAAAAGCTTTTGAAGTTTTTTCATTTTCTGCCTCACGAGGGCTCAAAATTTGATATCTTGTCAAAGCCTCAGTATTACCTGTTCCACTTTTCATCATAGAAGAAGAATATAAACAATTAGATAGTCCCATTACAGTTAGCATTAATAATAAAAAGGGGCTCAAATTAGGCAACTATATAAATCCTTCATTAATAGTTTTTATTCTCAATTATTTATAATAAGTATTAAAAAAGTATTAATTTTTGCAAGCAAGGGGCACGAATAAAAAACTTGCTTTCTTAGTGTTTTGTTATAAACTTGAGAATAGATATGAGGGCTAAATAATTAAGGTAAAAATGAAGTGATTGAAAAAATATATCATCAGAAATTTTCGAAAATATGGAGATTCTACTTATCACTTTCTTTATTATTTTGCCTTTTGATCCTATCGTTAATTAACGCCGCCACCATGCATTCCTGGGGATGGCTTTTTGTTTTTTTTAGTAATTCTTTTTTGATGGTCATCATTCTACAGCTTTTCTTAAAATCACAAGAACTACACTCAAAGCGTCAACGCCTAAACGAAGCTCTTGATAATTTAAAGACAGGGATTATGTTAACCGATGAAGAAGATGACATAATATTTTCAAACACTTTTTATCATCAGCATATACACCCTCTCATACAAGATGAAATAAAGGGAAATTCGCTTAAAGATACAGAATCTTTGCTTTGTGTCTTTAATAACTTAATATTAGAGCTTCAAAAAAATGAGTCTTATGACGCTTCATGTGTTTTTGAAAAGTATGGCATTAAAATCACGGCCTCCAATTTAAAAAGATATAAAAAATGCACTCTTTGGATATTTGAAAAAATCACTCAACCTAAATACACATTTAAACCAGGTTTTATATCCGAACAAGATGGAAACTTTGAATATGATATTGTTTTTCATGAATCTCCTACTGGAATTGCTATCTTGGGAAATGAGAATCAATTAATCAAAGCAAACAGAGCATTTGGCGCCATATCAGGCCTTCCTGAAAAAAACCTTCTTCATAAATCACTTGATGACTTGCTAACAAAAGAAAGTTTAGCAAAATTGAAACTTCATTTTGAAGCTACTATGCATAACCTTTATGCTCCTATTGATATTTTATTAAAAGATGCCCCGGATAAATCAATTAATCTTTATTATTCGAATATTATCAAAGATGGGGATGAACTAAAGCGAATTATTCACTTCATTGATAGCAGTGAGCAAAAAAAACTTGAAGCCCAGTTTGTTCAGTCTCAAAAAATGCAAGCTATTGGGCAACTTGCAGGCGGTATTGCTCATGACTTTAATAATTTACTCACCGCAATGATTGGATTTTGCGACCTGCTTTTGTTGCGCCATATCCCAGGAGATCAGTCTTTTTCTGATATTATGCATATTAAACAAAATGCAAATAGGGCCGCAACACTTGTCAGACAGCTTTTAGCGTTTTCCAGACAACAAACTTTGCAGTCAAAAGTAATTAATGTAAACGATGCAATTGCTGACCTTTGCGTTCTTATGCGAAGACTTTTGGGAGTCAGCGTTGAACTTAAAGTTGTATATTCATCTGAAATTGGAACTATCAAGGCAGACCTTGGTCAAATTGAACAGGTTTTAGTGAATTTATCTGTTAACGCCAGAGATGCCATGCCTTCTGGTGGCATTTTAACCATAAAAACCTTCCCTTATCAAGTTGTAAAACCATTGGAAATGGATAATGAAATCATTTCCCCTGGCCCATATGTTTGTATTGAAATATCAGACACAGGCATGGGAATTTCAAAAGAACACTTATCACGTATTTTCGAACCTTTTTTCTCCACAAAACCAGTAGGAAAAGGAACCGGGCTTGGCCTTTCAACCGTTTACGGAATCATTAAACAAACAGGAGGATTTATTAGAGTGGACAGCCATATTAATCAAGGATCAATTTTTAAGATCTACCTACCACAATACCAAGAAGCAAACAAACCTACCATCGTATCCCATGAAGAAAATGATAAGCCATCGGGAGATTTATCAGGATTTGCATCCATTCTTCTTGTTGAGGACGAAGAATCTGTGCGCATGTTTGGAGCAAGGGCTCTTCGCGATAAAGGCTACAGAGTCTTTGAAGCTGCTTGCGGAGACGAAGCCCTTGAATTCATTACAAACACACAAGAAAAAATTGATTTAATCATCACAGATGTTGTTATGCCTCGGGTTGACGGACCAACTCTTGTAAACGAGCTCAAAAAACGTCATTTAAACTTCAAAGTCATATTTATCTCAGGCTATATGGAAGATTCTTTCAGACAGCAACTTAACAGCGAAGAAGACATTCATTTCTTGCTCAAACCATTCAATCTTCGAGATTTCGCGTTGAAAGTAAAGTCTGTTTTAGATGAAAAGAAAGTAGGATAAAGATAAATAGAGTCCCTTTATCTTGCTGCGTTTCCTTCCCTTATTCTTTGTGATTGTTTACGTGCCTGCTTACCCCGAATCACAGATTGTATCTTTGTCGCGGCATGGTTTTTTCGAACAGAGTCCCTTTTCAAAGGAATAGACTCAACAAAGTCTGAATTCACATAATGACCTAAATTCAAACTTCCATTAACCAAATATGGTTTATATTGACCATATATAAAAGCCCGAATGGCTGGCGTAATTAAAATGGTTTCTATATCTTTCCTGATCTTTTCTTCTTCTTGTGATTTTGGATCTTCTATGAAAAGCTTCCTTACGGACTTCTTCCTAAGCCCTCTTAAAATGGTATCCCAACCCAAGGTTCCAAGAGTTCTCCCATGCTCATTCGACACCTTCAAGAATTGATCCATAACGTGATTTTCTTTTGAAATTAAGGACATGAATTCAGGAAACAAAGAAGGGTAATATTCAGAGCGAATTTTTTGAGAAAACACACGCCTATTAAACTTCCATGAATCAAGCATAGCCACCATAAGATTTTTAAGCTGTGGCAATTGATAGTTTCTTAACACATTTTCCTGTTCTGTGGTGAATTTTTCAGCAACCACCTTGTCATCAGAGTGCGATGGCTTCGTTGCACGCAACAATTCGCCAATTGCCCCTTCTGCGCAACCATTCATAGCCTCATCAGACCCCAGAATTTGAATCAAGGCAATAAGTGAATCTTGATATTTCATGGAGTCAGGCGCATGTTTTAACATCGCATCATAAGCCAACTGCAAAGCTCTTCCTTGTGTAATGGGTCTTCTATTATGATCTTGAATAACAATTTCTGCAGAATTCGCATTGCGATACCACTGCATTCCTTCTGCAGATTCAGGAGTTGCAGCCTTAGATATTTTCATGATTTGCACTCTAGCTTTAGCTTTTTCAAGATAGTCAACGCCATGGGCAGAACTAGCCCCTAATAAAACGTCTTTCACATAAACAGAAAGATTTCTTAAAATGCGTGTAACATTATCAAGAATATGTGTTTGTTGTTCATCAGTTAAAACGCGTCTACCTTCCGCTTCTTCTTGCAATAAATTCTTTAAAAAGACATTTGCTTCATTTAAAGCCCTCTTATCATGCACATTTGCCACCATCGCATGTCCGCCAGAAATATTATGCTCGAAATTCAACATATGAGATAGGTTCTGTTGAGAAATTTAATAACGTATGATAGAATAAGAATAAAACGAGGATTTGAT
>CAZCFE010000002.1:41551-123024 GCA_964497925.1 uncultured Alphaproteobacteria bacterium | reverse complement strand
AAACCTTCACTTCATCCCACTTGCCAGATGCAAATCCAGAGACCGCGTCAAATGCTGCTTGCTTAAAAGGTGCATCGTGAAAATATTCAAGAGCATGTCTTTTTTCGCTACCAGAACTCAATGAAATTGCATTCAAGAACTTAAAGCTTCCAAGTAAAGCATACTCAGATAAAATATCTAAAAGAGCAGAATCAGAACCATTCCCCCATCCAATCACTCCATCTAAAAGACCTTGGGAATATGTTTCATCAAATAAAGATCTATGATTAACATCTTGAGCCCATGACAACATTAAACGTTTTTCATCAAAAGATGACCCAAATTCAAAAAAGCTATCTTCCAAAGTCCATGAAGGGCTTAAACCTTTTAATGAGGCATATTTTTGTAAAACAAACCCAATATTTTTTCCCCATTCATTTTCAGAAGAAAAATCAGTTAACAATAAAGAATAAGCCTGATTAAAATAAATTTTATTGAGATCTTGAGTGTATCCTTTTAACATGATCCTTTTATCAGCCGGCATGTTTGCAAGTGATAACACATCGCCAACATCACTTCCAGATGCTTGATAATCATTCAACACATCCAAAATATCGCTCCATGATGTAAGCTCTTCTAAAACTCTGGCATCGCGAATTTCTGCAAAAAGATCTTTATTGTTTTGTGTATAATACCAATTATAAGCCAATTTCTTGTCAGCAGATATTAAAAGATTTTCAAAAAGCCCCTCGTTTTCAGATGCCACATAATTTTTTAATATTTGTGAAATATTACCCCAATCCCCTGAAACAAGCCCCAAGTCAAAAACCGTTCCAAAATAAGAGGAGTTAACATCATTTGCATATCCTTCTATCATTTCACGATTAAGTAAATGAGGCAAATCAGCAGATTTTACCTTATTATATTGATCAATAAAACTTGCAACTTTATCCCAAGAATCATCAGCCGAGCTTAAATAAGTACGCACTGATAAGAATTTACCTTGATGAGCAGAGTCCCCAACATACCCTTCCATCAAAGCACGTTGACTAGAAACATTTGATGTAATTGTTCTTAATTCCTCCGGAGATGCTTTATAAACAGAAATTAATTGATCAATTTTTGACCAATTGACATCACTGTCAATCACTAAATATTGTTTAATAGAGCTAAAATCAATCGCTCTTGAAGAATACCCTTCTATGAGTGCACGTATTTCTTTTAAATCTTGACTCAATGTCAATAATACAGGGTCTGCTGCTTTATAAAGAGAGATAAAGGCATCAATTTTATTCCATGATGAATCCAATCCTGATACCAAGTAAGGAGCAACTAAAGCAAAATCGGCGCTTCTTGATGCGTATCCTTCAATCAAGGTTCTTTGGCCTGGATACGAACCATTCAATGCTATCAAAGAAGCTGGAGCTGCTTTATATTTTACAATAAATTCGTCAATTAAAACCCAATTATTATCAACCGGCGTCAAATAAGAAGCTACTTTATCAAAATCAGCGCTTCTTGATTCATAACCTTCAATAAGCATTCTTTGTCCAAGGATCGTATTATTCAATTTCATAAGATCAGATGGAGCAGAACTATATGCGGCGATAAATTTATCAATTAGTATCCAGCTATTATCAGCTTGCGTCAAATAAGGAGCTACTTTACCAAAGTCAATGGCCCTTGATACATAACCTGCTAGTAAATCTTTTTTGCCCTCAACATCCACGCCTAGAGAAATTAATTTTTCCGCATACTCACCAGCTTGAGCATAATTATTAATGATCAATAATACATCCGACCATTTTGAAACATCTTTTAAAATTTTTGTATTATAAACCTTTGAAAATAAAGATTTATTTTCTGCATACCAAGCATTTGCACCAACTTCATCATCTGTCAGCGCAAAAAATTGAGCTGCTTGAATATCAGAAGTATTCGCTAGAATACTTGCTATTTGTGGCCATGTTCGTACATTTTGAGTCTGAATATATGTCCAAGCATCATCAAGATACCCTCGGTTTGCATCATCAGCATATCCTTGAATTAAAGCTCTTTGATCTATTTTTAAAGATGACAGCGTCAATAGTTTACTCAAATCCGAAAGAGGAATCATATCGTATGTTTGAATAAATTTCACAATCAATGACCATTGATTATCAGAAGAAGTCAAATAAGAAGATATGGCGTTAAACTTATCTCTATTCTCAGCATCATTAGAGTAGCCTTCTATCAATAATCGTTGCCCTGCAACACTAGATCCCAGCGCAATCAAAGAAGCCGGAACTGCATCATATTTTTCAATAAAACTTAGAACTTTTCCCCATGCGTCATCTGAAGATGTTAGATAAGGCAATGCAACAGCAAACTTATTTTGAAAAACTTCTGATTGAAAATACCAATTATATGCATCTTGAATTTCATTGCTGGCACAATGATCAAACAAGTGAGCCGCACTTGCTTTTACATAGTTATCAATAACCAACCTTTGATCATCCCACATAAGACCAGGAGACTCCATCAAAATACCAGGAGTAATTGCTTTTATTTGGGCAAATAAATCTTTATTCTCTGCTGTGTAATACCAAACATATGCAGCAGAAATTTCGCCACTAGCAAGATTCGAGAAAATACCCGAATTTTTTGCTCTCACATAATTGTTAATAATATCTTCTTGATTTGTCCAAGTTGCTCCAGATTTAAGCATTAAGCCAAAAGAAGACACTTCCAAGAAAAGCCCTCTGCTTCCTACCAAAGAATACCAGTCAAATGCAAATTTCTTTTGCCCTGAAACAAGACCTGTGAATAAACCATCAGCTTTTGCAGTTGCATACGTTTCTAGAATAGACTGTTGAACACTCCAATCTACATTAGATTGTAAAATTGGGTCCGTAATACCGCGCACCTCTAAAAACAAATCTTGATTATCTTTAGAAGTATAATACCAATCATACGCCAATTTCACCCCCGATGGGTTCAGACCTTCAAACAATCTCTTATCATCAGCTGATTTAAAATTATCAAGTATTAATTGTTGATCAACCCATGCTGCATTGCTGGTCATTAAAATTCCTGGATTCAATCTAGAAACCTTTCCATACAAATCAGCATTTGCCTGTGAGGCTGTGTACCAATTATATGCCAATTGGATTTGGTTTTGGGAAAGAGGAATAAAAAGACCTGCATCTTGGGCTATTTTATAATGATCTAAAATAAGTTTTTGGGCACTCCATGTTGCTTTTGATGTCAACAGCAAAGGATATGCTTTCTTGAATAAATCTGGCCTTTCTGAATCTCCATAATACCAATCGTAGGCATCTTTCTGTTGTCCAGAAATAAGAGCTGAAAAGAGATTTTTTTGTTTTGCTTGTGAATATTTATCTAAAACTAATTCTTGAGATGCCCATGAGGAATTTGTTAGCAATATCCCATTTGTAAAGGCTTCTGAAAATAATGGTTTTCGATCTTGGCTCATAGCCACATTATAATACCACTCGTATGCGGCTTTTTCCTCTCCAACAATAAGCCCATCAAACAAATGAGAAATTTTTGCATTTTTATAATTTTCAAGTATTAATTGTTGTTGTAACCATGTAGCATTTTGCGTCAATAAAAGACCATTTTGCAACGCGTATACTTCTTTAAATAAAGACTTATTATCAGAATCTTGATACCAATCATATGCTAATTTCTTTTGTCCAGAACCACTTGCAAGTCCTTTAAACAAGTTATCTGCCGCTGCTGTTTTATAATTTTCAATAATTTGTTGCTGAATGACCCATGTTGCACCAGACGTTTTTAGAATTGACGATGATAATCCAATCATTTCTGCAAAAACTGCTTGGTTGTCTGCAGATGAATAATACCAATTATAAGCGGCTTTATTTTCTCCTGCAACAAGCCCTGAAAACAAACCTACTTTCTCTGCTGCTGCATAATTTTCTAAAATATTTTTTTGCTCATTCCATGCAACATTTGATTTGAGAATAGAATTTGAAAGGCCAATCACACGACTAAACAAAGAACGATTTTCGGCCGATACCCAATACCAATCAAATGCAACTTTATTCTCACCCATACTTAATCCATCAAATAGTTTTGCATTTTTTGCGATCGAGTAATTATCTAAAATAAGTTGCTGCGCGGACCATGCTACTCCTGATTTTAATATACCATTTGCAAGCGTATAAACTTCTGAAAATATATTTTGACGTTCAGCTTTCTTGCTTTCATCATAATACCAAGCATAAGCAGACTTTTCCTCTCCAGCAATAAGCCCATCAAACAAATGAGAAATTTTTGCATTTTTATAATTTGTAAGTATTGTTTGTTGTTGTGACCACGTAGCATTTTGCGTCAATAAAAGACCATTTTGCAATGCATACACTTCTTTAAATAAAGACTTATTATCAGAATCTTGATACCAATCATATGCTAATTTCTTTTGTCCAGAACCACTTATAAGAGCTTTAAATAAATTATCTGCTGTTGCGGTTTTATAATTTTCAATAATTTGTTGCTGAATATTCCATGTTGATCCAGATATTTTAAGGATTTGTGATGGTAACCCAATCATTTCTGCAAAAACTGCTTGGTTATCTGCAGATGAATAATACCAATTATAGGCTCCTTTATTTTCAGAAAGAGAAGACAATGCTTCAAATAATTTAGCCGTCTTTGCTGCTTGATATTTTGAAACAACTGTCATGATATCAGTACTAGTTTGCAAACCTTGAAATAAATCCGTATTATTTTTAATCTCTAAAAATAGACTTCTTTTTATCGGATCAATTAAAGAACTCCTCAAATCATCAATAACAACTATGCCTTGAATTGCATTATAAGCAGGAATAATTTGGTTCACGATAAAATCTATTTTTCCTTCGATCGCCAAAGAGGAAATTGCGGTTTTTTCAGCTATAGATAAAACGCCAAGATCCTGATAAGAAAATACAGATTTGCTGTTCATAAATGATAAGATTTTGCTCTGATTTAAATCATTTTGATCCTTAAAAAGCCCTTGATAACTTGCCCAATCATACATAGATGTTAATCTTGTTTTTTCAATCAATATCAAATTTTTCAAGATCTGTGATTTATCTGCCGGGGCATCTGTGCTATGAATAACCCCCCTTTGCGTTGCCCAAGCAAATCTGTGCAACAATTCCCCAATAGATACGATAACAGAATCAAGTGCTAAATTATTGCTAGAATTTAATATTGATAACATAGCAGATGTCACAGAATCTGTAATTTGAATACTGCCCATCTGTGCATTTAATTGCGAAAATTGAGTAATCATCCATTTCCGATCAGATAAATTTGAAATACTTTCAAAAACTCCATTGGCCTTGAAAGTTTTATATTTATCCAAGTTCGATGTATCCACAGAAACCCATAAAACGGCTTCTGTTTTATCATCTGAAGTTAAATCCGCAAATGTAGTTGCAAAATCAGCAATATTAGGATTTTCCATCACGCTTTTTCTTTGTGAAAAAGACCATGAAGCTTTAATAAAATCTTTTGCAGTAATAAATTTATCAGAATTATCAGAAACCTTATACCAGTTTACTGCTAATGTTAAGTCTGTTAAATTCACAAGGCTATCTAAAAACCCACTTGCATTTTTTGCCGCCTCATAATCTGCTTTATTAGTTAAATACCAATCAATAGAACTTCTTTTTTCATTCCCAAGAATATACGAAAATACTCCTGCCTCTTTTGTTTGAACATAATTCAAGAAAAGAGAATTTGAAAGTGTCACCCCAAAAATACTCACTGCGCCATCAATATCTGAAACATGAGTCAGAATATTTAATCTTTCTGTCCAGGTTTTTGAAAAATCAAGTATATTCGCATTTTTAACTTTTATATAATCAACTTGTTTTTGTGAATTACTTTGATACCAGGCAAGGGCTGATTTTTTATCTTCTAATCCAAGACCTTTAAACAGTTCATACTTCGTTGCATCAGCAAGTAATGAAATTTTCTCTTGCAATGTAAGGGATGATCCTGCAGGAAATAAACTAATCCCATCGTACAAATCATTCAAATCGCCTCTGTTTAAAGATCTTAAACGTGTGTCCCAAGAATCGGATTCTTTAATTAAACTTAAAGCATTTGCTTTTATAAATTTATCTTGATTCGAGACATCAGAATACCAAACACTGGCGCTTGAAATATCTCCAGGAGACGAAAGACCCTTTAGAACGTTTAAATCTTTTGCTTTTATATATTGATCAAATGATGCAGATAAAGTTTTAACAACACCAATTTCAACTTGCAACTCAGATCTATCAAAAATAGCCTTTCTAGCGGACCAACTCAAAGCTGTATTATAAAAATCTTTAAAACTCAAAAATGTTGCTGTATTGCTTTTATACCATGCAAGAGCAAGAGTTTTATCCGCTACTGACAATCCTGATAAAACACCTGAATCTTTTGCATCAATATAATCTTTAAATGCAGATGGTGTTTTTGTTGCAACTTCACTTATTTCTTGAGCCAAAGCAGACCTTCCCATAACTGCTTGTCTTTGAGCAAGAGTTGTCGATGAATCAAGAAATCCAGTTACCGCAAATTGCTGCACAGCCGCTTTTTGAGCTACAGATAAATTTTGATACCAAACAGTCATTGTCGCAAAATCTGAATTATTTAAGCCTGCTGCATAGCTTGCTGATAGGAAACTTGAAAAATTTTCATTATTCAAAGAAGCCCCATAGATTAAGGCGGCATTTGTAATTTCATTTGCTAGATTTGGCCTGGTTAAAATCTCAAGACATTTTGCCCACCCTTGTGATTGATCAAGAATGCTTTGAACTGATGTATTATATTTAGATACATTCGTTTTATACCAAGCAACTGCTAATTCACGATTAGAAAATGTTGGAAGGTTTGTTAAAATTCCAGACTTTCTTGCCGTCATATAATCTTTAAAAAAGATATCTTTATCTTGAGCTGTCAAATTCACATCTTTTAAAGATGCATCTAAAGAAAGATCGTCTAAACTAACTGCATATAATTTCAATTCCCAGCTTGCAAGAGATGTTAAATTGCGATTATATGTTCGGATTTTGGAACGAACTTTTGTATAAAGTTGTGCATTTATCGCTGTTTTATACCATGTGATCCCATCTATTTTATCTTGAGCTAGAGTGAGCCCATTTAATACACCACCATCTTTTGCAGCAATGTATTCAGAGAACGAAACAGAATTTAATGCTTTAAAGTCTGCAACTTCAGCAATTAAATCAACTCTTTGCAGCAATAATTTATCATTCCAAGGAGTGGCAGATAAAACACTTTTAACATCTGGTGTTAATTTTGAGGAGTTAACACCATACCATCCAATTGCATCTTTTTTTGCTTGAACATCAGCTAACCCAGTTAAAATTCCACTGTCATATGCAGATAAAAATTTCTTAAAATCCCCACTAACTGAAGCAAATTCAGGGCTTATAACGGCTAAATCAGACCGATCAAGAATAGCCTTACGGGCTCCCCAAGCATCAGCCATATTTACTAAATGTTTATACGCAGTCCATTTTCCTGAATTTGCAGCATCAAAATACCATTCACTGGCACCTTTCTGATCCAAAGGATCAGTCAATCCTTGCAAAAACCCTGCTTGATGTGCCACACGATATTGAGCAGCCAATACCTCATTATCATCGGCTTTATCTACATCTAAAACACCTGCTACACTTGATCCATTCCCCGCCTCAAGTAAGGCTAAACGATCGCTCCAAGATATATGATTATCTAAATTAACACGAGTTTTCAATTCGTCAAATTTAACCGAGTTGCCAGGGGTTGCGTACCAAATAGATGCAAGCCTTGCATCTGTCAGAGAGAGGTTTGTTAAAACACTTGCTTCTTTTGCATTAATATATTGCGTTAATAAAATAACCCTATTATCTCCTGCCTGAAATAAACTGGTTGTTTCAGTAATCAAATTAGATAAATTATTATGCTCTAAAATCAGCTTTGGTGTTTCCCAAGGAATCACTGAAAGTAAATTATTCAGTTTTGCTAAATCAAAATTCGCTGCATACGCTCCCGCATACCAAAACGCTGCCTCTTGTTTACTGACAAGGTCCTTAAGTCCTAATAAAATGCCTGAATTATATGCTGTATCAAAATCTGTCTTTAATTGAACATCCGCATTTTTCCAAAATTTCACAGCAGAAATGATATTAGCATTTCCTGTAATGCCATCCAAAACATAATGTCCATAGGCTTCTAAATATTCTGTTAAGGAAAATTCTGTGTTATTCAACGCTTTATACTCTTGAATTCTTGCTTGCAAATTAGTAGTATCAAGTAAAGTTTGACGATCCGCCCAAGGCATGGAACTATCAAAAAGATTTGCGCTTTTAAGTGCTGTGAATTTTGAAGGATTGGATCCGGTGCTATACCATGTAACCGCATTTTGAATATCTGCAAAGTTTATCAATCCACTTAAAAACAAAGCGTTTTTTGCTGCTACATAAGAGGAAATATTTCCTGCATACCATGATGCAGCACTTGCTTTATCTGCCCAAGAAGACAGCTGAATAAAAACGCCATTATCATTTGCATTTTTATATAAAGCACGATTTTCTGAAGATTCATACCATAATGATGCAACTTGAATATCAGTATCGGGAACAACTATCCCATCTTTTTTCAATGCTGTATACCCAGCCCAAACTTTTGGTTTATCAACTGTCCCTTGAAAAAGAAGAGTTTTTACACTCTCAGAGACACTTGAAAAATCTTCCAAAATTGCCTTTCTTTCATTCCAAGAAAGACTTGAATTAATCGTACCCACATTTGTTTCAAAACTTGTAACTTTAACTGAATTTAGAGCATACCAATCCATTGCAAGAAGGCGATCTGACCATGAAGAAAGGCCTATAATGAAATTTTTAGCATTTTGAAATTTTGTTTTATTTGCAGAACTTGCATTCCACCAAGTTGTTGCATTTTTTACATCAGAAAAATTACTAAGACCCACAGTAATTCCAATGTTATGCGCACTTTGAAATTTTGTTTTGTTTTGAGAAAACCAAGGGATTGAAGGTTCTCGATCTGACCAACTCTGATTTGAAACATCTGAAAAAAGAGAGGTCATTTCACTTATTACTTTAGAAGAGTTCGCAACTGTTCCACTTTCACTTACAACACTTGCTCCAAACCATGTAAACGCCTTTCTTTTTTCAGCATTCGAAGATAAATTATCTAATATCCCCAGATCTTTTGCTTTTGTCACATTACTTGAAACAGGCCTTTTTGAAATTTTTATCAATTCAGCTTTCTTAAGCGCAGGAGTTGTAATTCCATCTAGGATCCAAATCAGTTCATTATCATCAAACAGATTAGAATCAGAAAATACCCGAAAAGCTTCAATTGTTGCCATTTGTTCCGCTGACGTGCCATTTAAACTAGATATAATCCCCTTAAGAGTAGCGCTATCAAAAATCTTTTTTATATCTGCATGCGGTTTTGAAACAAGAGCATCTTTGTGTGATGAATCTGTAATACCATAAGATTCAGCAAATGCACTTACCCCTGAAGAATTCCAAGCCAAAGAATCAGGAAATCCGGTTCCAAAGGCTTCAGTTTCGATTAAAAGACAAGTAACTGTTGCAGATAATAAAACGTAATTAATTTTCTTCATGATAAAATTCTCTCCCTTTGTGTGTTAGATGATCAGTTTGCTTCATCAAGAAGTGACACAAATTTCTGAAGAAAGAATTAAAATTGGCATAAAAATTTTCATTTATGCCAATTTATAGAGAAAATTATCGGATTATTTTGAGAAAAGCCTTGCCTTGTGGGGATAAAGAATCTTGAAGTTCTTCCAAAATTTCTGAATTATAATTTTCAAGCCATTTTCTCTCGTTATTATCAAGCAATTCAAAATTAATTAAACGCTCATTAATCGGGACAAGAGTTAAAGTCTCAAATTCAAGATAATTTTCAAATTGCGAAGATTCCACAACAATAGCAAGATTTTCAATACGAATCCCAAATTCACCTGGCTTATAATATCCAGGTTCAATTGAAACAACCATCCCAGGCATTAATGGTGTCGTGTTTCCAGGATGTGATGAGATTCCGTGTGGGCCTTCATGAACACTTAAAACACACCCAACACCATGCCCTGTTCCATGATCATAATCAAGGCCTTGTTGCCATAAATGGTATCTTGCCAAAGTGTCCAAACGATGCCCCGTTGTACCTTTGGGGAATTTTGCACAGCTTAAATGGATCACACCTTTTAAAACTGCTGTATAAGCATTTTTAATATTCATAGAAATATTATCATGAAATGCCATTGTACGAGTAATATCAGTTGTCCCTGATCTATATTGAGCTCCTGAATCAAGAAGATATATTGAGTCATGGGTAATTAAGCCGCAATTATTTCTATCAGGTTTATAATGAATAATAGCACCATTTGCATCTGCCCCAGAAATTGTTGAAAAACTCAAAGACAAAAAAGTTTTCTCTTTTTCTCTATAGCTTTTTAAAATATCGCATGCTTCAATTTCAGTAATATTTTGATTTGAGTTTTCAAGAAAAGCTAAAAATTCAATCATTGCGATAGCATCCAGTTTATGCGCATGCCTCATACCATTTAACTCTGAAGGCGTTTTACATGCTTTTAAAATCAAACAAGGATCTTGAATTCTTAAAACCGTGTTACTTTGTTTTTTCAGTAAATCTTCAACCCACATGGAGCATCTGGCCGGGTCAATTGATACTTTTTTATTTTCAATCAAACGCAAATACTTTTCAAAATCTTCCAAAGGTTTTCCAAACACATTTGAGAACACTTCAAAACTACCATTTGACTCAAGAATTGCAAAACTCAAAAACACAGGGGTATGTTTTATATCTCTTCCTCTCTTATTAAGTAGCCAACATATTGACTCTGGAGATGATAAAATCAGAACATCCGCATTCATGGATTTTAAAATAAGGTTTTTCTTATCTTCAAAACTATGGTCAAGATATCGCTCATCCATATCAAACGCAGGCTCTTGATTATACCTTGGCCTGTTTTCCCAAATTAAGTCCACCCAGTTTTTTTCTTGGAACTTTAAATCAAGTTTGGAAAGATTCTCGGATTCTTTCACACTATGACATTTTGGATCAATAAAAACAGAACCCTCACCTTGCAAATTTTTCTCAATCCAATCGACAATAGAAATTGTGCCACTGTGAACAACATCAAAAAAAGATGTATCCAATTGAGATTTTGCTTGAAGTGTATATCGCCCATCTGTAAATAACGCTGCTTTATCTTGAGAAATTACTGCGCATCCAGCAGACCCTGTAAAATCAGTTGCAAAAGACAATCTTTCCTTAAACTGAGGCAAGTATTCATTTTGCCATTCATCCGCATGTGGAATAATGACAGCTTTCCCATTATTTTGAATCAGCATCTCACGTAATCTCTCAAATGGCTTCATCAGGCTATCCTTTTTTTTGAAGTAACAATGTTGACCAATCATTTCCAGAGAACTCTTCTATTAAATGAACTCCGACATTTTTATATGCTTGTATGATATCTGGCGCTTGCGTGGACAAAAGTCCAGCAAGAACAACAAACCCATCTTGGTCAAGATTTTGAGAAATATCAAAAGCCATATCCATTAATGGTCCTGCCAAAATATTTGCAGCGATCAGATCAAATGGTGCGTATTCTTTTAAAGCATCCCCTGCAAAACCTTCATTTACAATTCCTTGGAAATTTTCAATTTTATTGATTTTAGTATTTTCAATAGAAACTTTAACTGCTTCTGGATCATTATCAACCCCTAAAACATTCCCATTCCAAAGTGATGCCATTGCCAGTGCCAAAATACCTGAACCGCATCCCATATCGAGCATTTTATGAAAATTATGTTCTTTTTTTAACATGCTAAATGCAATCAAACATCCCCTTGTTGATTCATGGTGTCCTGAACCAAATGCCGTTGCCGCGTCCACAAGTAAAGGAATTTTTTCTTCTGGGTTTGGATTTTTCACATGCGATCCATAAACATAAAAATTACCTATACTCAAAGGAGGAAAATCTTCATGAACTTTGCTCAACCAATCAACGTTTGGCAATTCTTTAACTATAATTTCCAACTTTAATCCCGACGCAACGGTTTGGATAATTGCCATATCTTCTGCACAAAAAACAGCTTCAAAAAACCATTCCTTGGTATTTTGATCTTCAAACATACATACAGATTCAGCTAATTCATCAAACGCTTGAGAAAGTCTGTCGATATCTTCTAATGAAGATGGCACTGTAAAATGATATTTTTTCATAATTATTTTATTCTTTCTATAAAACTTGTAACTACTTTTTTTAATCCCGCAACTTCAAAATCAATTTCTGCTTTATCTCCTTCAATTCTTCTGACTTTCCCATATCCAAATTTTATATGGAAAACACGATCTGACACACCAATTTTTTTTGAATCTTGATTTGTTTTGACTTGCTCTGATTTTTGAGTAAAGATTGGCTTTGAGGTATTCTCATGCAAAATACCACGCTCTGCAAATCTCTCAACACTTTGAACGGGAAGCTCTGCAATAAAACGTGAAGGTATACTTGATTCTGTCATTCCAAAAACCCGTCTATACGATGCATATGTGATATAAGCCTTGCGTTTTGCACGAGTTATTCCAACATAGGCAAGTCTTCTTTCTTCTTCCAATCCTTCATCACCTGATTCTTGCAAAGCTTTGGTATGAGGGAAAATCCCCTCATCCCATCCAGCTAAGAAAACTGTATCAAATTCAAGACCTTTTGCGCTGTGTAATGTCATCACTGTCACCATTTCTGATTCTCTATCAGATACATTTTCCATCACCAAACTAACATGCTCTAAAAAGGCAGGCAGAGTTTCAAAAGAATCGATAGCCCTTACCATTTCTTTTAAGTTTTCAATACGGCCTGAGGACTCTGGTGTGCGATCCATTTCCCACATACGAATATATCCAGACTCTTCCAAAATACGAGCAGCCACATTTGAATGATCTGTATCTTTAAGCAAAGATCGCCAAAATTCAATTTGAGCATTAAACTCTTGAAGGGTTTTTCTGGCTGATCCTCTTAAATCTTCAGTTTGAACAAGTGCGCTAACGGCATCAAAAAGTGAACATTCTTGATTTCTTGAGTAAAGATGAATCAATTGCAAAGTCGTCAAACCAATTCCACGTTTTGGAGTGTTGAGAATACGTTCATATGCCAAGCTATCTTGATGCTCAACAACAACACGCAAATACGCCAAAGCATCTCTAATTTCCATGCGTTCATAAAATCTTGGCCCACCCACAACACGATAAGGAACCCCCAAAACCATGAAACGTTCTTCAAATTCACGTGTTTGGTAGCCTGCGCGAACTAAAACTGCCATATGATTTAATGACACGCCAGAACGCTGTGAATTTTCAATTTCATCACCAATATAACGTGCCTCGTCGCGCGAATCCCAAAGCCCTCGAACAGAAATCTTTTCTCCCTCTTCTTCTTTGGTCCACAAGGTTTTTCCAAACCTGCTTGTGTTATGAGAAATAAGAGATGATGCTGCATTTAAAATTTCAGGAGTTGATCTGTAGTTTTGCTCTAATCTTACCACTTTTGCGTTTTGAAAATCACTTTCAAATCTTAAGATGTTTGCGACCTCTGCACCACGCCATCCATAAATAGATTGATCATCATCTCCTACGCAGCAGACGTTGGCCCCACCTTGGGCAAGAAGACGCAGCCATAAATATTGAGACACATTGGTATCTTGATACTCATCTACAAGAATAAATTTAAATTGCTCATGATAAATCTTTAATATTTCGGGAAAACTCATAAAAAGATGGAGTGAAAGCAACAGCAAATCCCCAAAATCCATAGAATTAAAATTTTTAAGTCTGCTTTGATAAATATGATAAATTTTTAAGGCAAAATATTCACGATCTCCAGAGCTGATAGATGGGACTTGATCTGGAAACCATCCCTTATCTTTCCATCTTGAAATCATAATAGATGCATATGTTGGAGAAATATCTTCTGATGTGATCCCCTCTTCTTTCATAATTTGCTTCATCAACCGTTGCTGATCATCGCTATCTAAAATTGTAAAAGAGGATGAGTATCCTAAAATTTCCGCATGCTTTCTTAAGATTTTTGCACAAATGGAGTGAAATGTGCCCATCCAAAAAAGCTCTACTTTCCCTTGCAAAACTTTAGAAACACGTTCTTTCATTTCCATCGCAGCTTTATTAGTGAAAGTCAGCGCAATAATTTGAGATGATTTTGCATATTGCCCATAAATAATATGAGCAATTCGAGTGGTTAAAACTTTTGTTTTACCAGTTCCAGCACCTGCAAGTACCAAAACATGACGCTCCAGCTCTTGCACGGCTTCACGCTGTGGAGAGTTTAAATTTTCCATATAAAAAAACTCCTGTGATTCAACTAGGTTTTCCTGACGTGCCAGACTATTCATTTTCGCATCTCTATCGTTAATTTTTCTGCTTTTATCATAACAGATTCCCCCTCACTTTTAAATTGAATTTTTTCAAAATACCACCACCATAGACCTTCACAGGTCATCAATACCTCATCAATTAATAATACTCACATATTCAAAATATGTCAATAATTATTTTACTATAGTTGAAGAAAATCAATTGCATTTCATGGACATTTTTGGTATGAATAGTCTCATGAAATATATAGTTATCTGTTTTTTATTAACCACATCTATTCATGCATCCCCCTTAAAAGATTTAACTTTTCAGGAATGGTGTTTGATTTTTAAAACAAAAGCTATTGAAAATGGCGTAAATCTGAAGAATTTAGATGATGCTTTTCACAACCTCCTCCCTAATTATAAAGTTCTATCTCTTGATCAAAATCAAAATTCCACAAAACCCTCTCTTACCGGATATATAAAAAAGATTTTCACTCTCAACCGAAGAATCAACGAAGGCAAAGCTAAAATTTCTCAATATCAGGAAATTTTAAATGAAATTTCCCAAAGATATCAAGTTCCACTTCAATATATTGTGTCACTATGGGGAATTGAAACACGATATGGGGAAGAACCTTCAAAATATCCAGTTATTCAATCATTGGCAACATTAGCCTGGAAGAGTAGCAGGCCGGCTTTATTTGAAAGAGAATTAATACTTGCCCTTAAAATGGTTGACCAAGGATATATCAAGCTTGAAGATTTCAAAGGATCTTGGGCAGGTGCAACAGGGCAATGCCAATTCATGCCTTCAAGTTTTTTCACATTTTCAGTCCCTATTGGAAAAACAAATATTTGGACATCTGTTCCAGATGTTTTTGAATCCATTGCAAATTATTTAAAAAAAAGCGGATGGTCCCAACATGAACCTTGGGGACATCTAGTCACCCTTCCAGATGGCATTAAAATATCAGAAGAAGGGACGAATTCCCAATTTCAAGATTTGGGAGTCAGAAAAATTGGCGGCGGAGATTTGAAATTTCCCAGCACAAAAACATTCATCAGAAAACCACTTAAAACGTTTGGACCTACTTATTTACTTTACCCGAACTTTAAAATTATTCTAAAATGGAATAGGTCTGAAAAATTTGCACTGGGCGTTGGGATGTTGGCCGATGGTTTAGCAAGATGAGATACATAATTAAGAAGTAAGGAAAAACAAAATGATGAAACAATATTTACTACTGGGTGCACTGATTTTATCTGGATGTTCTGGCGGCATTGAAACCCCAAGACCAGGTCCACAAAGAGGGACGGATAAGCCCTATAAAATTACAAACTCTTTCATGAAAGACCAATGGTTTCACCCACAAAAACATCTTGAATATGATGATATTGGGCTTGCTTCATGGTATGGGCCAGGGTTTCATACAAAAAAAACATCAACCGGTGAGACTTATGATCAGCATGGCTTGACAGCTGCACACAGGACCCTCCCATTGCCCGCTATCGTCAAAGTAACAAATCTTGAAAATGGAAAGAGCATTGTCGTAAAAGTCAATGATAGAGGCCCTTTTACAGGAGATGACAGAATATTAGATCTGACACTTACAGCTGCAAAACAACTTGGATTCCATCACAAAGGCCTTGCAAAAGTTAAAGTGCAAACACTCGTCCCTGAAAGCATCGCATACAATGAAAGAAAAGAATTTATTGGAGAAGCAACTCACCTAGCAACTCCTACCACGCAACATATAGAACACATTCCTCATCAAATAAAACCGGTGCCTACCAAGCCGTTAATGTTTGCAAAATTACCTCCGATCAAGACAGGAAAAAACAATAACGTCAGACTTACAAAAACCTCAAAAACGAAACCTGTTGCAAAAAAAACAATTAAAAAGGCCAAATCATGAAAACTCTACTTACACTTTTACTTCTATCACTATCTGCTTTTGGAATCGAGAGCAAAGCGAAACAAGCTTTCCTTATCGACACCACAACCGGGACACCTTTATTTGAGAAAAACGCAGATGAAAAGATGTTTCCTTCATCTATGACCAAAATTATGACTCTTTACATTCTATTTGAAAAACTAAGTACTGGCACCTTAAAACTAACAGATACTTTTTTGGTCAGCGAAAAAGCTTGGAAAACAAAAGGATCTAAAATGTTTGTTCAAGCTGGAACTAAGGTTGACGTTGAAAATCTGGTCAAAGGAATTGCAACTGTTTCAGGAAATGATGCTTGCGTTGTGGCAATGGAAGGCTTATTTGGCTCTGAAGAAACAGCTGCTGTTGAAATGACAAAAAAAGCTCTAGAAATGGGCATGAAAAACACAGTTTTTAAAAATTCAAATGGATTGCCCGATCCTGAACATGTGACAACATGCATGGACCTTGCAATACTTGCAAAAAGATTGATTGAAGACTTTCCTCAATATTATCATTATGTCGGAGAAAAAGAATTCACCTATAACGGCATCAAGCAACCTAATCGAAACACTCTTTTAGGTGAAATGGGTGTAGATGGAATCAAAACAGGAAAGACTGACCTTGCTGGGCACGGTATTACCCTTTCTGCTAAACAAAAAGATAGACGCCTTGTTCTTGTTGTAAATGGCTATAAAACTCAAAAAGAAAGAACCCAAGATGCAGGATATCTTTTGAATTGGGGATTTAAAGAATTCGATATGTACCGCTTTTTTCAAAAAGGCAGCATCGTCACAGATGCAGAAGTTTGGCTTGGAAACCATCCAACTGTCCCTCTTGTCACAAATGAAGATATCTCAATTACATTACCAAGAAATGTATACTCAAGAGTAAAACTTGAAGCTATTTACAATGGACCTCTAGAAATCCCTGTAAAAAAAGGCCAGAAAATTGGAAAATTGCTTATTCACATCCCCAACACACCCGATAGATCTGTGGATTTATTTGCAGCGCACGATGTGTGTGGCGCACCCTTTTTCAAAAGAATCCCTGCAGCAATTCATTATTTGATCTGGGGAAAGAATTAACTTATAAGTTGCAAATTTAAGAAAAATATGATCATTATAAATAAAAAAACTAAAGGAGTTTAATACGTGATTAAAAAAATTATTTTGACAAGCTGCGCAGCGTTTATCCTTACAAACTGCTCCTCTCTTGAGCGAGCAGGGAGCGAAGCTTTTAGCGACATAAATGTAAAAGGGCGTATAGAGCATATTTGGTTTGCCACCAAAAAAGATTTTTATAAAAACTTGACCATTACTGTTGTTGAGCGCAGAGCTTTGCTTACAGGGACCGTTTCCACCCCTGAAGACCATGTTGAAGCCGTCCGTTTAGCGTGGCAAGCTCAAGGCGTTAAAGAAGTCATCGATAAAATCAAAATTGGAGAGTTAACATGGGGGTCTTACGCATCTGACTCATGGATTACTTTGCAAATCAAAAATGCCCTATTGTTTGAAAAGTATGTCAATTCAACAAGATACACAATATTAACTGTTGACGGCGTTGTTTATTTGCTTGGCGTTGCAGATGATCAAAAAGAACTAGACAAGGTCTTAACATTAAGCCGAACTGTAAAAGGGGTGAAACAAGTCATTTCTTATATAAGGTTACGTGAAAATCCGGATGAATAGTATGATAGAAAAATTAAAAAACCTGGTTGATTTTGGAACTCTCAAAGGAGCAGATAATATTGAAATCATCATGGATATATCTTCTTCAATCAATGCAGGCTCAAGACTTGAAAAGCCAGAGACTTGTGAGATTTCTGACACATGTGAAGCTGGAATCCGCATCATTAAAGATGAAAAACAAATTTTCCTATCAACAACAGACACATCAACAGATAATTTAAAAAAACAAATTGAAATTGGTTTAAGCACTGTTTCATATTTGCCTAAAGATCCTTTTTCAAAAATGATCGATTCTGGATTTTGTCCAGATTTAATTGATAACTCCCAGTATCATGATACAGAATCTTTGTCTGCAGAACAACTTCTTGAAATATCTCAAAAACTTGAAAATCTTGCTTTAAATATAAAAGGTATTACAAATTCTGAAGGAGCCTCTGCAGGATTTTCATCACATCAGCGCATGATTGTATCATCAAATGGATTTACAGGAAAATTTAAAAAATCTTCTTTTTCTTGCGGAATCAGCGTTATCGCAGGGCAAAACGAGAATATGAAAACTGATTATGATTATGATGCGTCACTTTTTAAATCAGATTTAAGACCACTTGAAGACATTGCCCATAAAGCTACCACAAGAGCCTTAGACAAGCTTAACGCAAAAACCATAAGAACAGGGAGCATGCCAGTTATATTTGATAGACGGGCTGGAAAAGGGGTATTTCGATCCCTTTTTAGCGCAATCAATGGACGCAGCATATCTCAAAATACTTCATTTTTAAAAAACGATATAAATACCCAGATATTCCCAAAAAATATAGCCATTATTGATCAACCCTTGCTTCCCCGAGGAATTTCTTCAAGACCATTTGATGATGAAGGGATCTTAGGAGAAAATCTTGAAATCATAAAGAGTGGCATCTTGAAATCCTGGATTCTTGACCACTCTTGTGCTTTAAAACTAAATATGCAATCAACAGGGCACGCATCCCGCAGCATCAGCGGCCCTTCATCTCCTAAACTTACAAATATTTGCTTTGAAGGAAATTTTGATTCAAAAGAAAACATTATATCAGATATTCCTTTTGGATTTTATGTAACAGAGCTTATGGGAGAAGGCGGAAATCCCGTCACAGGTGATTTTAGCTCTGGCGCAAGCGGATTTTTAATTGAAAATGGACTGCTCACAATCCCAATTCATGAAGCAACGATTGCAGGAAATTTAAGAAACATGTTTTCATCCATAATTTTAGCAAGTGATTTTGAAAAAAAAGGCGGGCTCGACAGCCCCACCTTCATGATTCCAAAATTGACTGTTGGAGGAGACTGAAACTTTCCAATTATCATGGTTGCCAGCTACATTCAAAGCTAATAACCACATGACCTTCTTTTGTCGTTTTGCCTGAAACTAAAGTTCCTTTATTATCAGTACATATTCTATCTCTATATTCAGGCTTATACACACAAACTCTATGTTTTAATGAATACTCTTGAATTGTATTTTGACATACGCATTTCTTTTTTGCGGCGTCAAGCATAGTAAAATTTGGACAAGAAGTACAGCTTTTACGAATAGTCCCTGAATACTTACCTCCGGACCCTTCACATTCAATTTGAGGCGTAATAATTGCACATTTACCCCTTACATTAACTCTCCCCTTTGGGCATTGACATGACTTTCTAAACACCCCCAACCACTTCCCCCCAACATCTGTAGCCGTACATTTGGCCCGATCTGTAGGCAATGGAATTACATCGTTTCCACTGCCGAATAAATCAGCATGCCCAATCATAATTAAAAATAGAAAAATTAAAATATTCATCACAAAACACCTTTACTCAATAATCACGAGCTCTTTTTTTGCTAGACTTCTCACTTGAAAAAGAATCATCAAACGCTCTATCACCACCGGGCATATCATCTTTGAATTTATCTTCTGATGGCGCATCATTTGTTCCAGAGGCAAAAGGATCTTTTGCTCCACAAATGCTCCTTGCTTCATCTTGTTGATTAAGGTCTTCGATTAAATCAACTTTTTCACAAGCTTTATCAAATTTTGCTTTGGAGGCTTTAATTTCTTCAAAAAATTCTTTTTTATGCTTCTTCTTTGATACTTTCAATGAATCATCATCTGATGCTTTTCTTTTTCGTTCTTTTTTAGGTTTTTCTAATTGTTCTGAAAACCCATCATCCATTATAGGATCATCCAATAGAGGTTTTTTCTTTTTTTTCTTTGTAGGCTTGATATCATCAAGAAGGTTAGAGTCATCATTCATCCCCATTCCCCCATCCATAAAACGATCATCGCCCAGAGGGGCTTCATTTGTATATCTATCAGATGCAAATGCATTTGTTTTAAATCCTAAAACCCCGGCCATCATTAACATTAACATTATTTTCATTATTTAAACCCCTTACAGCATTTTTTCGTATCAAAGACAGTTTTGCATGGGAATCTTAAAAATTCGTTAAGACTTAAATCAAAATTGCCCTAAAATAGAAATAAGCTTTCCTTTAAGTGTCAACACATTAAAGGGCTTCACAATATATGTTGAAACCCCAGCCTCTTTTGCTGCTAAAACATTTTCCGTTTTACTTTCAGCTGTCACCATAATGAAAGGTATATGCGAAAGCTCCGGCGTTGATCTTACTTCTTTTAATAAATCAAGGCCACTCATGGGCCCCATACTCCAATCAGAAATAATCAAATCGTATTTACGATTATGTAACTTTTGCAACGCCATTTCTCCATTTGATGCTTCTGTAATGTCCTGAAATCCAAGTTGCTTTAATAAATTGCTCATAATTTTAAGCATTGTTTTATAATCATCAACTATAAGAATGGAAGTATTTGTAACCATATCGTTCCTCTGGCATACTTGTTTAAGCTTTCAAGTACATCATATAAAACGATAGTTAAAGAATAGTAAATTTATGAGTTATTTAGACGCTCGGCTAATGTGGATGATTTTTAAAAGTTCATACAGGACTTTATCAATACCATTTCCTGAAACTGCAGAAATCAACATTGGTGTAATTCCCACTTCTTGCTTAAAAATTTCAATTTTTTCTGCCAATTCATCATCCAAAAGAGCATCTGTTTTATTAAAAACAATAACTTCTTGTTTTTTTCCCAAAACATCGCCATAGAGTTCAAGTTCTTGACGGATAATGTCATAACTTTCAAGAGGATGTTCTTGCGTTGCATCAATTAAATGAATAAGTGCTGAACATCTTTCTGCGTGCCCTAAAAACCTGTCACCAAGGCCCACACCTTCATGCGCACCTTCAATAAGGCCTGGAAGATCCGCAACAACAAACTCTTCGTCTCCAGCATAAACAACACCCAATTGAGGATGCAATGTTGTAAACGGATAATCTGCAATTTTTGGCTTTGCGCGACTTACCCTTGATAAAAATGTTGATTTGCCAGCATTTGGAAGGCCTACAAGCCCAACATCAGCGATAAGCTTTAATTGAAGCCATACCCAGCTTTCAATGCCTGGCCACCCTGGATCGTTCCTGTATGGCGCTTGATTAGTGGAGGATTTATAGTGCGCATTCCCAAAACCACCATCACCCCCACGAAGCAAAACAAAGGTCTCATCAACAGTCACACAATCATGCAAAACTTCTTCTTTGAATTCATCAAAAATCTGAGTTCCAACAGGAACTTTCAAAATGATATCATCACCTTTTTTACCCGAACGATTTCTGCCCATGCCATTTTGGCCACTTTGAGCTTTAAAATGCTGTTGATACCGATAATCAATAAGCGTGTTTAAATTTTCAACAACATGAACAATGACGTCTCCACCTTTACCGCCATCCCCTCCATCAGGGCCGCCGTACTCAACAAATTTTTCACGTCTAAAACTGGTACAACCAGGACCACCATTTCCAGACTTAAGATAAATTTTAACTTGATCAAGAAACTTCATTTAAACTACATTCATATTGAAAATTTACACTATTAAAAGAAAAAACCTTATATGGACTCATATAAGGTTTCAAAAGACGAATTATTGTGCGGCAACCACAGAAACAACAGGACGATCTTTAAGAGTTCTTTTGAACTCAACACGACCATCTATCAAAGAAAATATTGTGTGATCACGGCCTAAACCAACATTTAAGCCTGGTTTATATTTTGTTCCACGCTGACGAATAATAATGTTACCTGCTGTAACTTCTTCTCCACCAAATTTTTTTACGCCAAGGCGTTTCCCAGCAGAATCTCTTCCGTTCCTAGAACTACCACCAGCCTTCTTATGTGCCATAACAAACTCCTAAAAATTAAGATGCTTTTTGAATTTCTTTTACGCGAAGAACTGTACGTTCTTGACGATGCCCTTTAAAACGACGATAAGTATGACGACGACGCTTTTTGAAAATCAAAACTTTGTCTCCTTTTGATTGTTCCAAAACTTCGGCAATAACCTTTGCGCCTGCAACAGTTGGCGTTCCAACGATTGTAGAGTCGCTATCTCCGATCATAAAAATGTCAGTTAATGTGATATGTGATCCAGCTTCACCCGGCAATTTTTCAACAATGATCACATCATTGCTGCTGACTTTATATTGCTTCCCACCAGTTTTTACTACTGCAAACATTATGCTTATCCTTTTAAGTAAATCCATAAAATATGTGTCTTTATATCGCAAGCCATGCTTTGTGTCAAGCTTTTTTGTGATTTATTTTTATAAAACCAAACGATTCTCAATCATGTCTGCCCCTTTAATCTTTTTTCAATCTTTTCAATTTTTATCTTGAAATTCCACTTGTTTTTTATTAATATTTCACAAACAAGAAAGACATGACGATGCAGATTATATTCAAAATACTTCTGATATTCACCATCTGCCCTTCCCTCTTAATGGGATCATCAGAAAAGGAAATCCACATGAAAGAAATGTTCAACATAGCACAAGATTATTTTCTCTCCTCAATTTCTCAAGATATTTTAAGAATTGGCAAAAATTGCGCCTATTACACGGGAATGGAAGAGCCTCATTTAAATCCTGCCGTTATTGAAGACATCGGCGTCATGGAGATTTTTGAGGAATTTTACGCACAAAAATCTTCCCCTTGGGTCATAATAAGTGATAATTTTAAACATCCAAATTTTCATTTACATGACAAATCAAAAGCAATGGGCATCAAGCTTCAAGGAAAATTTATCACACCAAATGACAAAATTATCAAATTTATGAATGATCATCTAACAAAATGGGCAATCCCTTTAACACAGGCCTTTGGCGGAACACCTGAGAGCTCTCTAAAATATGCAGCCATTCATCAAAAAGCTCAAAACTTTTATCATTTTACATCGTATGAAAACCATCTGCCTGTTGCATCAATTACCCTTTCAATCCAAGGAAAGACAGGCAGAATCGATGATGTTGGAACCATTCCTGCATACACAAGACGTGGGCACGCAACAGCGTTAATGCAGCATGCTTTAAATTACGCTTATGATTTAGGTGTCACTCACTGTTTCTTAGGAGCTTCGAGCGAAGGAGCTCCTGTTTACGAAAGGTTAGGATTCGAAATTTTGTTTGAAATTGCCGAATTTGAAAGAAATTCTTTCTGATATTCTTGTTTTTGGATTTATAACCACAATCTTTTATGTATAAAATTATTTGATAACTTTCTTGATGAAACACTGACATTTATATATACTTAAAATGAATCAATTTTATAAGGATAAAAATTATGGATAAAATAAAAGCATTAGATGCCGCTATTACACAAATTGAACGCTCTTTTGGTAAAGGCTCTATTATGAAGTTGGGAGGTCAAACCAATGTCGAAATCGAATCCATTTCAACAGGATCTTTGGGGCTTGATATTGCTCTTGGCATAGGCGGTCTTCCTTGTGGGAGAATTGTTGAAATCTATGGTCCTGAGTCATCTGGGAAAACCACTCTTGCTCTTCACGTTGTTGCTCAGGCTCAAAAAAAAGGTGGCACATGCGCGTTTGTTGATGCCGAACATGCTTTAGACCCAGGTTATGCTAAAAAACTAGGTGTTAACTTAGATGATCTCTTGATTTCTCAACCTGATGCCGGAGAGCAGGCACTCGAAATTGCTGATACACTTGTAAGATCAGGTGCGGTTGATGTTTTGGTGATTGACAGCGTTGCTGCCCTTGTCCCTAAAGCAGAGCTTGAAGGAGAGATGGGGGACAGCCATATGGGCCTTCAAGCAAGGCTTATGAGTCAGGCCTTACGTAAACTAACCGGATCTGTTGCAAGGACAAACTGCCTGATCATCTTCATCAATCAAATTCGTCAAAAAATTGGTGTTATGTTTGGAAACCCAGAAACAACAACAGGCGGAAATGCCTTAAAGTTCTACGCATCTGTACGTCTTGATATCCGCAGAATTGGCGCTATCAAAGACAAAGAAAACGTTGTTGGAAATCAAACACGCGTAAAAGTTGTAAAAAATAAAGTTGCTCCACCCTTCCGCGTTGTTGACTTTGATATTATGTATGGCGAAGGAATTTCAAAAACAGGTGAAATTCTTGATTTAGGAGTTAAAGCAGAAGTGGTAGATAAGGCTGGATCTTGGTACTCTTATAAAGGAACCAAAATTGGCCAAGGCCGTGAAGCGGCTCGCCAGTTCTTGAAAGATCATCCAGAAATTAGCGATGAGATTGAATCTGTCATCAGAACAAATGTCGCCGGAGTTGCTGATGCCATGATGGGCACGCCAGATGACGGAGGCGACGAATAATGACTCAAGTCAAGCAAATTCGATCATCTTTCCTTGATTTTTTTAAAAGAGAAGGTCATGAGGTTATTTCCTCGAGCCCTCTTGTCCCAAGAAATGACCCATCTCTGCTTTTCACAAACGCAGGAATGGTTCAATTTAAAGATTATTTCACAGGATCAGCTCACCCCAGCTCACCACGCGCTGCAACAACTCAGAAGTGTGTAAGAGCAGGTGGAAAACATAATGATCTTGAAAATGTTGGGTACACAGCCCGCCATCATACATTCTTTGAAATGCTTGGAAATTTTAGCTTTGGGGATTACTTTAAAAAAGATGCTATCGATTTTGCTTGGAGATTAATTACAAAAGAATGGGGGTTATCTCCTTCGAAATTGCTGGTCACTGTTTATTCACAAGATGAAGATGCTGCTGATTTATGGAAAAATATTGCCGGGATTCCCGATTCTAAAATTATTAGAATCCCTACATCAGATAACTTCTGGTCCATGGGAGATACGGGGCCATGTGGGCCATGTTCTGAAATCTTTTATGATCATGGGGATCATATTTTTGGTGGCCCTCCAGGATCTCCAGATCAAGATGGTGATAGGTTTATTGAGATTTGGAATCTTGTTTTTATGCAATTCGAGCAAAAGTCAAAAGAAGAACGAATTCCTCTCCCAAAGCCCTCTATTGACACAGGGATGGGCCTTGAAAGAATTGCCTCAGTCCTGCAAGGAAAACACAATAATTATGATATCGACCTTTTTCAAACACTAATTCGAACCTCACTAGAACTCACAGGCGCAGATAACCCAGATTTAATAGCTTCTCACCGCGTTATCGCGGACCATTTACGAAGCGCTAGCTTTTTAATGGCGGACGGTGTAATGCCTTCAAATGAAGGTAGGGGCTATGTTTTACGTCGTATCATGAGAAGAGCTATGCGCCACGTTCATTTACTTGGCTATAAAGATCTTTTATTGCATAAACTAACCCCTTCTCTAATACACGAAATGGGAGAAGCCTATCCTGAGCTAATACGCGCACAAAGCCTGATCACAGAAACACTTAAACTTGAAGAATCAAGATTTAAAGAAACCCTTGATCGCGGCATGACTCTTTTAAGCAATGAAAGCAAATCGCTTTCATCTGGAGATGTGTTTTCTGGAGAAACAGCTTTTAAGCTTTACGATACTTATGGTTTTCCACTTGATTTAACACAAGACGTTTTAAAGTCTAAAAATATCACCGTAGACACACAAAGTTTTGAAAAATCTATGGAGAAACAAAAACAAGATGCTAGAAAATCATGGTCCGGATCGGGGCAAACAGCCACTGAGGAAATCTGGTATGAGTTACAAGAAAAACTCGGCACAACTGAATTTTTAGGATATGACACACATGAAGCGCAAGGTATGTTACAAGCATTCATTGTAGATGGAAAGCACACAAGCCTTATAACTCAAGGTCAAAAAGGGTTTATCCTATCCAATCAAACTCCATTTTATGCTGAATCTGGAGGGCAAATTGGAGATTGCGGAACAATTACAACTCCAAGTGGCATATTTCAAGTTTCAGATTGCATCAAAAAACTCAGCGCTTTATGGCTCCACTATGGAGAATGTATCAGTGGCACATTAAATATCGACACTCCTGCCAACTTTCAAATTGATATTTCACGAAGATCAACAATTGCAGCAAACCATTCAGCAACCCATCTACTTCATGGTGTATTAAGAGAAGTTTTAGGTGACCATGTCACACAAAAAGGGTCTTTGGTTGCACCTGAAAAATTGCGATTTGATTTTTCACATTCCGTTCCTTTAACCGCCGAAGAGTTAGAAGAAATCGAAAATAAGGTCAATTCTCTTATCAAGCAAAGCTCTCCTACATTTACTAAAATCATGAACTCAGATGAAGCTGTTCAATCAGGAGCTATGGCCCTTTTTGGTGAAAAATATGGGGATGAAGTTCGCGTAGTTTCTATGGGGCATGGATCAAATGCTCCTTATTCTGTAGAATTATGTGGAGGAACACATGTTCATAATACAGGGGAAATTGGCCTATTTAAAATTACAAGCGAGTCAAGTGTTGCATCTGGAATTCGCCGAATCGAAGCAATAACATCTTTTGCAGTTTTGGAGTATACAAAGCAAAATGATGCCTTACTTGAAGATATTATGCTGCTTTTCAAGACGAATAAACGTGATCTCATGATAAAGGTTCAAAATTCTATTGATAGCGCAAAAGAACTAGAGCGCGAAGTTCGAGATTTAAAACTTAAACTTGCGCAAAACAACAATAACAGCATGACCAAAAAAGATATCCACGGAATTACCTTATTTACACAATCTGTTGAAAAACTATCCCCTTCTCAAATGCGTTCGTTTTTGGATGAAATGAAAGCAAAAAATGGCTCAGGAATATATGCTATTGCTGGTGTTGATGAGAATAAAGTGTCTATTTTAATCGGTATTACAAATGATTTATGCGATAGATTTGATGCTGTAATTTTAATCAAAGGATGTGTTGAAGCAATTGGAGGCAAAGGTGGAGGAGGAAGAAAAGAGTTTGCGCAAGCAGGAGGAAATTCCCCGTCAGGAATTCAAGCGGCTTTTGATTTAATTGAAAATATGATCAAAGGATAGTCCCCTGAGCTATATCCCTCTAAAAAACCATACAGCATATTCCCTTTCACAAGGGGCGATTAAAATTCCTGATTATGTCACTTTGGCTAAAGAACATGAATTTCCAGCTCTTGGCCTTTGTGATTCAGGAAACCTTTTTGGAGCTCTTGAATTTTCAAAATCTCTTTACGAAAAAGGGATTCAACCAATCATTGGCTGCATCTTGCAAATTTCATCAACCAAAGACTTCTTAAATTTTCAAGATGAAATAACTGTTTTTGCACAAAATGAGTTGGGGTATAAAAATCTCTTAAAACTTGTAACAAAAAGCTTTCTAGATGGTCAACAATCAGGAACAGCCCTTATCACATATCCTTGGCTAGAAGAACTATCTTCTGGCCTTATCATTCTCTCAAGCGGACATAAAGGGACTTTAGGGAGACACCTCAAGGCAAAAAAACTGGATGACGCAAAACATTTCTCTTCATATATGAAAAATACTTTTAATGAGAGATTTTATATTGAAATTTCAAGACATAACCTTAAAGAAGAGTCATCTATAGAAGATTCTTCTTTAAACCTTGCCTATGATCTTGATATTCCAATTGTTGCAACGAATGAAGTTTTCTTTAAAAAACGAGAAGACCACGAAGCTCAAGACGCACTTTTATGCATCTCTCAAAGTGTCAAGGTAAGCGAAGAAAACAGATTTAGGCTTACCAACGAGCACTACTTAAAATCAAATCTGGAAATGAGTGAGTTATTTAAAGATTTACCAGAAAGCCTTGAAAATACATTTTTGATTGCACAAAGATGCTGTCATTGGGCAAAACCACATGCTCCCATGCTCCCAAAATTTCCACTTGAAAATGAAAAGGAAGATACAGAGCTTGAAAAACAAGCTTTAGCCGGGCTGGAATCCAGACTTGAAAATCAAGTTTTTTCACAAAGCATGCAACAAGAAGAAAAAGATAAAATTCGAGAGATTTATACATCCAGACTGCATTTTGAAATGGACGTCATCAAAAAAATGGGATTCCCTGGATATTTTCTCATTGTGTCTGATTTTATCAAATGGGCAAAATCACAATCCATTCCCGTTGGCCCAGGACGTGGGTCTGGAGCAGGGTCTTGCGTTGCATGGTCGCTCATGATTACTGACATTGACCCCATAAGATTTGGATTAATTTTTGAGCGCTTCTTAAATCCAGAGCGTGTTTCCATGCCAGATTTTGACGTTGATTTTTGCCAAGACCGCCGAGATGAAGTCATCAATTATGTCCGTGATAAATATGGCGCAGACAGGGTATCCCAAATTATTACTTTTGGAAAATTTCAAGCAAAAATGATTATTAAGGATGTTGGTAGAGTTTTGGACGTTCCTTATTTTCAAAGCGATCGCTTTTCCAAATTAATCCCCAATAACCCTGCAAACCCTATTGGATTACAAGAAGCAATCGACTCTGAGCCCTTAATTCAAGCTGCTATTAACGAAGATGAGACCATAAAAAAAATGACTCAGCTTGCCTTGAAATTGGAGGGGCTTTATAGGCACGCATCCACTCACGCAGCAGGCGTGATCATTGGCGATAGACCCATTGTTGAAGTTGCCGCGCTTTATCACGATCAAAAATCCCCTCTTCCGGCTGTTCAATACAGCATGAAATATGCCGAAATGGCAGGACTTATGAAGTTTGATTTTTTGGGACTCAAAACACTGACCATTCTTGCAGATGCTGTGAAGATCATCCACAAAACACACAACATGGATGTGAACTTGCTCACTATACCTTTGGATGATCTCAAAACCTTTGATTTGTTAAACCGCCTTGAAACAATTGGCATATTCCAGATTGAAAGTCCGGGCATGAAAGACGTTGTAAAACGCATGCGTCCAGACCGTTTTGAAGATATCATCGCCCTTGTAGCTTTATATCGCCCGGGCCCTATGGATGATATTCCAAGATACTGCGCATGTAAACATGGAGATGAAGAGGTCCATATCCCACACCCCCTAATTCACGATATTTTGAGCCCTACTTACGGGGTTATGGTTTATCAAGAACAAGTCATGCAAATCGCTCAAGTCATGTGCGGATACACGCTTGGAGGAGCAGATTTGCTCAGAAGGGCCATGGGCAAAAAAATAAAATCTGAAATGGATGAACAAAGATCGAGATTTGTCTCAGGTGCTATCGAAAAAGGCGTGACTGATAAAACAGCCAATCTTGTTTTTGACCAAGTTGCAAAATTTGCAGGTTACGGATTTAACAAATCACATGCTGCGCCTTATGCATTTATTTCATACCAGACAGCCTACTTAAAAGCCAATTTCCCTGCTGAATTTATGGCATCCACCATGACCCATGATCGCCATAACACAGATAAACTTTCCATTTATGTTGCCGAACTCAAACGTATGAGTATAGAACTTCTCCCTCCTGATATTAATGCTTCCAAGGAAATATTTACTGTTGAAAATGGAGCAGTTAGATATGCTCTTACCGCCCTTAAAGGAGTTGGCTCTGATTCCGTTTTGCAAATTATGCAAGAATCTCAAAAAAGAAAATTTCAAGATATTTATGATTTTGCGCGACGAATGGACCCTAAAGTTTTAAATAAAAAATTAATGGAAAGCCTCATTCAAGGTGGAGCGTTCGACCAAATCCATCCCAACCGGGCAGAGCTATTTGAGAACATAGAAAACCTTTCAATCTTTAATACTCAAGTTTTTATTGAAAAACAATCAGCACAACTTACATTATTTGGCCAAGCAAGCGATAATATTCCCATTCCAAAAATGACTAAAAGTCCAGGATGGAGTGACAAAGAAAAAGCAGAGCGCGAATATAAAGCTGTTGGATTTTTCTTAACATCGCATCCGCTTGAGCAATATCATTATTTCTTAAGCAGGCGGGGCATAACAACATCTTACGATCTTTCTTTCATGAAAAGCGCAGGAGTAATCAAACTTGTTGGAATAATCCATTCCGTCAACATAAAGACCTCTAAAACAGGAAAGAAGTATGCTTTTGTTCAGCTATCAGATTCATATGGAAATTTCGAAATTACTCTTTTTTCAGAAAGCCTTGAAAAATTTAGAAACCATTTGGAAGTAAATAAAATTATTGTCATCAATACTCAAATTAAAATTGAAACTAAAGAAGATACAGAAGAAGAAACCATCAGGCTTTTGACAGAAAACATACAGCCTTTTGAGCATTTTCTAATTGATCAAAATAATTATATCCAAATATACATTAAGGATCATAACTCTTTACCAAAAATACAAAATTTATTAAAAAGCGATCAGGGGGTAAAGGTCTACCTTAAATTTATCGTATCCACTTCTTCACATTTTATCCATATCTCCCCCTCTACAGGGGTAGAGCTTTCATCCCAATCTTTGATCGATTTAGAACAAATTCCAGGAATCGAAGTAAAATGGCTATAGCCTCACCCTATTCCCTAGACTTTTGAAAAAATCAGATGTATATTATAATCAACTAAATTAACCATAAGGAAAAATACATAACAATGAGTAAAGAAGATTTAATTGAATTCACAGGCACAGTAATGGAAGTCCTACCAAACGCAATGTACAGAGTCACATTGGATAATGATCACATGATCCTTGCACACAGCTCTGGCAAAATGAAAAAAAATAGAATACGTGTGATCGTTGGGGATCGTGTGAATGTTGAAATGACTCCTTACGATCTGACCAAAGGCCGTATTACTTTTAGACAAAAATAAAGAGGATAATTTTGCAAAAATTAATACTCGCATCAGCTTCGCCCAGAAGGGCCTCATTACTAAAGCAAATAGGGATTGAATCTTTCGATATTGTGCCTTCTGATATTGATGAAACTCCTCATAAAAAAGAATCCCCCAAAGACCTTGTATTAAGACTCTCTTTAGAAAAAGCCAAACACATTCAATCCACGCATAAAAAATGTTTTATCCTGGCTGCAGACTCAATGGTTGTTGTCGGTAGGCGTATATTAGGAAAGCCTTCTTCAGAAAAAGAAGCTGAGCAGTTTTTAGATCTGCTATCTGGGAAAAGACATAGGGTTTATACCGGATTTTGCATCATCACTCCAGATAACCAAGAAATTATTCGTTATATTGAAACTAAGGTTTCATTTAAACGTCTCACAAATGAAGAAAAGAAATGGTATCTATCTACGAATGAATGGGAAGGAAAAGCTGGTGGGTATGCAATTCAAGGAAAAGCATCCCGCTTTATCCCTTGGATTAATGGCTGTTTATACAATGTCGTTGGATTGCCTATCCATGAAGTCTACAAAGTTTTAATGGGAGCTGGTTTTTTTAAATGACTTGTCCAATATGCAAACAAGAAACTATAATGGAATACAGACCCTTTTGCTCAAAACTATGCAAAGATCAAGATCTTTTGCATTGGATAAATGAAGATTATAAAATTCCAGTAGAAGACACGACAACAAATCAAAAGGATGAAAATTAAATGATTGAGACAATATTAGATTATTTTGCAATGTATGGGTACTGGGTTGTTTTTTTTGGCTCCCTAATTGAAGGAGAAAGTATTGTATTAACTGCTGGATATCTGGCCTCTCAAGGAAAATTAAATCTTTATTTAATCATGATCATTGCGTTTGTTGCTACTTTAATTGCCGACCAACTGTCATTCTATTTTGGCCATCATTACGGACAACCCTATATCAACAAACATGCGTGGCTGCAATCTAAATCGGAAAGGGTTATACGCCTTCTTCATAAATACGATATCTGGTTCATTATGCTTATGCGCTTTATTTATGGAATTAGAATTGCAGGTCCAATCATTGTAGGTGCGAGCGGTTTATCCCCTCGAAGATTTGCCTTGTGGAACGTTCCCTCTGCTGCTGTTTGGTCGATCGTAAGTTGCAGTGCCGGCTATTTACTTGGAGAAACAATACATTGGGTCTTAAAAAATACAGATTATGTAGCCATGTTTGTTCTTGGGGTTATCGCCCTTATTTGGGGAATTGTCACTGCTCATCGTTGGCTTATGAAAAAATTTGAATAACTCAAGATATATTTGACTTGTGAATCTTGATATTTTAAATTAAAATTCACTATATGTTTTTATTACGAAAGGATTATTAAAATGGAAAATTACTTACAACCAGTTAAAGATCAATATGAAGCTTATCCTTACCCTATGCGCAACCCCCAAGACGAACTTAAGACTCTTTGGTCAACCTATGGATGCAGCTTGCCCGAAATGAACTATTATTGTTTCGGCGGAAAACAAACATTTCAAGATGGTTTTCGGGTATTAGATGCTGGCGGCGGAACTGGAGACTCAACGATTTTTTTGGCTGAGCAATTGCGCAATATTCCAAATTCACAAGTCGTTTATGCTGATATTTCAACAGCATCTATGGACATTGCAAAAGAGCGTGCGAAAATCAGAGGCTTAACAAATATCACATTCATCCAAAAATCAATTCTTGATTTTCCACAATCAGTTGAAATGGGAGAATTTGACTACATTACATGTTCAGGCGTCTTGCACCATTTAGATGACTCAGATATTGGCCTTGCCGCACTCAAATCCAGACTCAAAGAAAATGGCGCCATAGGCCTTATGGTGTATGGTAAATACGGAAGAACTGGGATTTATCAAATGCAAGATCTTATGCGCATGGTCAACAAACCCGATGATTCCATGCAACAAAAAATCTTGAATACAAAACGCATAGTTGAATCCTTACCAGCATCAAACTGGTTTAAAATGGGAGAACACTTAGCTCCAGACCATAAAAATTTTGGAGATATTGGCTATTACGATCTTTTCTTGCATTCCCATGATCGCTGTTTTGACATTCCAGCGCTTTATTCCTGGATTGAACGTCAGGGTATGACTCTAGTTGAATTCGTCATTACAGAATGGAGAAACATGCTCGAGCCTGAACTTTGCATCAAGGATTCAAATCTTTTAAACCTTATTAAATCCTATGATAAAAAAAAGCAATATGCCATTATGGAAAATATTGTCGGTAATATTTTCAAACATACCATCTATGCCTCAACACTTAAAAACTCAAAAGCAGATGCAACTGATTTAGAAATGGTGCCATTTTTCAATAATATAAGTCCTGCTGGAATTATTGATTTTATGGATAAAAACCCAACTTCCCAAATAAGTTTTAACCATCAAAATGGTCATAGAATTGTCATAAACCCAAAGACTTATACCAAAATGATTTTTAAATATTTAGATGGAATTCGATCACTTGAAGAAATATTCAACTTTATTCGCCAAGATTTAAATGATCAAACAATCACAAACGAACTCTTGCTATCTGACTTCCATGCAATGTTTGAAACATTCATAAAATTAGATTGGATGCTCTTACGTCACAAAAGCGTTCCTGTCATGCTTCCTCTTGGCGAGTTGCAAAATCGTATGATTGCACTTACAACAAAGGCGGCTTAAGATGTTTGATATCCCTTTTTCTTTAGGTATTGTACATTTTATTGGAATTGGCGGAATTGGCATGAGTGGTATTGCAGAAGTTATGCATGGCCTTGGGTATAATGTACGCGGTAGTGATATTGTTGAAAGCATGAACACCCAACGCTTGAAAAAATTAGGGATTGAAGTTTTTATAGGGCAGACAGAGCAAAACGTTTGCAATGCAGGCGTTGTTGTCGTTTCTACAGATATTCCTCAAAGTAATCCCGAATATCAAGAGGCCTTACGTCTGGGGGTTCCATTAATCAAGCGTGCTCAGATGCTGGGCGAGCTTATGCGATGGAAATATGGAATTTGTGTTACAGGAACACATGGAAAAACTACTACTACCTCCATGATTGCAACATTACTCGACGTTTCACGATTTGATCCTACTGTTGTCAATGGAGGTATTATTAATTCTTATGGAACCAATGCAAGACTGGGGGAAGGGGAATGGATGGTTGTGGAAGCGGATGAATCTGATGGTAGTTTTATTCACCTTCCTTCCATCCTTTCTGTTATTACCAATATAGACTTGGAACACATGGCGCACTATAAGACGGAAGAAAATCTTATGAGCGCTTTTGAAAATTTCTTAAGCAAGCTTCCTTTTTGGGGGGCTGCAGTGATTTACGGCGATAGCAAAAGAACACAAGAAATCATTTCTCGAGTAAAATCAACACATATTATTACGTATGGCTTTTCAGAAAATGTTCAAATACGCGCTATTAATGTTGAAGTTGGCTCAACTGGAACCCATTTTGACGTCCAAATAAAAGATGGAAAACTGATTGAAGGGCTTTTCCTTTCTATGGTGGGAATTCATAATCTTGAAAATGCATTAGCAGTTGTCGGTATTGCGCAAAAATTAAAAATTCCAGATATTTTATTAAAGCAAGCATTATCATCTTTTTCAGGCGTACGCAGACGCTTCACGAATGTTGGAAATTTTCAACAAGCTTCAATTATTGATGATTACGGACACCATCCAGTAGAAATTGCAGCCGTTTTAAAAGCAGCGAAAACTGTTGCAAAACGAAATGTCATTGCGGTTTTTCAGCCACACAGATACACGCGTCTTGAAAATTTATATAAAGATTTCCAACAGTGCTTTTCCGATTGTGATACTCTTTTGATAACCCCCATTTATAGTGCAGGAGAGGAGCCCATTAAAGAAATATCACATGAAATATTCGCTCAAGATGTAAATCATCCTCATGCTCAAAAAGTAGACTCCATCGAAGATATACGAACACTTCTAGATGGAAAAGTTTCAAGTGATGATCTTATTGTATTTTTAGGCGCTGGCTCCATCACACACTGGGCAAAAGAACTGGCAGATTCATGAAACTTCCAGAAATTCAAGGGAGATACACTCATCAATCTCTCTTAAGTAAAATTACTTGGTTTCAAGTTGGAGGACCTGCTGAGGTTTTATTTAAGCCAAAAAACATACAAGATTTATCATTTTTTCTTGAAAATTTAGATCCTTCTACCCCTATTTTTATTCTGGGCGTTGGATCTAATCTTCTTGTTCGAGATGGAGGTATAGATGGAATTGTTATTCGTCTTGGAAGCGGTTTTAATGATATAGAAGTCTTTGAAAATGAAATCGAGATAGGAAGCGCCGTTTTAGATCGGAATATAGCACTTACATGCGCATCGTCAGGAATTGGAGGTCTTGAATTTTTATGCAGCATCCCAGGAACTCTTGGAGGAGCCATTAAAATGAATGCCGGATGTTATGGCCATGAAATCAAAGATGTGTTTTTATGGGCCGACATCATGAATCGAAAAGGAGACATTGAACGTCGCTTTAATTGTGATTTCTCGTATAGACACTCCAATATTAAAGATGATGAAATCGTTATCAAAGCCAGACTCAAAGGAGCGTTTGAAAATCCAGATAATATTAATGCCCGTATGAAAAGCATGCTGGAACAAAGAGAGATGACCCAACCCGTTCATACAAAGACCGGAGGTAGCACTTTTGCAAACCCCGCCTCTGGCGGCAAAGCATGGGAATTAATTGATGGCGTTGGCGGACGAGGACTTTCAAGAGGCGATGCCCAAATTTCCCAATTACATTGCAATTTTTTAATCAATAGAGGCAATGCAACAGCCCAAGATTTAGAAAGTTTAGGCAATGACATCAAACAAAAAGTTCTTGAAACGTATGGCGTAGATCTTCGATGGGAAATATTAAGGATTGGAAAAAAATGAAAACTTTTTCTCTTAAAACTCCCAATTCTAAATCTAAAAAAAAAATAAAGATAAAGATAATTTCTTTGTTTTTATCTTTATTTGCCTTTTTGGGGCTTTATTTTTTCGGGATTATTCAAACATCGTTTGATTTCATCAATATAAAAACAACAGATTATCTTGGAGTTGTTGGATTTAATTTAAAAGAGATTTTGATTGAAGGGCATGATCGCCTTAAAAGCAATGAAATTCTCAATGATTTAAAACTTGTTCAAAAAAATCCTCTTTTTTCCTTCTCTTTAACTGCAATCCAAGAAGATGCCCTCAAAAATCCTTGGATACGATCTATTGCTATACAACGTCAGCTCCCTTCAACTTTATATTTAAGAGTTGTAGAAAGAAGACCAATTGCTTTATGGAAAAACGAAAAAAACATCACATACATGGTTGACGATGAAGGGGATTTAATTCATGCAACTATCCCCATAGAATACCAGCTCCTGCCAACGATTATCGGCCAAAATGCTCATCAGCAAACTCCCAAAATTATTAAACTTATTCAAAATTTTTCAACTATTTCATCAAGACTCACAGGGCTTTCTTGGGTCGGAGAAAGACGTTGGGATTTGATTCTGGATAAAAAACTTCACATCCAACTCCCTGAAGAAAATACTAAGAAAGCACTCATTAAGCTTGAAAAATTACAAATAGATCATAAAATTTTTGAAAAAAATATCCTTAAGATCGATTTACGTGTTCCGCATAAAACAATTATCAAACCCTCTCCAGATGCCTCATTTAACGTACGAGGCGGAAAAGTTGTTGGAAAAAAAATCTAAAAATTATCTATAATCTTAACGCGAAATCTGTTATAATAAGGTATTATTTTAGCCAATTTTTCAAGGATAAATTATTAGAAGGAATATACAATGGACTCAACAACGGCTCCGGCTGAAAACACTGAATATGGCGCACATTCAATTAAAGTTTTAAAAGGCTTGGATGCTGTTCGTAAACGCCCTGGGATGTACATTGGAGACACAGATGACGGGTCAGGATTACATCATATGGTGTACGAAGTTATGGACAATGCAATTGATGAGGCTTTGGCCGGACATTGTGATTTAGTCATTGTATCCTTAAACTCCGATGGATCTGTCACTGTACAGGATAATGGCCGAGGAATTCCAGCTGATATGCACCAAGAAGAAGGCATGTCAGCAGCTGAAGTTATTATGACTCAATTGCACGCTGGCGGAAAGTTTGATCAAGACTCATATAAGGTTTCTGGAGGACTTCATGGCGTAGGGGTATCGGTTGTAAATGCACTTTCAGAAAGACTGGATCTTATAATTTATCAAAAAGGTATTCAATATGAGATGTCATTTGTTCATGGTGTTTCGGTAGAACCATTAAAAGCTGTTGGAGAATGCGGAACTAAAAAAGGTACAACAATTACTTTTTTTCCTTCAAAAGAAACTTTCACATCTGTTGAGTTCGACAGATCTACACTTGAACACCGTTTTCGAGAGCTTGCTTTTTTGAATTCAGGAGTTCATATAATTTTTAAAGATTTACGTGATACTGAAACTTATGAACTTGATTTGCATTATGAAGGAGGTGTTGAAGCCTTCGTGCAGTATCTTAATCGGGGGAGAAGTGCTCTTCACTCCCCTACCCTTTTTATGTCAGGAGAAAAAGATGGTGTAGTTGTTGAGGCAGCTCTTGAGTGGACAGATAGCTACCATGAAAACATGCTATGTTTCACAAATAACATACCTCAAAGAGATGGAGGCACTCACTTAGCAGGATTCAGATCTGCTCTCACACGAACAGTTACAGCCTACGTTCTTGCCCATGCAAAAAAAGAAAAAATAAATATAACTGGAGATGATGCAAGAGAAGGCCTTACTTGCGTACTGTCTGTAAAAGTACCAGATCCAAAATTTTCATCACAAACAAAAGATAAACTAGTCTCATCAGAAGTTCGCCCAATTGTTGAACAAGTTGTTTCAGATAAATTGGACCAATGGTTAGAAGAAAACCCGAACGAAGCAAAAAAAATTGCAGCAAAAGTCATAGAGGCCGCAACTGCAAGAGAGGCCGCCAGAAAAGCACGCGAACTCACAAGAAGAAAAGGTGTTTTGGATATGGCATCTCTCCCAGGAAAACTGGCTGATTGCCAAGAGAAAGATCCATCTTTAAGTGAAATCTTCCTTGTTGAGGGAGACTCTGCAGGAGGATCTGCAAAGCAAGGAAGGAACAGGCTTTTTCAAGCAATTCTTCCTTTGCGTGGCAAAATTTTAAATGTTGAACGAGCAAGGTTTGATAAAATGCTGTCTTCTGCTGAAATTGGAACTCTTATCACTGCTCTTGGTACAGGGATTGGACGTGAAGAATTTAATATTGAAAAAGCTAGATATCATAAAATCATCATCATGACTGACGCTGATGTAGATGGAAGTCACATCAGAACGCTTCTTTTGACTTTTTTCTATCGTCAAATGCCTGAACTCATCGAAAGAGGCTATCTCTACATTGCACAGCCTCCTCTTTTTAAAGTAAAAAAAGGCAGCTCTGAAGTATACCTTAAAAATGAAGCCATGATGGAATCATATTTAATCGATAACGCACTTAAAGATGTTGTTTTTTACGATGATGCTAAAAGCATGATAAATGGCGAAGACTTGCGCTCAATTCTTTTATCTTGCTCAAAACTTCTAACATTATTAAAAAAGATTGCAAAAAAAATTGGATCTGTTGAACTTGTGGAACAGGCTTTCTTATCTGGCGCATTAAACCCACAAACTCAGGATAAAGCAGAAGTTTTAAAGGCCAGATTAAACATAATTTCGACAGAACTAGGTGGCGGCTGGTCAACAAAATTTGAAAACAATATTTTAACCGCGCATAGAATGCGTCAAGGCGTAAAACAAGAATACAATATGCCGTTAGATCTTATTTCTCCATCTGAAATTGGAAGCTTGAAATCCCTATATGATAAATTTTCAGTAATATTCAAAAACAATCCTTCCCTCCAAAACAAAGGAGAGATGAATACGATAACTGGGCCATCTATGCTAATGGAAGTTATATTTGATATTGGAAAACATGGCGTTTCCATGCAGAGATATAAAGGTCTTGGAGAAATGAATCCAGAACAACTCTGGGAAACCACTTTAGATCAAAATGCGCGCACATTATTGCAGGTAAAGCTCAATCATGTTGATTCTGCAGAAGAAATCTTCTCAACCCTCATGGGGGACGTTGTCGAACCGCGACGCGCATTCATTCAAAATAATGCACTTAACGTATCACACTTAGATGCCTAAAAAGAAAATTCAGCATAAAAAGAACTCTTTCCTTAAAATCGTTCTTTTTATGCTTTTCTTAATCACTATCCTGTTTTCAGGATTCTTGTTGTTCATATCACGCAATCTCCCAAATATTGAAGAAATAAAGAAAACAGGCCGAAAACCTTCTATTACATTTGAAAATGAACAAGGCAATATTCTCACATCGTATGGCGATATTTATGGGGAGACAGTTACACCAAAAGACCTTCCACCTCATGTTATATCTGCATTTTTAGCAGCAGAAGACAGAAGATTTTACTCTCATTTTGGCATTGATGTATTTGGGATTTCAAGAGCTTTAATCTCTAATCTGTTCAAAAAAAACTCTCTTCAAGGGGCCAGCACCATAACTCAACAGCTTGCAAAAAATTTCTTAATTTCCACGCAAAGGTTTGATCACTCTAATAGAAGTATAAAACGAAAAATTGAAGAAGTGATGATGTCTTTTTGGCTAGAAAAAACCTTTTCTAAAGATGAAATTCTTATGATGTATTTAAACAGATCCTATTTTGGATCAGGGACTCTTGGGATAGATGGTGCGGCGCGTAAATACTTTGGAAAGTCATCAAAACAACTAACAGTTATGGAAAGCGCCACACTTGCAGGGCTCTTAAAAGCCCCTTCCAAATATTCTCCACACAACAACCCCGATCTTGCTATAAAACGAGCTCGTCTCATTTTAAAAGGAATGATAAATAGCAAATTCATCAAAGATGAATTTTTTCCTTCACCAGAATTCACAACTCTTAACCAAGGAGGAAGCAGTATCCGATATTTGTTTGATTGGATTATTGATTCTATTCCAAACTTAATTGGCCTGGTCAATGAAGATATAACCATCACAACAACCCTAGATTTGCATATGCAGCAACAATCAGATCGCATTTTAAAAGACTTTTTAAGTACAAATAAAATCAACGCATCACAAGGAGCTATTGTGATACTAGATAAATCTGGTGCGGTCAAAGCAATGGTTGGCGGAGAAAATTATCGTAAAAGCTCTTTTAACCGAGTAACTCAAGCCCTTCGCCAATCTGGCTCTGTTTTTAAAATTTTTGTATATCTTGCAGCACTTGAAAATGGTTTTGAACCTTCTTCTTTGGTGGAAGATAAACGTCGCGTATATCAAAAATGGTCTCCTAGGAATTACATCAATCAATACAAAGGGACGGTCTCTCTGCGAGACGCTTTTGCTAAATCTCTTAATACTGTTTCTGTGGATTTATGTGATAAAGTTGGTATTGCTAAAGTCATTGAAATGGCCAGGAGATTAGGCATCACATCTCAAATCCCTCATAATCTATCCATCGCACTTGGTTCGTGTGATAACACGCTTTTAGAAATGACTGCTGCATATGCAACTATTGCAAACATGGGGCAAGAAGTAAAACCCTTCGCAACGATTGCAATTCACACAAGAAATAATAAAGAGCTTTATAAAAATGAATTTCAAAAACCATCTCAATCAATTGATATTTTAGTTGCGCAAAAAATGGATGATTTACTCAAAGAAGTTATTTCTTCTGGTACTGGAAAAAAAGCCTATATCAGCAATCTTGCAATTGCAGGAAAAACAGGAACAACACAAAACTACAAAGATGCTTGGTTTATTGGATATACAGATGATCACACTATTGGAGTATGGCTTGGAAACGATGATGGATCCCCCATGAAAAAACAAACTGGTGGATTGGGGCCTGCAACTATTTTTAAAAAAATAGTTCAAAGCATCCAGAACAACACAACATTATCAATTGAATCAATTCTATTGGATCTAGAAAAAAAATAAGACTTCTACTTAAAGATTATCTCGGGCTAATTCATTAATGAATCAAGACCTTCTTTATAAGTTGGATACTTCAGATTAAAATTCAAAACTTCCAATATTTTTTTATTTTCAACTCTTCGATTTTCCATATAAAATCGCTTTAAATTTGCTGAAATATTGTCCCCATACGGAATAAGAGGCGGAAATTCTTGCTTAAGGAGAGAACACGCATATTCAATCACCTCTCTTGATGGGCAAGGATAGGAGTCAGTTAAATTAAAAATCTGTTGCGGCATAGGGTTTTTCATGGATAATATCAAAGCTTGACATATATCATCCACATGAACTCTGGAAAGGAAATGGCCTGGTTTATCAATTCTTTGGGCTTTTCCAGCCATCACACTTGCCAACGCATTACGATATGGCCCATAAATTCCTGTCAATCTAAAAATATGAGAAGGCCCGCCTAAAGATAAAAACTTTTCTTCCACAAAAAGCCTATTTTTTCCTTCAGTTGATAAAGGGGTTAAAGGAGTTGTTTCATCAACCCAATTTCCTTGATGATCTCCATAAACACTTGTGGCAGATAAATATCCCAACCATTTTAAATTTAAGTCTTTGAGTAAGGGAATATAGACTTCATCTTCAAGTGGAGGAATAGAGTACAGAATATGAGAATATGTGTCTAAAATATTAGGCGACTCAAGAATCATTTTTGGTGAGTATATTTTATATCCCCATCTTTCTAGAGTTGCAGCTTTGATTGAATCTCTTGTTGTTCCTGCAATTTCCCAGTTTTCTTTTTTCAAAGTATCTGCCAAAAATTGAGAAACATATCCAAAACCAAAAATAAATAATTTATTCATTTGTTTTTAAATACTGGCTCTGTTTTATTCATAATTCTTACAATGTTATCTTTATGTTTGAACAAGACAACTGAAAAAATAATAAAGAAAACTAAAGCATCATGAATACTGGCAAAAACAAAGAAAAAAATCATAGCGCCAGTGATTGAGAGTAAACCTGCAATTGAAGAGACTTTAAACATCTTTGCAACAATAATCCACAACACCAGGCTACACACCCCAATAACAGGATAGGAGGCAAGAACAAGGCCTAATGTTGTTGCTATCCCTTTCCCCCCTTTAAACTTAAGCCATAATGGAAAAATATGGCCGATAATGCTTAAAGTTCCAATTAAAAAAGCTTCTTGTGCATCACATCCATACAAAATCGCAATAACATAAGGCATGGCTCCTTTTAATGTATCAAACACAAACGTTAAAATACCAATTTTTTTATTTCCTGTTCGAAAAGCATTTGTGGTTCCAATGTTACCAGAGCCAATTTTCCTCAAGTCTTCCCCACCTAAAAATTTACTAAAAATAAGTCCGAAAGGAATTGATCCAATGAGATAGCTTAAAACATAGATCATGAGTTTTGCTTACTCCATTCATAAACTGTCACAGCAGCAGCCGTTGAAACATTCAATGTTGGAAAATTCGGATTTGTTGGTAATTTGACCAAAAAATCACAATGTTCACGTACGAGTTTACGCATACCTGAGCCTTCCGCTCCCATCACAATGACTATTTTTCCTTTTAAATCAACTTGATCTATGGTTTGCTGCCCTCTTTCATCAAGCCCTACAACCCAAAATCCATCTTGCTTAAGGTCTTCAATCGTCCTTGAAAGGTTCACAGTTTTAATAATAGGCGTTATTTCCAAAGCGCCACATGCTGTTTTTGCTAAAGCACCATTTTCTTCTGGAGAATTTTTATCTTGCATAATGACTGCTGAAATTTTAAAAGCTGCAGCAGTTCTTAAAATCGCGCCAACATTATGAGGGTCTGTGACATGGTCCAAGACTAAATATGTTTTTCCATCAACGTCTCCAATATCCAGAGCTGGAAGTGGTGCGCATTTGGCTAGAATCCCTTGATGCACCCAATCTTGAGAAGCACTTTTAAAGAATTCTGCTTTTTTCACAACGTTAAATGGAATTTTTCGCCTTTTACAGATGGCTATTATATCATCCCAATCTTGTATATCAAGCAATAGAACTTCATGAATTTTTCGATTATGGTTATTTAACGCAAAATGCACAGCATGAATTCCATACATCCAATAAAAATGGTGACTCACTTTGATTTACCCCTTCCAATCAAGATTTAAAGAAAACTCTCAACAAATTCCCAATTAATCAGGTGATCCATAAAAATATCTATATATTCGCCGCGCTTATTTTGATAATCAAGATAATAAGCATGCTCCCAAACATCACAAGTTAAAACAGCTGTTTTTCCATGGGCCATCGGCAAATCAGCGTTAGATGTTTTCATAATTTTAAAATGACCATCGTCTAAAATAAGCCATGCCCACCCACTACCAAATTGTGTCAATGCAGCTTGTTTGAACTGCTCTTTAAAAACTTCGATGCTTCCAAAATCACGAACAAGCATATCTTGAGTTTTCTGTGATGGTGTTTGTCCTTTATTTTGTAAGCAGTTCCAATAAAAAGTGTGATTCCAAACTTGAGCGGCATTATTAAAAATACCCATATGCGCAGAATCATTTTTAGATAACATAATAATTTCTTCAAGAGTCTTCCCTGAAAAAGAAGTATTTTCTATTAAGTTATTTAAATTCGTCACATACGTTTGATGATGCTTTGTATGATGATACATAATAGTTTTTGCGCTGATATATGGCTCTAAATCAGTATCATTGAAAGGCAATTTTGGCAAATTAAACATTTTAGTCTCCTATTCATATTTTTGAAATAATGGCTCTGGTGCAGTAATAACAATTCCAGAAGATAATGCTTTTTGGGTAACTTCAAGCATTGGTGAATTAAGGTTAAGGTTTTTTAAAATAGTTTGAGATGATTTAGTTAAAACAGGGCTTAAATAAATCGCAGCATCTCGAATAATCGTGATTAATGTATGAATCACTGTATTCATACGCAAGATATTTTCTTTACGTAAGGTCCATGGTTTTTGAGAATCAACATAAGCATTTGCCGCATAAATCAACTCAAAAACAGTTTCAAGATAACGATGCAAACTTTGGGCATCAATATTACTTCTGAGTTTTTCAAGGGTTTCTCTTGAAAGGTCTAAAAGAACACTGTCTTGTGACTCAAAAACTGAAGGCTCTGGCACAATACCATCTAAATTTTTTGCAACAAAGGCAAAAACTCGTTGGACTAGATTCCCCCAAGCATTAGCAAGATCAGAGTTGAGGCGTTTTTTTAAATTATCAATATAAAAATCCCCATCGCTTCCAAACGATATCTCACGCATCATAAAATATCTGACTGTATCAACACCAAAATCATTCACAAGCTTAATTGGGTCAATCACATTTCCAAGAGATTTAGACATTTTCTCACCCTCAGATGTCCACCAACCATGAGCGAAAACACGCTTTGGAATTGGAATTCCAGCTGACATTAAAAAAGCTGGCCAATATACACAGTGGAATCTTAAGATATCTTTTCCAACCAAATGCAAATCTGCTGGCCAAAAATCCATTTTTTCTGGATAGCCTGCAGCTGTAATATAGTTAGTTAAAGCATCCAACCAAACATACATAATATGCTTATCATTGCCTGGAACAGGAACACCCCATGAAAAAGTTGTTCTTGAAATGGAAAGATCACGAAGGCCGCTTTTGATAAAGCTGATCACTTCATTCCTTCGCCCTTCTGGCATAATTGCTTCTGGATTATTGGAGAAATATTCAAGTAATTTATCTTGATAATTTGACAGTTTAAAGAAATAACTTTCCTCTTCAACCCACTCGACAGGAGCTCCTGTTGGGGCTTTTCCATCCTTAATTTCTGATTCATCATAAAATGCCTCATCTCGAATGGAGTACCACCCAGAGTATCCACCTAAATAAATATCTCCATTTTGTTCCAATTTTTTCCAAAGTGATTGTGCAGTATCAATATGCCTTTGTTCTGTTGTTCTGATAAACACATCATAATCAACATCCATCATCGGCATTAGATCTTTAAAATTCTGTGAAACTTTATCTACAAACTCTTGAGGTGACACGCCTGCATTTTGAGCAGATTTATCAACTTTTTGGCCATGTTCATCAGTGCCAGTCACAAACAAAACATCATACCCATCAAGTTTTTTAAAACGAGAAATCATATCAGCTGCAATACTAGTGTAAGCATGCCCAATATGGGGGATATCATTCACATAATAAATAGGGGTGGTAATATAAAAATTTTTCATTTTTTCAAAAGCCTTTACACGTATCTAAAACCAACTATATTGTACAACAACTGCTTGGAAGATAGCAAATTTAAAATAAGCCATTTTCCCATCCAAACCTTCATCTTGATAACCATTATTTTCATTTTTCAATTCTCCATATTTTGTTTTTATATATTTAATTATATACATATAAAAATATTTGTCAATACGTTTTGTCAAAAATAATTCAATTATTAATAATTTTTTTTACAAGAGTTGAAAGAGCGTATTTCTTAAGATTTTCTCGATTAACCATATTTGAACTTTCTTCTTTCAAGATTCCTTTGAATACTTTTACGCATAAGGAAATATGAGTGAACTCATGCTTTACTTGATTGGTTTGCAAAACCCAATTTGTGTGAAATGGCGCGTATTTCAAAGCATCAATCTCTTCCCATTCTTGATCGCGCATCCAAGGGGTCATAGGAACAGTCATTAAATCTTGAAGAAGTTTTTTATCAGTTTGAGTTTGAATGAAAATACATTGATCAAAAGGGTCAGTTGCAACAAACGCCACCGCATATTGCTTTTGTTTTTGTGGTTTTTTCTTTTTAATTGGATAAAGACTTTGAGTTTGAGTTTTAAAAGCATAACAATGATCTTGAAGAGGACAAGATAAGCAATTGGGACTTGTAGGTTTACAAATAAATCGCCCAAAATCCATAATGCTTTGAGCATAATCCCCAGGAAAGTCAAAAGGGGTTATTTTCTTGGCATGGATATCTATGTCATTTTCTATTCCAAACAATCGTGATACGACACGCTTCACATTACCATCCACCACCACTGCATAATTATTAAATGCAATTGAGGCGATTGCTGCGGATGTGTAAGGGCCAATTCCTGGAATTTTAATCAGTTCGTCTTGTGTTTTAGGGAAGTTTTGTTGTAGAATTTTTGAGGCCTTGTGGAGATTTCTTGCTCTTGAATAATATCCAAGACCTTGCCATAAAACAAACACCTCTTCCAAGCTTGTATGACTTAAATCTTCAAGTCTTGGCCACTTTTGGATAAAGCGCTCAAAATACCCACAAACTGTTGCAACCGTTGTTTGCTGAAGCATCACCTCGCTCAGCCATACATGATAAGGCTTGTTTTCATCTTCGCTTAAACGCCAAGGATATAAAGTCTTATTCGCACGCCACCATGAAATAAGAATATCTGAAATGGTTTTATTTGGAGTCATGAGGAAAATAAGTCGTTTGCTCTTTTCTCAAAAGCTTCTATCATTTTTGATCCAACCTCATCAATCATTTTTTTCATCATCCCATGAAAAAGAAAGGAAGAAAGTTCGAATGTGCATAATAAATGAACATGGACCCCCTCTTCCGTTTCTTTGAATTCCCATATATTTTTTAATGATTTTAAAGGCCCTGAAGAACCTACAGACTCAATTCTGGAATACGGGATCAACTTAACATCTGAAACATAACTATTTTTTAAAAAAGAAGTTCCAACTGTGAGCTGCGCTGTGATTTTATCATTTTCTTTTAAAACCTTAGCATCCAAACACCATGGAACAAATTCAGGATAACGATCGATATCAGATACAATTTCAAACAATAATTTCAAAGGAACTTTTAATACTTTAGTCGCCTCAAATTGAATCATTTATGAAACTCTTTTTTTTGAAACCCCTACTAATGATGGCCTTAATAAACGATCATGCAAAATATAACCTGCCTGCATAACTTGAATAATTGTACCTGGCTCTTTATCATCATCTTCAGCTTCAAACATAGCCTGATGAAAATTGTGATCAAATTTTTCATTTTCTTGAGTATTGACTTTTTTAACTCCAAATTTTTCAAATGCATGAAGTAACTCTTTTTCAGTCATTTCTACACCCATAATGAATGTTTTGGTTTGTTCATTTTCATCTTGTGGCGCAACTTGCAAAGCTCTTCTTAAATTGTCTCCAACACTTAAAAGCTCTCTTGCGAAACTAGAAACAGCATATTTGCTTGCTTCTTCACGTTCACGAATGCTGCGCTTTCTAATGTTTTCTTGCTCTGCCAAAGAGCGTAAAAGCTGATCTTTTAAACTTGCAATTTCCTCAATCAGGGTAATATTTGGATCTTGCTCAATTTGCTCTTGTTCGTTTTTCTCAATCTCACTCATGTTTTTATCTCCTTAATTAAATAATTTTCCAATTAATTTTGCTGTATAATCCACCATCGGTATGACACGTGCATAATTTAGCCTTGAAGGCCCAATCACGCCAATAGCGCCAATTACTTTTTGAGATGAATCTTTATAAGGGGCTACAATTAAAGAACATCCACTATTGCTAAAAAGTGGGTTCTCTGACCCAATAAAAATTTGAATACCTTCAGCAACAATAGACGCATCCAACAAATCTAACAAAGAGTCTTGAGTTTCAAGCAAATCAAATAATGCCTTTACCTTCCCAAGTTCTTGAAGTTCAGTTACGTCTTGAAGCAAATTAGATTGCCCCTTTACAATCAATACTCCTTTTTCATCACCTTTATACCACGTCCCAGCACCATTTTGCATCAAATTTGACACCAATGTATCTAATTCGCTTTTTTGCAAGGACAACTCATTTTGAAGGATTGATTTTGCCTCATTTAAAGTTTTTCCTACCAATTTTGAATTAAGATAATTTGATGCTTCAATTAAAGTGGATGGCATAATGCCCTCAGGCAAATCGATTAAACGATTTTCTACATTACCATCTTGTGTTACTAAAACAGCAAGGCCTCTTCCTGGACTTAAAAACACAAATTCAACGTGCTTAAGCGCAACTTCACCTTTTGGGGATAAAACAAGGCCTGCACACTTAGTAAGACCTGAAAGCGTTTTAGTTGCATCAGAGAGAACATCACTTAAACTTTTTCCACGAAGCGAACACTTTTCTTCCAATTCGCTGCGGTCTAAATCATTAATATCACCAACTTCTAATAATCCATTGATAAAAAATCGAAATCCAGAATCAGTTGGAAGACGCCCTGCCGATGTATGTGGCGAGTATAAATAACCTGAAGACTCAAGATCCGCCATAACATTTCTAATTGTGGCAGGAGATAGACTCATCCCAAGCCTATTAGAAAGCGTTCTTGATCCAACAGGTTCACCAGTTTCAACATAAGTTTCAATAATATGTTTTAAAATATCTTTTGATCTTAAGTTTAATTCCATTTTTTATCCTTTTAATCTGGAAAATGACAAGCAACAAAATGATTAGGATTACGCTGATTGAACTCTGGCTTTATCTGCGCACAAAGCTCCTGAGCTTTTGGACAACGAGTCCTAAAAGAACAGCCACTTGGCGGATTAATTGGCGAAGGAATATCACCAGATAGCAATTTAAGTTTTCTTCCTCTTCCAAGTTTTGGATCTGGAATTGGAACAGCAGAAATCAAAGCACTTGTATAAGGATGATATGGATGATCATATAATTCTTGATAATCAGAAAGCTCTGCCATACGGCCTAAATAAAGAACCAAAATACGATGACTAATGTGTCTAACAATGCTTAAATTATGCGAGATAAAAATCAAAGAAGTTTTAAACTCTTTTTGAAGATCTGACAATAAATTCACGATTTGAGCTTGAATGGAAACATCTAATGCGCTCACTGGCTCATCACACACTATAAGTTTTGGGCGAGAAATCATAGCTCTTGCAATTCCAATTCTTTGACACTGTCCCCCTGAAAACTCATGTGGGTAACGATTGATGTATGTCTTGGATAATCCTACAAAATCAAGCATTTCAAAAACTCGTTTTTCAACATCAATAGACGTTAATTCGGGAGAAAAAACTTCTAAAGGTTCTGAAATGATTTGCTTAATTGTCAATCTTGGATTTAAAGATGCTAAAGGATCTTGAAAAATCATTTGCATATCTTTTCTAGACTGACGAAGTTGATCTTGAGATAGACTCTTCAAATCAACCCCATCCAAAGTTACTTTTCCAAAGGATGTTTTCACCAATTGCAAAATTGCTCGCCCAAGAGTTGATTTTCCACAACCAGACTCTCCGACAATGCCTAAAGTTTCTCCTGGCATAAGATCAAAAGAAACATTATCAACAGCACGCAATATTTGCTTTTTACCAAACATTCCTTTTCCGGCTATATCAAATTCTACACTTAAATTTTCAACATTCAAAAGGGGGTTTAAAGATGACATGCGACAGATCCTCCTGAATAAGTAGGCTCGAGCTCGGGCCTTTCCTCTAAGCATTTTGGCATACAAAAATCACATCGATCTTGAAATGCACACCCTTTTGAAAGTTGTCCTAATGTAGGCGGATGGCCCGGAATAGCGACCAACGATTCATTTGTTTTTTCATCGATACGAGGTGTTGAATTTAAAAGTCCTTGTGTGTAAGGATGAATAGGATTATAAAAAATTTGATTAACATCCCCTTTTTCCACAATGCGTCCACCATACATAACATGAACGCGGTCACAAATTTGTGCAACAACTCCCAAATCATGAGTGATCATCACAATAGATGTGCCAAAATCCTTACGTAAGTCGAGCATAAGATCTAAGATTTGCGCCTGAACTGTAACGTCAAGAGCGGTGGTGGGCTCATCAGCAATTAGAATATCTGGCTTACATAACAAAGCCATAGCAATCATCACACGTTGACGCATGCCGCCAGAAAGCTCATGTGGATACATTTTTGATCGCATTTTTGCTTCTGGTATTTTGACACAATCCAACATTTCAAGAGACTTTATATGTGCTTTATCCCAAGACAGACCTTGATGCTGAACCAAAACTTCACTCATCTGTTTAGAAATGCTTAAATAAGGATTTAGTGATGTCATTGGATCTTGAAAAATCATAGAAAGTTTATCGCCTCGGATAGAGTTTAATTTTTCAAGAGGAAGGCCAAGGATCTCTTGATCATTAAACAAAACGCTTCCAGAAGCTTTTCCATTAGAGGCAAGAATTCCCATAATGGACATAAAAACTTGGCTTTTCCCGGCGCCTGACTCACCAACAAACCCTAAAACTTCCCCTTTAAAGACATCGAAGCTCACGCCATGAACAGCGTCCACAAGGCCATCTGCTGTATCAAATGTCGCCTTAAGATCCGTCACAGACAAAATTGGTTTTTCCATAATATTACTCATCTATCCTTGGGATCAAGAGCATCTCTTAACCCATCCCCTATAAAATTAAAACAAAACAAAGTAACCGCTAGGAAACTTGCAGGAAATAAAAGCGACCACCACGCCGTTTCCATTTGATCAGCTCCTTCGCTAATTAAGACTCCCCAACTGGTCATTGGTTCTTGAATGCCAAGCCCTAAGAAACTTAAGAAAGATTCAAGCAAAATAACTTTTGGAATAGTCAAGGTTAAAAAGACCGCCACAGGACCCAATACGTTTGGAATAATATGTTTTTTAATAATTTTCCATTTTGTAAGCCCTCCAGCAACAGCAGCCTCAACAAACTCTTTATGCCTTAGCGACAAAGTCTGTCCTCTGACAATTCTTGCCATATCGAGCCATTCAACAGCACCAATGGCCATAAAAATCAAGTATATTTTTCGCCCGAAAAACACCATCAATAAAATCACAAAGAACATATAAGGAATGGAATAAAAAACGTCCACAAATCGCATCATATAGGAATCTGTTTTTCCTCCAACAAACCCTGAAATAGCTCCATAAGTGACCCCGATAAAAAGACTAACTAAACTCGCAACAAACGCAACCATGAGAGAAATACGGGTCCCAAACATGGTTCGAACAAATAAATCTCGCCCATTTCCATCTGTTCCAAAAGGAAATCCTTGACTCAAATTAGGAGGAACACTAACAAAATCCCAAGCAATATAGTCAATTTCATATGAGCTCAACATTGGCCCAAAAACAGCAAGTATTGTTATGCAACTTAAAACAATAAAGGCAAAAAATGCGGCTCTATTGGAAAATAAGCGTGCTCTTGCATCCCTCCAAAGACTGCGTCCTTTTAGTACCTGTTCCATTATTCATACCTCACTTTAGGATCAAGGACTCCATAAAGGATATCCACAATTAAATTACAAAGCATAATCAGCAATCCATAAAATACGACCACTCCCATAACTAAGGTATAATCACGATTCAAGGCTCCCAGCACAAAAAAACGACCAATTCCAGGAATTCCAAAGATTTTTTCAATCACAACAGATCCTGTTATAATGCCTGCTGTTGCTGGCCCTAAATATGATACAACTGGAAGCAACGCTCCTCTTAATGCATGGCGGAATAAAATAACATTTTCAGACAAGCCTTTTGCTTTTGCTGTTCTAATGTAATTGCTGCGTAAAATCTCAATCATACTTCCACGTGTTAGACGCGAAATATAAGCAATTTGCGGGAGAGTAAGTGCAATAATTGGCAAAATCATATGATTTATTTCACCCCATCCACCAACAGGCAATAAACGCAAATAAACACCAATCACAAGACTTAAAAGAGGGGCCATGACAAAACTTGGAATCGTAATACCAGTCATTGAAAATCCCATAATCATATAATCTGTTCGTGTATTTTGCCTCAACGCAGCAATTGTTCCAAGAAAAATTCCAATAGCTGCCGCTAAAATAATAGCCATGCCTCCAATTTTTAAAGAAACCGGAAATCCTTGATAAATCAGCTCACTCACAGTGTAATCTTTATATTGAAAAGATGGGCCAAAGTCACCATGCGCAATGCCCCACAAATATCGACCAAACTGCATGTATAATGGCTCATCCAAATGGTAAGCTTTATTTAGGTTGGCAATAATTTCAGGAGGAAGCTGACGCTCCTGATCGAACGGCCCTCCAGGAGCCATTCGAATCATGAAAAACGAAATCGAAATAATAACAAATAAAGTAGGGATAGCCCCAAAAATTCTCTTTAAAATTAATTTTAACAAAAAATAAATTCCTTTCTTAGTTTGAAATGCTCATCCATTTAGAAAGATGGTAATCCATAGGACTTCCTTTATAGCCTGAAACATTTTTTGCAACAAGACAATTTGTCACAAAATAATATAAAGGAGCTACAGAAAAATTAGACATGAAGTCTTTTTCCGCATTCATCATTGCTTCCATTCTTGTCTTTCCGGAAAGTTTTGCGCTTTGCTCCATGAATACATCATATGAGGGTGAGTTGTAGCCAGCTGTATTGTCATTACCACTATCAGATTTGAAGAGAATCAAAAATGTACTTGGATCATTGTAGTCAGCTCTCCAAACCTGTCTATAAAGATTGTAATCCCTTTTCTCTCTTGCAGAAAGATAAACCTTCCATTCCTTATTATTCATCTGAGTTTGAACTCCTAAAACACTTTTCCACATACTAGAAAGAGCAATTGCTATTTTTTTGTGGTTTTCATCCGTATTGTAAACAAGCTCTATAGGCGCTCCCGATTTATATCCAGACTCTGCAAGTATTTTTTTAGCCAGAGTTTCTCTTTGCTCCTGAGTAAGCGTTTTGCAAGGAACAGGAGTGGATGAATCTGTAAGCTTGCATTGCATTTCTTGAGGGATATAGTCACCTGGTGCCGGAGGCACAAATGAATAGGCCGGCTTTTCATCTCCCTTTGTCACTTGAGCTACTAATGCATCACGATTGATTGCAAGAGTTAATGCTTGACGAACTTTTGGATTATCAAATGGAGGTTTTGTGTGATTGAACGTATAAAAATATGTTGCATATGCAGGATCTGATTTATAGCATTCCGGCATTGTCTTTTTTAAAATTTCAATCTGATCTGCGGGAACAAATTTCGTCATATGCAAATCACCCGCTTTGAACCTTTTAAGCTCAGATTGACGATCGTCAATTGGATAGAAAATAACCCCATCTAATTTAACGCTTTCGCTCGCCCAATAGTGGGGATTCTTTTTAAGTTTCACATGGGACTGGGGCATCCATTCATCCAAAACGAAAGCACCATTTCCAACCATGGATCCAGGCCTCATCCATTTATCAGGGCTTGCCTCAACTGTTTTTTTATGCAATGGAACCATGCAAGAATGTGCAGCCAAAGATAAGAAGTATGGCGTGGGAGCATTCAATTCAACGATAAGTTTGTAATCGCCATCGGCCTTGACGCCAAGTTCCGTAACCTGCTTTTCCCCCTTTGAAATTTCTTTAGCGTTTTTAACAGGCTGAATAATATATGTCCAATTTGATGCTGTTAATGGATTTACCATTCTTTGCCAAGCATAAACAAAATCATTAGCCGTCACAGGGTCACCATTGGACCATTTTGCATTTTGGCGCAAAAAGAAAGTATAGGTCTTACCATCACTGCTCACCTCCCAACGTTCAGCAACCCCTGGTATATTCTGACCATCAGCGGCGGTTGAGAGCAACCCTTCAAGTTGATCAAGTGTAATATTTGATTCAGGAACACCAGATGTTTTATGTGGATCTAAGCTTTGAGGTTCTGTTCCGTTTCCTCTTTTTAAAATTTTTAATGAAGATGAGGTATTGCCAAATTTGAAAACTTGTGGAATAATCCAGGCTGATAATCCCAGTACACATGCACCAATTACTATTTTTTTCATCTTGCTATATCCTTTACAATTATTAACAACTTTCAACATATTTAATATAAGTTAACCCAAAAAACAAAAAAATGCCAGAAAGAAAATCATTTTTCATTTTTTATTGATGGGGATGTTTGCGTATTGATGCTCATAATCCGCTCAAAAAGATCCAGGATCATGTCAATTGGAGCGAGCTTGAGAAGATTATAGAACAAATTGTGTTTAGCGCGAACAATAATGGCGGGAAAGGTTTCAGAAAGGCTTTGTGCGGCTTGACAATGACCAAGATTTTTATTTTACTATCGCTTTATAACTTTTCCGATGATGCGGTAGAATTTATGATTGAAGATCGCTTAAGCTTTAAGGGGGTTTTAAAGCTCCCTGTGTCCAAAAAAAGCACCTGATGCCCAGACTATTTTGGGTTTGCGTGAAAGGGGCAAGGCACTGGGTCTTGAGAGTGTTTGTTTTTGGGTGATTCTTGGCCATTAGCTGGGCGTCTGACAATTCCGCCACAACCGGAAATCATGATTCCTTATATCTGGTTTATGAGGACAATACAAGGAAACAAGATATTTATTTTACCAACATTTTTTTTGTTATTACACCTTGAATTTTTATTATTATGTTGCTATATAGTTGAATATAGCAACTTAAAAAAAGAATATGGGTCATGAGAAAATTATTGTCTATTATGTTAATTGCAGGTCAAATTGTAACCGGTGATGCAATGTTTGCATCTGAAGAATTAACAGCTTCGAAACTTAATGAAATCAGTTCAGGTGAATATAAAATTTATACAGCTCCTATAAAGCTTACTACAGGACAAATGGCATACTTTGGATGTGAGCCTATTGTGGATGAAGATAGAAGCCATCGATGGCGTGCATATGAGCGTGGGACTAGCGTTTGTTTATCTTTACAAGGTTCTGTAGAAGGTTATGATCTGCCTCTTACTTTTTTCTTTCCTTTAACCCAAAAATATCAACAAGAATTAACAGAGCTTATCCTCAACTCCAACACCGAAAAAATGAGCCGAGCATTTTCTGGCATATCTTCAGGGTGTTCAGGAATGCAATGCCACATTGGAGCCTATATTTCTTATGTTTGTAAGCAACCGATTACAGGATTTTTCGAGTTACCTGAAGATAGTGGCTATAGCGCTGGCAATGAAAGTTATAATTTAGATGGTTATGTCGATAATTATAACAACCTTTTAATGTCTGTTTCTAGTTATGACCTTAATCCTAGTCAAGAGGAAGCGGGCATCACATATGAGCATCGAGGAATTTTCAGGAACCCAATCAGTATGTTACGTAAAGATTATCCTGGCCTTGCAATTCTTCTTCATAGTTTTACAGGGGTGGTATGGCGAACAAAATCACCCAAGATAGAAAAAATGATTGTCAACCCTAATGGCAACTTTGTTATGAGATCTATGCTGATAAAACATTTTAAGGGAAGAGAGGGTGTATTAGGTGAAGAAGCTCGTATAACCATTCCTGTTAATATATTGGGGGAACTTTTTAAGAGTATGCAACAAGATAATAATGTGTAATCATAATGTCGGAATGGATCCAAGTGGCGGTCTCCCCTACGGACATATGATAAGTGGTCAAGTGCTTAAAAACAATTCAAACGCTAATCTGACAAAGGAATTTGGCAAATGATTTTTAATACTCTTGCAAAAGATGCAGATATGGAGTGGGTGATGATAGATTCCACAATCATCAGGGCACACCAACAATGAATCATTAGGAAGGTCTTGCGGGGGTTTTTCAACTAAAATTCATGCAACATGCGACGCCCTTGGTAATCCGATCAGATTATCTTAACATCTGGAGAGGTATCTGATTATAAACAAGCATTGGCATTGCTGGATGGGTTTAAAGCAAAAGCTGTCTTGGCTGAAAAAGGGTATGACGCAGACTATATCATAGATGCTGCCCAGAAGATGGGGGCGCAGGCAGTTATTCCGCCCAAAAAGACCAGATCTTCTACCAGATCATAGGGCAAAAAACTCTACAAAGAACGCAATCTGATTGAGTGTTTATTTGGCAAACTCAAGCATTTCCGAAGAGTCGCAACACGTTACGATAAAACCGCCTCCTCCTTCCTTGCGTTTGTCACTATAGCTGGAATATTCCTATGGTTAAAATAAATGTCGACAGACCCTAGATAAAACCTCTTTTTTCATATCGATTTGGAATACCCCTGCCAAATAATGACGATGTTCAGCAATCCTTGATATGCACGGCCAAAGAAGGAAATGCGGGATTCACAGAAAAACGAAAAATAACTTCCTTGATAAGTTAAGTTTTTTATCTATTTAACCCTTCTTTAAGAACTGCCGTGTTAATTTTTGATGGTGTGTAAATATCATCAATATGAAAGATACGAAGTATGGTTTCAAGGGTCAAGACAATTGCATTTTCAGGAATTGAAGCGCTTGATGTAGATGTTCAGGTACAAGTTTTACCTACCGGAAAACAAGAAATTGTAATTGTTGGATTGCCGGATAAAACAGTTGGTGAATCAAGGGAGCGTATTAGAGCATGTTTTCACTCTATTGGACTATCTCTACCCTACAGCAGAATTTCAGTGAACCTTGCGCCTGCGGATGTAATGAAAGAAGGGACACATTATGACCTCCCCATTGCTCTTGGAATCTTATCTCAAATTGGCGTTATTAAAGAAGGAGATCTTGATAAATATCTTGTGATTGGAGAGCTGGCGCTCGATGGGACCTTAGCCCCAATTGCTGGAGTTTTAGCAGCAGCGCTTCACGCAGGTGGATCAAACCTTGGGCTTATTTGCCCGCAAGCTTGTGGCCCAGAAGCAGCTTGGGGGGGAGATTTAGAAATTCTGGCCCCGGCCAACATTATTAATCTTATTAACCATTTTAAAGGATCTCAAGTTCTCACACAGCCAACACCTTTGATGAGTGAAGAAAAAATTATAGGACTTAATTTAAAAGATATTAAAGGACAAGAAAGTGCAAAACGAGTTTTAGAAATTGCCGCTGCAGGCGGACATAATATGATGATGATTGGGTCCCCTGGCGCTGGAAAATCAATGCTTGCTGCAAGACTTTCCGGAATACTCCCTCCTCTTGAGCCAAGAGAAGCTTTGGAAGTCACAATGATTCATAGTATTGCTGGAAAATTACCAGATGGAAAACTTATTCGCACAAGACCTTTTAGAGACCCTCATCATTCATCATCACTTCCTGCTCTTGTAGGAGGAGGCATCAAATCACAACCAGGAGAAATATCGCTTGCCCATCAAGGAGTTTTATTTTTGGATGAATTACCAGAATTCAAAAGATCCACCCTTGAGTCTTTGAGGCAGCCCCTTGAAACAGGATATGTCACTATTGCAAGAGCAAATAGCCATATCACCTACCCCTCCAGATTTCAACTTATCGCCGCTATGAACCCTTGCAAATGCGGTTATTTAGACGACACATCAAGAAGCTGCGGCAGAGCTCCTAAATGCGCCCTTGACTATCAAGGCAAAATCTCAGGACCTTTATTCGACCGCATAGATTTACACATAGACGTCCCAGAGGTATCAATTTCTGAGCTTACCTCGCAAGGAACAGGAGAAACTTCCGGGGAAATTTTAAAAAGAGTTTTCAATGCCCGAGAGATCCAAAAAGAAAGGTGTAAAAACCAGACTTTCACCTTAAATTCTTATGCAGATGGTCCATTTTTAGAAGAAATTTTGCACTTGACTCATGACGCAAAAGAACTAATCAATAGCGCCATCAAAAAAATAAAATTTTCAGCAAGAGGTTACACAAGGCTTTTAAGAGTCGCAAGAACGATTGCTGATTTAGAAGGATCAGATAGCGTTTCAAGGCATCATGTAAGTGAAGCCATTAGCTATAGAAGGATGTATTTTAAATAATGATCTTAATATTATTAATTTTACTTATACTCATCATTCAAGATATCAAATCACGCACAATCTCTTTATATAGTCTTGCATCTTTAACCACATGCGCAATTTTTTTGAACCTATTTTCACTTGAAAGCGCTTTTATCGGGTTTTTTGCTTTAACATCAATTTGTGCATATGCTCGCTTTGGACTTAAAAAACCAATTTTAAATTGCTTAGGAAATGGAGATATTCTTCTTTTGGGACTTATCTGCTCAATCACCCCTTTTGAATACGTTCCTGGCGTCATTTTTTTATCTGGCGCTCTAGGGAGTCTTTGGTATGTATTTTTAAAACATCACCACATTCCACTTGGCGCTGGAATTGCAAGCGCCTATGCCATCACTTTATTTTTCTAAATTTTTTCTGGCTGTAATATAAAGGTGCTTTGATCTCAAAAAACAAGGTTTTACATTTTCCTGGGTCACTTCATCAATCCCACTTTGCCATGCAGCACAGTCTTGAGATGTTGCAAGATTTTCTTGCACAGCCTTACCACACAGTTCCGCAAGATTCATTTTTTCAAGCTTTTTCATCTTTTCAAGAGGTATTGTGTCTGTTTCAAAAGATTCTTGAACATTTAAAAAATTGGCTTTCTTATAAAGATCGGTCAATTGATTTTCAATTTCGTAATCTAGTCCACGTTTTTCAAAAAGCTTAGATACAACATCAACATGACCTTGCGCTTGCTCTTGATCACACATTTCCGACATACTTTCTTGAGAAAGAATCACTCCTCCATTCTTAAGAATATTTTTCATTTTCAATATAACAAAAAAAGGATCTTCCACATGCATTAAGAAAAAACGCGAATATACAAAATCTGCTTTTTCAATATTCAAATCAGTCTTCATGTCACTTTGAATAAAAATAACATTATGAATCCCTTGATCTTGACATTTCTTTTTTGCAATATTAAGCTGATCCGCGCTAATATCGATGGCATAAACACGGCCCTTAGGTCCCACAATTTTTGCAAGCTCTATTGTCATCGTCCCGTTACCACAACCAACATCGCATACAATATGCCCCTTAGAAAGTCCTGCCCTATAAACATGTTGAAGCGAGCCAATTCTTGATAATTCATGCTGAAAATCAAGTCTTTCTGAGCCTTGTTCTCCTGTTTGAAGCGTATAAAAACCTTGCCCACAGACATCAAAAGAACTTATTAAAAATGCAAAGATTTTTATTATAATTTTTCAAGAACCACTTCTGGAATTTTAAAATCTGTTAATCGTTGTATTTTTGCCAAAAACTCATCCGAATCACTGCTACAATAAAATTTTACGCTTCCTGTGCAATCATTGGAGATGTTTCCTTTGGAAACCTCACGCGCGATAAAGCTAGAAGGGTCTATATATTTAATATTGGGTAAAAAAGATTCAATTGTATTTTTGATGAAAGGATAATGAGTGCAGCCATAAATCAAGGTATCAATGTCATATCCTTCAAACGCTGATAAGTATTCTTTTGCGGCATTTTCTATTTCAGGTCCTTCTATTTTTCCGCTCTCTATTAAAGGCACAAAATCTGGGCATGATGCATAAACAACCTTGCCTTTAAATCCATTTTTTATAAAAATACTCTCATGCATCATACTTTGAACCGAAGCTGGAGTTGCAATAATTCCAATTGTGCAAGAGCCCATAATTTCATCTAAGATTGGATAAATGGTCCCAATTACAGGAATTTTACACACCAACTCATCAAGCGCTATAGCAGAACTTGTGTTACACGCAGCAATCACCATTTTTGCATCCACAACACTTTCAAACCAAGTCACAATATTTTTTGAGTATTCTTTAATTTGATCTGATGTTTTATCACCATAGGGCAAATTCTGGGTATCAGCAAAATATACAAAATCTTCACAAGGAAAATACTTCACCAACTCTTTTAAAACAGTAAGTCCCCCTACCCCACTATCATAAACGCCAATTGGTTTTTTTAAAGGATTGTTCACGTTATCTCACTTAATACTTTTTGCATCTCATTTAGCTCAACATCTTCAGTCAAACATGATGTCACAAAACGATAAAGTCCAGACCCTGGAAAAGCCCACTCATAAAAACCAGCTCCTTTTTCCTGTAGAAAACTTGCAACAGTTAAAGGGAGATTTACGAAAACTTCATTAGATTGAACAGGATACTTTAATTCAAAATTAAAATTTATAAAAATTTGAGCAAGTTTTAAAGCCATATTATTTGCATAAAGCGCATTTTCAAGCCATAGATCATCTTTAAAATAAGCCAAAAATTGAGATGAAAAAAAGCGCATTTTCGACATCAACTGCCCACCCCTCTTGTGCGCATAATCAAAATTTTGTGCATATTTCTGATTAAAGAATATAATAGATTCAGCTGCCATTGCCCCATTTTTTGTGGCACCAAAGCTCATCACATCAACTCCCATTTTCCAAGTTGCCTGCGCGGGAGAACACCCTAAATGAACCAAACTTCCTGCAAAACGGGCGCCATCCATATGTATAGGTAATTCATACTTTGCACCAATTTTTCGAATTACATCAAGCTCATCCAATGAATACACAGTACCACATTCTGTAGTTTGAGTAATGCTTATGCACCCAGGTTTTGCGCAATGCGGGCGAAGAGACAAACACGTCTCAATCGCACTTACAAGCGCATCAGGATTCATTTTACCATTTTCGCCATCAACAGCAATCAACTTCGCGCCACCTGTAAAAAACTCCGGCGCATTTGCTTCATCTGTTTGAATATGGGCTTCTTTGTGACAAAAAATGGCCTCAAATGGAGCCACTAACGCTGACAATCCTAAAGAGTTAGCAGCTGTTCCAGTTGAGGTTAAATAAACGCTGACTTGTGTTTCAAATATGCTTCCAAAATTTTTTGTGAGCTCTTGTGAGTAAAAATCATTCCCGTAAGATGGCTGAGTTCCCAAATTTGCATCCAAAATTCCTTGCATGATTTTTGGATGAATACGAGTAATGTTATCACTTTTAAAATTCATTGAAACTCTCTATTGGCTCTTAATTTGCGCCAAATCATTTAATGTTGTTTTGTCCTGAAGTTCTTTTAAAATTGAAGCAAAAGATCCACCATTGTTTGCAATAATTTCAACAAAAGCTTTTTGCAAATTAAGGCTGAAATTTAAAAACTGATCAATCACAACATTGACAATTTTAAGCTCTGTTTTTCCTTGAACAACTTTCCACTCAAGCATAATGTCAGGCTTATCTTTTTGGGATACAATCGTTGTCACCCAAACACCATCATCATCCTCTCTTGCTCCAGTTACCACAATATTGGTCACTTTATAGGATTTAAAATGAGCAGCATACACATCCACAAAGAAATTCTCGAAAAGCTCATGGAATTTATTTTTTTCGTCTTCACTTGACTCACCCCAAAAACGCCCAACAGATGCCTTCCCGATTGATTTCATCGCAATTCCTTTATGCAAAAACTCACGGAATTTTTTCATACGATCATCAATCGACATTTTATCGTTTTCTTTGACTTCCAAAACAGTCAAAACATCTTTGGAAAAAATTCTGGCAAAGTCTTTGGCTTTTTCCATATCAAGTTTCACTTGTGAAAATAAAGAAAAGCCACATAATATAATTGTAAAAAAGATTTTCATTTTTCAGTCCTCTATTGAAATTTTTGGGGATTCATACGCTGATTTTTGCCCCTGTTTACGTTTTTGAAAATACCCTTCGCGCAACGATACATAAAAATCAAGCTTTTGGCGCAAAGATGTATCTGCTCCATACTTATCAATTGCATCTGCATAAGCCAAACCAAAGCCAATACCAGTCCTAATCATTCCTGATTTTTTATCAATATACGCATTAGTTGCAATATTAACCGGATCAATAAATGTTTCTGATCCAAATGCGAAAAGATGTCGCGCGGTCATTCCTCCTAAAATGGGCAACACAATATAAGGTCCTTCTGGAATACCCATCTTTGCAAAAGCTTTATCCAAATCATAAGGAATAGACGGGCCAAGCCCCACAGCTTGGGATGCATCCATCAAACCAAATATTCCAAACGTGCTGTTTGCAAAGAACCTTGAAAGTTCTTCAAACCCTTTGTCCGGGTCACCACCAACCATATACGCAATTGACTGCACAGGAAGGGTGAGGTTATAAAACACATTCGACACACCATGGCGCACGGCTGACGGAAGAAATGTTTGATACATCAACGCCAAAGGTTTAATCAAAATCACCTCTAGAAATTCATTTACATCAAGCATAACCCTGTTAAAAGGCTCGAGCGGGTCAGCATCGTTATAAGAAGGGCTAACATGTTGCACACCTGAAGGATCAGAACACCCGGCCATCAAACACCCTATTAAAACTACTAGTTTTGTTGTTTTCATAAGTCTTGCCTCATATTAAATCGTTTACGTGTTAGCCCTAAAATCATCCCCATCATAATCCCAAGGGCCAGTAAAGATGATCCCCCATAACTGATGAAAGGCAATGTCATTCCTTTTGTCGGGATAAGTTTTAAAGACGAGGACATATTAATTAATGCCTGAAGGCCAAATCCACTAGCAAGTCCCCCAACGCTCAAAATAAGATATAAATTCTCAGTCATGATTACTCGCATAAATGCTCTTATCACAATAAATGAAAAAAGCACAGCAATTAGTGCGCACAAGAAAAATCCAAATTCTTCTCCAGCAACAGCAAAAATGAAGTCAGCATGCGCATCAGGAAGATATTTTTTAACCACACCTTCTCCTGGGCCTTGTCCCAATAATCCACCATTGGCAAATGCGTCTAAAGACTGATTAATCTGATAAAAATCACTATATTTATCACCGCTGGTTGCCAAAAATCGGTCAATACGGCTTGAAACATGGGGGAAAAAGAAATATGCTCCTAGAAGGCCTGAAGTTCCTGCCCCACCAAACACAATTACAACCCATAAAGGAAGACCTGTTAAGAAGAATTGGCCACACCAAACACACGAAATCATCACAACCATCCCCAAGTCAGGCTGTAGCAACAATAAGAGTAGCATTGCGCCCAAAGATCCAAGCGAAATCCACAACCAAGGGTAGTCTGGCTCTTTTTTATAAAGATATAAAAACCAGGCACTTGCAACAGCAAATGTTGGTTTTAAAAATTCAGATGCCTGAAGCGAGAAACCAAAAATATTAACCCACCTGCGCGCACCTTTAATTTCAACTCCAATAAGTGGCGTTAAAACCAAAAAAATAACAGATAGCCCAAAACCAACAAAAGCAAGTATACGAATCTGCTTTAAACTTAAAAAGGAAATCCCAAGCATAAGCCCAATTGTTGGAACGATCATCAAAACATGCCTTCTTGCAAAATAAAAAGAATCAAGCTTCAAACGGTCGGCCACAGCAGGACTTCCGGCCATGATCAATAAAATTCCAATACCAAGCAATAACAAAATTGAGATCACCAATAACCGATCCAGCGACCACCACCACCTTCCAATATACGATGCATCTCTTTTGATAATATTAAACATTAATTCTTAACTCTTTATTACAACTGTTAGTTAATTTATAACAATTTTAAACAAAAATGTCAACTTATTTTGTCAAGAGAGTCTTTTTTCTCCATTCTTAAACTGTTAAAACCGGTCAAATCCCTCTTTAGAACTTAGAATGGACCTTCACTAATGGGAAGATTTTCAAAAAAAGACCATTCACTCATTTTCACTTCGATCAGGACAGCCAACTAAAAAATAAAATTTCTTGTCATTTTGAAGGCTAAAATCTGAAAAACATCTTTCATTTTGAATAAGCTGAATCGAAAGAATGGCAAATTATTTTATCTTTATTAAAAATAATTATTGACAAAATGTTTCTCACATGATAAGCTCTTCATATCATTTAAGAAAAAATGATCTTTTACAGACTTATAAAACCAGTTAACCTTTTTTTAAGAATGTCATGAAATGATCAAAATAAGATAAAGCTATAAATGGAGTTAAGGCGTTATGAAGATATGGATATTAGCAAGTGTCGCAAGTTTTGTTTTACTAGGGGAAAATGCTTGGGGGGCCGATGAGCAACCAGGTAAAGGAAAACCAGTAGAAAACGTGACCGAAGAATCTTTTAACACCATGTTAACTGACGCAGGAATTACTACTGAAAGCACAGTCACAAAAATAAGAAGCCAACATACCTCACTTGTTGCAAAAGCTGAAGCAAAAGGAAGAGAAGCAGGAATTGAGGACTATTGCCCCAACTTACAAAAAGCCAAAGACAATGATTTTATCAAAATAATATTAACTCATGCCCAGAAAGCCAAAGCTAAAATATTAGCAAAATCAGAAACACTCAACTATAAAGGGAAGAAAGATATCAAACATGAGGCTAAGAATAAGACAGCCATAGATCCAACCACAATCGATCAACCAGGTGTAAAATATTTCTCAGGCTTACGTCGCAGATACAACGGTGTGTTTAGACTGTTACCAAATGCCCAACTATCTCCATGGGAAGGCCTTGTTATATCAACAGGTGCCAACAGTTTACAGCTTGAAATAGATTCAAATGATGCCACGTATTGGGATCAATATAAAACGACAGATACACAAAATTCCCATACTGGTAAGGTTTATCTTTATGATACATTCAATATTGCAGGGATCAATTTATCCCAATTTATGGATAAAATTAGCTTTTCCTCAAAAGATGAAACAGACGACAGTACCGCGCAAACAAAAGCAAAACCCAAGGCAAAAAAACCTAGCGGCAAAAAAACATGGAGAGATCTGCCCCTTCGCAAAAGACAGACCAAACTTTTAATATGTAACATGAGCATGAAGACAAACTGTTACAATTTGGAAGGATGGAAGAAAAATATTAAGGGATGCCCTTTTACAAAGGTTGAAATATGCCTTCGTCAAGCACAAGAATTAAAATCCACGTGGCTAACCAAAATGCTAGAACAGTACTTTGATTACGCCATGTCAAGAATCAAAGAAACGGGAAGAGTTAAAACCTTATCAGGTACAGAAAAAATAACTTTATTTGCGCAATTCTACAGCTATACATTTCCAAGATTTGCAGCAAATGGGGAAAATATAGACACAACTAACCCATTATATGCTCGAGCAAAAGCAGACTTTGTGAATAATCCAACAATAAGACAAAATGCTGTATATGCACTTGTTTTGGATGAGGCGTCAAAACGTCATATTGATCAAACAGGAAAATTGGAAGATAAGAAATTCCTCAAAGAACAGCTAGAGCTTTTACTTCAAGATGCGGGCAAAATTATTGCACAAATACAATACAAACGACAAGAAGTGAACAGCAGTTTGGGCAATTTAATTGGATCTGGAGGCATGGATAGAATATCTCATGAAATACTCAGAAAAATTATAAAAGATGAGGTTACAAAACTTCATAACGCAGACAAGGAAAAAGCTACTGGAAAAGGAGACACTGGGAACGCTGAATCCACGACCAAGCCCACTAAGAAAGAAGAAGAAGAAGAAAAACAATGAGGAACATGAACATGAGAGGATGGAAAATTTTAGGGGTGGTCTTTGCATCTTCTGTGGGGCTTATGGCAAGTGAGCTCTCCTCCCCTCCTGTTGTTGATAAAGAGATAATCGAATCAGCACCCAAGATATCGAAGAAAGAACGTAAAGCTTTAAGAAGGTCAGAAACCCAAAGAAACAAGGTTCCGCCGCCGTCTTTTGAATTCTCAAGAGAACCTACGGTGATAGAAATTGACACAATCATTGAAAAATTATCCAAAGCCTTGTCACGAGAAAACAGCATTCCTGATGAGAATAAAAGAAAAATTATGACTGAAATGGTGAATATTCACTCTAGAGAAAAAATGAAAGCGCAAACATCCACCATCGGATATTATTGCCCCGCAATTGCAAAAAGCAAAGATACGCCTTTAATGCAAAAGATTCTTAAAAACCCAAGCAGATCTGTTGTTCCTGGGATTTATCATTTCTCAAACTTACGCGAAAGATTTAATGGGATTTTACGTGTAAAAGATAAAGAATCAGAAAAATCAATTATAAATCTGAATCTTGGAAAAATTCTTGATGGGACAGGAAGTGGAAACAGTGAAAATGAAAGACGCTTGAACACCCCTAACCGAAAAGGAACGATTTATTTTGATGAAACATTTAATATTGCCGGAATTTCCATTCAAGAAGTCCTGAAACTTATAAAGTTCACTTATCCTAAATCTCCGAATGGATTAAGCTGGGACGAGTTACCTCCAAATAAATTTATACCCGGACTTACGTGTTCATTTGCGGAGAGGAATTTTGCGTGCGGAAAAGATTTTAATATATTTTTAAAACACCTCAGAAGCTGCAGATTATCAAAAATGCAAAGATGTGCTTCTGATGCAAAAGAGTCTCCTCAAATCAGAGAAATGCTTTCCGAGTTCTGGGATTATTTTTGGAAAGATGCCGATCAAGCACCGCCAGAGCAAGCCGTTTTTTCTGAAACAGGAGATATCCCTACGAATGCCCATTTAATTGAAAATAAGCGTTTAGTAGAGCCAAATCAAAAAAGGGCTATGCTAACCATCACAAAACAAAGATATCCAAATAAAGAAGCATTTTTAAATGATGACACGGTCAGGGAAAATGCTGTTGGCATCATCATAATGGAACATCTTGTTGGTCTTGATCTGTCTTACGGACTTCAGGTTTACAAGCGAAATCATCAAGCCCTGCGAGACGTTATGACAAAAATGGTTCAAGACCTTGCAACCAGCCTTGCAAAAATAAAAATAGAACTTGATAAAGCAAGAGTCAACGGAATGATCAGCAACACTCTTACTGGCGGAATTTCAAGAGAAGCTTCAAGGATTTTGGACAAGTCAATTGATGCAGAAGAAAAGAAATTAAAAGAAGAGGCAGCTTTGCGTGAGAAGGCTTATAAAACAGATGAACATGAAAAAAAGCGAAAACAAGAATTAAATAAAGAAATAGAGTCAACAGATATCAAATTAACAAAAGAAGCGGAGCAAAAAGATAAAAGCGACTCTGTCGATAAAGTAGAAGCTTCACGAAAAGCTTATGAAGAAAGAAAGGCTAAGGCTGTTAATACTGAATCAAGCAAGCGTTCTTTTGCAGAGCTTCAGATGGGGGTCGAATAACATAATTATGAAGGGAGCACCTCTAATAATAAGTAAATATTGACTTTGTGTTAGGAAAGGCGGGGTTATTTTTTGGTGTTGGGTTGTGATGAGGGGGTGCTGTGGTAGAAAAGGTAGCGTTTTTGGTAAATATGTGTGGGTTTAGATCGGATTTTTAAGGGTTTTGGGGCTTTGTACCTGATTTAAGTCTTTAGTTTCTGACTGGTTTGTAAGAAAGCAAAACGCCACATGTTGTAAGCCAGGTTTTTGAAAGTGATTTTTACTTTTGCTCTGGCCAAAGTAAGCGTGTGAATCATCAAGCCTCCCATGCTTGTTTTTATGTGACCAAAAACATGTTCTACCCTTGCCCTGATTCTTGACTTTTCTTTGTTACTTTTCTTTTGTTCGAGCGTTAAAGGCATGCCTTTATACCCACGCTCGCACACATGGGAAATAAATCCTTTCTCGTGCAACATTTTCTCCTTATGAACACTGCGATAAGCTGAATCTGCCCAAACACCTCTTCCTTTGTCTTTGTCGTTATCATCATCTGAAGGAGTGTTCTGCGTCAAAAGATCTTCAAAAACCCTGCTATCATGCACACTTGCTGTTGTGACATCAAAACGCCAAATGATCTTATGTTTTACATCAATGACCATATGGTTTTTATATCCATGATGAGTCGCTCCCCCTTTTTTAGTAAAAGTTGCATCTGTGTCTTGTTGACGTTCTTGGTGGGGACTTAAAAGACTCCCTTCTTGTTGTTGCTTCTTATGTTTGCCTGTTGGCTTGTGTGTTGGGACAAAAGTTGCATCAATGATTTGGCCTTCTTTGGCCATATATCCTGCTTGCAAAACTTGGTCTGAAAACCATTTGAAAATCTCTTCTTCAAGTTTTAAAACCTTCACACGTTCACGCCAAACCCAAATTGTTTTTGCATCAGGTGATTTCTTTCCAACTGGAATATTTAAGAACTTTTTAAAACTTAACCGATCCTCAATCATAAACTCCATTGTATCATCGCAAAGATTGTAAAGTGATTGTAAAATAAAAATCTTGGCCATCATCAATCCACATAAAGGCTTTCTACCACCTTTCCCCCCGTTCTTATCCACATTGAACGAAACCTTTTTCATGATGCTTTCAAGTCCGCTCCAGTTGATGTGTTCTTGAATCTTTTTTAACGGATTGTTCACATCAATTCGAGCATAAGACTCCTCAACCTCAAAAAACCCCATCTGATACATCTGACCTTACCCCCCCCAACTCATGATAAACAACTGAGTAAAAATATACCAGAAATACACAAAAAAATCAATCAAAACCCACTGTGAATAAGCCTTTTATGAAAAATAATATTTAAAAAAACTAACCTAAATCACAATACCTCAATCAACCCCTTTGAGCCAGAACCTAATTTAGTTATTAGAGGTGCCCAAGGATGAATCTTTTAAATCAAAATACAAGATTCATCTTTCATACTAATTTTTCCAACATTACGACCGAATCCCTTTGCAAAATTCTTTAAAATCTGTTATTTAAGACCTTTACGCAAAAAGAGAGCTCAAAAAGGAATTTATAACATGCCCGCAAGCAAAAGTTGGAAATCAAATCTAGCACAAATCCCCTTTACCATTTGGATGCTTTCGCTTGTAAGCCTTTTAATGAACATCTCCTCTGTTATGATCACCATTTTAACACCCATTTTCATCACAACCGTTTTAGGGGCAACATATACAGTTGCTGCAACTATTGATGGGATTGTCGAAGCCCTTTCCTCTTTTTTAAAGGTGTTTTCCGGAACATTAAGCGATAAGCTTAAAAAACGTAAGTTTCTAATTGTTATTGGTTACGGTATGGGCGTTGCGGTAAAGCCATTATTTGCCATGGCTCAAAGCGTGACATGGATTTTTACCGCAAGAATTATTGACCGCATCAGTAACGGTATGCGCGATACGCCAAGAGACGCCCTGATGGCCGATTCGGCGCCTGCGCACATTAAGGGGAAATGCTTTGGCGTGCGTATAGCAATGAGCTCTGTTGGATCTCTTATTGGTGCGATATTAACATTTTTCCTTATGTGGCTTTGGGTCATGGATTTTAGAACCGTATTTTGGATCAGCTTAATCCCCTCTACCCTTGCCTTGGTTTTGTTGATATTTTTTGTAAAAGACAAGCATAATCAAAAAGACATCCCAACTGCAACTGGCCCTGAATTCCATTTAAGTGAAATCAAATCATTATCAAAATCATTTTGGTTTTTGATTTTAATTGCTTTTATTTTTATGCTTGGGAAAACTTCTGAATCCTTGCTCGTTTTGCGCACGTTCCAAATTATAAAGACAGATGTAACTCTTGGATCTTGGCTTATTTCCGCAAATGAAAATATGGGCGCAAATATCGGCCTTGTGTGCGGCGTGATGATTTTAATGAATTTGGTTTATTCATCTTCAGCCTACCCTATGGGGAAAATTTCGGATAAATTCGACAGACGAATCTTTTTATTTGTTGGAGGAATCGTATTAATCTGCGCAAACTTATTACTCGCTTTTAGCACCACAACATTATCAGTATCTTTAGGTGTTGCCCTATGGGGACTTCATATGGGAATCGTACAAGGATTGTTTGCATCCATGATTGCAGAACGTGCACCATCTCACCTTAAAGGAACCGCATTTGGTGCATTCCATTTGGTCTCTGGACTTGCTGCAATTATTGGTGTACCAACATCTGGATACATCTGGCAGAATTATGGAGCCGAATATTCATTCCTTGCTGAAGTCGCAGCCGTCACACTTTCCCTTGTTTTTGCAATATTTTTACCAAAATATAAAGAGAAATCTTCAGATGTATCTTAATTTTAGACTTGAATTATCAAAACCAAACCCTTAATTATAAATTAAGAATTATAAATAAGGAGTTAAGAAATGAGATCACCACAAATTGTTTTAATTATCGGCAGCTTTCTAGCTTTAACCATATGCCTTCAATGCTGCAAAAACCCTTGCGGGGAAATTTTAGAATGCACTCTGACACAAAAAAAGGATTGTAAAAAACATGGATTCTGTCCCATCCCTTGAGAGAAAATCACTTATTGGTCTTTCTAAGCCAGAGTTGATCGAAGTTTTAAGCCAGTATGATATTGCCAAATTCAGAGCCAATCAAGTTTGGAACTGGATTTATTTTCAAGGTGTAAAATCATTTGACAAAATGACTAACCTTCCCAAAAGCCTCAGGGAACAACTTGAGTCAACTTTTCCTTTTGCACGTCCGGAAATTTCACATCATCAAAAATCAATTGACGGAACACAAAAATGGCTTTTGAAATTTCAAGATGGGCAAGAAATTGAAACTGTTTTCATCCCAGAAGACCACAGAGGAACTTTGTGCATTTCCTCACAAGTTGGATGCACACTTACCTGTAAATTCTGCCACACTGGAACACAACTTTTAGTACGTAACTTAACCCCAGAGGAAATAATTTTCCAAGTTATGGTCGCACGCGATATTCTAGAAGATTGGCCCACAAAAACAGAAGGACGAAAATTAACTAATATTGTTCTTATGGGAATGGGTGAACCTCTTTATAATTATGATAATGTCTCCAAAGCACTTAAAATCTTAATGGATGAAGATGGTGTCGGTTTTTCAAAAAAGCGCATAACACTTTCCACATCTGGTGTTGTTCCCATGATCGAACAATGCGGAAAAGATCTTGGGGTAAATCTTGCCATTTCTCTTCACGGAACAAACGATGCTTTGCGAACAAGCATAATTCCTTTAAATAACAAATATCCTTTAAAAGAATTAATGGATGTTTGCAGGAATTATCCAGGGACAGAAAAAGGCAATAAAATCACATTTGAATATGTTATGCTCAAAGATGTTAACGATTCAAATCAAAACGCCCATGAACTGATTAAATTAATTAAAGGCATTCCTTCCAAAATTAACATCATCCCTTTTAACTCATGGCCAGGATCTGGATTCGAGCGATCTCCTCTTCCAAGAATAAAAGAGTTTTGCGCCATTTTAGAAAAAGCAGGATACATGGCCCCGGTTCGCAGACCAAGAGGCGAAGATATTTTAGCTGCATGTGGCCAGCTTAAATCTGAATCAAAACGTATAGTTAAACACAAACGCGACCCTTTTGCTTTTGAAAATGTATAAACTTGTAATTGATACCTGTTCCAGAATTTGTCAAGTTGCTCTTATTAAAGATGATCACACGATCTCACATTTAATAAAAGAAACGTCCATGGGTATTGGTGAAATTTTACTTGATTTAATCATCCAGTTAATATCCAACCACTGCAAAAAAGAAGACTTAAGTGAAATTTACGTAACTGTGGGCCCCGGGTCTTTCACAGGGGTTCGAATTGGAATTGCAACCGCATTAGGTCTCAAGCTTGGTCTTGGAATACCTCTTTTTGGGATCTCATCCTTCAAAGCGCACGCCAAACAAAAAAATCACCCTCTTCCTGCACTGGTTATTTTAGATGCAAAAAGACAAGATTTCTATGTTCAAGAGTTTGATGAAAATGGAGTTCCTGTTGACATACCTTTAAACATTTCTCTTGAAACACTTACGAAAATGTTTAAAGATAGATCTTATTTTGTATGCGGTGATTATGTGCAAGACACGCAAAGCTCAAAATGGGTCTTAGATAAAAGCAGATTTCTAGACCCTTTGATCATCACTCAAACGAAACCAGAACAAGGAACACAGCCGCTTTATGTAAGACCACCAGATGTGGGTTTGCCAAAAAAATAATAGGAGACTAGAAAATGATCCGACAACGTCAAGCTAAAATCATCACAACTCTTGGACCCAGCACCTCCAGCCTTGAGATGATCGAAAAATTATTCTTAGAAGGCGCGGACATCTTTCGTTTGAACTTCTCTCATGGGACACATGAACTACATAAACAAAACTATAACAATATCAGAGAAATTGAAAAAAAATACAACACTCCCATTGGAATTTTAATGGATTTACAAGGGCCAAAACTGCGAATTGGCACTTTTGAAAATGATAAAATAACTCTTCACCAAGATCAGCCATTCAACCTTGATTTGGATAACGCCCCAGGAAATGACAAAAGAGTTCAATTACCCCATCCAGAATTATTTAAAGCCCTCAAACAAGGCGCAACATTATTACTTGATGATGGAAAATTAAAATTAAAAGTAAACCAAGTTACCGAATCTGAAATCTTCACAACTGTTCAAATAGGCGGGGTCTTGTCTAATAAAAAAGGAGTTAATATCCCCGATGTTCTCCTTCCAATTTCCGCTATTACAAAAAAAGATATGATTGATCTTGAGTTTGGTCTCTCACTGGGAATTGACTGCGTAGGCCTCTCATTTGTTCAATCACCAGAAGATGTTTTGATGGCGCAAGAATTAATAAAAAATCGAGCCAAAATCATATCAAAGCTTGAAAAACCAATGGCTATTGAGCACTTAGAAAGTATCATCGAACTTTCAGACGGCGTTATGGTTGCGCGCGGAGATTTAGGTGTTGAAATGCCCATCGAAACAGTGCCTAGCATTCAAAAACGTATCATACATTTATGCAGAACTCTCGGGAAACCGGTCATTGTGGCCACGCAAATGCTTGAATCTATGATTCTTGCTCCAACTCCCACAAGAGCAGAAGCATCAGACGTTGCAACAGCCGTATATGACGGGGCAGATGCCGTCATGCTATCTGCTGAATCCGCATCTGGACAATATCCTATAGAGTCAGTCATGATGATGAATAAAATTATACAAACAACGGAACAAGACCCATACGCAAAAGTCATGTGGGATGCCCACAGAGCAGCAACACAAATTCTAGAAGTTGATCCTGTTGTTTTAGCTGCAAGAGAGATTGCAAACCTTTCAAAATGCATTGGAATTGCAACCTTCACATCTTCTGGTAGAACAGTTCTGCGCGTTGTTCGTGAAAGACCTTATTCCCCTATATTTGGACTAACTCACCATTTGAATACGGCCAGATTTATGACTTTTTTATGGGGTGTAAGACCTGCTGTTGTGGATACAATACAAAATCTAGATCACATGGTTGATATTGCATGTGATGCGGTTAAATCCTTAATCCCAAATAAAACAGGGCAAATCGTCATCATGGCTGGCATCCCCTTTGGAAATTTTGGCCCACCCAATATTTTACGGATTGTGCAAATTTAAAACAACTCCAACATACCTTCTAAAGTTGGCTTTGGAGCAACATAAACTTTTTTATATTCCTTCTTCAAATGTTTTGCAATTTCAATACTTAATACAAAGACTTCAATATCTTTCGTGTTATTTGAAAGATTCTCGAAAATTTCTGCCGTGCGTTTTGAAAAAAGCAAAACCGCATCAAAATCAGCTGGCAAGCGATCTGCTGGTTTGGTTGTATACACAACCCTTGAGTCATGATAAATATCCAAAAGCTCATCAGTGACATACTCTCCACGCAAATATAAATAATACCCTTCATGGTTAAGCGCAAGTTTAAGATCTTTGATGTTTGAAAAGACATATGAAGTTGGAAAAATCGTGTTCAAACTATCCCCCACCACAAAAATTTCCTTATCATAAGAAGTAAGATAAGCAGATGCATAAAAAGACGTTATAATCACTCCATCATAGTCTTGAATATCAAATGGTCTAAAATCAATAGGAAGAACCTCAAATAAAGGGTGTGAAACGCAAAGATACCCCCTACTTTCTAAATGTGATTGAAGAGGTTGAATGCGATCTTTCGGTCTTGTAATAAGGATTTTCAATTATTTAAATCTGCAACTAAAATTCATATGGCTTTTTCCACATTCAGATCCTAAACGTTGTTTTTTTTCTTCTTCATCAAATTTTTTTAAAGTATCTTCCACTCTTTTTTCCTTTTGATCTTTATCCAACATCGCAGAATCAACTAAGAAATCATCATATTTTTTTTTTGCTTTCACGCTTTTTAATTCCTGAAGACCTTGCTCAATGGCTTTTGAAAATTCATTAGTCTCCTGAGGACTTTTCTGGGCACACACATCTCTTCCCACAAAAGCAAAAACAGCTATCCACAATAAATACATCTTCATTCCTTTACTAAAACTTTGCGCGAAGAGTTTCTATAAGCCGGGTTCTGTATCAAAAGGTTTCCCTTTCCAGTGATCATTCATCTTGAATAAAAGTTACCTTTTATTTCTAGCAACCGACCCGGATATTTAAATGAGCGGAAACACTCACAAGAATTTCTTCTTAAAATATCCCTATTTGGTTTTGCTCCCGGTGGGGTTTTCCATTCCCTGATCAATTACTTGACAGGAGGGGGTCTCTTACACCGCCGTTTCACCCTTACCCTTTAAAAAAGGGCGGTTTACTTTCTGTTGCACTTTCCCTAAAGCATTTGCATACTTCGCCGGACGTTATCCGGCACCGTGTTCCCGTGGAGCCCGGACTTTCCTCACCTTTTAAGGCGCGATCACACAAAACCCTTCGCAAAAATACTGTTACATGAAAAATCCTCATATGTGAAGCAAAAAAATGATAAAAAATAAAAATAATTAACCATATTTTTATCCACATATGATCTAATTCTGATTAACTGCATGAAAGGATAAGTAATGATTAAAGTTTTCGGCTATATATCAATATTTATTTTTAGTTTCAAATCACACGGAGAAGTCCCATTTTGGGAGATTAAGGGTATGCATGAAATTGTGAAAAATCCCATATTTTCTCCTGTAGAAGGATTTTTATCTTTAAAAACACGAACTCTTGAACGAATTCGGTTTTATGGACCTTATGAATTGGACGGAAACTCCACCCCTGATAAAAACTGGATACACCCGGCGTTTTTAGCAAAAGAAAACGATCCTCATACATTTTTTAAAAGATTTGAATATCCGTTTGATCCAATCTCCGCCCTTCTTCAATGGCTGTTTCCAAGTATGGATGGTGCTCTTTTTGTGGCAAATGAAAGAGATAAAGATATTATTGGAAATATGGGGAGACATTTGAAAAATGTATCTAATTTGCCTTTAGTTCGGTCTGAATTAAAACTTTTACAAAGTCAATTTAAAAAAGTATTCGCTCAAGAAAGCCTCGTCACAGATCTTGATTCTAAAATGGATAAATTAAGAGAAGAGCGTAAAGCATTCACAGGAAAACTAACTGATTATCAAATAACTCAAAAAAATAAAATTGGACAAGATTTAAAAGATCTAGCCAAACAAAAAGATAAACTAAAGACCCAAGAAAGCATAAGATTTTCTCAAGATCTTAACAAACAAATAGAACAAAAAATAAAACTAATCGAAAAATTAGAACTTATGCCAAGAATCTTGAAATGTATTCATGAAGGAATATTGCACCCATCATACGAGCTTTTTCAAAGCTGCTTGAAGGATAGCGTCACAAGCACACAATCAGCTCAGCAACAAAATCAAAAAACAACTTTTATACAGATTCTTTACAAAGCATTGCTCATGGATGGAACTTTTAGCGAAAATCACAATTCTCTTTACCCTAAGCACATAGCACTTCACGCCTTGCTTGGTTATATGTGGCATATTTGCGATAATAAATCCCAATTTATTTCTGTCATGAGAGAAGCTGAGATTTTGAAAAAATCAACGGTTCGTGACCATAAACTAACGTCCGCAATTGTAGAAAGCGATAAATACACAAGAGTTGATTATGAATCTATTAAAACATCCACTAATCCAACATTTGAACAATTGGCTTATGCTGGATACGGATATGAAGCATATGAAAACCCCAATCCTGAAATGATCATTTATGGACAATCAGATATCAATGTATCTGAAAAAGATTTGATAAAATACCCATATCTTATAAGTCATACCCCTTACCCTGATTGTGGCGAAACAGCTTTAAGAAATTTATTTAATCTTGTTGCGTTTAAAGGAGCAGGAGAATTTAATTCGAATATTTTGCCAGATATAGACACACCCTATATGAAGAAAATACGACAATTTTATCATGATTTTCCTAACATATCAGCTCAAAAAACCAGCCTTGCAAGAATTGCCTGGAGTACAATCGTTTCGAACTTAAACAAAACATCCAATTCCTCAAATTCCCAAAATCCTATGGATGTCCAATACTACGGATATACCAATATTAAAGGTTCTTTGGGAATAAAAAATATTTTAAATGTAATGGCAAAATTAACAGGTGATTCTGCCCTAAGTGAGCTTTGGGAAACAGGCGAGCAAGAAAAAAGTCATATTGCCCAAAAATTAAATCATTTGTGTCAAATATTCTCAAGAGGACAAGGCTTTGAAATCACTTGGGAAATAGATGGGCAAAATCATACAGCCCCTATTCATGGAGATTTTAAATTTATCATAAAAAAACAAAATATTCCTTATGTTTTCATTTTTTCTATTACAAACGGTCATTTCGCTCTACACCCTCCATTGGATCAAAAAAATGATTGGCGCACAACAAAGATGCACTCTATAGACATAGAAAGCGATCTTTTAAAATCATTTTATGATTATAATCCATCTCTTTTTCTAAACCCCTTGGTATCGCAAAACCATGATATACTTCGATTTTGGAGACATAAAGATTCCCCAGACATTTTTACCCTCAGATTTTTATATAAAAATTTTGGATCTGTGATAAATGATGAAAATGCTCAAAGAGCTATTATGAAAATATTAAATCTAACTAGAACGCCCTCCCTGGCCACAAGAAATTGGTTAAAAGCTTTGTTTGTAGATAAATCAACAGACATAAATAAAAAAGATGAAAATGGAATAACCCCATTAATGAAGCATGCACGGAATGGCCACAAGGAAATTATAGAAATTCTTTTAGAACACGGCGCAAATATAAATGAGAAAGATGATAATAATAAAACCGCATTAATACACGCTTTCACGAATAATCGCAAAAACGTTATAGAAAGTCTTTTACGTAAAGGAGCAAATGCAAATGATGAAGATGAATATGGGAGCACTGCATTAATCTACTTTTCACCAAAGAATTACAAAGAAACGGTAAAAATTCTTTTAGAACACGGCGCAAATATAGAAGCAAAAAATAAAGAAGGCAATACTGCACTCATGCTCGCTTCGGCATTCCAGAATATAGAAATCGTAGAAATTCTTTTAGAGAACGGTGCAAATATAGAAACAAAAAATAAAGAAGGCAATACTGCACTAATATTGGCCTCATGGCGCGGCAACGCAAAAATTATCCAAATGCTTGAAGAAGAGAAAAAAAGACGTGCTATAATAGCCGCTAGAAAAATTCAAAAAATGATGCGAAAAAAAGGTTAAAATAATTATTCTCTACGGCCAAATGCGCAATTCTAGACTCTCACCAGAGAAAATTTTCAAATACACTATTTTAGCACTTGACTATATAGAGTGCTAATGGTAGATTTATATCATATAGAATAATTATTCAAGAAAGGATAAAACGATTATGGATATCGAAAAATATACCAGCAGAGTTCAAACGATCATACAGAATGCGCAAAATTATACACTCACTTGTGGGCATCAACAAGTTTTGCCTGAGCACCTGCTTCATGTTATGCTTCAGGGGAAAAAATCTGCAATTGTGGAACTTTTGATCAAGGCGCAAATCGATATGACGGCACTTCGAGGCCAGCTTCAGATAAAACTGGATAAGGTTCCAAAAGTTGAAGGAGGGCAGATTTTTTTAAGCACCGAACTTGCAAAAGTATTTGCGCAAAGTGAAATGTTATCGCAAAAAAACAATGATACATTTGTATCTGAAGATATGCTTCTATTGGCACTCATTGTAACACCTTCAACAGGAGTTCATTCTATCTTTAAAGATTTAGGAACAAAAGTTGATACAATCAATCAAATTATTCAAGACACACGAAAGGGGCGAAAGATTACGACTCAAAATGGAGAAGAAACACTAGATTCTTTAGAAAAATATGCTAAAAATTTAACACAAATTGCAAAATCTGGAAAAATTGATCCTGTAATTGGGCGGGATGAAGAAATAAGACGCACCATACAAGTTTTATCCAGAAGAACAAAAAACAATCCTGTTTTAATTGGAGAACCTGGCGTTGGAAAAACAGCAATCGTTGAAGGGCTTGCGCAAAGAATTATAAATGGAGATGTTCCAGAATCTTTAAAAAATACACAAGTTTATTCGCTTGATCTGGGATCTCTTCTAGCAGGTGCAAAATTCAGAGGAGAATTCGAAGAACGTCTAAAGGCTGTTTTGGAAGAAATAACAAATGCTGATGGCGATATTATCCTATTCATCGATGAGCTTCACACTCTTGTTGGCGCCGGGAAAACAGACGGCGCCTTGGATGCTTCGAACATGTTAAAACCTGCCCTTGCAAGAGGAGAGCTGCACTGTGTTGGAGCTACAACTTTAGCAGAGTACAGAAAATATATAGAAAAAGATGCAGCCCTTGCAAGACGTTTCCAAACAGTATTCGTTCCAGAACCCGGGCTCGAAGAAACCATTTCTATCTTGAGAGGGCTTAAAGAAAAATATGAACTACATCATGGAATTCGAATTACTGATAACGCGATTGTTGCCGCCGCAACACTTTCAAATCGATATATCACAGACAGATTCCTGCCAGACAAAGCCATTGATTTAGTCGACGAAGCGGCCAGCAGAATTCGCATGGAAGTTGATTCAAAGCCTGAAGAAATTGATGAACTTGATAGACGCATATTACAACTCAAAATTGAAAAAGGAGCGCTTGCAAAAGAAACTGACGAAGCATCAAAGGACAGGCTTATTAAAATTCAAGCAGAGTTATCTGATTTGGAAGAAAAATCTGCACAGCTTACGCAAGAGTGGATGAAAGAAAAAGCCCAAATACAAGGTGCTCAAAAAATTAAAGAAAAACTAGATCACGCAAGAATTGAACTTGAGCAAGCTCAAAGGCAAGGTAATTTAAGCAAAGCTGGAGAACTTATGTACGGCCTTATTCCGCAATTGGAAAAAGATCTCAAAGATCAAGAACAGGTCCAAGAATCAAAGATTTTACGAGAACAGGTCACAGAAGAAGATATTGCCTCTGTCATTTCCAGATGGACAGGAATCCCCATTGAAAAAATGATGGGAGCTGAAAAAGATAAATTGTTGCAACTTGAAGCCCATCTTGGAAAGCGGGTCATAGGACAGATTCCGGCAATTCAAGCTGTCAGTAACGCTGTAAGACGGGCAAGAGCAGGCCTTCAAGACCCTAATAAGCCCCTTGGATCATTCTTATTCTTAGGGCCAACGGGTGTTGGGAAAACAGAATTATGCAAAGCCTTGGCTGAATTCTTATTTGATGATGAACATGCCATTTTACGCATAGATATGTCTGAATACATGGAAAAACATTCGGTTTCAAGACTTATCGGAGCACCTCCTGGATATGTTGGATATGAAGAAGGTGGAACTTTAACAGAAGCCGTTCGAAGAAGGCCTTACCAAGTCATCTTATTCGATGAAATTGAAAAAGCGCACCTTGATGTATTTAATATATTGTTGCAAGTTTTGGATGATGGAAGATTAACTGATTCACAAGGACATACCGTTGATTTTAAAAATACAATCATCATTTTAACATCAAACCTTGGAAGTCAGCTATTGTCAGACTTGCCCGAAGGCATTGACACCGACACTGTTCGTGATAACGTTATGGAAATCGTTAAAAACTCTTTTAGGCCCGAATTTTTGAACCGTCTTGACGAAATACTTCTTTTCTCACGGTTACAAAAAATTCAAATGCGCGGAATTGTTGATATTCAGCTCACACGTTTGCGCGAACTATTAGCTGCAAGAAATATGACCATAGAAACGCCAACGAATGTTTTAGATTTTCTAGGAGAACAAGGTTATGATCCAGCCTATGGAGCAAGGCCCTTAAAAAGAGTCATCCAACGCTCTCTTCAAAACCCGCTTGCAGGATTAATTCTGGAAGGAAAAGTAAAAGATGGTGATTGCATAACAGTCTCTCTAGAAAATAATTTATTGAATTTTTTAATTAAATAAACAGTGGATTGGAGGGGATTCCTAAAATTTATATAAAATTTAAGGTATTTATTAAGAAACTATTTCCTTTTTGAGGTTATACATGAAAAGTGTGTGTTTTTTCAAGGAAGATTTTAAATATGAAAATAGGTATGATTTCTTTATTTTTACTAAGCAGTCAAATCCCCTCTAAAGCAAGCGATGAATATATGCTTGTTGCAGGAATAGAAGAAGATGAAGATTACTACATAATAGAGCCCACCATCAAACCACCGGCACCGTCAGAAAAAGAAGAACCCAAAACTCCTGAACAATGTTGGGACCTGGTTCGATATTCACCTCCCTTGTTTCCAAAAATAGATACTTTTCCACTTTGGTGGCCACTAACACGAAAAATTCATAAAATGACAAGGATAGGAAAATAAGATATACAACTTACAATCCTGATTGCCCAGAGAGTAAAGATAGGTTAACTTACAAGCACAATCAAAATAAAAAGGGTTAAAAACATGAAGCAGCTAATAAAAAAAATCGCACTTTTAAATCTTCTTTTTCTTCTATCTCCCCTACAGGCAAGTGAACATCGATTTAGTGGTTACGATCTTGACCCCGAAGCTCAATCTAAAAGGTACTTAGGTCAGGTTCAAAACTTTATCGCCTCTAAACGTGACGTAAGCATAATTCACATTACAACTAAAATAGATGTCATCATGAAATCTCCTGGGCGCTTTAGAGAAAAAATAGAACTTTTAGAATGGTTTGAAAAAAGCTCTCACGCAAAAAAAAGAACAGCTCAAAATCAACTTCCTCAGTTTAAAGCCCTCCTTCTTTCAGATGCTCCTGGAATGCTTAAAGATAAATCTCAATCTTTCAAACCAAGACTCAGAATGTATGATTGGACCGATACGCTAGAAACAGAAAAAGAAAAAAAGAAACTACTGCTCGACATCCTTTTTGAAGAACTCTCTTTACTTTCTATGGAAGAGAAAAGAATGTTATCCGCAAGATATAAAAAGCTAGATCTTGATCCAAGCACAAACCCCAGAAAAACTATACTGGAATCCATTTTTAATGATTCTAGTGCTAAGAATTGTGACCGTGAAAAATCCTGTGAGGAATTAAGACTCTTAGGGTTTGAAGACGATGCTAATATACTTGTAAGGCTTTACGAAGAAAAACAATATCAACTCGAACAAGAAGCTCTCAGGAAAGAAGAAGCACGAATAAAAGCAGAGGCTGAAAAAGAAACACAAAGACTAGAGGCAGAACGTCTTCAAGCTGAAGAAGAGGAATCTCATAGGATAGAGGCAGCACGAATCAAAGCTGCAGCTGAAGAAAAACAAAGACTAGAAGCAGAACGCACTCAAGCTGAAGAAAAACAAAAACTAGAAGCAGAGCGCATGCAAGCTGAAGAAAAAC
>CAZCFE010000002.1:0-41451 GCA_964497925.1 uncultured Alphaproteobacteria bacterium | reverse complement strand
GCATGCAAGCTGAAGAAAAACAAAAACTAGAAGCAGAGCGCATGCAAGCTGAAGAAAAACAAAAACTAGAAGCAGAGCGCATGCAAGCTGAAGAGGAAGAAGGCGATGAAGAATGGGTAAAAATAGACTGAAAAATCACTCTTGAAAAAAATAATAATGATTGCGCCCATACCGCTTCTCCATAAGTGGAGAGGCGTATGGACTATAGTCTTCTTTTGAATCAACCTCTACAACCAATAATGCACCTTTTTGGAACCATCCTTGACTACGCAAAGCCTCTACCCCTGGATTAGCAAGATTTTTCCCATAAGGTGGAGCTAAAATTACCAAATCAAAAGGGGCTACAGGACAAGGTTTAACTTTTGTAGTATTATCTAAAAAAACTTGTGAATTTTCATCTTCTTTTAAAAAGTTGATATTTTTTTTTGTAAGAGCAAAAGAACCAGGATCCAAGTCAATAAATCCACAAAAAGATGCCCCCCTAGATAAAGCCTCTAGTCCATATGCCCCTGTCCCTGAAAATGCATCTAGCACCCTTGCTCCATAAACAACAGGAGAGTCAAAGGAATGCATCAAAACATTGAACAAAGACTCTCTAGCTCTATCCAAAGCTGGCCGAATAGGCTCATGAACAGGTTCAAATAATTTTCTGCCCTTATGCTTTCCTCCAACAATCCGTATCATTTTTTCAAAAAATTCCCAAGCTGATCTTTAACCACTGTATTTGGAACTTCTTTTATATCTCCAGGCTGAAGTTCTTTTAGACTAAACGGACCAAACGATAAACGAAGCAAGCGATTCACAATCCACCCGAAATGTCTTGCAATGTTTCTGATTTCACGATTTTTCCCTTCTGTCAGTGTCATTAAAACCCAAGCATTGCCGCCTTGTTGACGCTCAAGAACAGCTTCAATTGATTTATACCTGATCCCATCTACAACTATTCCACGTTGCAGCTCATCAAGCTTATCTTGAGTTACTTGACCATATATTCGCACTTTATACTTACGCTTCCAACCAGTTGCCGGAGACTCTAAATGCCTTGCAACACCCCCATCATTTGTAAGCAATAAAATACCTTCCGAATCAAGATCAAGTCTTCCAACAGAAATGACACGAGGCAGGGATTTTGGAAGCCTTTCAAAAACTGTCGGCCTTCCTTCGGGATCTTTATGCGTCACAACAAGCCCGCGCGGTTTATAATAAATCCATATTCTTGGAGCTGTTTTTTGCGTCACAGAAACGCCGTCCACAACAATATTTTCAGTTCCATCAACCAAAAAAGCAGGGCTCTCAAGAAAACTTCCATTAACGCTTACCTTACGATCAAAAATCAATCTTTCAGCATCACGCCGAGAACACAGTCCAGCGGCGGCAATGAATTTTGCAATACGTTCTTTTTTTTCCATTTTTATTTTTTCATCCTATTTAAAAGAGCAGCTTGCACAAAGGCAACTACAATCTGCTCATCTTGACTATCCACACAAAATTCAGGATGCCATTGAACCCCAATACAAAAAGGGTAATTCATCAATTCTATCCCTTCAATCAATCCATCTAAAGACCGCGCATTCACAATCAGATCTTTTCCTGTAACCTTGACTGCTTGATGATGTCGGCTATTAACATGCATTTGAGTTTTTTTTACAATCTTAAAAAGATGGCTTTCTGGATTAATATCAACCTTATGACAAGGCAAATCTGCTGTTATAGTTGGCATAAAATGATCAATCTGCATTGAAACATCAGGGATATGCTGTATAAGCGTTCCTCCCAGTACGACATTAATCAACTGAGCTCCACCACAAATCCCTAAAATCGGCATTTTCCGCTTCAACGCACCTTGAATCATTACCCATTCAAAACTCGTTCTTTTAGAATTTATTTTAACACTTGAGTGCACATTCGCCTCTCCATACAAAGCCGGGTCAATATCAAAACCTGCCCCCGTAACCAGCAACCCATCCATCATATCCAAAAAATAATCAATTAAAGATTTATCATGGAATAACGCAATCGGAAGCCCTTTGGCTTGAGATATACTGGATAAATAATTCTCACGCAAAACACACCACGGAAAAGAAGAATACCCCCCTGAGTCTTGATAATCCATAGGAATGCCAATTATAGGATAGGTCACTGAACTTCCTTTAACATAAGATCTACACGCTCTTGCATCTGGTGACTTTGCCATTGGGCTTTGCCAAGAATAATACCTTGAACTTTTCCACTTGGGGCAATAAATAGTGTTGAGGGAATTCCTTTGATCATCATCATTTCTTGAGCTAAAATGTTACCTTCATCAAAATATATAGGCAACCCTTGAATAGTGGGTATCTGACGGATAGGTTCACGGTGAATCGCAATCAGAACAATTTTTTTATCTTGATTTTTATGAAAAAAATCCATCATTTGGGGGATTTCTTCCATGCACGGAGCACACCAAGACGCCCATGAGTGCAGAACCACCAATTTCCCTTTTAGATCAGCAAGAGTAATAGATTTCCCTTGAGAATCTTTAATTTTTGCTTTCGAAAGCCCAATATCCGATAGAACCTGAAACTGGCCCAACTTTGGAACATCGATTTTACTCATCTTGACCCAAAAAAAGACACCCGCGACGAATAAAGCAGTCACAATAATGCTAATATAACTTGTTTTATTCATTAAATAAAAATTTCTCCAAGAACATAAAAATGTATTATACTAAATTTATGTATAAATTACAAGTTTTGGAGTAACAAATGCTAGAAAAAATAGGTCTTAGCGTATTGATTTTTATCATCACATTTTGGACAATTATTTTTATGGTTTTACCATTCAAATATAAACCTGATGATAATATTATCAAAGGAAACAATCCAAGCTCGCCACAAAATCCAAATCTTAAACTTAAACTTTTAATCACATTCTTTTTAAGCCTTATCTTAACCCCCATTATTATAAAAATTTCAGATCACGCACTCAAGTCACTTGCCAACATAAAATGGGATCTTTAAACGTGCATATAATCGCTTTTTTGTTTGCAATTATTACAGGGGTACTGGGTGGATGGCAAATTCACAGACTCGCCTGGAAAGTGGATTTGATTTCTCAGATGCAAAACAATTACCATCTCCCCCCTTTAACAGAATTAAAAAAATTAGATGAATTTAGACGGGTTAATCTGGCCGGAAAATGGATTCATCAACCTTTATTTTTACAATATAAAATCCATAAAGGAGAAATTGGCTGCCATCTTATTTTACCATTTCAAACAAATAATGATTTAATTCTTATAAATCTTGGATGGCAAAAAAGCTGTAAAAAAATTGAAATACGCCCTCCAAAAATGGCACAAGGAATATTAAGAAAGTTTTTAAATTCCCCTGAAGGAACACCTTCTAACAAACCTTCGAGCGAATATTACTATCTAAACGAAACAGATATGAAAAACATATTTAACTTAACTTCTAATTATTATATTGATACCATCAACCAAATTCCAATTTTACCAAACAATCACCTGATTTATGCATTAACATGGATCATATTAAGCTTTTTATTTATCTCTATATCACTATTTTTATTTTTTCATAAACGCGCTTGAGCAAAACATCTTATCATGGTATTATGGTAATAAAGCTGTAATAAAAAAGTAAAAACATGAAAAAATATATAATCGCAAGCCTAATATTCATTCTTCAAGGATGCTCTGACGATGAAAAACCAGCCCAGCTTCCGCCAGGGACACAGTTGGATGCTCAAGGCAAGCCAATTGCCCAAAGAACATTCACACAAACAAAGGTTATTTCCCCAGAAAAGATATATATTGAAAAAATGAAAAGTGCTCCTGATAATTGGTATTTAGCTGAACTTTCTTCCTTTGCATTTATTGCAAAAAAACAAATCGATCTGATTCGCCTTATCCAAAGCGAGGGAAGTCTTAGCATTCCACTTTATCGAAATAAGTTTTTAACACAACTTTATGGCTTAAATACAATTTTAACCTACATGCGTCTACCATTATTAAAGATCAATCGTGGAGACACTTCAAATATACGTTTCACAACTCTTGAATCGGTAAAAATGAGTTATTACGCAAAAAAAACACAGCATGCAGGAGAAGCCTTATTATTCTATGAGCGTGCAAAGGACGCTTACCTCAAAGTTAGCGAGCTTTCAAACCGTGAGCTTTTAAAACCACAAACCTCAGCCCCTTATATCAGCGCAGATTTAAAAGTCAACATCTATAAATCTCTTGAATTTGTAAAACAAATTTTTGATGATATTGAAACTATTGAAAATTCAGACCAAGGAATCCTTACAAAAAATATAACAGAAGGTATCAACCAAGCTTACGCCTCCTTAGATGCCGTTCAGGCTCAAACAGATGGACTTGGTTTCAGGCTCGATGATATCATCACCCCTCCATTGCCCAAAAATGGGGGGATAAACGGGACCGTTGGAAATGCTGCTGATTTGTCCCTTTTAACACAGAGCTCCGGCGGAGGAGCTCCATCTTATGGACTGCCGAGCGCATCAGCACTACTACAAGCAGGAAACACGCCTCAAACAGGCCAACAAAATCAAAGTATGGGCGTTCCTCTTCCAATCACATCTGCACAAAACAATAGTTCTTTATTTGCACGCCGCCCCATACAACCAGTAGACAGGGTCAATTCAGTAATTGGAGCAGAAGCTGCTGCAGGCCCATATGGCGCACAGCCATCCACCGCAGGATCTTCTTTATTTGGAGGCGGAGCAGGAACTCCCGCAGGAGTTGCTCCTGGCACAGGCGGCGCTTCATTTTTACCTTCATTATCAAGTTTGACAGGAGGAAACTATTCTGGAGCACCTCAAGCACAACCACAAATGCCAACCATTCCAACCGCAGCTCCCCCTCCTTTACCGCTACCTGTTCCACCAACGCCGACACCTTAGAGGTTATTTTTTCAATCCTGTTTTTTTTGCTTGTTTTAGATTCAATAGATGTTCTGACAGCTTTTTGCATCCACACATCAAGTAAATCTTGATCCTCCATAACATACTCTGGAACCTTCCAGTATGACATTGATACTTTCTTATTTTTTGTTTGATATGTAAAAGGGGACGATCTGGCTTCTTCATAATCTTTTACGGTTTTTGCCCCCACTTTAAAATACAACTCACATTCAATAATAATAGCAAAAATAACACCGTCTTTATAAACCCCATACCCGCCAAACATAGAACGAACAGTGATCCCCCTATAATGTGATAGCAAATCTACAATATATTCTACAAACCCTTTACTCATCCTGATTAACCTGATAAATAAAGTCATACTTCATCTGATTTCTAAACCACGTCGATTGACGTTTAGCATATTGTGATGTTTTTATGGACATAAGATCAATCATCTCAATTAAACTTAAACTTCCTAGAAGATACGATTTAATCTGCGAAAAACCAATCGCAAATGTCTCGAAGTCATAATTTTTTATATACTCACGAACTTCATCAATCACCCCCAGATTTATCATTTCCATAATACGAGCATGAATTCTTTTTCTTAAAAGCTGACGATCAATATCCATCATAATTGTATGAAATTTGAATTCAGGACCTTTTGGAGGAATAGATTGATAGAAAAGTATAGATTTTCCTGTTGCACGTACAACTGCTAAGGCGCGTTTCAACCTTTGAGGATCATCATGCTTTTTTAAAAATTCAGGATCTTTTTTTTCTAATTCTAAAATCAAGACTTGCTTGCCAGAGGTTTCAAACAAAAAATCAATATCCTGTTTGATGTAGTCTGGAATTTCTGGAATTGGAGATAGCCCTTGAATTAAAGATCTCAAATAAAGTCCCGTCCCTCCAACCACCACTGGAAGTTTTTTCTCTCTAAAACAATTATTGATTTTCTCAAGAGCCTGCAACCTCCACATTTGAGCTGTAATATGAACGGACGGATCAAAAATTCCATATAATTCATGAGGAACTTTTTGCATATCTTGGATCAAAGGTTGGGCAGTTAGAATTGGTAAAACATTTACTATTTGGAGAGAATCGGCATTAATAATAACGCCATTATGCTGAAGGGCTACTTTTTGAGCAAGGGCGCTCTTCCCACTAGCCGTGGAGCCACAAATAATGTAAACGAGATTCCCCTCATGCAAATTTGATTGAATGAGGGGAAAATCCATATTAACGTTTTGAGAATTGGAAACGCGCACGCGCCTTTGGCTGACCGTATTTCTTACGTTCAACAACACGGCTGTCGCGTGTTAAGAATCCTGCTTGCTTAAGAATTGGACGCAAATCAGGACTATAAAGAGTCAAAGCCTTACTAATCCCGTGTTTCACAGCACCAGCTTGTCCAGACAAACCGCCACCATTAACCGTACACATCACATCAAATTGACCTCGCACATTAACGATATCAAAAGGTTGATTAATGATCATACGCAAAACTGGGCGAGCAAAGTATTGATTAATATCTTTACCATTCACAATAACTTTACCAGACCCTGCTTTTATCCAAACACGAGCAATTGCATTTTTTCTCTTACCAGTTGAATATGATCTTCCAAGTGTATCAACTTTACGAACATATACTTTTTTCTGTTGTGCAGGCGCTGCTGCTGTTACAGCAGGAGTTGACTCCATAGCTGTTTTGAGATTTTCTAAACCTGTGATATTCTGCTCAGACATAAACTATCTCCTTTGATTCTTTGGGTTCATTGCAGCAACATCCAAAAATACTGGATTTTGACCTTCATGTGTATGAGTTGGTCCTGAGAAAATACGAAGATGTGTCATGATTTGACGTGCCAATGGGCCACGGTTAATCATACGCTCTACAGCCTTCATGATAACACGTTCTGGGTATTTACCATCCAAAATTTGAGCCATCGTACGTTCTTTAATTCCACCTGCATATCCCGTATGCCAATAGAATTTCTTATCTTCTCTCTTGTTTCCAGTTAGATGCACTTTTTCAGCATTGATGATAACAACATAATCACCACAATCCATATGCGGCGTATAAGTTGGTTTATGTTTGCCTTTAAGAAGCTTTGCAACCAAAGATGCCAAGCGACCTAAAACCAATCCTTCCGCGTCGATCAAATGCCAATTTTTTTCGATCTCCCCGGCTTTAATAGAAAATGTTTTCATTTATGTTCTCCAATAATTAAATGTTAAACCACGTATACACAAGAAACAAGATTAAGTCAAGCTTTTGTTGAGGTAAAATTTTACCACATTTATTTTTAAATTCATCCAGAGAATCAACCTGTTTAAGAGAAAGAATTTTATATCGATCAAGTTCTCCTGCCACAAATAAAAAGTTACTTTTAGGAATTTTCCATATTTTTGACAAAAGATTCACAAGTGCTTTGTTTGCCTTTCCATTCTCAGGAACAGCCGTCACTTTAGCCTTGAGCCAAAACACGCCATTCTCATCTTGAAAAAGATCATCTATCGAATTAGAAGAAGCTTTAGGTGTCAATTTAATGCGAACAAGAATCCCTTTTTCTGTTTTTTCAAAAAAACTCATCTTTTATTGATAATCCCACCCAAGAGACCTTAAAACACCTCTTAAAGATCTGATTTCTTGAGATGTAAACTTTTCACGAGTAAACATATTATTAAGCGTTCTGATCATAATTGGTTTTTTTTGCTCTGTTCTAAAATACCCTATACGATCAAGCACATTTTCGAATTGTTTCAAAAAGTCTAATACTTCTTCTTTACTTGCACGTCTTTCATCCTCAAAACCACCACGCCAAATAATTTTATCTTCTAATTTTGCATGATTGCTCCATTGAAACCATTCATATGCAACCAACAAAACTGCTTGGGCAAGATTTAAAGAACTAAAATCTGGATTGTTAGGAATGGTAATCATCGCATCGCAAAGCGCAACTTCATCATTTTCCAATCCATTTTTCTCTCTTCCAAAAACAATTCCTGTTTTAATCATAGGGTTTAAAAACCGAACCCCTTCTTTTGGAAAATAAACATGCTTTGTAACATCATGCTTTCTGGCCGTTGTTGCTATGACATACTCCAGATCACCCATTGCCTTTTGCAAAGAATCAAAAACCATCGCTTTATCTAAAACTATATTAGCACCCGATGCCATTGTATAAGCCTCTTTTTGCGGCCACCCCTGCAAAGGGTTTACAATACGCAATTCAATAAGGCCAAAATTCAACATGGCCCTTGCCACAGACCCAATATTATTAGGCATATTAGGTTCCACCAATATAACAACAGGAAGGTTTAAATCCTGGACCACTTTTGACCGTCCTTTGTGTCTTCAACAATAATCCCCAGACTTTTTAATTCATCCCTTAAATCATCCGATAATTTAAAATCCTTATTCGATCTAGCGACTTTTCTTTTTTCAAGCAAAGAAACCTCATTTTCACAAAGATCTTTTTTATATTCTTTCTGTAATACCCCTAAAATATCCCCGCATTTCTTTAAAGTCGCCTGAAGATTTTGACGCACATCGCCTTGTCCTTTATGGATAAGCCCAGTTATCTCATGCATAATAGAAAGGCCTAAAGGTATATTCAAGTCGTCTTCTAAAGCTCCCTTAAATTTTAAAAATGATTTTGAATCAACCACTCCTTCACCGTTATAACCTTCAAGCGCATTATTAAACTTTATCAAAGTTTCTTTTGAAGCCTGAGTACGCTTTCTTGTCCAATCCAAAGGTTGACGATAATGAGCAGAAAGAAGAGTCAAGCGAACTGCTTCACCATCATATTCTTTCAAAATATCTTCAAGTAAAATAACATTCCCCAAAGATTTTGCCATTTTAGCCCCATTGACGGTAATCATCCCATTATGCATCCAATAGCGTGCTAAAGGCACACCATTTCCACAATTGCTTTGAGCCACCTCATTTTCATGATGAGGAAAAGACAAATCAATTCCGCCCCCGTGAATATCGATTGTATCTCCTAAAAATTCCTTAATGAGCGCAGAGCATTCTATATGCCAACCTGGACGCCCCCTTCCCCATGGACTTTCCCATCCAGGCGTTTCATCATCTGAGGGTTTCCATAGAACAAAATCACGCGGGTCTTTTTTATAAGGAGCAACGTCAACACGCGCCCCTTCGATCAACTGATCAAGTGCCTTATTTGAAAGTTTTCCATAACGGTGATATTTTGCCACCTGGAACAACACATGCCCGGATGCAAAATAAGCAAATCCCCCCTCAATAAGCCTTTCAATAAAAGCAATAATTGGCGGGATATTATCGGTCACGCGGGGCATGTTTTCAGGAGCGAAAACAACCCCTAAAGAACTCATCATTCCTTGATAAACCTTCAAAGTCTCTTCTGTCAGATCACGAATGGGAATCCCCATTTCTTTTGCCCTGGCATTAATTTTATCATCCACATCTGTCACATTATTAAGATATGTAACTTTGGGGTATTCTTCTTTTAAAAGGCGGTATAAAACATCAAAAACAACAGGAGGTCTGGCATTACCGATATGCGGGGTTGCATAAACCGTTGGCCCGCAAACATACATTTTTATATGATTTGGATCTTGGGGGGTAAAGTTTTCTTTTCTCTTAAGCGGTGTGTTGTAAACCTGTAACATTTGCATACTCTTTTTTTTGTGATTAAAGATTGATTAATCGCAGTTTTTAAGAAATAAATCAAGATATTTGTTCAGTTTTTTAGCAAAAACAGCCCAATAGCAAAGGACTTTTATCTTTTTTACAAAAGCGGCTTTTTCTCCATACGCTTAATCAAGTGTATCACGATCTCGTAAAATAAAACCAACGGAACAGCCAAACAAATCTGACTTAAAATATCAGGAGGCGTGATAATAGCAGCAAAAACAAATATCGCGACAATGGCTATGCGCCTTGACTTTTCAAGATGAAAAGATTGAAGAACTTTAAATTTTCCTAAAATTAACAATAGCACAGGTAGCTCAAAACTTAAAGCGAATGCAAAAATAAGATTTATATAAAATCCCAAATATTCACTCAAAGAAGGCAAAAGTTTCGCACAAAACCCATCTTGAGAAAATGATTTTAAAAAAATAAGAGCAAAAGGCAAGATCAAATTATGAGCAAATACTGCCCCTGCAAAAAACAAAAAAATACTACTAAATAAAATTAATCTCCAAAATATCTTTTCATGATAATAAAGAGCGGGAAGAAGAAATCTCCATACTTGATAGAGCCCAAAAGGAATGCTCAAAATAAAACCTCCGCCCACAATTAGCTTAACTGTAATCAAAAAACTTTCAGCGACATGCGTAGCAATAAACGATTCCCCATCTGGCATTAGATTTTGCAAAGGATTTGAAAGGATTCCTAGAATGTCATCTTTATTAAAATAAATTAAAACACTCATGAAACACCAAACTATAAGAAAAAAGATAAAACGATTCTTGATTTCCTTCATGTGCCCCATCATTTCTTATCATCATCCTCATGAGCCAAAGATTCAAGATATGCTTGGAATTTATATTGATGGAATTTAATTTTTGAAACCAATTTACCAAAGAATTTAAGAAGCAAAATATAATCTTCAGATTTCAAAAGAATAAAAGCAAGAAAGCAGATCAGCATAATTTCTGACCACCCCCCTAAAAACGACATTAATCAACCTTTTTTTCGTTTTTTGAGTCTTCTTCTTTCATGCCACTTTTGAATGCCTTGATTCCTTTTGCCATATCAGACATAATCTGAGGAACTCTACTTGCGCCAAATAAAAGAAGAATTACGATAAGAACAACAATTAAATGACCTAAACTTAAACCCATAGACAACAGAACTCCAAGAGTGGTGGGCTATACTGGATTCGAACCAGTGACACCCTGATTAAAAGTCAGGTGCTCTACCTACTGAGCTAATAGCCCTTATTCGCTTAATTGAAATAAGATGTTCTCCTTAATATATGAATTAAAGATTTCTGTCAATAGAAAATCAGATATTTTATTTAAAATCTGCATTTTTTTGATGTATTAATTTTTCTTGACAACTCATATTGGCATGATATAATAGAAAAATGATGGAAATAATTTTAGCCGCGGGCGGCACAGGAGGCCACACAATTCCCGCACTCAGCTTCGCAGAAGAACTAATAAATGAGTTTGATTTAACACTCATTAGTGATGAACGCGGCATGAAAAATTTATCCTCTCCTGATAAAATGAAAATAAGCTTACTTTCACTAAAGTTTTTCCAAAAACGCGGCCTTATTTTTAAGTTGTTAGGAATGGCAGAGCTTTTATTCCACACTTTCTCCATCATACTCAAATTCATAAAAAACAGGCCCGTTTATGTTATAGGTTTTGGAGGCTTTCCATCTTTTCCTGCCATTGGAGCAGCTCTTATACTAAGAATACCATATGCTCTACATGAACAAAACGCTATCCTTGGAAGGGTTAATCGACTTTTTTCAAAGTATGCTTCAAGAGTTTTTACATCATTTAAAGAAACTAAAAACGCCCCCACAACATCTGTATATATTGGCAACCCAATCAGAAAAGAATTCTCCTCCCTATCACCCTCCTGCTCCACATCAAATCAAAAAATTAATATTTTGGTCATGGGCGGAAGCCAAGGTGCATCGATTTTCGCAAATGTAGTTCCTGAAGGAATTCAATTGTTATCGCAAAGCATAAAAGATCAAATTTGTATTTATCAACAAACAAGGGCCTCGGATCAACAAAAAGTACAAAACCGATATCAACAAATGGAAATTGATAATCAAACTTCAACTTTTTTTTCAAATGTACCCGAACTTATGAATATGGCGGATCTCATCATAACAAGAGCAGGAGCTTCAACAATTTTTGAAATTATGTCTTTGAATAAAAAAGCGTTACTCATTCCCTACCCTTTCGCTATAGATAATCACCAATTTATAAATGCACAACATTTTGTAAAAATGGGATATGGGTGGATGTGTGAAGATAAAAATTTTACGCCAGATTTTTTTGCAAGCTGGCTACAAGATAGCTTGCAAAACAAAGAACAATGGTGTATTGAGAAAAGCAAGACGCGGCCAATGAAAGCTGATCTTAAAAAAATGAAACAAGAAATAAAAATGACAATACTGGAGAAGTTAACTTGAGCGCCTTAAAATTATTTTTCTTTTTAAACTTTTTAGCAAATTTAAATGTTTTCGCGCAAGCTGATCAAGCCCAGGCTCCAGCTACGATAGAAATTCAAATTCTGCCTCCAGTTGCCTCCATCGATGGAGTAATGGTTACAAAAATATGGGATGACGAAGCTGCTATCTCAGCCTTAGCACAAGATATTGCAGCAAAAAGCCCACACACAGGGAAAGCTCACGAAGAGTATAATAATTTTGTAAATGAAAAATGGAAAAGGCTTGATGAGTTAAGTATTGCAGGCGCAATCGCTTTTGAACAAAGAGAACTTGCGCATTTGGAAGACACTGATGGGGCTCAGGTGTTCTACCCTTTTGGCGGTCCTGATATGGTATATCCGCTCATTCTTTTCCCCAGCGCAGGTAATTATATACTTGTTGGACTTGAGCCAGTTGGAAAGATTGATGACGCAAAAAAACCACTTGAATATTCAAAACTAAAAGGCATCATGGGAAATATTTTTAACTCTGGATTTTTTGTCACCGATAAAATGAATCGCAATTTAAAAAACTTTGGCACTCTTCCTGTTTTGCTCGGCCTTATTGCAAAAATGAATTATATCCCTACAAAAGTTGAAGAAATCAAGCTTAAAGATCTTGAAGGGGTGAGAATTTACTTTAAGAATGAAGATGGTGATGAGAAAAATGTTGCTTATTATAAAGGTGACTTGACTGCTATTGATCCTAAAATTTTTGGGAATTCTCAAATTGCGATGATTAAATGCTGTTCTTACTTCATGCATGGCGGAAACGTCCCTCTTCTTAAAAATTACCTGGCTAAAGATGTACGTTATTTGCTTCAAGATGACACTGGTATGCCCCTGCGAGACTTGATAAAAGCAAAACGTAAAAATATTGCTTACGGTTCATATTCAGGGCCTTATGGAACTGATTTTCCTTGGGCAAAGCAAAATGATTTAATCACATTTTATCAAAACAAAGACAATGTAAAAGAACTTGGATTTAGAATTGGATATGGTTTTGGAAAAGCACCTTCTAATTTGATGCTATCCATTTTAGATGAAGATACAACACAGGAAGCCTCCCAATGATTCTTTTGCTCTTGGTTGGTATTGTTTCACTAATCATGCTCTCCTCTTTCTTTTCAGCACTTGAAACAGCCCTTCCTGCTGCCTCTAAAACAAAAATTCACCAAATTGCAAAAAGCGGAGACGCAAGAGCAAGTATTTTGCAAAAAATGACTCAAAATCTTGGGGGGATCATTAGCGGTCTTTTAATGGGAAACACCGTGGTAAATGTCTGCATAACAATGCTTAGCACAAGCCTTTTGATACCCATAATAGAGAGCTATTTACCAAATTTTGGAGAAATTGGGGCAGGTATTATTATGACTTTTGTAATTGTACTGTTTTGCGAAGTCATTCCAAAAGTTTATGCTATCGCGTATGCCGAAGAGATTGCTTTAAAATCCACTACATTGATGCAGCCTTTTCTATCCATCCTATTGCCTTTAGCTTTTTATATGGAAAAATGTGCCAAAATACTATTAAACTTATTCGGCGTGAAAATTTCAAAAGATCTAAGTTACAACACTATTGAAGAACTAAAAGGGGCTATCGATATGCATAATGGCCCTACAAAAAACACTCACCAAGAGCGTGTCATGCTCAAAGGAATTTTAGATCTCAATCAAGTAAACGTGGATGAAATCATGATTCACAGAAAGCATGTCATGATGCTAGATGCAAGTGAATCTATCGAAAACTTAATTAATGCTGTTTTATCAAGCCCTCACACACGCCTTCCAATTTGGTCAGGCGAAAAAGAAAACATTATTGGCATCCTGCATTCAAAAACATTTCTTAAAGAGTTACGTGCAAAAAAAAACAAACTCGATAAAAAAAGAATTCTTGAAATTTCTCAAAAGCCATGGTTTATCCCTGAATCAACAAATCTTCTCGAGCAACTCCAAGAGTTTAGACATAGACGCGAACATTTTTCTATTGTAGTAGATGAATATGGAGCATTCATGGGCGTTGTAACACTAGAAGACATCTTAGAAGAGATTGTAGGAGAGATTGTAGATGAGTCTGATATTCATGTATCAGGAGTCAGAGGGCAGCCAGATGGTTCATATGTGATAAATGGAGATGTGACAATACGTGACTTAAATCGGCAATTTGAATGGTCCCTTAAAGACGAGGAGGCTGCAACAATTGCAGGTCTTATAATTTGGGAAACTCGAACATTGCCAGATGTAAATCAAGTTTTTATGATTCAAGGGTTTCGCATAGAAATATTAAAAAAACAAAGACATCAAATTACAGTTGTAAGATTAACTCCTCCGTGATGCAGATTTTTTTTGATTATTCCTTATTATTCCCACTTTCAGGTGAAATGATTTGCCTTCTCACTTTTTTTGTTCAGGTTATTTTATTACTTTTTATGTTAAAGTCTTTTGGACCTTCTGGGCTTTTTGTATATATGTGTATAGCTGTTGTTCTTGGAAATGTACAAGTTATGAAGCTAGGGCAGTTTGATTCTTATCCAAAAGGAATTGCACTTGGCACTGTCACATTTTCAACTATTTTTTTATGCACGGATATATTAAATGAATATTACGGGAAAATTGTTGCAAAAAAATCAATCTACTTAACTTTTATTTCGATGATTCTGGGGTTCGTCCTCATGTTTCTCACACTTGCTCACAAGCCTGTAGATGGTGATATGGGACATGAGGCAATGAAATATTTATTCTCTCCTGCCCCACGTTTATTTGTCGCAAGTTTGATCGCTTATCTTTCAAGCCAAATGATTGATGTTCTTATTTACTCTGCTTTAAAAAAAATGACTCCTTCCAAGCTTATTTGGATGCGTGCTTTTTTATCTCTTTCAATTGCTGCTCTTTTTGATAATTTTATTTTCAGCATATTTGCATGGCGCATCTTAAGTCCAAATCCAATTCCTTACGAAACTTTGATGTATTCTTATGTTTTAGGTGGATATGGCATACGTTTAATGTGCGCAATTTTAAGCATACCTGTTATCTATTTTGCAAAACACTTCACTCCTAAGAAAGGTTAAACAATGTATCCAAATTTTTCATTTCAAATTTTAAAAAATGACCCTACTTCCCAAGCAAGAAGAGCTGTTATTTCAACTCCTCATGGGACAATACAAACTCCAAATTTTATTTTTTGCGCTACAAAAGCATCTATCAAAGGAGTCTCTCCTGATGACATGAAAGAAGCAAATACTCAAATTATTCTCTCAAACACATACCACCTTATGGTTTACCCAGGCTCAAAACACATCCAAGAAATGGGTGGAATTCATAAATTTATGGGATGGGATGGGCCTATGTTAACAGATTCTGGAGGCTTCCAAATCTTCAGCCTTGGACATGGATCTGTCGCATCTGAAATCAAGGGAAAAAGAAATAATACACGCCCAAAAACACTTTTAAAGATTTCTGAAGAAGGAGCTTTATTTAAATCTTATTTAGACGGATCAAAACATTTTCTCACCCCTGAAAAATCAATTCAAATTCAACATGAATTAGGCGTTGATTTGGTTGTGGTTCTTGATGAATGCACCCCCTTCCATGTTGATAAAGCATATACAGAGAAATCTATGAATATGAGTCACCGATGGGCTCTTCGATCGTTAGAAGAATTTAAAAAATTGAATAATGGATCACAAGCTCTTTACGGAATCACGCAAGGTGGAATTTACCCAGACCTTAGGCGCATTAGTACAGATTTTTTGAATTCTCAGCCTTTTTTTGGTTCTGCCGTCGGAGGGTCATTAGGCGCCTCAAAGGAGCAAATGCATGATGTTGTCGCCGTTGCTATGGAAAATTTAACCAAAAACCGTCCTGTTCATTTACTAGGAATTGGAGGCGTTCAAGATATTTTTAATGGAGTCAGGCAAGGAATTGATACTTTTGATTGTGTTCACCCAACAAGACTTGCAAGGCATGGTGGCGCTTTAGTAAAACCCTCCATGGGAGAAGGAAAAGAACATCTTAACATTAAAAATGCCAAATTTAAAAAAGATCTCTCTCCAATTGATCCAACTTGTGGCTGTTCAACATGTAATAAATTTTCAAGGGGGTATTTGCATTATCTTCTCCACGCACAAGAACTTTTATACGTACAATTGATCACTATTCATAATGTCTTTTTTATGAACAGGCTCATGCATGAAATAAGACTATGTCTTGAAAATCAAGAAGATCTAACTCATCTTGAAAAAGAATGGTGCCATTTTTAAATTTTATTTTGGCATCTCTACTTCTGTGTGCCCAATAAACTTCAGGTGATACCTTTTGATACTGTCTTCAAGCGATTCAAGAATGTTATCCTCATGGTCCGTGAACTCAAAAAAATCAAGGTGTTCATCCCTGATAAATTTTTCTTTAAGCATCCCTTGAATCATATATTTAAGGCCATCCCAATACCCATTATGATTAAAAAAAGTAATTGGCTTGGAATGCAAAGCAATTTGTTTCCATGTCAAAATTTCAAAAATTTCATCCAGGGTTCCAAAGCCTCCAGGTAAAACTATAAACCCTTGAGATAAATCAAACATTTTCTGTTTACGCTCATGCATACTTTTTACAATATGAAGCTCAGTCAAATGTGGATGACCAACTTCAACTTCTTGCAAATGTTCGGGGATAACCCCAATCACCTTGCCATTTTTTGAAATAGCCCCATTTGCAAGCGCTCCCATAAGACCAATATTTCCACCACCATAAACAGTCGTAATATCATTTAATGCCAAAAGTTCACCAAGATAAAAGGCTTTATCAATATAGCTTTGATCGCACCTTGTCGATCCTCCACAAAAAACTGTTAATGCTTGAAACATTTTTCTACTCCTTAAATAAATATTCACCAACTCTCAATTAAGCCATAAAAAAATGAAAAAAGAGTTAATTTTTCAATATAAAAATTAATTGACTTTTATACACATCAACCCTTATTCTTTTTTGTAGAAGCTACGAAAAGAAAGATTAAAATCCATGAAAATATGTAATTCTAAATTGTATTCCTCTATTTTATTCCAACATGCTTCTTTTTCAAAGCAAGAAATGATTTTTTTTGAATATTTAAAAGAAATATGCCTACAAATAAAAACTGACCCTCTCACATTAAAATTTCTACACTCTCCTTATATCAGCAAAGATGAAAAGCTATGTTTTTTGAAAGACTATCCTGTACTTTTATCTCTTTTTGACATTTTGATTGATGAAAAAGAAATACATTTTTTACCAAAAATTCTTAAAGCCTACGAAGCCTTACTTGATTATCATTTAAACCGAGAAGAAGTTATCGTTCAATGCGCAAAACCTATTTCGACAAAACAACAAAATGAGATACGGAAAAAATTGCCTACTTCAACCGATGTGCAATTCATGGTCATGCCCTCTTTATTGGATGGCTTTCGTGTTTATTGGGATGACAAAATGCTCCCTCTGTCTTCGAAAGATTTACTTCACAGTTTAAGTGAAATAACCAGATGAAATTTCCTTTATTCTTATACTATCAACTAGATTCCACTATGGAACAAGCAAAACGATTAATTCATCAAGGCCATGAATCAGGGCTCGTAGTTGCCTACACTCAAACCAATGGCCACGGCAGATTTCAAAGAGAATGGGTCAGTCCTGAGGGAAATTTTTATGGAACATTTTTCCTTAAAAAATCTCCAATTTCTGGAATTTTGTCTCTGAATACTGCTCTTCATATTTTTCATAAAATCACCCCTTTTTGCAAAAAAGAATTAAAACTTAAATGGCCCAATGATCTTCTTTTAGGGGGTGAAAAAGTCAGCGGAATTTTACTTGAATCAATGGATGATTTTTTACTTGTTGGAGTTGGAATTAACCTTAAAAACTTTCCATCTAACATCAACCAACCGGCCACATGCCTTTTCCCGGATGAATCCATTCAAATCGAGCTCCCCTTATTTTGTGATGCAATCAAAGAGGATTTTGAGACTTCTCTAGATGCATCTTTTAACCAAACCTTTTACCAACAAAACATGCATGGCCTTGAACAACCATGTACTGTCACAGTCTCTCAAAATCAAACTATAGAAGGCATTTGCAAAGGCATAGATTCAACCGGAGCTCTCCTTTTAGAAATTGATGGCCATATAAAACAAATTTATTCCGGTGATACTTTTTTTTAGATACAAAAAAAGGTGGGAATTTTTTTCCCACCTTTCTTATCAGACCAGGCAATTATTGCCTTAAGTCTATCTTACCATAGAAAGCAATTGTTGAGTTCTTTCGTTGGCTTGCACAAGCATGGCTGATGCAATTTGGAATTGAACGCTTGATGAGCCCATACGTGTCATCGCTTCTGGAACATCCGCATCAACGAATTCAGAAAGCGCTGCTTGCATATTGGTCATGTTTGATGCAAGAACATCCTTGTTTACTTCCAACTGCTTTTGTTGCGCACCAAGTTTTGCATAGTTCTTGTTTACAGAAGACTGCGCCGCATCAATCAAATCAGAGGCTTCTTGAGCTGCAGTCACATCTCCAATATCAATATCAGAAAGCCCAAGTGATGCTAAAGAAGCTGATGCAAATTCAACAGTCAGCAAATCGCTTGATTTTTCAGCAACCTGGAAATCAAAGCTCATCGCATCCCCTGCTACAATATCAAATACACGAGGTGTCAATGTAGTATTTGCTTGAAATGCAGCGCCAAGCTTAATGCTAATTCCATTATCAAATGATATTGTCTGCTTACCACTTGCTGAAACATCAGCATAGGAAATATTTACCCCATCTGAAAGCTTCATAACACCGCTGACACCATCCGCATTTGCTTTATAACTGAGTGAATATTTACCAGCAGAAACTGCAGGACCTGCAGAAATACCGTCAATACCACTACTACCGCCAGTTGCAGCAGAGTCCGCCTTAAACGCTGCAGGAGCTGTTCCATTTTGAAGACCTAAAAAGCTACGAAGTCCGGCATTAAAAGTTGCAGCTGTTGCCATACTAGTACTTACAGTTGTTCCATATTGCAAAACAAGTTTATTCTCAGAGTCTGTCGAGCTAATAAGTTCAAGAGATCCATTATTTGTTGGTGCATCAACCGTGTTTTTAAATGTTTGATTTCCAACTGTAACTGAAATTTTAAATTTATTCCCATCTGCAACAACAGATGCTGCATTAACAGCTCCTGAAATAAAACCAGAGCTTCCACGAACAACAGACGTAAACCCATAAGTTGTATCTGCACTCAACCCATTTGCCGTTACACTTCCAGAATTCGTTGCCGCATAAAATGCAGAACTGGCAAGAGTTGTTGTAAGATTTGTAGATAAATATGCAGCGGTTTGTGTGATACCGGATACGTTTGAACCCAATGTTAATGTAATTGTATCAAGTCCACCGCTTTGATCTGTAAGAACTAAGCTATCACTTGCAGAAGGAACGAAAGCTGAGTCGTTACGGTAAACTTTTCCATCAGAAAGAGTTACCGAAATAGTATCAGAGGCAAATTGAGCATCTACCCCAGGCGTTGCAGCAGTTATCGTGGCTAAAAAAGTATTCAACTTAGTTGCATAAGCTGCAGCTGTAGTTATATCTGTAACAGTTGCATCATTAGTAATAACAATTGTACGCCCATAATTTGTCGTACTTCTAAATGTCGTAGGGTTGTTAGCAGTCAAAACAGCAGTCCCTGAGTATGTTTCAGAGCCAACCGTGAATGTTATCACGCCTGCATTATTAGAAGCTGAATTCATTTGAAATTGCGTTAAATCAACAGCTCCAGTAGTTGTTGGGTTGGCTGCGAAAGAATTGTTAAGCTCTGCAATTGTAGTTGTTCCACCAGTTGCAGCTGTCATAGCAGCGCTCACGCTTGCATTAATAAATTTCCCTGCAACACTGCTAGACGCTGCCAAAGTTCCATCAAACCCATAAGTGTTAGTCGAAGCTCCACTAGTTACACCACCTTGAGCACTTGCTGTTGCTCCTGTTGCTTGAACTGCAGAACCGCTAAAAGTTGCTGTTTGAAGCAAAGTTTCCAGACCCGTTTTAAAAGTAGCTGCACTTGAAATATCAGATACTGAAGTGTTAAAAGTAATCTTCATAGAGTTATCTTCATTTGTAGTGCTTGTTAATGTAAAGGTTCCGTTTGCAGCCGTCGTGACGACACCTTTGTTGGAAAAAACTTCTCCGTTTTGCATTGTCACACGAATGGCGCCGATACTAACCACACCACTGTTATAGTCTCCAATATCAACACTTAAAATCTTACCATTAATCGATCCTGTTAAATCAGAATCAGCAATTACAGCAAAAGAGTTGGCAGAAGCTGTTTCCCCTGTAACACTTACTCCCGTCCTTGCTAAAACAGCTTTCCCAGCACCTCCCGAAAGCATTGAAATCCCGTTCCAACGTGTTTGGTTTGCAACATTATCAACCAGATCTTTAAGTTTTAAGAACTCTTCACGCGCCATCATTTTATCTGAATCTGACAATGATCCGTTGATAACCTGAGTGGACAATGTTTTCATACGTGTTAAAACGTTTGAAATATTCTTCAAGGCATCTGTTCCGACTTGGATCAGTGATGCACCTTGGGATGTGTTACGTGACGCTTGTCCCAAAACGCTTACTGTTGATCTGATTTTTGCACCAATCGCGCCTTCTGCTGCGGCGTCTGATGCTCTTGAAATACGAGATCCTGTTGCAAGCTCAGACATTGCTTTCGCGTTCATTTCTGAGCTTTTTGTGATACTGCTTTGCGCAGCCAATGCTGCGGTACTTGTTACTGATGAAACTGGCATGATTTGGTTCCTTCCATTATTATGCTTATTATTAACTTTTTATTTATTTTACCGGTTGTTTTTATTTTTATTGTCAACCGGCGGGTCACCTTCTGCCTATAAGAGATGCAATTTTTGCGCCAAAATTCAAAAAAGTAGGAATTTTTTTCCATTTTTTTATAAAAAACAAGAATAAACTGGGAAAAGAGTTCCTAGTCTTTTAAAAAATGAAAAAAATTCGCATTTCCTGGAAAATTACTTGCAAAAAAGTCAAAAAAAGTATATAAATAATACATGTAGTAGAAGTAATATCACTTCTCTCCTTGCCGGGATTTCCCGGTTTTTTGATTTTTCCACGGAATGAGCCTTGGAAATTTTTATTTATTAGCCATAAGGAGTGTTAAATTTATGTCGCTTTATGAATGTGTATTCATCGCACGCCCTGATCTTTCCACAGCTCAGGTTGAAGGACTTGCCAACCATTTTGCATCTGTTATTCAGCAAGGTGGTGGGAAAGTAAAAAAAATCGAGCATTGCGGTCTTCGTACCCTTGCTTACCGTATTCGTAAGAATAAAAAAGCATACTATGTATTAATGAATCTTGATACACCAGCTGCAGCTCTTCATGAAATGGAACGCCAAATGCGTTTAAATGAAGATGTCATGCGTCACTTAACCACTGTTGTTGAAAAACACGAAGATGGACCGTCTATCTTGTCATTCAAACGCTCATCAGAAGCTGCGTCTGAAACACAAAATGCACGTCCAAGCCGTGATGGTCATCATAAAGATGGTGGGTATCGCAAGCACGTCGCACACCAAAGCGATGCCGATGATGATTCAGCAACAAATGTTGCCGAACAAGCATAAAATCAAGATTTAAAAAGAGGTTTATAAAATGTCAGAAAATATGACTCAAAATCCAGATTCCGGAATGGGGCAAAAGAAAGGTTCTTTCTTTAGACGTAATCGCTCATGCCCTTTCTCAGGATCGGAAGCACCAAAAATCGATTATAAAGATGTAAGACTTTTAAGCCGATTCATCACAGAACGCGGTAAGATTATGCCAAGCAGAATCACATCTGTATCCACAAAAAAGCAACGTGTTTTGGCACAAGCAATTAAGCGCGCAAGATTTCTTGCTCTTATGCCTTATGTTGCTGAATAGATAAAGGGAGAACATATAATGATTCAATTAATTTTATTAGAAAGAGTTGAAAAGCTTGGACAAATGGGAGACGTGGTTACAGTTCGCCCAGGTTACGCTCGCAACTTCTTAATCCCTCAAAAAAAAGCAATGCGTGCAACAAAGGCAAACGTTGAATCTTTTGCAAATCGCAAAATTCAACTTGAAGCGGACAACTTGAAAAACAAGCAAGAAGCTGAAAAAATTGCAGCAAAGCTTGATGGAATAAAAATTGTTGTCGTACGTCAATCTGGAGAATCAGGCCAACTTTATGGCTCTGTAAACGCAAGAGACATTGCAGAAGGCATCACACAAAAAGGTGTTTCTGTACAGCGTACTCAAGTAATTGTTGGCGCAACAATTAAGTACTTGGGGCTTCATACAGTCAAAGTTATTCTTCACCCAGAAGTAACCGCGTCTGTTATCGTGAACGTTGCAAAAAGTATTGAAGAAGCAAAGCTTCAAGAAGAAAAAGCAGCAAACGAGAAAAAAGACTAATCATATCTTAAGAAAGGGGGGACACCTCCTTTCTTTTTTCTTTGGAATGTAACTGTGATACATGACAGCATCTCTTCCTCAATTCCCACGACAGCTTTAGGTGTGCTGGAAGTTGACATATCAAAGCTAATTGAAAATTATAGATACCTTGCTCAAACAGCATCCGGCGCTTTGTGTGGAGCTGCTGTGAAAGCAGATGCTTATGGTCTTGGCCAAAATACTGTTTCATATTATTTAGCTCTGGCTGGATGTGATCATTTTTTCGTCGTTCAAGTTGATGAAGGAATTCGTCTTCGTGAATATTTAAGAGCCGCTCTTCCACATAAAAACCCCAAAATTTACGTGATGGTTGGCGTCATGCCAGGAACAGAAGATCTCCTCATTCACTATGGACTCACTCCAACATTAGTTGCCCCTTATCAATTAATGTTATGGAAAAAAGCCGCATATAGGCATGAAAAACAACTTCCAGCCGTTTTACATTTTGACACAGGAATGGCACGAACTGGTTTTATGGCAGAACAGGCCGTTGATCTTGCAAATTCAAAAAGCGATCTGGAGGGAATCACCCCAAAACTTATCATGAGTCATTTAACTTGTTCAAATGAGCTTAAAAATCCTCAAAATCAAAGTCAGTTGGAACTTTTCAATCAACTCACAAAACTCTTTCCCAATATTCCACAAAGTTTATCAAACTCTTGGGGAATTTTCTTAGGAAAAGAATTTCATAAAGATATTGTACGTCCTGGTGGTGGAATTTATGGCCTTTCTCTTGCCCAAGGCGTTACCAATCATATTCCTGGAATTAAAAGCCTGATTTCTATCAAAGCAAAAATCATACAAATCCATAATGTTAGACCAGGCCAAGCAGTTGGGTATAGCGGCACATTCATAGCCCAAAGGCCCACACGAATCGCAACTCTTGGTATAGGATATGCAGATGGCTACGTCAGAGGGCTAAGCAATAAAGGTCTTGTGAAAATAAAGGACTGGATCGCCCCTGTTATTGGAAGAGTGTCTATGGATTTTGTTACTGTCGATATCACCGATATTCCTCAAACTCAAGTCAGAGAAGGAGACTGGGCCACTGTCATGGGGGATGGTCTTAACCCAACTGATGTTGCATCACAAGCCGGCACAATCTCTTATGAACTCACAGTGAACATCTCTCACCGCTACCACAGACAATATATTATGGGAAGTATAGAATAAAATGACATACACTCTAGAATCAAAGCGTTTATCATTTCGGCCAATCGAAACAAATGACCTGGATCATATATATTCACTTGATTCAGATCCAGAAGTGCGTTCTTTTTTTCCAAGTGGGATCTTAACCAAAGAACAAGTTCTGGAAAAAATCCACAAAAATAAAACCCTGTTCGAAACACATGGCTTTGGAGATTTTATCCTTGTTTCAAAAACAAACGAGTTTGTTGGCAGAGCGGGATTTGGAATCACGAGTGACAATCAAGTTGAAATTGGTTATTTATTTTTAAAAAAATTTTGGGGACTTGGATATGCAACAGAAGCAACATCTGCGCTTTTAAAATGGGGATTTGAAAATTTACCCAACAACCGTTTCATTGCTTTTGCTCCCCTTAATCACACAGGATCTCACAGTGTCATGATAAAATGTGGTATGAAGTATTTCAAAACAGATAACTATCAAGGTGTTTCTTGTAAATTTTATGAGATTAATCGTGATTAATACATTATCTTTTCTACTCTCTCGAATTTGGCCAAAAAATGATATCAAGATTAAATCAAGAGTAATTATTTCTCTTTTGTGCTTAATCTTATCAAAAATATTCTCTGCATTTACCCCTTTTTCATTTAAATGGATTGTGGATGGAATCATTGAAAGCAAGCCTTTGAAGTTTTTAATTTACACGGTTATATTTTATGCAGTGACGCGCGTGATGAGTCAAGTCTGTAACGAACTAAGAGATGGCGTTTTCTCAAAAGTCACTCAAAAAATAGTCCGGGACTTAGGTATTACAGTTTTTGAACACTTACACAAACTAGACCTAGATTTTCATTTAAACAGACAAACTGGCGGATTGAATCGAACTCTTGATAGGGGAATTAAAGGCATACAAATGTTTTTTCGGATGTCTTTATTTAATTTAATGCCTGTTCTTTGCGAGATTACAATTGTCTTTATTATTTTATGGATAAATTATGGTATTTCATACGGCATCATCAGCCTTTTCTTTGTTGTCTCCTATATAAGCTATACTTTTTTGATTACAAAATACTTAATCAATTATGTTCGCATAATGAACGAATCAGATGGACAGGCAAACGCAAAACTCATCGATAGCCTTTTAAATTATGAGACAGTTAAATATTTTAATAATGAGAAATTAGAATCAAAACGTTTGGATGAATCTTTAAAAATCTATCAAAAAAATGCCATTAAAAATGATGTTTTTGGGTCTTTACTCAATACAGGACAAAGTGCGATAGTGGCTCTTGGTCTTGGAATTATTATGGTTTTTGCCATACAAGAAATTCAAGAAAAAACAATGACCATTGGAGATTTTGTTTTAATTAATACCCTTTTAATTCAGCTGTATATCCCTCTTTTTATGCTTGGGTTTGCATATAGGGAAGTCAGAAATTCACTAACATCAATGGAAGACATGTTTTCTTTTTTAAAGATAATTCCTAAACTAAAAGATGTCCCAAATGCCAAAGAAATAAAAGTCACACATGGATCGGTTTTTTTTAAAAATGTTTGCTTTTCATACAATCCAGATAGGGAAATTTTAAAAGATATTTCCTTTGATATCAAGGGAGGAACAACTCTTGCTATTGTTGGAGAAACGGGATCTGGAAAATCTACAATTGGAAAACTCCTATTTCGCTTTTTTGATCCAACTATTGGAGAAATATGTATCGATGATCAAATCATTGAAAATGCAACTCAAGAATCTGTCCACTCTATTATTGGAGTTGTTCCCCAAGACACAGTCCTATTCAATGATACAATTTATTATAATATTCTTTATGGAAAAATAAATTCTAGTCATGAGGATGTTATCAATGCTGCAAAACAAGCGCAAATTCACGATTTCATTATTTCCCTTCCACAAGGCTATGATACTTTGGTTGGAGAACGCGGCTTAAGATTATCAGGCGGAGAAAAACAACGTATTTCAATTGCACGCCTTGTTCTTAAAAATTCACCTATTTTTATTTTCGATGAAGCAACATCTTCTCTTGATACGGCCACAGAAAAAGAAATACAAATTAATTTGAATCAAATTTCCAAAGGCCGAACAACAATTATCATTGCGCACAGACTCTCCACGATTGAACATGCAGATGAAGTCATTGTATTGCAAGCAGGAAAGATAATCGAAAAAGGAAAACATCAAGACTTGCTTCAAAAACAAGGTATTTACTATAATTTATGGGATCAACAAAATGCAAGAAATTGATTTTTCCGTACAAAATGTTTCATACAAAAAATCAGATAAAACGATCCTTGATCATTTAACCCTTGATTTTTACTCAGGAGAAATTGTCACAATTATTGGCCCAAATGGCGCTGGGAAATCCACATTCATTAAACTTTTACTTGGCATTTTATCTCCCACATCAGGAATAATAAAACGACGCGATCATATAAAACTGGGGTACGTTCCTCAAAAATTTAATATCGATCCCTCATTCCCAATGACAGTTGACAGATTCCTCAAAACCATCGAGAGAAAACTCACACAAGATATTTTTCATATTACCCCTTTGATGAATTCCCAAATGTTTTCTCTTTCAGGGGGGGAGTTGCAGCGTGTGCTCATGACTCGCGCATTTTTACAAGAACCCAATGTTTTAATTTTAGATGAGCCCACTCAAGGAGTCGACGTATCTGGACAAAAGATTCTTTATGAAAAATTGATTCATTTCCAGCAATTAACAAAATGTTCTGTCATTCTAGTGTCGCACGATTTACATCTAGTATTTTCAAGATCAAATCGTGTCATTTGCTTAAACCAACATATTTGCTGTTCAGGCCATCCTGATGATGTTGCATCAGACCCCTCATATTTAAACCTTTTTGGTCCACTTTCATATTACACACATCACCATGATCACACACACGATGCTTGATATTTTTTTTCTTAAAACACTTTTTATTTCAATTTTTCTAGGGTTTCTATCTGGACCCTTTGGATCTTTGGTCGTATGGCAAAGAATGGCTTTAATGGGAGACATGTTATCGCATTCAGCAATTTTGGCTATGGTATTGGCATATTTTTCCAGCACCCCACTTTTGATTATCTATTTATTCTTTACCACAATCTTAAGTCTTATATTTCACAGACTTCGATTTAATAGATATCAACCTGAACATTTAATGATGGCTCTTTCGTATGCAACCCTAAGCATTGGGGTTATTTTATTATCAAAAATGAACATACAAACTATTAAATTCCATCAAATCTTGTTTGGTGATTTACTTTCCATTTCATCTCAAGATATTTTTTGGATGATTGGTGGAGGGCTTTTCCTTATTATTAATTTTATTGTTCTTTGGAGGCCATTTTTACTTATGACCTTTCATGAAGAACTTGCTCAAATTGAAGGTGTTCCAGTTAAATTTTTAAAAAGCATTCTGACCATTCTGCTTGGGGGGGTGATCGCTTTAAGTATTAAAATTGCTGGAGCTTTGTTAATTATTGGCTTACTTTTGATTCCTTCCCTATCGGCCATACATCTTTCAAATACGCCAGAAGGAATGGTAACCAGAGCGTCTATTTTTGGCATGTTAAGCTCTGCAGGTGGGTGTGTTTGCTCTTTTATGTTTGACTTACCCGTAGGCCCTGCAATCATAACAACCAGTTTTGTTATTTTTCTTGTCACTTTAATTAAAAAAAGGAAATAAAGGGAGGAATCTACACCCTCCCTTTATTCTCTACTTTTAAGGCTTTTTATCTCGAAGTATCCCAAAATTGAATGTCATCAACTCCAGCAGGAGAGCTAGAACGATGGTGATCATCACCATAGATAAGCTCATGAAGATCCATTTGCGCAAGGTGTTCAGCATGTTCTTCTACTTCATCTACAAACTTATTTGTTTTACAAACTTTATGAATAACATGAAGATCTTTTTCTTCATCATGAGTCAATGGAACAAAATATTTCTTGTCAAATTTATAAACCTTTCGTCCTGAACGAGTTACAAATAAACCCTCTTCTGGGTCATTACGAACCTTCGCAGCATAGTTCAATGTGTGTATTACCCCATGAAAATAATCTCTTTCGTCTTCTTGAAAATGAGAAATCGCATTATGAGCAAACAGAAAATCAAACTCCTTAGAATTAGATCTTTTAATTGCACCTTTTATTTCTAATGTATAATCATCATCCTCAAATACTAAAGTACTGATTTCTGAAGTAAGAGGCACAGAAAAAATCTCTACTCTTTTCCTATCAAGCATAGTCAGCTCATCATGAAAGGTGAAGTCTTTTTTATGATGAGACGCAGGGAATGATCGCTCAACATCAATTACATCTTGGTTTTGTATGATATTCACATTACAATTAATAAAAGTTGGCCCACCCACCTTCTCTTGATTTTTTCTCTTCAAAAGATCCTTTTGATCATCAGGAGTCAATACATCATGTATAGACCCTGTACACCACCTCAAAAAAGGAAGACAACAAGATTTTCCTACTTCTTTGGCAACCTCAATCCCAGCCCCAGCAGCAACCACGCCAGCAATAGCTAATCCATGAAGACTCTGAAATGAGACACTCAAGCATAAAATAAAAAGGGCTTTTTTCATGATTTGCACTCCTTTGTTAATTATATAACGCAATGGCTTTTTCTTATTTAAATAAGAGTTATCATATTTTTTTTAAGAAAGTATTAATATATGTTAATACTTTTATTTTAAATTATATTATAAACATCATGAAATTTAATTAAATTTATCTAATAAGTAAATCAAATCTTCCGGATAAGCACATTCAAAAAATAAAGACTTTCCTGTTTTTGGATGAATTAAACCAAGGTTCACAGCATGCAAAGCTTGTCGATAATCAGTCCAAATTTCTGGGTCATAATCAATGATATCTTTTAAGCCTTTATTACATTTTCCATAAAAAGAATCTCCAAGTAAAGCATGTTTAATATGAGTCAAATGTACCCTTATTTGATGAGTTCGGCCTGTTTCAAGCTTGCACTCAACAAGGCTGATTTTATCTTTAAGTGTCTTTAAAACTTTATAATGCGTAATGGCTTCTTTACCATAATGTGTAACACCCATTTTCTGACGCTCATAAGGAGATCTAGTGATTGGAGCATTAACTACCCCTTCCGTATCATGAAAAATCCCCCAACAAACCGCATGATACACTCTTTTTAAAGATCGATCTTTTAGTTGCTCACATAAATGATGGTGAGCATGTTCTGTCTTTGCTGCAACCATCAGGCCACTTGTATATCGATCTAATCTATGAACAATTCCTGGATATCTAACTCCACTAATGCCTTGAAGAGAGTCTCCGCAATGATATAGCAAAGCATGAACAAGCGTTCCTGTATAATGACCAGGCGCTGGATGAACCACCATACCGGCAGGTTTATCAATTACGATAATATCATCATCTTCATAAATTATTTTTAAAGGAATATTCTCAGGAAAAACCTGTGAAATCTCAATACTTGGAATTTCAATCCCAATATGATCTCCCACATTCATAATTTTTTTTTGAGATTCAAGACGAGTTTGGTTTACAAAAACAAAACCAAGCTTAATCAAGGTTTGAATACGTGTTCTACTAAGCGAAGGAAAAAGAGCAGATAATGCTATATCTGCTCTTTGTTTGTCTATATCTTGAGTGATATACTCTTCTAAATATTCCATATGATTATTCAATTAAAGGTTAAGAAGGTTTTTCATCTTTCAAAATATTTTTATATCTTTCTTTTTTAAACCCTAAATGAACCAAAAACGGGGCTGCGATTAAAATAGAAGAATACGTCCCAACTCCCACCCCAACCATAATTGGAAGACTGTAAGTAGAAATTGTATCCCCACCAAAAACATACAGAGCCCCTAAAGCAAGCAATGTCGTAGATGATGTTAAAATAGTTCTGGATAATGTTTCATTAATGCTTACGTTAATAAGTTCGCTTATAGGCATTTTTTTATACTTAACTAGGTTTTCACGAATACGGTCAAAAATTACAATAGTATCATTAATAGAATATCCTGCTGTCACCAAAATCGCCATAATTGCTGTTGTGTTAAACTCCATTCCAAAAAGAACATACATTCCCAAAATTGCGACACAATCATGAAAAATTGCAACAATTGACGACACCGAAAATTGCCACTCAAATCTAAACCAAACATAAATAAGCATCCCAATCATAGCCCAAATAACAGCTTTAATAGCGTTGTTAATAAGCTCTTGACCTACTTTTGGTCCAACTGTTTCAACAGTCCTATATTCAACCCCTGCCCCAAGGCCACTCTTAATTTTAGTAAGGGCTACATTTTGAGCTTCATCCCCACCTGGTTGACGTTCAATTTTTATCTGAACATCTTTAGCACTTCCCATTTCTTGAATCGATACTTCTCCCAGATTCATTTTAGAAAGCTTGGATCTCAAATCTGCAATATCTGCTGACTCAATGGTGCGAATTGAAATAAGGAACCCTCCCTTAAAATCAACTCCATAGTTAAGGCCTTTTTGCCAAACAAGCCCGATAGTCCCAAAAACCATTACTAATGATATTAGAAAAAATATTATTTTATAACGCATGAAATCAATTTTTGTATTAACTGGTATAAAGTTTAAAGACATAAGAATCCCTCTCAAATGGGTAATTTTTTAGGTTTGGCAATACTAAGCCACCAAGATGTAATGACACGCGTCAACGAAACAGCCGTAAACATAGAAATAACAATTCCCATTGCCAATGTCACAGCAAACCCTTTCACAGGGCCCGTTGCAAAAATATAAAGAAGCGCAGCGCCAAAAAGCGTTGTAATATTGGAATCCCAAATTGTTGCCATTGCGCGATTATATCCTAAGTCAATAGCTGTTATTAGTTTTCGACCATTGCGAATTTCTTCTTTAATCCTCTCAAAAATCAACACATTTGCATCAACTGCCATACCAATTGTTAACGCAATTCCTGCAATTCCTGGCAATGTTAAAGTTGCTTGAATCAAAGTCATTCCAGCAATCAAAAGGATAATATTGAAGATCAAAGCAATATTTGCAATAAACCCAAATAATGAATATGCAATAACCATAAACACAGCAACAAGTGCGATTGAAATTAGAGTTGCTTTTTTACCATCATAAATGGAATCCGCACCTAAATCAGGACCAACGGTGTTTTCTGAAAGAACTGTCAATGCAGCAGGTAACGCACCTGAACGCATCAAAAGAGAAAGTTGTGCGGCCTCTTCCACAGTAAATCTTCCGGTAATTCTTCCAGACCCACCTTCTATTGCACTCTGGATCATTGGCGCACTTAAAATCTTATTATCAAGAGCAATCGCAAATCTTTTTCCAATATTCTCGCGTGTTGCAAGGCCAAACTTACGCCCCCCTGTTGCATCAAATTTGAGATTAACAGAAATCCCTGCCTCAGGATCTGATCCAACAGATGCATCCACTAAGTTTTCACCACTTAAAAATGGTGTCTTTTTAATGATGCATGGGATAGGTTGACCACCTTTTCTCTCTTCGTATAGAAGCTCGGTCCCAGGCGGGAGCTTTCCTTTAATGGCATCTTCTATAGATGCAGAATCATCTACCATATGAAAATTCATCTTAGCTGTGCGATTTAAAATAGCTTTTGCATCTTCTGGATTAGCAACACCTGGAAGTTGAATTAAAATTCTGCTATCACCTTGGCGCTGAACTGAAATTTCTTTGGTTCCATCTTCGTCAATACGCCGGCTAATAATACCAATTGATAAATCTAGGACGGATCTATTCCTTTCTTCAATATAAGCATCTGAGTATTTTATTTTAAAAATACTCCCTTGAATATCAGGAATAAAGTGATTATTCAGCTCAAGAAGGGCTTTTTTTATTTTTTCAATATTTTCTGGATCCCTTGCTGTAAAAGAGATCGCAGGGTTCTCTTTGTCTCCAATAACTGCCAAGTTCAAGTATCCAAATTTACCTTTACGCAAAACTGACCTGATTTCATCCACCTCAGAAAGCATTCTGTCTCGAAGAGCTCCTTTTAGATCAACCTCCATAAGCAACTGAGATCCGCCTTGTAAATCAAGCCCCAAAACCAGTTGCTTTTGCAAAAAAGAAGGCATCTGTTTGATAGTATCCTTGTTTAAAAAATTAGGAATTAAAAATAAAACCCCTAAAAAACAAGTCCCTAAGATTAAGAATACTTTCCACTTTGGAATTCTCATTATTTATGCACCTTTATCTTTTTTGGTAACAGCGCGCAGGGCTTTTGCTTTTGGAGCAACTTTTTCTGATACTTCTTGTTGATCGACTGCCCCTGCAGACAAAGATTTTGAAATCATTGTTTTTAACATTTTCACATAAACGCCTTGCGATATTTCAATTTCAATTTGTTCGTCATTAATCATTTTATGAACAGTTGCAAATACACCGCCTGCCGTCATAATTTGATCACCTTTTTTTAAAGCTGACAACATTTGAGCCTGTTCTTGTTGTTGTGTTTTGATTCTTTTGTTTTGAGGGCGAATCACAAGAAAATAAAAAATTCCAAAAATTAGAACAAAAGGGGCCAACATCATAACAGAATTTGGTTCTGCATTGCTTGCAACAGACGTTTGAGTAGAACTTGCGAAAAGAGCGGTCAACATTATTTAAATTCTCCATTTATTATTTATAATCAATTCCATTAAATTGATTATTGTGTTATTTATCAGTACACCATTGTGTACGTTTTTAAATAAAAAATCAAAAGAATATTTTAAGATTTGGAGATTTTATCAAATTGCATCATCTTTCTATACTGGGGAAAAAATGGATTGAAGCATCTTTTGATCCACAAAAAAAAGACTATATATGCCAAAAACATGGTTTTTCAGAAGCATCCTCTAAATTTTTAGCACAAAAAAAATTAGAATATACAGAAATTGAAAATTTCTTATCCCCTACACTAAAAAGCTCTTTACCTGATCCAGATCACTTATTAGACATGGCCAAAGCTTCTCAAGCTATAGCCTCCTTGATTCAAAATCAAGGAAAAGTCGGAATTTTGGGAGATTTTGATGTAGATGGAGCAACATCTTCGGCCATTTTAGTTAATTTTTTTCGTATTTTTAATATCGATTCAATGGTTCATATTCCTGATCGAATAAAGGAAGGGTACGGTCCCAACAAAGAAGCGTTGGAAAAGCTTCATGCAATGGGTGCAAATATCATCATCATTCTTGATTGTGGAACAACCAATATAGAGCTATTCAATATATTTGATAAATGCGATATCATCATAATAGATCACCATATTTCCCAAGAGACCCTCCCAAATGTGAGAGCTATTATAAACCCCAACAGGCAAGATGAGACATCTGCTTGCAAATCATTATGCACAGCAGGACTTGCATTTCTTTTTATTATTTCAGTCAATAGACGTCTCCGAGATTTAGGATGGTATAAAAACACTCAAGAACCAGATCTTTTTTCTTTTCTTGATCTTGTTGCTCTTGGAACCGTGTGTGACATGATGCCATTAACAGGACTTAATAGATCATATGTAACCCAAGGATTAAAAATTTTAAATTCAAAATCCAACCTTGGATTAAGTGTTCTTGGAGACTTCATCAAAATAAAGGATAATATCACGGCCTATCATCTTGGTTTTATGTTTGGCCCCAGAATTAATGCAGGAGGCCGTATTGGCCAATCAAATTTAGGAGTCCAACTTTTGACTCAACAAGACCCAAACGAAGCACTTTCCATTGCAGCACAGCTTGATTATTTAAATCAAGAACGCCAAGCTTTAGAAAAAAAAATGTTGCAAGATGCCTTTGCTCAAGCCGAACTAAAAACAGATCACTCTGTGCTCATTATCGCAAGCGAAAACTTTCATCAAGGTGTTATTGGAATTATTGCCGGAAGAATTAAAGATCATTTTCATAAACCAACAATTGTTATGACCATAAACGCAGATGGAACATGTAAAGCTTCAGCAAGGTCTATATCCGGATTTAATATTGGACAACTCTTTCATAAAGCATCAGAACAAGGAATCATCATCAGTGGAGGCGGACATAGTGCTGCTGCTGGATGCTCCTTATATAAAAATCAATTAGATGGATTTCAAGATTTCATGGAAAAAGAATTCTTTGATGTTTTTCAAGGTGAAGAGGTGAAGCCAGATCTAATTTACAATTGCGTGATTGATATCCCCAGAGCAACAAAAGAGCTATGTCTTGAAATTGATCGATTTTCCCCTTTTGGAATGGGAAACCCTACCCCAACATTTAGATTGATTATGTGCACAATTGCATGGAGTGATGTCCTGTCAGGTGGACACATAAGGCTTACACTAGCAAATAGTAAAGGAGAAAAACTCCAAGCAATGGCATTTAGGACCCAAGGAACTCCTCTTGAAATCCTATCAAAACTTCCGCCTCAAACACCAATAGAAGTCATCGGAACATTGCAATACGATACATTTTTCCCAGATAATCCGAAGGTCAAATTTTTAATTGAAGATGCAAAAATAATTCATTTGTAAATTTTAATCACTTTTTACTTTAAAAGAAAACAATAGTGATAATCCATTATGTTTATCGCCATTCTCACCCTTTAAACTACCCACGAATTTCAAACATAGAAACTGAAAAGATTGATTTAAGGTGGCTTTTAAAAAATTCAACAACCGAAAATTCGCCATCCAAAACGTCATTATCAAAACCAAGGGCTCCCATCAAAAGATCTATCATTTTAATACGTGGAGAATAAACATAAAGTTCGATTTTTTCATCTTTTTCAGGTTTTATCATTTTCTTTGAGAGCTCAAATGCTTCTTCAACGCCACCAAGCTCATCTATAAGATTTCTTTCTTTTGCTTGAAGACCGGTCCATACACGCCCTTGGGCTGATTTTTCCACTTGTTCTTCTGAAAGATTTCGCCCTTGCGCTACTCTTTTTTTGAAAAAGTCATAGACAAAATTAATATCTTTTTTCATTTTTTCTTTTTGTTTTGGAGAATAGTCAGCGTTAAAGCTATTAAGGGTTGCGCTTTCCATTGTATATAAAGATCCAAAATGAATGCCTAAATTTTGAAAAAATTGAGATATGTTCAATTTCCCGCTAAATGCTCCTATGGATCCTGTAATGGTTAATGGCTGAGCAACGATCTTATCACATGCGCTTGCAATATAATACCCCCCAGATGCCGCTATAGAGCCCATAGAAGCAATTATAGGCTTTGTTTTTCTGAAGTCTGTAATTTGATTCCAAATTTCCTCTGACGCAACAGCAGACCCTCCTGGCGAATCTATACGCAATATAACAGCTGCAATTTTTTCATCTTTCATCAAAGTTTTTAGATGCTTTTCAACAAAAGCCGGACGAATTACCTTTGTGTCCTGCAATGGGCTATGTGATAAATTTTGATCATCATGAATTTCCCCTGACAAAACCAAAAGAGCTATTTTTTTTTGAGCATCTTTTTTTGATCGTTTATCAATTAAAATTTCATAGTCTTTAGCTTGATAAAATTTTGCATCTTTAGCATATTTTTCCAAAACTTTATCTTCACATTTTTTATAAGAATCAATATGCGTGATAAGCTTTGCCTGCAAGGCCTCATTAGCATTCAAATGTCCTTGTTCAAATAAAGATCTAACGTGGTCAATTTTTCTAAAATTTCCAATGTCTTGAATTAATGTATTTTCAATAGAGGTTAAAATGGACAATAGAGATTCCTTATGTTCATTTGAAAAATCTTTATTGGTGAACATTTCAGGAGCAGATTTATATTTTCCTGCTTGAATCGCATGAGGGACAATTTGCCATTTATCTAAAAATTCTTTGACAAAAGGAACTGAAAAATAAAGACCTGAAATCCCTACATGCCCCAAAGGTAACATATAAATTTCATCAAAAACAGAAGCTAAATAGTACTCTCTTGAAGATTGGAAAGAACTAGCATAAAGATACAATTTTTTTCCATTTTTCTTGAAATTTAAAAATGCATTTTGTAGTTCTTGCGTTTGAGCAAAAGAAGTTCCCAAAGGAAGCAACCTTACAAAAATAGCTTGAATATTTACATCCTTAGCTGCTTGATTGATTAAATTACATGTATCATAGAGCCTTTTTTTAGAACCAGATCGAAAATTGCTTAAAAAATCAATATCGTCTTTCTCGGAAAGCTCTCCGGCAATATCTAATTTTAAAATGGCAGTCTTGGGCAATTCTGGAATGCTTGATTTCAAGCTGAAAAATAGGCCTATAAAAAAGCTAAATGTTACAAATATCCCAACACTAACGAACCAAAAAATGGTCGCTTTTTTTATCCATTTTAAAATACTTTTCATCAAAACTATTCTTTTTCCTTAAATGGCATTTCTGGTGCATCAAGGGCACGCATCCCCACAACATGATATCCTGAGTCCACATGTAAAACTTCACCTGTCACCCCAGAAGCTAAATCAGAAAGCAAGAACAAACCGGCGCCGCCAACATCTTCCAAAGTTGTATTTCTACGAAGAGGCGTATTATGTTGGTTCCATTTTAAAATATAGTGAAAATCTCCAATACCAGAAGAAGCCAGGGTTCTAACTGGTCCTGCAGAAATTGCATTAACTCTGATTTGTTTTGGTCCAAAGTCAGACGCCAAATAACGAACACTTGATTCAAGAGCTGCTTTTGCAATTCCCATAACATTATAATGCGGCATAACTTTTTCTGCTCCATAATACGAAAGAGTCAGCATTGAACCGCCCTCATTCATAATACGTCCAGCTTCTTTTGCAACAATTGTAAATGAATAACAAGAAATATCTAAGGCTTGATTAAAGTTTGCTCGGCTGGTATTTGCATATTCTCCACGTAATTCATCTTTATCTGAGAAAGCAATTGCATGAATCACGAAATCAATTTTACCCCATTTTTTTTCAGCTTGATTGAAAACTTCAGCAACGCTATCATTATCACGCACATCACAAGGGACGATAAAATCTGATCCTGCTTCTTCGGCAAGCTTTAGAACACGCTTTCCCAAAACATCATTTTGATATGTAAAACCAATTTCTGCTCCGTGTTCATAAAGTTTCTCAGCTATACCCCAAGCAAGAGAGCGATCATTCGCCACTCCCATAATAATGCCTTTTTTGCCCTTCATTAAGCCACTCATTTTTATTCTCCTTTATATTTTATTTTAAATTCTTCTGTTTCACTCATCAACGCCTGCATAATGCCAGGTTCGTACGCAGAATGCCCCGCATCATTTACAATCACAAGTTTTGCATTAGGAAGCACATCTTTTACCAAAAAGGCTGCTTCTATTGGACACACAATATCATATCTTCCATGTACCATAGAAAGAGGCAAATCTTTTATTTTATACATATTATTTATTAAATAGTTTTGATCTTCAAATTGGTTATTCCGCATATAGAAAATCTCAGCTCTAGAAATGCCAAGTGACGCCGTTTTATCTTTGACAATATGTGCATTTTTTCCATTTGGAATCAATGTCGAATTGTCTGCTTCGAATTTCGCAAAAGCTCTAGCTGCTGGCATATGGATTTCTGGATTTGGATCCATAATACGATTATAATAATTTTCAAAATAATCGCTGCGTTCATCTTGCGGCAAGAAATTAATAAACTCACGCCAGTGATCAGGAGCCATCTTTTTTGGTGCATTAAAGAACCAATCAAAATCATCTTTTCTAAACAACCAAATTCCTCGCAAAATTAAGCCAAGGCAGCTTTGCGGGTAAAGTTGCGCGTATAAGAATGAAAGCGTACTTCCCCATGATCCTCCAAATAAAAGCCATTTTTGGACGCTTAAATGGTTTTTTAATTTTTCAATATCTTGCGCCAATAAATGAGGAGTATTATCCTCCATTTGCGCAAATGGTTTGGATTTTGGCGCGCCTCTTTGATCAAACAAGATTATACGATAAAACTCAGGATCAAAAAATCTTCGGGAAGAATCAGAAATTCCAGCTCCAGGGCCTCCATGAATAAACACAACAGGAATGCCATTTGGATTTCCACACTCTTCAAAATAAATTTCATGAATATCAGAAACTCTTAAAAAGCCTGTATTGTAAGGCTGTATATCAGGATACAAACCTCTCATCACTTAACGATTTCCACGCCATAAGCTTTTTCAAGATTAGCAATATAGGCTTTTACAATATCATTCCCAATCAACCCGTCAACACGATCAGAAAAAGCTTCATAGTCTTTCTTCTTTTTCTCTTCATCACGCGGCATTGGATGAGGAACAGATACGATTAAAAGATGATCATCCCCAGGAATGGCGGCAAAGCCTTCATATTTAATTGTCATAATTTTATCAAGAACATTCATTGGGAAAACAGATTTTTTTTCATCTTGAATATTTCTTACAATGTTTTTATAGACAGAAACTGTTTGCTTGTATTTTTTTGCAAACATATCTAAATCACCTTTTTGAGATTTAAGAGCATCTACAATTTCACTTCCAAGTTTTTGAGAATTTTTCTTTTGCTCATCAAACTTTGCAGCTTTTATCACTTCTGGTTTAATTGTTTCAAACGCTGGAACATGAGCCGGCAATAAAGATGAGACATGCAAAACACACCAATCACCACTTTGAAGCTCAAATAGCATTGAGTCCATGTTTTCATTGGTTGAAAAAACAGTCTCTAAAAACGAAGGGTCTTGGGATAATTTATCGGTTTTTTTCTTATCCTGAAATGTCCCATTAGCATCGATGTAGTCCATCGTTTGAATTTTTAAAGATAATTCGGCAGCAACCTCTTTAAAACTCTTCCCAGAGGCCAATTTATCTTCAATTTCACGGCTTTTATCAAGCTTCTCTTTTGATAAAACATGATATTCAATTTTTCTATACTCAGGACGTTTAAAATCATCTTTATGTGCTATATAAAACTCTTCCAAAGGTTTGTCTTGACTATTTGAAAATGGCAATGTATCAAAAGGAATTTTAACCACACGTACTTCTCTTGGCCTCTCCATATAATCATAAATTATGTCCACAAAAGTAGGAGATACTCGAACTCCATTAGCAATTGCCGAAAGCAGAACTTTCGTCGCCATATCATGCTTATACAAATCCATGAATTCTTTTTCTGTATACCCACGTATCCTTAAAAATCTTTCAAAAGCAGCATGGTCAAAAAGACCATTTTGATCACGAAATTGCTTTTGTTTATATATTTCTTCACGTGCACGATCATCTGGGATTGAAACATTCATTTTCTCAAGCTCCAGCTCAATTAAACGACGCCCAATCATTTGACTTAAAATTTGCTTTTCCAGACCCGCCGCCCTTAACTCTTCAAGGCTTACACGTTTCTTCATCATGATAGATATAGCCTCAGTTTGACGATATATCTCTTTTTGAAATTCTTTAACAGTAATCTCTCTAGACCCAACTTTTGCCACATAAGATTTTACTCCAATATTACGTGTGATATCTGAAATCCCAAAGAAAACCCCAAAACTTAACATCACAAAACCTAATAAAACTTTTGCAACCCAAGTTTTTAAAAAATGACGCAGCGTCTCTAACATTTACCCATTAATCCTCATATAAAACTTATAATTCACTGGGTCTTACTTTAAGATGGCTTTAAAAATAAGTCAACCAAGAAACATTTCCATAGCAAATTTCCCCTATATTTTTCAGCATTTAACATTTTATATCTAAGCACATTTCATGCGCACTCAAATCAGACAAATGTGATTCTCTTATCATCCTGACTTCTTCAAAAGTCATATCTTTCCCTTCCTCAAGAGGAATCTCCCTTACCATGTCCATAATATTTTGAGTTGTAAGAATTCCACACGAGCTTCCATCATTTTGAATTCTAGACTTAAGCGCCTTGATTTCGATTATCCTTTCTGGAAAAAACTCATGAACTACACCAGTCAACGAGCTCAAGACTCCTGTACCTCCTCCAACCCTAAGAGAATCAATATATACCATATCAACTTTTGCTTCATCGACTTTAATCCAAAGCGTCACCCAATGACCGCCCGGATTATAAGGGATGATAATTTCCATAGGAGAACTGTGACTTTTTGCAATACGAGTCACGTGTTCACGAAAATAGTCTAATAGATGAAAACCCCTAGATTGCTCTGCTGAAGGCGTGATAAATTTTGTATTATTAATTGAAAAAGTAACAATGCTATAAAAATCCTGATCTTCGTCCGGAATCAGGACCAAATCATTATTCTCATCTAAATGAAATCTTTTGTATTCACCTGAAATTGGTATTTTCTTAAAAGATGATTGTAAAATATTTTCAATATCTTGGCCTGTATATTGATATCCCATACTAACTGCCAGCAAAACCTTCATGTTTAAAAAAACAGATAACACAAGTAAAATTATAACCATTTTAAATCCCTTTCTTTAATGAATCACACCAAGCGTACCTCAAATTCATAAATTGTCAATTTTTCGAGAATATATTTTTTATATTAAATTTTATCTATTCCGAAAGAATTTATTAACCTATTTATGAATATAATTACCACAGGTAACCATTTTTAAGAAATAATGAACTATGGAGCATCAATTATGAGAAAAAGCATTATAAAAGCCAATGAATTATTTTTGAGGCTACATACTCTTTTTATGGAGATCATCCGTTTAGAATTGGAAAGATTAGGAGTCTATAATGTTACGTCAACACAATTTATGATTTTACAACATCTGGGGGATGACCGTATTCCTATTGGAGATCTATCCTTACGTATTTCATCTTTTGGAACAAACATCTCATACAACGTGCGAAAAATGGTAGAAAATGGATATCTTGTTCAAGAAAAAGCAACACATGACCATAGAACACACTATGTATTTACTTCACCTCACACTAAAGACTTGATCAAGAAAATGGATTCCTCTATTGAAGATCATGCCCAAATGCTTATAAAATATGGTATTAATAAAGAACACATTTGTGACATTCTAAACTCTATTGAAAAAATCGATGATTTTTGGACATATACATTATCAAGCAGATATCGCAGTAAATAAAAATATTTTATGCAAATTTAATACAAACTTAACCCTTATCTGATAAGTATATCCGTAGGAAAAGATAATTATTGAAGATAAGGAATCAAATCCATGAAATTAGCAACTTGCATACTATTTTTTGCTATATATTTTCAAGCAAATGCAACAGGGATTGCTATTTCTGCTGGCGTTTCTATTGGAAAAGCAACTTGTTCTGCCTGCTGCCTTCCATTTATTAAATGGTGTTCTGGATCAATTCATGATGCGCTTCAAACAGATGAGGAAAGAGAAAAACAAGATAAAATAAATAGCGTTATAGAGCATCCTCCATTACAAGCGGGGCTTGCAAAGTGGAATTTAACAAATTGCCAAATAACATTTGTGGGAGAATCCCAACTATCAGAAGATAGTCACGCTCCAGAATTCAAACGAGAAGATAAACTCCCCTTTCAAATTCAACCCTCTCACAAAATTGATTTTCATTACGAATTGCAACTCTTGATCAAGAAGACTCTTGCAAATAAAGATTTTAAAATACTTTCCTTAGAGCTTGGATCCATAGTTCGCGCCTTAGTTTTTAGACACGATGAGAATTACCCCATCTTCACAATTAACGGCGCCATAAGATCACCTAATTCAAAAATTTTTGATTCATTATTTGGAGATAAAGCTTTA
>CAZCFE010000001.1:0-143354 GCA_964497925.1 uncultured Alphaproteobacteria bacterium | reverse complement strand
GCTCATCAAATCTGATTCTTTCGGCTACTCAAACAAAGGAACTCCAGGGGTTGTTTTATTTGATCCAAAAAACTACGCAATCATAAGCGATCCCACAAAGCCTTTGATCGATGCACCTTGGGCTATAACAGAAACTGATGTTTCATATCTTGACCCAACAAGAATAAGACCAGGGGAAACTTATATAGCATCAGATTGGATTCTGGTTCAAGACCCAATCACCTTAAGCTCTGGGGGAAGTCTAGAATTGAAATCAGACAAAGGGATTATCCAAAATGGAAAGATTGATGTTCAAGGAGGGTTACTCCTAACTTCTTCCGGAACCATCAGAATATCTGAATTATCCGCCACAACACAGATTGATATTCACGCAAAGAAAATACTTCTTAAAAATCCTGTTATCCAAACCCCTTTATTAACCCTTGAAAAACACAATGATGATGGAGCGCCTTTAAGAATTGGATTAAATGGATTTATGAGCGCGGCTGATTTTCAATTTTTATCATCCAGAGCTGATACCCTTTTAAGACACGAAGGAAATGTGGTTTTGGATACTCCTCTTACCCTTAAAAAAGATCTCATTGTAAAAGCGCATCAAATTGATATCAATTCCCCCATCACTTCAACGGCGCGCATGATCCTTAGAAGTTATGAATATAAAAGTATTAATATTAATGCTCTTATAGATATTGCTGGGGATATTTCCATTGACTCTGATGGAGGAATTTTCAATACAAATACAGGGTTTATTAAATCTGGTGGACGAATTGCTTTAGATACAGCTATCAATGATATTGGAACCTCTTCGCTGCCCTTAGTCTTATCACATGGTCAATTTGGCTATCTTGTTGCAAGATCTGTAAAAGGGAAAATCTATATTAATTCCAATTCTGATTTGGTTTTAAGCGGCAATGCCTTTTACTATAAAGATAAACTAAATAATCTAATTGCATCATTCATAAATCCAAAATTATCTTCTACTTTTGCATTAACCAATGTTTATGTAAAAAACAATAATGCTGTGATTTCAAGCCCAAATAATAAAATCTCATTGGGCACACAAATTGTTCGCATTCAAGAAGGCGATTTAATCCTAGCATCCAAACAAATCTCAATGCCTGCAGGATCAAAATTTGAAGCTAATAACATTACTATTAAGATGGATTCTGTGAATGTATCAGTCTTAAATACAAATTCTGCTGGAAATGGAATTGTGCCGCTAAATCAAATTTTATCTGCATGGCAAAATAGGCCCTCTTCTACAAACCTTGGAAATGTTGAAATCCAATCCAATCAAACCATAACACAGGCTTCAGGCCTCAGTCTTGCAGGAGTCAGCGCAATAAGTCATAGTGTTGAAAATATTTTAAATCTGATTTATGATGGCGCAAAACTTACCTATGAATCAGGTGATATTTTTACCACATTCACATCATCCATTCCTCAGTTATCTATTCACTGTGATAATTTTGAAATCAAAACAGATCTTATATCAAGCATTAAATCTATCATCGCACCCACTGCTTTATTAGGTTTCATATCTTCTAATTTGATAAAAATCAGCACCAATATAGATCTTAGTGGAGTCAGTCTTGGGTTTATTGCGCCTTCAGTTATATCAACTGGTGATTACTTAATCAATGCAGGAAGCGCTCCAGTTAATTTCAGCTCTTCTGGCGGAACAATTTATGGCGGTTCCCAAGGACTTTTGAAAATCAATGCATTAAGCATTGAAACTAAAGGATATAGTGACGTTAAAATCATTGCGCCTTCTGATCTAAAAATTACAACTGATGCAACAAAGTTAAATTTGAGATCTGGGGCAGATTTAGGTCTTACAGCAACATCTTCTCCTGAAATCGAATCTTTTCAAGCAGAGAAAAATGCGCTTATTAAAATTGAAAGATCTGGCTCTTTTAAACTTTTAAGTGACGCCCAAGCAAATGGCGATTTTTATATTGTTACCTCTACTTTAGATTTGAACAGCAAGCAAATTAAAGCTGGCGATGGAAGCATCATTGCAAACGTGGGCACAATTTTCAATGGCCAAATCAGCGGGAAAAATATTTCCATAGATGCTCAAAATGGAATTGGGAAGTTTGGAACAGCTTCCGATTCTTCTTTGAATTCACCACTAAATATTCTGGCTAATGGTTATGTCGTCATGAAAGCAGGGAGCGACGGGATAAATATTACAACAGCCGCTTCTTTGAATATTGGCGGAACAGCATTGGCACAAAACAGCCCCACAGCTGTATATTCTTCTGGAAAAATCAAAATCAATACCCAACAAACTTTAAATCTTCTTCTTGACAACTCCCCTTCAATTTCGACAGATCAAGACATTGTAATATCGGCTCTATCTATTAACCGCGGCAACAGTTCTATTTATTCTGGAAAACAAGATGTTACGTTAGAGTCAATTTTAGATATGAATATAGATGGCTTTATGCAAGGAGATGATTTTGAAAACCTGGTCAACAAAGGCACACATCTTACCCTTGATGCAGGGCACAATAATCTCATATTAAAATCTAAACTCATTTATCGAACAGGGAATCTTGATCTTTATGCTAAAGAAGTTATTTTTGAAGAATCAATTCCTGGAACATACGCCATAGACGGCACAGGACAAAATGTCATCATCGGAGCAATGTTAAATATTGATAATAATAAAAAACAAGTTTTAGCAAAATTTTTAAGCGTTTATGACTATGACAGCGATACGGTTATTTCAAAAAATGATGCGTCAGAAAAATTCCAAGGACTTCTTACGCCAGAAGAACTCATGCAAATCAGCCAAGGCGTAGCTGAATTATCATTAGGAAACAAATCATACAACTTAAACATCAAAGACAGCATTGATATTATATCTAAAAAAGCATCCATGTTTGGAGAAAGTATTTCTTCAAAAGGAACTATTACCGTTATGGATGAGCTCTATATGGACTCTACGGGACAAATATCTTTACAAAATGATGGATCAGCTGTAATAAAAGGTAATTCCATAAAACTACAAGCAGAAAAAATCATCTCGGATGGATATGTTACGGCATCTGTTCTTGATTTATACAACCAACAAGATATTGGCATTGGATCTCAAACATCAGACTTAATCTCTGCCCTTAGCTTAAACGCGCTTACTTCTCATAACGATTTGAAAGCGCTATCTTTCTCGACTCCTGGTATGATTTCTTTAAGTGATGCATTGACCTTGAGCACTCCTTTTACAACATTCCAATTCAAATCTCAAAAAGGAGTTTTGGGAAATAATCATTTGTTATCGCTTAATCTTGGGGCAAAACTCAGTCTTGAATCAGGAGGAGAGATTGATCTTATGACTGCATTATCCCTTCTAGATATTTCGGGCTCTTACACAAATATCAAGATCTCGAATACTGGAGATTTAAGGCTTGGATTATCATCATCGGCTCCCATAAATGTTGACGGCGATTTGTCTCTTATTGTACAAGGCATATTATCAAATTATTCACAATTATCAACGACCAATGGACTTACAACTCTTTACCAAAATGATGGAACACCTTGGGCAAATATTCAAGGAAAAGTAACTGTTATGCAAAATAACACACAACCTGATTCAACAATTGGTATGTTCAAAGGTGAAACCCGGGTGGCCAAAGAGGCAATTAAAGAGCCCCCAAAAGAAGCTTCTATTGAGCATGACATCGGAGAAGAAGCTGTTGTCAATGAAGATGGTCCAAGTTCGATTCAGCAAACAGAGGACAATTCAAATGAACCAGACAAAATGACTGAAACTCTTGAAAAAGAAGTGGAGATTGAAATTGATGAATAGTTTAATTTCCTCTCCACTGACCAGCTGATTTTAATTTTTCAACAACTTCTTTGGGGAAATAGTTTTGATCATGTTTTGCAAAAACTTTATATGCAAGCATAACTTTATTTCCATAATTCCCTTCCACGACAGCTTCTTGGTTTTCTTTAAAAAGGATTGGAAGCTCATTTTTATAAACCACCAAAACAGATCCTTCTCCATCTTTAAGGATAAAAGATTTTTTCTCTTTATCCCAGGAGTTTACAATTCCGCCAACACGAATGATCTTATTGTGGTGTAAGCTTTCTAATTCTTTGGGTTTTACATAATATACAAGGCTTGATTTAAGGGCTTTTCCAATCCAAAAAAAAGCAACAGATAAGCTCAGAATCAGGAAAATACCGATAAAAAACCGTTTATATTTTGGTTTCATTTTCGAATCATCCAAACACTAAAAATAGCAAGGATCAAAAAACTAAATATATATGTTAAAGCAATTTCATTCATCTTCTAACTCCGATAATTCCTAGAAAAATCCCCCAAAACCCAAATCCAAAAAACATGCATAACAAGGGAAATAAATAAGATGGGTCCATATGAGAAAAAACATCTTTTGAAACTGTTGCCGGCTGATGCAATGTGTTCCACCACTGAACTGAAAATTTTATAACTGGAATATTCAAAGCTCCAAAAAGAATATAATAAGATAAAACTCTGTAGGATTTTAGAGTATTTCTCATACTGGATTTTAATACATTAATTCCAACATAGATAAAAAATAATATCAAAACCGATGTCAATCTTGCGTCCCAAGTCCACCACGTTCCCCATGCGGCCTTTCCCCATATGCTCCCAGTAATCAAAGTTAATGAGGTGAAAACAGTACCTATAAGAGATCCAGATTCCATTATTTTGATTGTAATTTGAATCTTGAAAACAAGAAATATAAACGCCGCAATAGAAATGATAATGTATATCAAAATACTCAGCCATGCAAATGGGACATGAAGAAAAAATATTTTAATAAGATTACCTTGTGTATAATCAGGCTGCACAACAAAAAATACTTCGTATAACCCCATCAAAATGAAGATCCAAGAAAGGATTCCAAAAACAAATCTGTAGCTATATAGATAATTCCAAAAATGAGGTTTGAATAAAAAAATCATGAAAAATTTTCCTTTAATAAGAACTTAGATAAAGCAAAACAAATGATACAATAAAAAATATCAATCCCACAAGCTCCCAAAAGTAAATCAGACTCCATTTTCATTGTGAGTGAAAGCCCAAAAACAAACAAGGGAATAAAAAAAGGAATCATTAAAACAGGAATCAAAAATCCATTCATATAGGAGTAAAAAATCATAAGGCTACCGGTATGAATCAAAAAAATCATCGCAGGAGATAATATAATAATTCCGCAAATAGTTTTAAAAATCACCCCCCAAGCTTGATCCCAAAACAACCCATTAATCATTGCCGCGCATAAAATTGGCACAAAATAGCCTAAAAAAATGAACGTTATTTTTACCCAGATTACCTGATTAATTGAAATGCCTTCAGAAAAAAGAAAATCTAAAAACCCATTTTTAATATCTTGAATATAGATATCTGATGATACTAAAAACAAACCCAACAAAATATTGATCCACGTAAATAAAGAAAATTCTTTTAATGACAAGAACTCAATCCAAAAAAAACTATACAAAAAACCATATAGCAAAGAAAAGACCATAGCCGATCCTATTAAGTTTTTTTGGACTTTAAAATAATGCCGTAAAAGGACCATCATAAATAAACCCCCTCATGGGCCAAAGGAAATTTATCATGCGTTGCACAAATGAGAGCTCCTTGCAAAGATAAATGCTTCTCCAAATCAGATAAGAATAAAATTTCAGATTTCTGATCAATATTAGAAAATGGCTCATCTAAAAGCCATAATTGCTTTTTAGATAACAAAACGCGCACAATTCCTATTTTTTGAATTTGGCCAAAAGACAAGTCTGATATTTTTTTATATCCATCAATCTCATAACGATCCAAAAAATAAAAAATATTATCCTGTGAGATTTTTAAAATATCAAGAGAAAGCCTCAGGTAATCCAAGGATGTTTGCTGTGTATGCACACCAAAAACATGCCCTAAATACGCCATGCTGGAAAAGGACATAATTTGCGGATATGCAAAAACACCACAAAGTCCAATTTTCCTCAAAAAGGTTGTCTTACCAGACCCATTCTCCCCATACAAAACAATGACATTCCCCTGCCACACATCAAAGGAAATATAATTCTTAAAAATCGGGAAATCAACTATCTTTAATAAAATATCGTCACTCATTTAATTTAACCACTTTTAGTTATTTATGGTTTAATTATATCACAACAAAACATATTGTCAAATATTTTTTTGACAAATCTTCAATTTCGTGAAAAAAGAAAATGATGGGATGTTTTTGATTTGATCGAAGGAGATGTAAAACTCTTAGGGGCTTGAGGCTTCATGTTTAAAAGCCAACGATACGGAAATCTTTTCGATAACGAAACTCCTTGTTTTTCAATAACAATTCCCGCATCTTTTAATTTTTCTTGATTCCATTGATGATATACTTTTTTACGATAAGAAATATAATGAGGCTGAACCCTTGAATGATAATGGCCAATTGCCATAGACCATGATCTTTTTTCATCCATAAGTTTTTTTAAAAACTTTGCAGCATAAAGAGCATTATGATAAGGATCTAGAGCCATTTCTATGTTTTTAAATGCATCTGGATGGTAGCCTAAATTCACCTGCATACACCCAACATCGATATTTTTAATTCCTTGGCTCATCAACGACTTCACCCTTGTAATTGCCGCAATTTTTGTTGGATGAAATTCACCTTTTCCATTTACATTCAGCGTCCATGGCCATGGTGCAAGAATATTCTCTTCTGTAGGACGTCCAGATTCAACCACTGAAATTGCCTGCATCAATAGCCGCGGGATGTCTTCTTCTTTTTCAACCTTCTTAATGGCATTAATGCATAGATCCGGGGCACAAAAAGCAGTTTGAAAAAACATTAAAATAAACAATATTATAAAATTCATATTCTTCTCTCATTTTTATTTCTGAAAAAAATCTTCAGAATGTTCCTTGACGTTTTAATACATTTAATAATTTTGGCATGAATACACTTTCAAAGGGCTCTATCTCTGCTCGTGTGCAAATTTCAGGGGTATTTGCGCATACGGTATCAAATCGCTCCACAAAAAATGAAACGCCTGATATGAAAAGTGCTTTGTCAGATTTTTGCGATAATTTTAATCCATTTAAATTGTACCTATCAAAAATACTTGCAGCTTTTTCAAGAGTTCCTATATTAGCAGTCGATAAAATGCGAATAATCTGTCCATTAAAAGCATCGTCATATGAAACCAGTCCATACTTTTGCGCGAATTGTTTCAGATATAAGTTCTGACTCAAAACCTGATTGGTAGAGTTTCTGGAAGGAGTAGAAGCAGAAGCTACTGAAGGGGTACCAGAATTTGATTCTGAAAATTCTTGAGCTTGAAGAGATGTCTGCCCTCCATCAGAAAAAATGTCGCCTGATTCATCATCTTCTTCTTCATCATTAAATCCAGAATCATCTATTGGCTCTATTTCTTGATACTCTGTATCAAGATTATTAATAATTTCAGAAAATGAGGCGGACTGTTTATTGATCATTGATTGAAAGAACCCCCCTGGATTCTGCTTATTTGCTAAATACAAACCTCTTAGTTTTTGACCCAATTCATTAATTTCATTTTCAAGATTTTTAATAACAGTATCACCTCTAGGCCCAGGGAAAACTTTCATTCCTAAACTTATCTGAGAATTAAAAAACGATTTTTTTTGGTATGGCAACCCCTGTTGAGCAAATTTAGCCGCATTTGATCTGTCTCTTAAAATATCTTGCATTTGAAGTAATAAACCAACTACTTGACCTTGCCCCTGAACATTTGCGTCCTTAATCATGTCTTTAATCAAATTAGCGTAACGATTTGGATTCATGTCTGAATAAGCCCAAGGTATGGAAATGCTAGGAACTTGATCTTCAACAGAGGTTTGAGAATCTTGAGAAGACTTAAACCATCCAAACGCATAACAGCTGTGATGATAATTTAAGAAGAGCAGAGCAACAACTCCAATAATTTTCAATCTTGATTCCATCTTGCTTCCCATAAGGCATTTTTTTCTTATCACATCCAGATATAAAGAAAAAAAGTAAAGAAAATGTAAACATGAAATGATTAAAGATTCATATGCAATCTTCATCGTTAATTAACCTTTCGTTAATCTTTTATTGACTAATATATGATACCCTTCTTATAAGCCTATCTTTATCAATTTTGATTTTCAGGAGAAAATAAATGATCAATCTCTCATCCATATTCTTTATTTTATGTTTTTTCCAATCTTGGCTATTTGCATCCGAAGAAAGGCTTCGAACATTTAGCAATTCATCTGGCGTCACAGATACCTCAGCTAGCCTTTCTTCAGTCGACATTCAAGAAGAAATCTCAAATTCCCCCCACTTTGAATTGAGAATCAAAGAGAATTTCCCTTATACTTTCCTATCTGGCCTCAAGTACAGAAGATGGGAATATAGCCGAAGGCAATTGCTCCAGGGTCCTTTTATTCACACAGAATACCCACCTTATGAGTTATTACTCAAAACCACGCGCCCCGAATACTATGAAGCTGCGGTTCAAAGCTCTTACCAACAAGGCTGGATTTTAGACACAAATGAGGAAGCCTGGGAAGAAGAACAGATATTGGAAAAAGAAAGGGCTCATCCTGATCTGATATCGATTATTTCAGGCATTGAAGAGTTCGCGCCCCTTGCTCCAAAAACTCAAGAAAATCTTCAGAAACGAAAATTTCAAGGATGGCAAGAAAAGCGTGATCATGAAAATATTCAAATTATCATAATCATAAATTTCTTTTTATTTAATAAAACATTTTCACATAATGAGACAGATGGGTTTATAAAAGATGCTGTTAAAACAGAAAGACTTCCAGAAAAACGAGAAGATATATTAAAATTATGGGATAACCAAAAATCAATTGATGATATTTTAGCGAAAATGTGGATGTTCGTTGTAGAAGGTGAAGATGATGAAAGCGCTCCACCACAGTACACAGAACAACTTCTGCTGCAAGAAATACGAAATAGGGATTTGGAGGAAGAAACTGATTTACAAGTGCAACTAACTTTAATGCAATTAAAACAAGAGCAGTATTTGGAAAGTGTTGTTTTTGCCAGACAACAAAGAAGAGTGGAGCGATTAACAGCTATAAGCACAGCAGCTGATCATGTTATGATTCATGAACCTGACAATAAAGAAGCTGTTTGTTCATTTTTATGGGATGGCTCTATAAATAAATTAACAGAATTACAACAGAAGAAAAGCATGCCCCTACAAAGAAAGAAGGAAAAGAAAACGACTTTACGTGTCACTTTTGATGACACAACCGCACGTTTAGACTACCATAAAAAAGACCCTACAGATATCATGAACTTTAAAGGATTTTTTCTTTTGCCCACAAAAGAACGTACGTCTGTTCCTAAAACAAGAACCAGAAGAGCGGCAACCGGAGATATAAACAGTGCATGGGGATCAAAGAGCCCTTGTTTTCAGCCAACGGGGACTCCTTTAAAAAAGTCCCCTTCGATGTCTTTTTCTAACTTAATCAAGTGTCAAGAAAGCTGCGGAGCCTCCGAGAACGGCTCGGGTGTTTAAGCTTTCGAAGTGCTTTTGCTTCGATCTGACGAATTCGCTCACGCGTCACGGCAAACTGTTGACCCACCTCTTCCAAAGTGTGATCAGAAGCCATTCCAATTCCAAAACGCATACGAAGGACACGTTCTTCTCTTGGGGTGAGGCTTGCCAGAATTCTTCCCATTGCATCACGTAAATTTGTCTGAATGGCCGCATCCATAGGAGAAACAACATTTTTATCTTCGATGAAATCTCCCAAATGGCTATCTTCTTCATCTCCAACCGGCGTTTCCAAACTAATAGGCTCTTTTGCAATTTTCATCACTTTTCGAACCTTATCAACAGGCATTGCAAGTCTTTCTGCTAGCTCTTCTGGCATAGGCTCTCTGCCAAGTTCATTGAGCATTTGACGTGACATACGAATCATTTTATTAATTGTTTCAATCATATGCACAGGAATACGAATAGTGCGTGCCTGATCTGCAATTGATCTTGTAATTGCTTGCCTTATCCACCAAGTGGCATATGTTGAAAATTTATAACCTCTTTGATATTCAAATTTATCAACAGCTTTCATCAAGCCGATATTTCCTTCTTGGATTAAATCCAGAAATTGCAACCCTCTATTTGTATATTTTTTTGCAATAGAAATAACAAGACGAAGGTTAGCCTCAATCATATCTTTCTTTGCCTTAACCATATCTTTTTCACCACGTTGAAGCGTTGATAAAATACGCCTAAATTCAGAAATCGGAAGAGATGCTGTTTTTGATATTTCTTGAACTTGAGAACGAAGCTTGACAAGTTCTTTTTTATCTTTTTTAATAAAGTCAGCCCATACTGTGCTTTTTCCTGCAACTGAATCCATCCACTGAGGATCTTCCTCTGCTCCAAAGTATGTCTCAAGAAATTCTGAACGTTGAACTCCTTTGCTTTGAGCAAGCCTTAAAAGTTTTCCTTCAAGGCCTAACAATGTTTTATTCATCCCGTACATTTGCTGAACAAGCTGATCAATTCGCGCAGGGTGAAGATGGACACCGGCAATTAGTGTCACCATCTCTTCCTTAAGAGAATTGTATTCATCTTCTTGATTTTTTTTCAAAGTTTTGCCTTCACGCATTTTTGAAAGTCTTAAAATTTGAAGTCCTCTTAGTTTTTCATTCAATTGTGTGACATTTTGAAAAGTTTCTAAAACTTGCGGGGTCAGAGTTTCTTCCATCATCGCCATTGAAATAGAGACGTCTTCCTCTGTGGCAACTTCTGGAGCATCTTCATTGTATTCTAGATCATCCAATGGATTTGGTGCCGCACCTTCTCCAGATGAATCTTGATCTTTTTCTTCTTTAATTTCAACAACTTCACCATCTTCTTCAATTAAGTTTGGCTCTTCACCATACATGGCATCAATTGCAATCACATCACGTAAGCTGACATCTCCTGCAATAATTGCTTCACGCCAAGATGAAATGGCTTGCATTGTAAGAGGACTTTCACAAATTGCTTCATACATCATTAAGCGTCCAGCTTCAATGCGTTTTGCAATCTCTATTTCACCTTCGCGCGTTAAAAGCTCTACATTTCCCATTTCACGCAGATACATACGCACAGGATCATCCGTACGGCTATACTCTACTGGAACTTCAGAAGAACCGTTCAACAGGGCCTCTTCATCATCAGGCAACCCTTCTTCCATAGATTCCATAGACGCGGCTGTTTGCTCTGCCCCATCCTCTAAAATTAGAATGCTACTGTCTGTAATAAGCGTCATTGCTTCTTCAAGTTGATCTGGCGTTAATTTTTCTTGAGGTAAGGTTGAGTTCAAATCATCGTACGTTACAAATCCTTGCTCTTTGGATTTTGCAATCAGCTTTTTTAAAGCATTAATCATGTTTGGGGTTAAGGATAAATCTTCTGCTTCTTCATCAACTGTTCTTAAGTTATTTTTTTGTGTCACTTTGTACCTCTTTTCATTTATCTGTACTTTTATTTTGCAACGTTTCTTGCAGCTCAAGAATACGCGCACGAATTACGTCTGGATATCCTTGATCATCCTTTTTTATATTACCTATCTTGAAATTTCTAATCTCTTCAAAATCTGACCAACGATAATAAAGCTCTAGCCATTCTTTTGCTGCTGTTTCGATACCTTTAGAAGAGGAACTTAAAAGATCTTTAAATCCAACACTTTGTAAAGAATTCGGGTTTTGAGTAAATACTTCATTACTCTTTAAATAAAGCTCAAGCATGTCTTTTTCAAGAGGCTGGTTTGATAAATAATAACTTACGATAGATTTATGTAAGGATTCCATACCTTCAAAAACTCTCATATTCAAAAAATCAGCTTCCACTAAAGGTAAAAGTTGTGGCCTTATAATAATCGCTTGTATTAATACTTCAAGCATTTTTTTTCGCGCATTTAATTTAGGAGTCAAAGATATTGATTTATCGACTATTTTTCCAGATGAGTTTTTAAACTCTAGATTGTACCGTTTGTAGAATTCTTCAAAATATGCCGTTTTCAAATCGGCCGATCCTATGACTTTTAAGATCTCTTTAAAATTCTTAGAAAACAAAGCAAGGCCTTCAGGTGTTTTAATGGATTGCTGCGTTTTAAAAAAATTCCACATATAATCAAATGTTGACGATACGGAGGAAATTTCTTGAAGAAATTTATCTTTACCATATTTTTTAATGAAAGAATCAGGGTCTTCACCGTCTTTTAAATTCAAAAACATGAGTAACTTATCCGGCTCAAGAAGAGGGAGAGCTCTTTCAAGAGACTTAAATGTTGCTTTTCTTCCGGCCATATCTCCATCTAAACATAAAATTGGCTTTTGCGTTATGCGCCACATTTCTTCAAATTGCATTTCCCCCAAAGCTGTCCCCAAAGGGGCAACCGCACCACATAGGCCGTTCTGGTGCAAAGAAATAACGTCCATATACCCTTCCACAACAATTAACTCATGTCCCTCTCGCACAGCTTTGGCAGCAAAATTTCCCGCATAAAGAAGCTCTCCTTTGTGAAAAAGTCTTGTTTCTGGAGAGTTTAGATATTTGGGCATCACATCATCATTTAGAGCTCTACCTCCAAATGCAACGATTTGACTTTGACGATTAAAAATTGGGAACATGAGTCTATCACGAAAGTAATCATAAACGTGGCCTTTTTCAAGATCTTGACCAATAACCCCAAGAGATAGCTGCGTTTCAAAATCAATGTTTTGCGATACTAAAAATCTTTCTAAAACGTTTCCTGGAGGCGCATATCCCAGCCTGAATTGACTGATCATAGAAGATGAAACGCCGCGCATTTTCAAATATGACATTGCTTCACGCCCTTGTGGGGAATGTAGATTTGAAGTGAAAAAATGAGCTACTTTATCTAAAATTTCAATAAAAGATGATTTTTTAATACGAATTTGTTTTTCTTGCTGTGTATCTTGAGGAACTTCAAGGCCATGGCTTCTGGCCAAAGTTTCCACAGCATCCATAAATTCCATACCTTGTGTATTCATCACCCAATCAATTGCGCTTCCATGCGCACCACAACCAAAGCAATGATATCTTCCCTTTGGGTTTTGAACCATAAATGAAGGGCTTTTTTCATTATGAAACGGACATAGCCCAACATAATGTCCACCCCTTTTTTTAAGTTTTACCTTTTGAGAAACCAAATCAGATAAAATTATTTTATCTTTCAATCGTTCAAGAAAAAAATCGAATCCGGCCGCCATTAATTTTTATTGACCACTTCGTATGACTGCATTTGCATCCACGACTTGACCATCATCAAACTTAAATCGCAAAGACACGGGCGCATCACCAATTTGGATATCTTTCAGTATATCTATAAACATAATATGATCACCGCCTGGGGCAAGGCTAAAGAGAACCCCTGATTTGATGTTAAAGTTCTCAACTGCCCTCATTCTCATAATATCGCCGTCTTTAATGTGGGTATGCAATTCGATACTTTTTGAAATAGGATTTCCCACAACTTCAACACCAATAAGTTTTTTGGATTTATCAACGTTAATAGTTGCAAAACCAGCAGCATTAGGACCCAAAGAAGGTCTAATCCAAACATCTTCTATTATTGTAGATTTTGGCACAACTGATACAATTTCTGTCTTATTTTTATAAGAACAGCAATCACAAAATAAATTAAAAAACGATCCAAGAACAACTAAAAGGACATAAAGATTTAATCTTATCATAAGTTTTATCCTAAATTTACCGAATATTTCATTATATCCCTTGAAGAAATATTTGTCACGATTTATTTTCTAAAAAAATCAAGAATAAATAACCAAAACCTTGAATAAAGTCCCCATATCAAACATTAATCTATCGAGATCTTTCTCAAGATTTAACTTCTTCGCTTGTTGTTCAATTCCAAGGAAACTTAAAAATTCGTTTTGGGTTTGAAACTTTGTTTTAAATCCTTGATTTTTTGCAATCTCATCAAACACTCCAAATTGGATATGTGTAGTCAAATCATAAAGACCAGGATTTTTGAAGGGGTCTTGAAATTCATGCCGACCCAAAGCCTGAAGAGTGTCTCCTTGTCCTTGATATTCTCCATAATCAATGATTATAAAAACGCCACCATTGATTTTTAAAAAATCAAGAGCTTTTATAAAATAATCAATCGCCTGAGACATTTTTTCTTTAATGTCGCCGTTAACCAACCGGATCAAATCCCCTTGATTATCCAAAGAAATATAAATTTCATGATCTCCATTGAATTGCCTTACAGGAAACGCATCAAAAAACTCATTTGCAATAAAGATTGCGGGGCTTTGAGGTAATGAACCCAAATTCTCATGAAAAAATACAGGATAAACAGACCTGATATTATTTTTTTGGATGTTTTGCAATTTTGGAGAAACTTCAATCAAATGAACTGAATCTATTTTTGCTTCTATTTTCTGCAAAATTCTTAAAATATCACACATTAAAGTCCCGTGACCAGGTCCCAGTTCGACCAAAATCATCAGAGCATTTTCTTTAATGCAAAAGCCGTCTCGATTACAACATCTTGAAGATCAGCTTTTGTAATATTGCGCATCGTTTCATTGATGAATCTATTATCTTTCAAAACATACATATAAGAAAAATCATATACATCATTTTTTTGTTTAATAAAAGCCGCTAAAGGAGTCTTGCATGACCCTTCAAGCATTTCTAGGAATAGACGCTCTAGCGTGCTGACAAAATGTGTAATTCCATGATTTAAAGGCTTTAAAAGATCACAGATAGAAGTGTTTTCCTTTGCGCACTCAACAACAAGAACTCCCTGAGCAGGAGAAGGGATAAATTTTTCAATTGGCAATACTTGCTTGATATTATCTTGAATTTTTAAACGATTGATGCCCGCTTTTGCTAAAATAATGCCAGAAAAAGGTCCGTTTTTCATTTTTTCAATACGTGTCCCAATATTACCACGAATAAGCTGTATTTCCACATGAGGATAATAATGCTCGATAATAGACTTTCTGCGAAGCGATGCAGTCCCAATAATAGCCCCGACAGGCAAATCGTCAAGACATGAATAAATATGACTCAAAAAGACGTCTTCTGGGTCATCCCGCTCTAAGATTGCACCGATTGCTAAATGATCGTGAATACGGGTAGACATATCCTTAAAAGAATGGACAGCACAATCAATCCTCCCATCCAAAAGAGAATCCTGAAGTTCTTTTGTAAATAGCCCCTTTCCTCCCAATTCAGATAAAGGCTTGTCAAGAATCCTGTCCCCTTGAGTTTCAATCAGAACAATCTGAATAGCATCTGCTGGACATAAATGAGGATATATAGATTTTATTTTATCCACAACAATTTGAGTTTGTGCAAGCGCAAGCGGACTTGTTCTTGTTCCTATTTTGAGCACAAAAAAGTTCCCCCATTTTCCTTAAGGAAAGATATATATTTTCGTAATTGGTATAGACCATTTTTGAGTATGTTCAAAGCGCAAAATTTCTTTTGGAAGAATAATATCCTTATTCGGATTAAAAATAACCTCTTTCACCAAACAATCACCTTGATTTTTCGGGCACTTATTGAATAATTGTATGCGGAACTGTTTTAAATTCTGAGAAATGTTCGTATCATTTTTCAATTCCCATGAAACAGTAATTGTTTGTAACACCTCATCAAAAAAATGATCTACGCCCTCAACGATAAGTGATTTTTTCTGAGATTCTTGAATTCTTAAAAGAGAAAACAATGACTCAACAACAGATTTAACCAAAGGCTGCAAAACATACCCCATAACCACACAAATAAAAACAGCTATAAAAATTTTTTTTTGGTTCTTTTTGCATTTTTCAAAAAAATCTGATTTTATATCCGGGGCTTTCTCCTCTTCAAGTTCCAGTGGCTGGATAACTTTCACCTTAAAAATCCATTTATGTGCACAATTTGGACAAGACGCTAAAATTTCAGCTGTTTTTGAAGGACGATCAACATGATATCTATTCGCACATTGAGGACATGTTAAAATCATACGACTTGACGCCTTACCAACGCAGTTGTTAATGTTGCATCATCAAGAAAATCAAGCTCTCCCCCCATAGGAACACCATGAGCCAAACCCGTCACCTTGATATCAAGTCCATTTAAGCATTCTTTGATATAATAAAGAGTTGTCTGGCCTTCAAGTGTTGGATTAAGAGCAAGCAAAACCTCCGTAATCTTTTGAGTTTTAATCCTATCGACCAAGAATGGTATCTTGAGGTCTTCTGGTTTTACACCATTAATTGCGGATAACTTTCCACCCAAAACAAAATAACGACCTTTATATTCACCAGACCTTTCCAGTGCCCATAAATCAGATATCTCCTCAACCACACATAACACGTGTTGATCACGTTTTTGAGATGTGCATATTGAACAAACAGGAGAGGTATCCAAATTTCCACATTCACGGCAAACCTTAACGGCTTCCGCCGCTTTTTGAAGTGTATGAATCAATGGCAACAAAGTGGCTTCTCTTTTTTTTAAAAGATAAAGCGCCAGACGCCTTCCCGATCTTGGACCAAGCCCTGGAAATCTTGATAAAAGAAATATAAGTTGTTGAATTTCTTGACCAAACATATCAGAAAGGCAACTTCATTCCACTAGGCAAATTCATGCCGCCTGTCACGCTGGACATTTCTGCTTGAGAGTAAGCGTCTACTTTTTCTTTGGCATCCCTAAGTGCTGCAATAATCAAATCCTCTAAAACTTCCACATCATCAGGAATCAACAAAGAAGGATCAATCTTGATAGATTTTACTTCACCCGAACCTGAAACCGTGACTTTAATCATGCCCGCACCAGAAGAACCTTCAAGTGTATGAAGTGCTATTTTTTCTTGAGCTTGAGCCAATTTGTTTTGCATTTCTTGGGCTTGCTTTAACATTGCATTAATATTCATTACATTCTCCTCAACTTTAATTATCAAAAACTTAAAATTAACTATGCCACGACGGAATTTAAATATCAATAACTTCTATATTTGCACCTGGGAATTCTTGCAACAAAGCTTGAACAGTTGGATCACTCTTCCAATCTGATAATGATTTCTTATCGTCAATTTCCACAACATCGCCAACTTTTTGAGCAGTATTTAAGCCTTTTAATAGGTCCTGGATACTTCCGCACGAATTCAGAAAAGAAATTTTCATCAAACCCACTTCTAATGATTCGAAAATCATTGGAGAATAAGCCATCTCATTTGTTGTTTGCTGTAAGACTTGCCATGCCCTTGCAAGATTTGAAAATTTCAAATCTTCATTTTTAAGACACGTTATCATTTTTCGATAACAAATATCAAGAAAATTCGAAATTAAAATTTTTGGGTCAATGCCACCTTGCACTTTAATTTCTTCAAGTAACCGAATTCCTTTATCTGGTTTCCCATTTAAAAACGAATCAAAAATATTTTCTGCCCATTTTTGATCCGCAAATCCGAGCATTCTTTGAACTTGTTCTAACGTGATTATGTCTTGCCTCAAAGCAATCGCTTGCTCTAAAATAGAACATCCATCGCGAGCAGACCCTCCAGCCATATGGCAAATTAAATCTAAAGCTTCCTCCTCAATTTGAACACTATCCTTATTAAGCAATTCAGAGTAATAAGGCTTCAACTCTTCTGGAGAAAGACGTTTTAATTCAAATTTCAAACATCTAGATAAGATGGTTGCTGGAATTTTCTGAAGCTCTGTTGTTGCAAAAATAAACTTTATATGAGCAGGAGGCTCTTCAAGAGTTTTTAAAAGCGCATTAAACGCCCCTTTTGAAAGCATATGAACTTCATCGATAATAAAAATTTTATACTTTGAAATCAAAGGGCGATATTGAACACTTTCTATAATTTCACGAATATCATCAACACTTGTTCTAGATGCCGCATCAATTTCAATAATATCCACATGTTTATCTTGCGCAAAATTCACGCATGATAAGCATTCACCACAAGGCTCATAAAGCTGGGGATCCAAATTAAGACAGTTTAATGATTTTGCTAGAAGTCTTGCAATTGTTGTTTTTCCAACGCCTTGAATTCCTGTTAAAACAAAAGCATGTCCTATTTTTCCAGATTTCAGGCCGCTTTTCAAAACGTTGATCAATGTCTCTTGCCCGACCAAATCAGCAAATCTTTGCGGTCTATGACGTCTTGCGATTACAACATACGAATCCGTATTCATCCTAAATAAACGATACCTAAAAATAATTGAATGCGAAGGGAAATCATGACCCACTGATTTCGAAACGGCTGCTTCATTTCTGATCTGACCGGGTTAACGAGCCAAATGCCCACAAAACCCCTTCTTTTTTGTTATACTCGAAAAATAGGCACGAAGTCAACTACCCTGAAGATTATTTATCGACCAAAAGATAACCCCGATAGCTCATTTTACATTGGAAATTTAAAATACTTGGTAGACAGACTGTAATCCTTTTTTGGACCATGAACTACATAAAAAGTTTCAAATGATTCCTTTGATGTGATTTTAAAATTACAAGAATAAAAATCCATGCCACATTGATGTGTGTGATGAAAATTTGGAAAATCTGCTGTATCAAAAACATGAAGAATCTCTTTGTTAGACTTTAGAATATAAAAATATTCTTGATCGATCCGATAAAAATAGTTTTGATAACAATCTTGATTTGAACCACACAAATGGTAACTACCCGTTTCCATCATGCCCCCCTGTTTGTCAAAGACACAAGTGCCCATAACAATAATTTCAGGACTTGAGATGATCCTTTCAAAACTCCAACTTCCAATGAAAAAATTTAAATCCAACATAATGGTTAGTTATATCAGATATCCCCCTACCCTTCCACATAATATGGAATATCTATAATAATACGCGTTGTTCCTGTCTTTTTTCGCTCTTGCATCAAAAATGTTTTAAGCCAAAAAGCCGTATGATTATGCAAAAACGCATGCCAAGGTTTTTCACACACGAACTCTGGAAGAATAATGACAATCTCCTGAGAATCAAGCTTAGATTCCAAATCATTGATATAATTTAAAATTGGCCCAATCATAGATCGATACTGACTTGTAATGACTTCTAGATTTAAATCTAGTTTTTCAGCTAAACTTTGAATTTTTTTTCTCTCATTATACAAATCAGAATTCATTAAATCATGCTCTATATTAACCAAAGTCACATCATGAGAAAGAGTTTGTGCAAACTTAATCGCGCTCAGTGTGCCCTTATTAATTTTTTTAACTGGAATCACAATTTTAAAATGATTTTTATTTGAGATGGTCTTTTGAAAGAGAAAAAAATCTTCATTTTCCACACAAAGCTCTTTATCAATTTTTACATAATGGTTTTTTATTTTATAAAAAAGAAGCATAAAAACAGGAAGTATACAAAAAACCATCCAAGCTCCATCTAAAAATTTAGTATAAGAAATAACCAAAAGCGTCAGCAAACAACACGCAGCACCCAATCCATTAATCATCATTTTTAAAGGATGTTTTCCCATCCAATGAACAAGCATGCCATGCTGACTCAATGTGAAACTTAAAAACACACCAATTGCATAAAGAGGGATAAGTGCATGTGTATCAGCATTAAATAAAACAATCAAAACTATAGCAAGCGCCCCTAAAAGGATAATGCCATTTGAAAAAGCAAGCCTGTCTCCTGTGTTCATCAGCTGTTTTGGCAAATATCCGTCTCTGGAAAGTAAGCTTACAAGTCTTGGGAAATCAGCAAAAGCCGTATTTGCGGCAAGAAACAAGATAAGGGCCGTGAATATTTGAACGCTATGATATTCGACCCCATCCCCAAAGATAATACGGGCAATTTGACTTAAAACCGTCTCTCCTGACTTTGGTAAGACTTGATATTTCAAACACAAAAAACTGATAGATACAAAAAGAAAACTTAAGATAACCCCCATCATAAGCAATGTTATGACTGCATTTTTTGCCCTTGGCTCTGTGAATACTCTTACCCCGTTACTGATCGCTTCAATCCCAGTCAAAGCTGTGCATCCTCCACTAAACGCACGCAATAACAAAAATGTGCTGATTTCTGAAGACAACATAAGTCCAGAAGTTGAGCTTGGTAAAGGTTTTTCAACAAAAAAACTTGAGATAATCATCCATACTATCAAAACAATAAATCCATATGTGGGAATTGCAAAAATTGCCCCACTCTCACGAACACCTCGCAAATTCAAAATGATGACTATAAAAACAGAACTACACGCAATAATAAGTGAAAATGCAGATAAACTTGGTATCATGCTGGTTATAGCCATAACTCCTGCGCAAACACTCACCGCAACCGTTAAAACATAATCTAAAAGAAGGCTTGATGCGGCAAGTAAACTGACCTTTTCCCCTAAATTTTCACGGCAGACTGTATAAGCACCTCCCCCATCAGGGTATGCTTTAATAGTTTGGCTATAACTAATAATAATAATCAACATTAGCCCCACAATCGCGCAACTAATCCATAAATTTAGCAAAAAAATGATACTTCCAATACCAATCAGAATTAATAAAATTTCTTCACAAGCATAAGCCACGCTGCTTAACGCATCACTGCTCAAAACACTCAAAGCTTTGAATTTTCCAAGCAATTCTGTTTTATGATCAGAAAGACGAATGGGCGGACCAAAAATACCTTGTTTCAAATAGTTTGATGCTCGAAGCAATATAGAATTTGATTGCTTCATCTAGACAACACCTTAAAAAAATAAAAATCAACAAACATGAACTTGTTTCCTTGCCATAATATCGTATATAATGTTCCATGGTTCATATTATAATAAGAATACTAATGAATACTTAAATCTAGAAAGAAACCTTGTACGTGTATCAATATATTGAAGATTCAGATCAATTTAACCGCGCTTTGCCGGAGCTTATTTCCTTAGCAAAAGAACAATCATGGATTGGTGTTGATACTGAATTTTACAGGGTGCATACTTACTGGCCTATTTTATCCCTTATCCAGATATGTGCCGGAGATCAGATTTTCTTATTTGACGTTTTATCCTTAAAAGAAGAGATACTCCGACTGTCTCAAGTGTTATGTGATTGTGATATTTTAAAAATTTTTCACTCAGCAGACCAAGACTTAGGAATTTTAAACAAATTATTTAAACAAGAAATAACCCCTGCGTTTGACACACAAATTGCAGCAAGATTCTGCGGTCTTGGATACCAGATTGGATATGCAAATTTAGTAGAATCAGTCCTTCATATAACCCTTTCTAAGCAAGAGCAATTCTCACAATGGTTATTGCGTCCTTTGCGTCAAGAACAGCTTTTTTATGCAGCGCTAGATGTTTTGTATTTGGGCAGGCTATATGAAAAAATGAAAGACATAGATCCCTTAAAATTAAAGAATGCACATGTAGGACTTGAGGGCGTTATTTTAAATGAAATTCATGGCCCTTCCTTGCTCAAAAAAATCAAACGCAAACCCACCTCTAAAAAAGCACTTTTGATCCTTGAAAAACTGGTTGTATTGCGCGAAGAAATCGCCCAAGAGGATGATATACCAAGACAAAAAATCATGTCCGATAGGCTTATTTTAGATCTGGTAACAAGGACACTTAAGCCCTACTCTGACCTTGAAAAAATTCCAGGATTCAGACCCCAAGTCAAAAAGAAATGGGGGGAGATTATTTCAAATTTACTTATCAATGAAAGGCATGCCATCTTTGATTCTTCATCACCCTCAATCGACGACAGCCTTTGATTTATTATTTTTTTTACCAACTATTTTTCCAACACTCTTTTTAATTTTGCTCAATATCCCTGCTTTTTGCAGTCGACTTTTTAATCTCTTTTTCCGCCACAGCATTTAATCCAACCGATTGGAATGTAAACGTATTTTTCTTTTGATAGTTTGCTACTGTATAAATTAGGAATGAATTCAGACCCTTAAGGAATTCTTGAAGCTGGATTGGAGATGCTGTAAAAGCTCTTTGTTTAGAGAAAGAAAAAATATTTGCATCTTTTTTATTTACTCGCCAATAGGGCATATCTGTACTTTGCTGTAATTTAGCTTCTTCAACTATTTTTTGCTTCTTCATAGATCCGCTATCATTGGCAACACCAATCACCAAATTCAACAAAGACGCAAACTCTAATGCGGCGGCTCTTTTGAAAGAAATTTTCAATTTTTCTGCAACAGCTATCTTTTTTTCTTTAACAGATAAATTATCAATTCTATCTTGTTCGGCTTCAATTTCAGCTTCGGTTCTTGATTCAACCAAAGATGGAGCTAAATCAAACATCTTGAGCTCTTCATTCCAAACAACCACTAAATTCAACTTTTCAATAACCTCTTTTAATTTATCTTCCTTTTGTTTTTTTGAAAGGTAAATATCGACATGAGCTTGGAAAATTTTTGAAGCTATTTGATGAGTCGAATAAAGATTTGCCCTGTCTCTTTTTGAACCTTCATGATTACTAAGCCTTCCTTCAAAAACGCTTTCTATTTTTACGAGAGATCTTTTTAAATCATCTATTGATGAAAATGGTAAAAATCCTCTTTTCAATCGCTCTAATTTTGAAGCAATTTCGAATAATGTCACTACATATTTTTTGCGATTATCTTTTACTGTTGGATTTTGAACTACGCGAGATGGTCTTTCCATTTCCAAATCAACATTTATCTCCCAATACCCAGCCAAAGCCCTTGCAATTCTAAAAAGATATTTGGAAGATTCTTTTAAAGATTCATAAGCAGATTTATCTCCGTTAATTTTGTGTAAAAAATATCCAAAATTTTCAAGAGCACTTACAAGATAAATAAAATAATCTGGCGTAATTGCAGAGGCTTTAAACTCATCAACTTCCTCTTCTTTTATTGTTTCACTCTTCTTTAAATATTCACTTGCCTTTGAAAGAAGCAATTGACTGTATCTATCGTCGCTATAACAAACATGGGCTAAAGCTTCCCTTGTATAATAAGCCTCTGGAAAATAAGTTCCAAGAATTCCTTTAATTTTTGACGCTGCTAAATCATCCGTTTCTTCCAATTTTCCTGCTTTTCTTGCTAAATGATTAATAATTGGAAGATACTTCTTAATCTTTTCTTTTGCTGTTCCATCAACACGCGTTGTATGCTCAGCAGCTTTTGCATCTGTCAGCAATCTGTTTGCCAAGGAATTTTTCCAAGCTTTTGTAAGCATCTCCAAATCAAAAACTTTTTTTTCTTCAGTAGGAGTTGAGTTTTTTGCGACTTGGATATAAATTCCGTGCTCAAGCTGACGAACAATTTGAACTAACGCAAGAGTAAAAGAAAGGTTTTTATAAACAGGGCTGGCAATTCTTCGCATATATTTTTGTTTATCCAAATCCGCCGTTACATCAATATAACTTTCAGTGTCAAAATTGACGCCTGTTGCCTGATTATACATTGCAATTCCAAAAGTATCAAAAAGTGATTTTGCCATTGTCTCAATCACAATTTTTGGCAAAATCTTTTCTTCTGATGGGTGATAATTTGCAACTGTATCAATATCTGATGCAGGGCCGGGAGTTCCAATTGCTGCCCAAACGATATGACGCCTTTTTTGGTCTGCGGTAAGATGTGAAGGATCATTTATGATTCCAAGGCCTGACATTCCAATACCCACAGCCCTTTCAAATGAACTCATTGTCAAACGTCTGAAATGATCAGGCAAAATTGAGCTCCCGATTTCCATTTTTAGAATTTTCCAATCACTCTCTTTTAAATTCTCTGTTGGACAAGATGTTTTATCGTATCTCCACGCTGTCCAGTTTTTGCCTGTTGAAGGATTTTCAGAATAATCTGCATTTTGATGACACGTGCCAAATCTTCTTAATCTCGTGCGAACTTTTTCAAATTCTGTTTTAAAGGGAGCCTTTGTTTTCCATAAATCAATTAATTTATCATAAAGATCTGAACCCGAATTTTCAAATATATTGGTAAATTTTTCTTTTGTAATGGAGGTTACCTTGGCATTTTTTGAAGACGCATCGCTGCCCTGCAATATAAAAGGCCCAGACAATAACAATAACGGCAATATTTTCTTCATCAACATATCAAACCTCTTAAATATTATTATATTACATCTCATCATAATTGCCAAAACTTAACAAAAGGTAAAAAATAGAACTTGAACACAATAATTATTCGTCATACAGTTAATTGTGCTCAATAACAATAAGGGGTTTTCTAATGTCGTTGGATCTGATGGTGATGTGTGGATATTTTATATTAACTCTTTTGCTGGGCCTATGGGCGGGGAAAGGTGTTAAAACAATTGAAGATTTTTCCACAGGCGGGCGAAATTACGGATCTTTCTTTATTTTTGCAACACTTTCTTCCTCTTTTATTGGTGGTGGTTTTACAACGGGGCTTGCAGAAAAAGTGTTTTCAATAGGGCTTGTTTATGTTGTTGCAATGTGGGGATTCAGCGTCAAAGAAATTTTAGTGGCCAAAATACTCGCGCCTCGTATGAAAAATTTTCAAAATGCAATATCAATTGGCGACATTATGAATCAACTTTATGGCCATGGAGCAAGGGTCTTTACGGGCATTTCTGCTTTCTTGGTCTGTTCTGCTATTTTAGGGGCACAAGTTGCAGCTTTTGGTCACGTTTTACATGTTCTTGCTGATTGGAATCACACATCTGGAATTTTGCTGGGCTCTGTTATCGTTATTTTATATTCGACTCTTGGTGGTATGAAAGCTGTTGTTGCTGCCGACGTTTTACATTTTTGCGTATTGATTATGGCTTTACCTCTAACGCTTTATTTTGGATTTTCTCACGTAGGAGGGGTTTCAGCCGTGATTGATACCATCCCAACAAGTCACTTTGATCTGTTTGGAACGCTATCCCCTTTACTTGTTTTAAGTCTTTTTTTAAGCTTTTTTTTCGGAGAAACGCTTGTTCCTCCTTACGTACAAAGATTGCTTATTGGAAAAACATTATCCCATACAGCAAAAGGGACTTACTGGAGTGGATTTTGCTCTATCCCCTTCTTTTTAACCATCGGTGGAATTGGTTTAATTGCACTAACCCTTGATCAAAGCCTTGATCCAAATTTAGCTCTTCCAAGCGTTATTAAAACTGTTATGCCCGAAGGATTTAAGGGGCTTGCCATTGCCGGAATGATGGCTGTTGTTATGTCCTCTGCCGATTCTTTTTTGAACTCTGCAGGAATTGCAGCCTCACACGACGTTGTAAAAGCGCTTTATCCAGAAATTACCGGCAAACAAGAACTTCAAATTTCAAGATATTCCACGATTTTTGTTGGAGCCATCGCTGTTATTTTTGCACTTTATGTTACCAGTGTAGTTGATATTTTACTTTATTCATATAAATTTTGGACACCGTCTATACTTGTTCCTTTAATTTCTGGCATAATGGGCGCCAAAGCTTCTTCAAGAACATTCTGGGCAGGGACCTTAAGTGGGATTGGTTCTGTAATTTTATGGCTATTGGGGACTCATTTTGAACTCATCCCCTCGGCCTTACAAGACTTTGACAGCGGTCTTATTGGAATCTGTGTCAATGGTCTTGTGTTTCATAAGTTCTATAAGAAAGAAAAAAATGCCCCCTCTTTTGAACAAGAACAAATGAAACAAGCTGCATGACTAATATTATCAAAAGAAATAAGAAAGTTCCTTTCTGATTCTTCTTTTTATTATTCTTGCGATCTTTTCTCTAAAATAATTTATACAGCAGTTTTTTAATAAAAAGCAATACATTTTTTATAAAAAATCATTTTATTTTCTAAAAATACATATCATGTTGAAAAAATAAGCTGCTCTGAGCTTTAAAATCCTGTATATTGCATTTATAAAATGAATTTCACAAAGGAAAAAGCATGACACAAAGTACATTATTCAAATCTTGGTTAATTTGGTTTCCAGCAGCCTTATTCTATTGTTATCAATTTATCTTGCGTGTTTCTCCCAGCGTTATGGCCGACGATCTCATGCGCGATTTTTCTATTGGGGCATGCGCTTTTGGATCGTTAACAGCATTTTATTATTATGGATATTGCACCCTTCAAATCCCACTAGGTCTTCTTGCTGATTATTTTGGACCACGAAAACTTCTCACGTTTGCTGTTCTTCTTTGTGCTGGAGCAACCGCTTTATTTGCAACATCAACCGATCTTAGCACAGCTCAAATGGGACGACTTTTAATTGGTGTTGGATCCTCTTGCGCTTTTCTTGGTAGCATGAAACTTGGAACATTGTGGTTTCCAGCTAAAAAATTACCTTTGATTACAGGTGCTACTATTTTCCTTGGAACAATGGGGGCAAATTTTGGGGGCGCCCCTTTGCGAATGCTTGCTAACAATTACAACTGGCGAACAAGTCTTTTAATCGTTTCTTGTTTTGGTGCCTTAATTGGTCTACTTATTTGGTTTATTGCAAAAGATGGAGCTTCAAATAAACAAACTAAAGAAGAATCCTACATCTTTGAAGGATTAAAACATTTAATCAAAACGCCTCAAGTTTGGCTTGGATCCGTTTATGGATTTATGCTATACGCTCCTCTTTCTGTATTTGCAGATCTTTGGGGGGCAAGCTTTTTAGTCAAAGCATACAAAATTTCATCTGTTGAAGCCTCCGCATATGTCAATCTGATCTATATTGGACTTGCTATTGGCGCTCTGGCCTATGCGTTTGCAGTGGAAAAATTCATCACCATTACCAAAGGACTTACAATCGCAACTATTGGAGTTGGAATTCCCTTTACAATTCTTCTGCTTGTTCCAAATCTTCCTTTAAGTATCATGGGGGTTTTATTATTTGCTGTTGGAGTTATGATTGGCGGTCAATTTTTATCATTTTCATTCACATGCTCACACATGCCCGTTCAATTCAGCGGTATAACCATTGGCATCACAAATATGGTCACAATGCTCAGCGGTGTTATTTTTCAGCCTCTTATCGGGGCAATTTTAGATAAGTTCTGGAAAGGCGAAATGCTTGATGGCGTAAGAATTTTTGAAACAAACGACTATCGAATTGCTTTATCATCTGTTTCTATTTGCGTTGCGATTGCTTTTATTATTTCTTTATTTTTAAAAGAAGGAAAAATTCAAGAAAATGTCTAAAAAATCGATCCTTTCAAACCCTTGGTTAATTTGGTTTCCTGCCGCATTATTTTATTGTTATCAATTTATTTTACGAGTCTCGCCTAGCGTTATGGCAGATGACCTTATGCGTGACTTTGAAATTGGGGCTTGCCAATTTGGATCATTAACAGCATTTTATTATTATGGATACTGCGCATTGCAAATTCCACTGGGCCTTTTAGCTGATTACTTTGGTCCACGAAAACTTCTCACATTTGCTGCAGTTTTATGCGCTTTCGCAACAGCCTTATTTGCAACATCTTCCAATATATATTTTGCTCAATTTGGAAGATTTTTAATTGGAGTTGGATCTTCTTGTGCTTTTTTAGGGTGTATAAAACTTGGAACACTTTGGTTTGATATCAAACATTTATCAATTGTCACAGGAGCGACCATGTTACTTGGAACCATGGGAGCGAATTTTGGAGGTGCTCCTTTACGAATTCTGATTGATCATTACGACTGGAGAACAAGCCTTCTAATCGTTGCTGGATTTGGAATTTTGATTGGGCTTGCCATTTGGCTTCTTGCAAAAGATGGAGATAAACAAGAAAAAAACAACGCATCTATATTTGAAGGATTAAAAGTTGCCCTTAAGACACCGCAGGTATGGCTTGGGTCTGTTTATGGATTTTTTCTCTACACAGTTCTTTCCGTGTTTGCGGACCTTTGGGGAGCAAGCTTTCTTGTAAAGTCTTACAATATACCAACAAAAGAAGCATCCTTTTATGTGAATTTTATTTATCTTGGGCTTTCTATCGGCGCGCTTCTTTATGCTTGGCTCATTCAGAAAATACTCACCATGCTCACAGCACTTAAAATCACAACTGTCCTTGTTGGCATATCTTTCTCGATACTTGTCTTAATACCTGACTTATCACTCATGACAACTTGCACTCTTTTGTTTATCATAGGTCTCACATTTGGCGGACAGTCACTCTCATTTGCATTTACTTGCTCACATATGCCCGTTCAATTCAGCGGTGTCACAATTGGACTTACCAACATGTTTACCATGCTCAGCGGCCTCCTATTCCAGCCTTTAGTGGGTCAAATTCTTGATTCAAGATGGAAAGGTGAAATGATTGATGGTGTGCGCGTTTTTCAAATAGAAGATTACAGAATTGCTTTATTTTTAATACCCGTGTGCGTTTTTATCTCTTTTATCATATCAATATTTTTTAAAAATGCGAAAAATCAAGATTTAGAAAATAAATAATTTGCAAAACCAACAGCACAAAGAGCAGCAGTTTCTGCCCTTAAAATTGAATTTCCAAGGCTGACCCTTGTCAAAGACCCCATCATTTTCTTCTCTGAATCTGAAAAACCACCTTCAGGGCCTATAGCAAGGTGAATATGATCAGGTGTTGGCATATTTAAAATATGATTTCCATCAAGTCTTTCATCACAAATCCATAAAGAGTCCCCCTGCTTTAAAAGGGCTGAAAAAGAAATTGGATCATAAATTTTTGCAACATGAAAATGCTCTGATTGTTCGCTTGCTTCTTTAATCTGCAATTGAAGTCTTTGTGTATTTAGTTTTCTTACCTGGGTAAACTCTGTTAAAATTGGACGAAATTCAAAAACACCAATTTCTGTGGCTTTTTCAATTAAAATATCCATACGGTTTTGACGAATAGGTGCAAAATATAAAGTAACTTTGGGAGCTGGTATTTGTTTTTTAATTTGATCCATCACCTGGACAGAGCATCGTGTTTTGGTAAGCTCTATAACATTTGCAAGCCAAGAACCGTCAACCCCATTAAACAGCTCAATAACATCATCACTTTTTGCGCGCAGCACATTTTTAAGATAATGAAAATCCTCATCTGGAATCACAACATGATTAGACAACCCCAAAGGTTGATCTATAAAAAGCCTGCAAATGGACATTTAACTTAAAAATTCAGACGTTACAATTTCTCCATCTGGCTTTGCTGTAATTTTTTCAATGCGAAGTTTTGCTGCATTTAACTTTTCTTCGCAAAAAGCCTTCAGTTTAATTCCTTTTTCATAGGCGCTAATTGCATTATCTAAGCTCCCTTGCCCATCTTCTAAAGACCGCACAACAGCTTCGAGTTCTTTCAAAGCATCTTCAAAACTTAAGTTTTCAAAATCTGACATCTTTTTCCTCATTGTTAATTCATAAATTAATACTACCAAAACTACACAAAAACAGCAATATGAATTAATCTCCACATAATTTTCCTTGAAACAAAAAGAGCATGTTCAATGATGAGTTATCTTGAGAAAATCTAAGGCCATCCATATTAATTGAAAAAATATATTGACAATATTTTTCATCATGCTACAATTAGTATTGTAACATTAATTAAAGGATTATTTGAAATGATCAAAACATTCATTTTCTTATTAAAACTAGCGCTTGTAGGGGGAGCAATCTTCTGGTTTACCCTGAATCCTGGAAGTTTGACAATTGAATGGTTTGACCATGTATATAAAATCCACATAGGTCTTGGAATTTTAGGCATTCTTGTTGTCTCTGTTTTTGGGATGATTGTTTTATATATTTTTCTAACACTAAAAAAACTCCCACAAATTTGGCGTGATTTTAGAAATAAATCTCGAGAGAAAAAAGGATATCAAAGCTTTACTCAAGGCCTTACTGCTCTTGCGATGGAAGATTTTGAAACAGCACGAGAAAAAATATTAAAAACACAGTTTTTTTTAAATGACTCCCCACTTCCTCTCATTTTAACCGCACTTTCAGCTCAAAAATCAAATGATTATGCAAGCGCAACGAGGGTTTATGGGGCTTTACTCAAAGATAAAACCACAGAATTTTTAGGATATTACGGTTTAACTCAAACCGCCAATTCTCAAAAAGATTATCCAGCGGCATATCTTTATGCAAAAAAAGCTCTTGAGTTAGAACCTTCTTCTAAATGGTGCATTTCGAATATTTTCTATTTAAGCCTAAGATTAAATGATATTGAGCAAAGTTTTGTATTTTTAAAAAAGATAAAAAAATACAAAATATTTGATCATCAAAAAATAAAACACTTAGAAAGCGTTTGCTATTATTTGATGGGAGGAAAGTCCTTAGAAAAAGGTTTTGATACAGATCCATCTTTCGTTCCATGTGCTCTTGCTTTGGCCAAAGAGTATATATTTCTAGACAAATTCAACAAAGCAGAAAAAGTACTCGAAAAATCTTTAAAAGAGAAAGCACATCCAGATACTGCATATCTTTATGTTCACTTGCAAGATAAGTTTTCACCAGCGCAAAAAATAAAACGCGCAGAATATATTGTTAAAATTACAAATGCAAATTATGTGGGTCATTTTATTCTCGCACAAACAGCCATTGAAGAAGGCTTCACAGGAATTGCAAGAACGCATCTAGACCTTGCTATTTTATGCAATCAAGGGGTTTCCTTTAAGCTAAAATTATTAGCAAATGCGCTTGAATCATTAGATCATGTTCCATTACACCTTTCATCAAAAGAAATAATCTCTCAAAAACAAGAAAAAACATGGCTGTGTGATTCATGCGGACATGTTACTCATAATTGGAGCCTTATATGTGTCGTTTGTGATCAAATTGATCAAATCAATTGGACATCTCCTGTATTTAACAGCAATCCAATTACGCATCTAGACAACTCTTTCAAACTGGTGACATCATGAAAATATTGTTAATATTATTTTTTCTATTTTCCAGTGTGTATTCTCAAAATGATATTCAAACAAAATTAATCTCTCCAGTAACTAATCTTGGAGATTCTAAAAAGCAAATTATTGGGATTTTTATTCCCATTCCGGCAGGATCAAAAGTATACGGCCCCAACAGTACAAATTCCGGTTATCCTCCATCAATTGAGTGGAGCCGTAAGGAGAATCTAGAAAGCTACAATTTTATGTGGCCAAAAGAAGAAGATGATGAGTTTCACGATGTTCCGTTTAAAGGGTATTCTAGCGATATTTTAATTCCTATAGAAATAGAAATAAAAGATACAAATAAGCCCCTTTCTTTACAAGGAAATATATCTTACTTGATCTGCAATAATACATGCAGCCCAAAAACGATACCTTTTGACCTAACAATCCCCCCAGGAACATCAGACGCTTCTGATCAATCTTACCTTTTTGAAAGTATTGATGAAACCCAGCTTCAAAAAGAAAGTATTTTTCTGATACTGGCTTTTGCATTTTTAGGTGGTTTTATTTTAAATTTTATGCCTTGCGTGCTACCAGTTCTATCTTTAAAAATTATGGCCATTTCTAACGCAAATCAAGATAAGAAAACATTTCAAACAAGCTCATTTACAACATTTATCGGTATTGTTTTTTCATTTTTAATGTTGGGCTTGATATCTTACGCCTTTAAATTATCAGGAGATGTGCTTCAGTGGGGAACTCAATTCCAAAACCCCTATTTTCTTATTTTTACAATATCCGTCATTTTCTTTTTTACAGCAAACTTATGGGGCTTATTCGAAATCGGTCAAAGTATCGTTTATCGCATTCCTGTTATTAATAAAAAAAGCATCATTGCCGATCTTTGGAATGGTTTTATTGCTGTGTTTCTAGCAACCCCTTGCTCAGCACCATTTCTAGGTACGGCTCTCTCTTTTACTCTTACCCAAGACTTATCCACAATATTTATTATATTTGCTTGCATGGGAATTGGATTTGGACTCCCATACCTTCTCTTGTCAATTATTCCACCAAAATATATTCCTCTGCCAAAACCAGGTCTCTGGGTGAAATATTTTAAAAATGCTTTGGGATGGGGAATGTATATAACCGGCATTTGGTTTATTTGGATTCTGTCAGATCATATTGACTTTTTACCTACTCTTTTTCTTTTGCCAACTCTTATCCTAATACGTAAAAAACATATATTTTATACAAGCCTTGTCGTATTTTTAATCTCTTGCATGGTTCTTTTAATATATTTTCCAGAAGCAGAATATGTTTCCGAAAACATTGAAAAAAAAATCCAAAGCTACGTCCAAAAAGATAGAATTGTAATAACAAAGGTAACCGCCAAATGGTGCTTAAATTGCAAAATTCTTGATCATCAAATTATAAACATTCCTGAAATTAAAAATAATTCGAAAATTAAAATCTTAACCTTAGATTGGACAAAACCAAACACACAAATAAAACAATATCTTCAAGCAAAAAATAGACTAGGCATTCCACTAATTATTATTTATGGCCCAGGGAATAAAAAAGGAATACTTCTATCTGAATTCCCTTCAAAAGATGAGCTCCTGGAAGCAATTAAAACTGTGGATAAATTGTGAGTAAAAAAAGATGATAAAAATAACAACAAACAATCCAAAAACTATCCACAAGGTTGTAACAGAAAAACAAAGTTATAAACATATAATAAAAAAAAATCCTGAAAAGTCTCAAAATAGGCTATAATAAAAAGTACAACATTGTGGATATACTGTGGATAACAAATCAATTCATGGTTATCAACAAGACTATATACTATTATTATTATAAAATTATACTTATATTATGTATAAACAACTCAAGAGTTATAAAATGAGAAGCAAAAAAAGCAAAAGACATTTTTTTGATATTTGGCCAGGATTTGTAGATGCACTTGCAACTTTGCTTATGGCATTAATCTTTGTATTAATGATATTTGTTATATCTCAAAGATATATGGGAGAAATATTACATGGTCGTGAAAAAAGTTTACGTGATCTTGGTGGACAATTTGAACAACTCACAAAAATGCTAAATCTTGAAAAAGAAAAAAACAAAACCCTTGAAAAAAGTTTTTTTACATTAAAACAAAATTATAAAGACGCCAAAAACTTTATATTTGAGACAGAAGCAAAACTAAGCTATCTTGAAAAGCAATCCATTTTTAAGGATCAAGAAAAAAAGACTAAAGAATCCCAAATTCAAGAACTAAGCAAACAAATCGAAATTCTAAAGTCACATCTAAACGGTCTTTCTTCAAACCTTAAAATAACAAAAGATGAGAATGAGCAAAAAGAAAACAAAATTAAAGACCTTCTTGAAAAATTAAAGTCTTTAAAGACAACAAGCCAAGAGTTTAATTTAGCAAAATACAGATCTGAGTTCTTTGGAAAGCTACAAGAAGCTTTAGGAAACAGGAATGATATAAGCATCAGGGGAGACCGGTTCGTTTTTCAATCAGAGGTTTTATTTATGAGTGCCGCCTGGGATCTTCAAAATGAAGGTAAAAAACAACTTGAACATCTAGCCCAAACATTAAAAAAAATAACCATAACTTTCCCAAAAGAAATTAATTGGATTTTACGTATTGATGGTCACACAGATAAAAAGCCAATAAAAAATACAATCGTAAAATCAAATTGGGAGCTTTCATCAAACCGAGCGATATCGGTTGTAAATTTTTTAATTTCACAAGGTATCCCACCACACCGTCTTGCAGCTACAGGATTTGGAGAGTTTCAATCTATAGATACAAATGAAACAGAAGAAGCTTACACTAAAAACAGAAGAATAGAAATCAAACTGGATCAATTTTAATGACAACAAAAACACTTGTTCTACAGCCATATTTAAAAACAGAAGCGAAAGACCCTCTTTTTAATGTTACAGACATTCTCGATGAAGCTTGCGCACTTACAGAAGCCATTAACCTTGAAATCACTAACAGGGAAACGGTTTGTATAAGCAAAATAAGCTCAGCAACCTACATAAGCAAGGGACACCTTGAAAAGATAAGAAATCTTGTGGCAGCTGAGAATGTGGAGCTTGTTTTTTTGAATCAAGATGTAAGCCCCGTTCAACAAAGAAATCTTGAAAAATTCTTAAAAGTAAAAGTTATTGATAGAACCGCTTTAATTTTAGAAATATTTGGAAGTCGAGCTCAAACATCTGAAGGAAAGCTTCAGGTTGAACTCGCATCTCTTACTTATCAAAAGAGTCGATTAGTAAAGTCCTGGTCACATCTTGAGCGACAAAAGGGTGGTTTTGGTTTTACCGGGGGACCAGGAGAGTCTCAACTTGAACTTGATAAAAGAATTATTGGGGACCGTATCGTAAAGCTAAAAAATGAATTGGTGAATGTTAAAAGAACAAGATCGCTTCAAAGAAATGCACGTAAAAAGATTCCCTTTCCGATTGTTTCTTTGGTGGGTTATACAAATGCTGGAAAATCAACTCTTTTTAACTTTTTAACAAACGCTTCTGTTTTGGCGCAAGATATGCTTTTTGCGACACTTGACCCTACATTAAGGCTTCTAAAGCTTCCTTCTGGGCGACAAGTTATTATCACAGATACTGTTGGGTTCATCTCAAAACTCCCACACCAACTCATTGCCGCCTTTCAGGCTACCCTGGAAGAGGTTTTGGAGGCAAGTGTTATATTGCACATCCGAGACATTTCACACACACATACAGACTTTCAGAACACACAGGTTCATAAGGTTTTAAAAGATGTGGGGTGTGATGAGGAAAAACCAATGATTGAGGTTTTAAATAAAAGTGATCTTTTAACTTTTGAGCAAAAAGAAATTATAAAAAACCAAACCGAGAGAAAAGAAAACAGTATTCTTGTTTCAGCAATCAAAGGGGAAGGAATAATAGAGCTTTTGGTTTTGATTGATAATTTTTTAGATAAAGAGGCAACGGAGTTTGTGTATCATATTTCTCACTCTCAAACAGATGCAATTGCCTGGCTTTTTAGAAATGCAAATGTAAAAAATCAAACCGTTGAAGATGAATATACAAGGGTGACTGTTTTTATGACTCTTGAAAAATCAACACAGTTTGAAAAAAAATTTAGTTTGCAATAAACAGATATCGTGATGGGTGAACATCCATAAAATTATCAATCCATCCTTGAACATCAGTGTTAACTAAATGTCTTTTTGTTGAGTGGTATAATGGGATTACAGGTAGATCAACTAAGAACAATGTTTCTGCTTTTTCAAACGCTTTATCCTGCTCTTCTATTGATTGAGCTGATAAAGCTTGCTCAATAAGAATATCAAACTCTGGGTTTGAATACCCAACTGTATTTTGGTTTGAAACAAAAAGTCCCAAAAGAGCCCCAGAGTTTGGAAAATCAGCGACACCATCTAAATGGATGATTTGAAACTTTTTTTCGGATCTGTTGTTTGCATAAACTTTCCATTCTTCCTCGTGTAAGGTTGTTTCAATATTTAAAACTTTTTTCCACATCCCAGAAATTGCAACAGCTAAGCTTTTTTCTGAATTATTGTTTTTTAATAAAATTTCAATTTTTGGTGGATTTTCAGGAGAAAGACCAGACTCCATGAAGAGCTCTTTAGCTTTCTTTTCTCTTTCGTCCTGTGTCATTGAAGAGAAGAAAACCTCTTGAGGTTTGTAGCTCCCCATACCCTTTGGAATCCAAGAGTAAGCTGGGGTTGCGCCAAGTTTTGCAATTTTTTCCGTTAAAATCGTTCTATCTATAGATAATGCTAATGCTTGTCTTAGTTTTTCATTGCTTTTAAAGGGTTCTGATGTCATATTGAACCCATAAAAAACAACGCCTGGATATGGTGTTTTTCGAAAAGAGCCTTTCATGTTTTGTTCAACCCATTCAATTTGGTCTTGTGGAATGGTTTCTGTCGTGTGTATCTCACTGTTAATAAATTTTTTTAATTCTGCGTGACTATCTTCCGTTGGGTAATACATAATAGTAGATGTTTTTACATTTTTCTTATCCCAATATTGATCATTTTTTATGAGTTTTATATGCGATTGAGGTATATGCTCTGAGAGTTTATATGGACCATTACACACAATGTTTGATGGTGTGGTCCATTTTGCTTTATGTTGCTCATAAGTTTTTTCATGAAATGGATATGTTGTGTGATGAGCAAGAATTGTTAAAAGATGATGGATTGGTGAAACAAGCTCTATTTCTAATGTATGCTCATCAATTTCCCTAATGCCAAGTTTTGATAAATCCTTTTCTTCTCCTTTTAAGATTTTGTCAGCGTTTACTATTGGTTTTAAAAAAGCTGCAAAGGGGGCGCCTGTTTTTGGATCAGCAACCCTTTTAAATGCATTAACAAAATCTTTTGCAACAACAGTATCTCCATTACTCCACTTCGCATCTTTTCTTAAGAAAAAAGTCCACCTCAGTTGATCTTTACTTGTTTCCCAACGTAAAGCAACGCCTGGTATAATGGTCCCGTTTGCCGCTTCGGCGGTAAGGCCTTCGAAAATATCACGTTGAATGTTTGCTTCGTTTAGGGTTTGAGATAAATGTGGATCAATAGATTGTGGTTCAATACTATTCCCTCTGTGTATTATATCTTTATCTGGATTGTCAAATGTTTTAATAACTCCAGAGATAAACAAAATAACGACCAAAAGGCCGATCAGCCCAAAAATACCAATATTTTTTCTTTTTTGAAGATTAATCACGAGTTTCTACCTTTTTATATAACTTGAAAAAACGCACCCTTTAAATACATCGTTTCTGGCAAGTGTGGGTGGATGGGGTGATCCATACCTGCGCCAACTGTTTTTAGAATACGCGCATTTTTACCAGATGACAAGATTCCTTGCGAGAGAACCTGTTGAAACAACTCAAGACTTAAGTGATGAGAACATGATGCAAAAAAAACAAATCCTCCAGATCCAACATGAGAAAGAGCAATCTTAATTAGTTTTGTATATCCTTTTAATCCGACTTGAAGATCTTTTTTTGTTTTTATAAATGCTGGAGGATCTAATATGATTATATCAAAAGGTTCTCCTTTGTATTCATTGAAAAAATCAAAAACATTGTTTTTTTCAAATTTAATATTGCTGATGTTTAGTTTTTTTGCTGTTTCTTGAGCATAAGAAATTGCTGATTCCGACCTATCTAAGCATGTGACATTTTTTGCTCCTTGTGTCGCACAGTTGATTCCAAAGCCGCCAATATAACAATAAGCATCTAAAACATTTTTTCCTTTTGCAAAAGAAGAGACAAAACGTCTATTTTCTCTTTGATCGTAAAACCATCCAGTTTTTTGTCCATCTCTTAAATCACAAGAAAACTCTATATCATTTTCAACAACCTTTGTGGCTTCTGAAAGTTTTCCCACAACCTCTTTTGAATAAAGATCAAGCCCCTCAAGCGCTCGAATTGGACTGTCATTTTTTAACACTAAATGTTTAACTGTAAAAACAGTTTGTAAGGCTTCTATAAATAAAGGAGTCAAAAGCTCAATTCCAGCCGTGTTTGCTTGAACACAAAAAGTATCACCATAACGATCAATAATAAGACCAGGAAAACCATCGGCTTCGCTGTGAATAAGTCTGTAATATGGGGATGTGTAAAACTGTTCACGTAACTTATGAGCGTTTTTTATTTTTTGTATAATAAAGTTTACATCAATGATATCGCTGGCATTTTCACTTAAAAGTCTAAAAGAGATAAGTGAATGAGGATTAAAATAACCCACGCCAAGTTCCCTACCTCCTGAATCTGGAGATGTGCAGAGTATAACAAGTGTTCCTGGCAAGAGAGCTTTAATATCAGAATCTAAAACAATTTCATTGGAATAAACCCAAGGAGAGCCATTTTTAAATCTATTTTGACATCCTTTTTTGAGAAATAATTTAACGTAATTCATTGTGCGCCTTTTGCTTTAAATATTCGAATACAGATCTAAGTCCCATTGCTTCAGCACCTTCCGGACGTGCGGGAGAATTTTGAAGGTTCCATGCCATAAAGTCAATATGAGCCCAAGGAATATCATCGGGGATAAATTCATTTAAAAACAATGCCGCTGTTATTGCTCCAGCATAAGGAGAAGATCCTATGTTGCTTATATCCGCAACTTTCCCTTTGATATTTTTTTTGTATGGTTCCCATAAAGGTAATTGCCATAATGGATCATGAATCTTGTTTGCGATATTGAGTAGATCTTTTGCTAAATTTTGGTTATTAGAAAAAAGAGCAGGAATTTCACCAAGAGCGATACGAGCAGCTCCAGTAAGTGTTGCAAAATCAATTACAAGGTCCGGCTTGTTTTCACATAATGCATAAAGAGCATCACATAAAACAATTCTTCCTTCAGCATCTGTATCTCCTACCTCAATTGTGATTCCTTTTTTAGATGTGATAACATCAGAGGGTCTATAAGCCGATCCGGAAATGCTATTTTCAGCTAAAGGAATAATGGTTTTGAGTTTTATAGGTAGCTTTTCATCGATAATCCACTTTGTAAGAGCTAAAGCTTGTGCTGCGCCTCCCATATCTTTTTTCATTAGATTCATGGATGTACCAGTTTTAAGGTTGTATCCGCCAGTATCAAAGCAAATACCCTTACCAGCAAGACCAATCGATAAATTAGAGACCTCAGGAGACCAATCAATTTCTAATACCAATGGTTCACGAGTGCTTCCTTTCCCAACATGATAAACGCTAGGCCATGTTTTTAAATCTGCTTTATGGATCTGAACAACAGCTGTTGTATCTTTGAGCATATAGGTTGCATACTCAACAAACTCTTTTGGCCCCATGTCGTTTGGAGGGGTGTTAATTAGATCTCGTGTAATATAAATAGCCAAAATATCAGATATTGATTTTTCATCCTCTAAAAATAATAAAGGTTTGTTCTTATTCTTGGTTGTTTTGTATTGATCAAAAACATAACTACCAAGTGCCCAACCTAAAAATATATCATGACTATCAAATTGGTCTTTTCGTTTTTCAATAAAAAAGACATCAGGTGGTAGTTGTTTTGGTAGGACTCCAAATTGGTGGTATGATTTTTCTGGATCAGCAATAAATAACCAATGACTAAAAGGAGGCTCTAAAAAAACAAGACTTTCTTTTTTCAAAGGGTAAGGAGTGGATGAGTTGTATTTATCAATATTTTCAAATGTTTCTATTACCAAAGGAATAGCGTTTTTTTTATCTATTGAAAATCCAAACTTATACATGATTAATACCCCGTTATTATTCTATCAACAAGTTCTTGAACTGTTGGAATAAAACCATTTTCATAAAAAGGATCTTGACCAAATCTATAGGCATTGTGTCCAGCAAACATTAAGTTATCTTGTATGTTTTGTCCGTGTGCAATATTTTGAAGGCTTTTTTGAATGCAAAAAGATCGTGGGTCTGGTTTTCTCCCTGTTGTATTTCCTTCATGTTGAGACCAGTTGCTAAAATTACAAGCACTTAAGCATCCCATACAATCAACTTGATCTTTATGAATTTGATATCCATCTTCTGGCGTAACAAAAACAATTGTATCGTCAGGTGTTTTGATTATATCTGTATAACCAGAGGATTTCCAGGATGATGCTTTTGCGTGATCATCTGACTTTAAAAACAATACTCTGTTACGTGGACCATATTCAAACCCAGATGTGAAATCATTTTCTGGTTTATCTTTATATTCAATTTGTCTTTGTGTTCTGCTTTTAAGATTATTTAAAAAATCATTTTCGACAGCAGAAGAGTAAAAACCAGTAGGGCTGAATTTATTTAAATAAATCTGTCCTTTTTTAAGTGTCAAAAGGTGATCTTTCCAGGCTTTGGATATTGGGCTTTCTTGGGTTAGAAGCGGCCTTGTTCCAAATTGAAAGGCAATAGGACCAAGCTCTTCATTGTCGATCCAATTTTCCCATTCTTTAAGCCACCAAACACCCCCTGCCATGATAATTGGAATCATTGAGTGACCAAGCTCACGAAGTGTGTTTCTTAATGCAAGAACTCTTTCGTAAGGAGACTGCGGTGAGTTTGGATCTTCGGCGTTACTGAGTCCATTGTGCCCCCCCGCAAGCCAAGGATCTTCATAAACAACAGCACCTAAATTTTCACTTACTTTGTGATAAGCACGTTTCCATAAAATATTAAAAGCTCTGGCTGAGGAAACGATTGGATAGAACAACATGTCATACTGTTTTGCAATTTCCCCAAGCTTATAGGGCATCCCTGCTCCGCATGTGATTCCATGAATTAATCCCTTCGCTTTTGAAAGAATTCCATTAAGAATGGGAATTGCACCTCCCATTTCCCACAGGATATTCATATTGATCATTCCTTGACCGCCAGCAACATCATGTGCAATCTGTGCTTGTGCGATCCCGCCTTGAATTCCAAACTGAATCAACTCTTCATGTTTTTCTAACCTGGTTTTACCTTTATAGATTTGAGGCATAATGTTACCATCATGATCGTAGTAATCAGCATTAACACCAGAAAATGTTCCAATTCCGCCAGTTTTAGCCCAGGCTCCTGAGCTAATACCGTTTGTCGCAGAAATCCCCTTTCCCCCTTCAATAAGAGGAAGGATTTCTTTGTTGCCTATAAGTATGGAGTTTAATGATTTCATGATGCTTGTTGTTCCGTAGCTGGTTTTTCGATCATTGCTTTAAGACTGAGTCTGATTTTGCCTTTTTCCTCAATTCCAATAACCTTTACTTGGAATTTATCTCCCATTTTTACAACATCGGTTGTTTTTTCTACTCGTTTATGAGCGAGTTCGCTAATGTGGACTAAACCGTCACGTCCACGCCAGAATGAGACAAAAGCACCAAAATCAGCTATGCGAACAACTTCAACATCTAAAATATCACCTACGATAGGATCCATAGCAATAGATTTAATCCATGCGATTGCATCATCTAACTTTTCAGAGTCAACCCCTGCAACTTTTACATTGCCGTCATCTTCAATATCAATCTTAACACCAGTTGCTTCAACAATTTCACGAATCACTTTTCCGCCAGTTCCGATAACTTCTCTGATTTTTTCTTTTGGAATTGAGAAACTGATAATCCGCGGTGCATTTCCGCTAACTTCTTCTCTGGCTGAACCAATTGCTTTTTGCATTTCACCCAAAATATGCATTCTTCCTTCTTTTGCTTGAGAAAGGGCTTGCTTCATAATGGCTTCATCAATACTTGTGATTTTAATGTCCATTTGCAGAGCTGTGATTCCTTTGTCAGTTCCTGTGACCTTAAAGTCCATATCCCCTAAGTGGTCTTCATCGCCAAGGATATCGGAAAGAACAGAAAACTTTTTACCTTCTTTAATAAGTCCCATAGCAATCCCTGCAACAGGCCTTGAAAGAGGAACGCCTGCATCCATTAATGCTAAAGAGGATCCGCAAACTGTAGCCATTGAAGAAGATCCGTTCATTTCTGTGATTTCTGCAACAACTCGTATTGTATATGGGAACGCATCTTTCCCTGGGAATACTGGTCGAATAGCTCTCCATGCTAATTTTCCGTGACCAATTTCACGTCTTCCAGGAGAGGACATTCTTCCAACTTCGCCAACAGAATAAGATGGGGCATTGTAATGTAGCATAAAGCGTTCTTTGTATTCTCCTTCGAGTGAATCAATTAACTGCTCATCTTGTCCTGTTCCAAGAGTTGTGACGACAAAAGCTTGAGTTTCCCCTCTTGTAAAGAGAGCGCTTCCGTGAGCTCTTGGTAAAACACCAATTTCGGAAAGAATTGGGCGAATTGTTTTTGTATCTCTTCCATCAACTCTGACCCCGTTGTCTAAAATCATATCACGCATTACTCTATATTTAAGATGCTCAAATGCGCTTTGAACATCTTTTTTTGAAGTTGTTTCACTTGAGAATTTTTCAACTGCTGCGTCTGATAATTCATTAAGAACACCGTAGCGTTTTAATTTTTCTTTTTCTTGATAAGCCAAAACCACTTGCTTTAATGACTCTTTTTCAATTTTCTTATAAATATCTTGCTCCCAAATTGGAGTGATGTTTGTCTCCCATTCTGGTTTCCCACACTTTTTCTTTAAAGAATTGATCATGTTTATAACTGGTTGCATTTGCTTGTGTCCAAAAATAACAGCATTGAGCATAACTTCTTCTGAGAGCTCTTTTGCTTCGGACTCAACCATTAAAATACCTTGTGTTGTTCCCGCTACGAGAAGTTCAAGGTCGGAGTCTTTAAGTTCATCAATTGTTGGATTGAGAATGAATTCTCCATTTTGATATCCAATACGAACACCAGCAATTGGCCCTTGGAAAGGAAGACCTGAGATTGAAAGAGCAGCTGATGCTCCAATCATAGCAACAATATCAGACATGTTTTCTAAATCATGGCTTAAAACTGTGCAAACAATTTGAATTTCATTATGAAAACCTTCCGGGAAAAGAGGGCGAATTGGCCTATCAATTAGTCTTGAGCTTAGAGTTTCAAATTCACTTGGTCTTCCTTCACGTTTAATAAAACCACCTGGAATTTTACCTGCTGCGAATGCTTTTTCTTGATAGTGAACTGTCAGGGGTAAAAAATCAATATCTGGCGCCGCTTTTTTTGCACCAACAGCCGTACAAAGCACAATTGTTTCTCCATAGGTGATTAAAACTGCTCCATCTGCTTGACGAGCTATTTTGCCGGTTTCTATGGTTAGTGTGCGTCCGCCCCATTGAATTTCTTCGCGAGTAATATTAAACATTCAATTTTCCTTTAACTAAAAAACAGCCTTAAATCAATTATTTAAAGCACTATTATTAAACCTTTTATAAATAACATTATACATAATTTGAAAAAAATTTACCATAAAAAAAGTCAATTCTTTATTGTTTTTGTCAAAAAGATGATTCAAATTGGATTGGCCGTCAATTATTCCGCTTATAAATTATTGATTATAGTATGAAAAACTGCTATTAATCTAAATATTCATATATGCGCCCGTAGCTCAGAAGGATAGAGCGCAGGATTCCTAATCCTGAGGCCATGGGTTCGAATCCCGTCGGGCGCACCATTAATTTACAATATCAGCATATTTTAAAAGATTCATAGGGGGATAATTTTCAATTTTATTAAAAGTTGTTTTACGAATTGAGAATGAATGGTTTGCTAAGCGATCAAACTTCATTTCAGATGCGCTTTTTTTGTGGACCAATATTTGTTCTGCTTTATATCCTGCATATTCTCCTACAGAGTACCATTTGGAAACCAATCCCATTAAGGCTTTTGTTTTTATAAAAAGAAGCTCAATTGGAACAAAAGATGCTATATTGATCTCGTTAATTCCTTGTTCTAGGATTTTTGTATTTGTGGATAACGTTGTATCAGCTGGGATATAAATCAAATCCACACCTTTTGTTTCAAGGCTTTTTAATATTTTTGGAATTTCATCAGGAATTGCTTTTTTTGTTTCTGGATTAATAGGAATTTCTGTTTTTATGACAGAAAATCCTTCCTTTATTCCTATCTGTTCTAAATCACTAACGGCTGATATTGAATTGCTTTCATTTTGTGTAAAAAGCGTTCCTATTTTTTTAAAATCCATATAATCTTTCATTGCTTGAACCTGAGCTTTGATTGGTAGCATATGTGAAACGCCGCACAAATTTCTTCCTGTTGGCCCCCAATCTTTAATCATCTTAGAGGCAATGGGGGTTGGGGGAAGGACAGAAATAATTGGAATATCTGTGATATGGTTGGCAGGATCTATATTATCGTGTGGGCCGTATAGCTCTAATCCACTGGGAGTTCCTTCTATATAAATTAAATCTGGCTTGAGTTGACGAATCTCTTTTTTAAACTCTTTAATGCGATCAATTTTTGTGTCTCCAGCTCTTAAAATTATTTCAGTTGGGATGTCTTTAAATTTTAAGTAATCTTGAAATCCTTTTGTCGAGTCTGTGTTTCCAATCCAGGTTATGATGTAAATTTTAAAAGGGTGGCTTTGTGTGCTTGCCTGTAAATTTATTGTAAATACTGTAAGCAACAAAATTAATAATCTCATTTTGCTCTCCATCGATAAAATTGATGCAACATTAAAAGGCTTGGAACAAAAGTCAAAATACTTATCCAAATGAGTGCGTATTCTATGCTGTAGTATGAGATAATGACCGCACAAATGAGCGGCCCCAAAACAGACCCGTAACGTTCAATAGAATTATAAATGCTGATAATTGTTGCTTGCCCTAAGTTTGAATGGTGGTGATTTGAAAGTGTAAAGATGATTGACATGGATGCGTTTATTTGTAAAGCATGGCCAATTCCTAAAAACAAAATAGCAATCACAAAGCTTATAATTGAGGTGTCTTGAAATGCATATATATAAATAATAATACTGATACAACTTAAGCTCATTAATAATGTGCCAAGAAAGACGTGCCATTTTGTCTGATTGGATTTTGGTAATACTTTTGCAAGAAAGGGGGACATTATTAATAAACATAATCCATAAAGCATTGTAATTCTGCCAATAACAGACTGGGATGTTCCAATTTTAGTTAGATAAACAGGAACTAAAAAGAATAGTAATCCACTATACATAATTTTAGATGGCAGTCCAGATAAGATTAATAGCTTCAAAAACTGAGGGTCTTTGAATAATATTTTCATGTTTGAAATTTGATTTCCTATTATAGTGCTGCGTATCTGAGGTGGGTCGATGATAAATTTGTAAGCAAGCGCTCCAAGGATGAGCGAGATGACACCAGAGAGGAAAAAAGTTGCATTATATCCAATATTTTGAGCTAAAATAGCACCAATTGGAGCTCCGCAAAGAGTTGCGGAGGCAAAAGCGAACAAAAAGGTATTAGAAGAACTCTCGCCATTTTTTGTTCTTGCTCTGGCTAATATAGCCTGACTGGTTGTGCATGATAACGCAAAGCCAATTGCATTAATGCACCTTATTAAGGTAAGAGCAAGAATTGAATTTGCAAATACAATTGCAATGTATCCAAAACCAGAAATGGCAACACCCCATAAGAATGTTTTTTTTAAGCCATATTTATCTGCCAACTGTCCTGAAAAAGGTGTAAACAAAGCACAAACTAGCATGAATGCAATCACAGGCAGTCCAATCACAATGTCTTTTGGAATGTTAAAAACAGGTTCATAAAAAATTGATCCATAAGTGGCAAGAAAGGATATGGGAAGCATTTCAGCAAAAATAAACAGAAAAATAGGGGTTCTTATGTGAGGTGTTTGTGAGTATTCATTTTGGTTTTTTTGATGACCAAACGTATGTGCTTTTGATATTGCTTTAGCTTTTATTTCTTGAAATTCTTTCAAATGATCAAATTTTTTCGCAGAAGCTTTTATTTTTTTTAATACAGTTTGTGATTTTAGGCGCAGAGCCATAAGTAAACTATTAAAGCCGTTTAAAATAGATCCAATTTCATCTTTGGATGAGTATATATTGTTAATGGAAACGCTTTTCATCCTTGCATTTTTAGATACTTCTATTAATTTTTCAATTGGATTTGTAAGGTTGACGTGAATGATGAAAAATATAATTTCTGCAGCAATGACTAATGAAATGATTAAAATAATCAAAGCATCATAGGAAATTTCATTAAGGGTGGAGGAGATATAATTGGCGTTTGTTCCAATGTGTAGGATCCCAGCAATTTTTTCTTGATGATTTAGACCAAAAGAAGAATGGTAAAAATTATCATGTTTTTCCATTTTTAGGTTTGGCTTATTGTTGACGGTTACAACATCCAACTTTTTTTTATCTAACTTTGTGTTGTATAGAATTTTTCCGTTTGTGTTTGAGACGGCCAAAAAGAGAATTTCTTTATGGTCCTTTAAAATATCCTGAAAAAAAACATCCATGCGTTTTAATTTTTCAAGAGGTATATCATAATTTAGAGCCCGTTCTAAATCTTTTTCTAAAAGCATTCCAACTGCTTTGTTTTTTTTCTCGATTTCAGGTAAAACATGATTTTCTAATTCTTTAAAGTGGAGAAAAAACAAGGCAAATGAAGATATGATGACAAGAGTCAAAATGCTTAATAAAAGTTTCAAGTGTAATTTTTTAAACTTTCTTTCAATGATGCTTTCTTTAGAAATCATATTTTTTCTTTCATTGATGTGAGCATATCTATAGATTTTTCTATTTTTTCTAGGTCTTGCATTTCTTTTTGGATTTTTGATACTGTCTCTTGAAACTCTTGAGATAAATCTTGGTCCATGCCTCTTAATTTTTCTGATTTTTTATTTGATAGTAAGTTTTTCATATGGTTTAGCGTATTGAATGTTTTTCTAAAAAAGACAGATACTAAGAACCAAATAAATACCAACATAACAAGAAGCATAATGGCAAGTCTTTGATAAATTTTGTTAAAAATAATTTTTTCATTATCAGTGATGGGCTTGTTTGAATAGCAGATTGCAATGCCGCCGATATCTTTTTTTATACTATCTTTTAAGTTCACACCAATTAATGTGGTTGCTTCTTGTTTAATTTTCCATATTGGCTCTTGTGAGTGAAGAATACCCTTTTCTTCAAGGGGGTCTATTTTTGTTTGTGTATCAGTGTTGTGAATTGAATTTATTCTGCCTTTTTTAATTTCAAAAACTTCTATGGAAAGAATATCTGGATCATTTTTTTTGGAATGGGAGATGATGTTTTTGATGTTATCAATCTCAAAAAGTTGAGTTCCTAACTTTAAGTTACTTTTAATTGAGTTTTGGATATCAAGTAATGTGATTGTGAATCTGTCTTGTACTAAATTTTGAAGGTTTGAATGATATTTATAATACATTAGCGTGCTAAGCATTGTAAGGCTAAATGCGCTAACTAAAAACATTGATATAATAATTTTCCATGAAAGCTTCATAAAATCTCCACATTTAACTTGAGTTAGGGTATGATTAAAAATATTAATAATTGCTTAACATGGAGTCTATTTGTGAGAGAACAGTTTGATATTATGGTTGTTGGTGGCGGATTGGTTGGAAGCTTGTTAGCTGTTGTTTTATCTGGCTTAGGCCTTAAGATTGGGCTTGTGGAGAAGAAGCCAATTCATGAAATTTTATCTTTTAAAGATGACAGGGCAATTGCATTGTCATTTGATAATTTTAAATATATTCAAAATTTCCTTGGATCTGAAAATCAGATTGAAGGAGAGAGGATTTTAAAAATCATTACGCAAGAAGGAGTTCACGGTCCTTGCGTGAATTTTGAAAAAGAGAACGTATTTTTTGGAATGAATGTTTTTAATCAATCGCTTAAAACACAAATTTATAAAAAGCTATTACCTGATAGCGGTGTGAAAGTGTTTAATGAACAAGGAGCTATCTCTTCAAAATTAATACTTGCTGCCGACGGCAGGAATTCAGATTTTTCTTCTAAAGTAAATCAAAAGCATATCAATATTGATTACAAGCAAACAGCATTTGCAGCAACTTTAAAATTAAAAAATGGACTTTGTGGTGTTGCATATGAGCGTTTCTTGAAAACGGGGCCAATTGCCTTACTTCCCCTTCCTGATAATAAAGCTTCTTTAATATGGTCCCTGGAGGAAAATTTAAGAAATGAAATCACAAATGATTCTTTGATGTCATTTTTAAGAATTCATCTAGAAGGAATCACACAAGATTTTGAAATTATCAATCAGGCTTGGTTTCCCTTATCCGCTCAGATTACGTTTCCGCCCTATTGCCAAGGTCTTCTTTTGATGGGGGACGCAGCTCATGCGATGCATCCTGTGGCTGGGCAAGGATTTAATTTGGCCGTTCGAAATATTAAGGTTTTAGAGGAGGTAATTAAAAAATATTTATCTTTGGGGTTAGATATCGGATCAGTTTTGATGCTTGAAGATTATTGGAAAAAATCAAGGCCTAATGTCGTGAATACAATGACATTAACGCACGGTTTGATTCGTCTTTTTGATTTAGAATCAAAATCATTTGGATTTTTTAGAAAAATGGGCATGCGTATTTTTGAAAAGTCCGATAATTTTAAAAAAATGTCATCTGGTTTTTCTTCTTAAAAAAATAAGCAAACTTTATTTTTTTGTGACGATAATAATACACAAATGTTGTAAAATGTGTTATATGGTAGATAACTTTTGTTGTGAGTTACACGAATAAAATTAGGAGCAATTTAATGGCATTAATGCGATCAATGATAACTGTCGGTGGACACACTATGATTAGTCGTGTCTTAGGGCATGTCAGGGATGCAGTTTCAGCGAATATTTTAGGTGCGGGTGTTTTATCAGATGCGGTTTTGATCGCTATTAAAATCCCTGGTCTTTTTAGGCGTTTGTTTGCTGAAGGGGCCTTCAACTCTGCTTTTGTTCCAATTTTTGCAGGGACCCTTGCAACTGGAGGAAAGCAGCAAGCCAAAGTTTTTGCTGAACATGCTGTTATGGTTATGTTTCTGTTGCTTACGGCAATTGTGTTAATAGTTGAATTTTTTACGCCAGAATTTGTGAATCTTTTGGCTCCAGGGTTCTTGAAAACCCCAGAAAGACTTCAGTATGCTGTTGAGTTCACAAGAATAACTTTTCCTTATATCATTTTTATTTCGATGTCTGCTATTTTTGGTGGTGTTCTTAACTCTATGGATAGATTTGCAGCCCCTGCATCTGCGCAAAGCATTGGGAATATCCTGATTATTTTCTTTTATGTTTTTTTAGCGGGGGTGACTCAAACCGGCGGACACTTGGCTGCCTGGGGGAATTTAGGATCTGGAATAATTCAATTCTTTTGGCTATATTTCTTTTGTGTTCACGCAAAAATTCCCCTTAAGCTTAGAATCCCAAAACTAACGCCTCAAGTTAAAGAGTTTTTTAAAAAACTTCTTCCTGGTATGATAGGAGCCGGTGTTGCTCAAATTAATTTGATTGTGGATATCTGGCTTAGCTCTACTCTTCCCGAGGGGAGTGTTACATATATTAATTACGGTGAAAGGGTTAGTCAGCTTCCTTTGAGTATTATAGGTGTTGCTATGGGGATTGTTTTATTGCCCATGTTGACCAAGCAATTACGTCAAGAAGAACTCGATAAGGCTTTATTTACTCAAAATCGCGCAACTGAATTTGTTCTTTTAGCAAGCATTCCAGTTGCGGTTGCTCTTATGTTGTGCTCTTATGCTTTCACATCATTGATTTATGGGCATGGTAAATTTATAGATCACCCTGGACATTTAATTCAAACGTCTCAAACATTGGCGGCGTTTTGTATTGGTATGCCAGCTTATACTCTTATGAAGGTTTTTTCTTCTAGCTTTTTTGCAAGAAAAGATACAACAACCCCCGTTGTTATTGGTCTTATTAGTGTGGCTGTGAATTTTATCATTAATTGGCATTTAATGCAGCACTATCAACATGTTGGTATCGCGATTGGAACATCTATAGCTTCATGGTTTAATGCTCTTTTATTGGCTGCATTTTTAAAGAGAAAAAAAATGATGGTTTTGGATGATCAGTTAATTCGCAATACGCCGAAAATTTTAGTTTCAGCAGCAATTATGGGAATTAGTGTTTATCTGGTTCAATCTTTTTTACAGGTTCATCAAGTTGGTTTTTTCCTTAAATTTGGTTCTTTGGCAATTCTTATGGCAGTGGCAACTGTGACATTTATCATTCCTGCAAAGCTTATGAAATGTTTGGATGTGAAAAGCATGATGGATTCAAAAAAAGAGGAATAATATGACTCAAAGAATACTTACAGGCGTTCAGCCTACAGGGCAATTGCATTTGGGAAATTATTTAGGCGCAATTCGAAACTGGAGAAATTTTCTAGATTCACATGAATGTTTATTCTTCATTGTTGATTTGCATGCCATCACAATATATCAAGACCCTCAAGAACTTAGAAACAGCACACGCAAAGTTGCCGCTGCTTATATTGCCAGCGGAATGACACCTGAAAAATGCTCAATTTTTGTTCAAAGTCATGTTCCTCAACACGCCGAGCTTGCCTGGGTTTTAGGTGCATCTACTCCTTTGGGGTGGCTTAATCGTATGACTCAATTTAAAGATAAGGCTGGAAAACAAAAAGACCAAGCATCTTTAGGGCTTCTTTCTTATCCAGTTTTGATGGCAGCTGATATCCTGCTTTATAATGCCACGCATGTTCCAGTGGGCGCTGATCAAAAGCAGCATTTAGAACTTACCAGAGATATTGCTCAAGCGTTTAACAGTCGATATCAAAAACAGGTCTTTGTTCAACCAGAACCTTTTATTGTTGATTCAGTTTCTCGCATCATGAGCCTTCGTGATGGGACTAAGAAAATGAGCAAATCTGACCCATCTGATCAATCGCGAATTCACTTAGACGATACTCCCGATATGATCCGAGATAAAGTCAAGCGAGCAAAAACAGATATGGATTTACTTCCTGGATCAAAAGAAAATTTAGAATCAAGACCAGAGGCCCAAAATCTTCTGGAGCTATATTCAGCACTTTCTGGAAAAAATCTTGATAAAACTTGCGCATACTTTGAAGGAGCTCAATTTTCAAAGTTAAAAAATGAACTTTCTGAGTTGCTTATTTGTGAACTTGATCCCATTCGAAATGAAATGATGCACTTGCAAAATGATACGGTTTACCTGGACACGCTTTTGTATAAGGGGGCTGAAAAAGCCAGAGATATTGCAAAAACAACAATAGCGCAAGTTTACGATACGATTGGTTTTTTGATTTAAAATCCGATGGGCAATATCCAAAAAACATATATCTTAGGACAAAAAATTACATTATTTCAACCTATTGACGGCTATAAATCAGGAATAGACCCTATTTTTTTGGCATTTTTTGCAGACGTTCGGGATAATGACACTGTTCTTGATTTTGGGTGTGGTGTTGGTGCCTCAATGTTGGCATTGAAGTTTTTTTATCCAAAAATCAAAATTCACGGGATTGATATTCAAGATAATTTAATTGACCTTGCGCGTGAAAATATTTCTCAAAACAACGTTGAAAATGTTTCATGTGAAACAATTTGTATATCAAAAATATCGGATAAAATAGACGCAATTATTATGAACCCCCCCTATTATAGATCAGAAAACTTTATGCATCCACACAATCAAATCGCACGTACAGCTAATATAGAGGGTGAGTTAAAACTAGGCGATTGGATTCGCATTGCTGGATCTAATTTAAAAAATAAAGGAAGGCTTTCAATTGTGCATACAGCCGAATCTTTGGAAGAAATCATGATGCTTTTGAAGGCTAATAATTTTGGAGGTATCGTGACGTTTCCCTTGTGGCCTAAAAATGGCAAATGTGCAAAGCGAATTGTAATTAATGCTGTTAAAAATTCTAAAAAACCAAGCAGAATTTTTCCTGGAATTGTTGTTCACACAGATGATAATCATTACACAGACCGAGCAGAAGAAATTTTACGTGGTAGATCTATAGCATTTTGGAAGAAGTTTAACAGATCTCTTACATAACAAAAAAGACTTCATAACTTGATATTGTAAATTGTGGTTATGAGATAAAATTCTCTAGCGTAAAGAGCTCTTCAGGGTAATTCCGAAAATTATTCCTCTGTTAATCTTTTTCTGCTATGAAGTTAAGGAAATATGAAGTTAGGGAAAGAGGAGTTATCTAAATGTGGTTAATTGTGTTGATTCTAAGCTTATGGAGTTGCAGTATTCATGCAAGAGTTCCTTTTGTTGAGATGAAAGGTCTGGATGCAATGATGAAGCCTGTTTGTTTACAGGCGGAAGAGTGCAAAGGACCTGAAGCAAGACATATGAATAATGGAGAAAATATTTTTTCTCCCATTCATGGGGCTTTGGCGGATTTAAGCGGAACTCTTGCAAGAATTCGCTTTTTTGGACCTTATGCAAAAGCTTATAAAACACCTTACAATGAACAAAAAGACATCATTGCACCTGATTTGGCACGCGATAGCCTTACCCCAAACAATCCATCTTGGCTGCATCCAGTCTTTAGAATAAGATCTATTGAAAATGTTTCGCTAGAAAATCGGGATCAAGAAAAAGAACGAAATTTTGCACGTCAATTTGAATACCCGCTGGACCCAATCTCCGCCCTTATTCAGTGGCTTTTTCCAAGTGTAGACGGCGTGAATTTTGTGGCCAATGACAGAGAAGATGATCCTGTTGGAAAAATGGGCGCAGAAATTACCTTAATGTATGCATATCAAAAAAAGAAAGCTGAATTTGACAACCTACACACCAATCTTTTAAAAAAACCTTATTTTTCCAATTACATGCAATTTATGAAAGTAGGAAACAAAAAGGAAATAGGAAATCTTATGACAACCAATCCCGAATTAAAGCAATATACAAAACTTCGGAAACAAAAAGAAGATACGCTCAAAGCTCTTCCCCAAAGAACAGTTTTTGCAGGAATTTTAAAAGTGGTTCATGAGTTTTATCAAATTCAATCAACCTATGAAAATTTCAAATCAAGAATGATGGGAGTTTTGCCCAATGTTTCAACACCTAAAGATCAAATAAGCCAATCAGAGATTTTTTGTGATATTTTATGGAACGCTCTCAAGCAAGACGGAACATTTGGAGGGATGAATGACCCCCTTTACCCAAAACACATCGCACTACATGCCCTTCTTGGCTATTTGTGGGCAGTGGCTGATAGCAAAGAGCAGGTGATTCATGTCATGAAAGAGACAGGGCTTATGAGGACATCACCTTCTCAAAGCAGGGTATCTGAAAGTAAAGAAAGTGCGTATACCCCCGAGCAACAACAAGCTGCCTTAAAAATTCAGAAAAAGTTTTTATCAATGCATTCTAAAAATTACACACGCAAAGATTACGAGCGTATCAAAACGCATTTCCAAAAGGCCTCATTTGAAGAAAAGGCATTTGCAGGGTATGCCTATGAGCTTTATGAACAGCCTTATCCAGCTGTGATTTATCATGGTCAAGCAGACGCTCCTTTGATGCAAAACCTCACACAAGATCCCCCATATGCTGACTGCGGGGAAACAGCTTTGCGAAATTTCTTTAACTTTTTCACACATACTTCTGCTGGAAATTTTAACAAAGAACATATCCTTGAGCATTGGTCAAAATCAGGGGCTTTAAGGGAGTTTTATCAGAACTTTCCTCATATATCAATGCATGGAGGGCAAGAAGCTAGAAATGCTTGGTCAAGTGTTGTTTCAGGGCTTAATTATCCACCCCATGAACAGGTTTTATCTGAGAAAGCGGCATCCACAAGCGATGTCACGTATAATAGAAGATATACAAACATCAAATCATCTCCTCTTGGTTGGGGAAATATTTTAAATGCAATTGGCAAACTCACAGGCAACGTACATCTTCAAGAGCAATGGACACACGACCCTGAAACGCCTCAATTCGCAGCTCAAATCACACAAAAACTAGATTATCTCTGTAGGCTGTTCTCAAGAGATGGATTTAAGCTTGATTGGCATGCAAGGAATAAGAAAACGCTAGGTAAAGTTTACGAACCCGTCACTTTTCAGGTAAATAAGGAGGATGTGTTTACGTTTGACGTCCAAAATGGACATTTTGGGTTCCATTCTTTACTGAAAAATGATCAGGATTGGAGGAAAGATGTAGATAAAAACCACATTACGATAAATACTCTTTTAAGCTATTTTTATCCCAAGGAAAGATCATCTTTTTTAAACCCAGATATCTCGAAAGAGACCTATAATCCAATTAATCCAGTTTTAAATGTTTGGAAATCAACGCTTACTGCAGAGTCTTATGAGAAACTAATTTTGCGATTCTTATATAAAAAATATGGGGCTGTTCTGGATGATCCGCATTCTGATTCCATGATTGATATATTACTAGGTACGGCACCTTTAGTTCCAGACCTTAAGTTAAGAAACGATTGGATTAAGTCAATTTTAAAAAAAACGAAAGCTCCGCTTGCAAAAGCAGTAAAAAAAATGCGACATGGAGTCTATAGAAGTGTTTTTGGTGAGCTACTGGAAGAAAACGTGGGAATAAATTTACAAGATATTTATGGCAAAACTGCGCTTATGGTTGTACTCGAGGAAACACATTATGTAGATAATACACATACCACCGTACGCATGTTGCTAGACAAAGGCGCCCAGGTGAATTTACAAGATGACTCTGAAACAACTGCACTCATGAAGGCTGTAAGTGGAGCTAATTATTGTGTAATAGGCAGAGGCATTGTGAAGATGTTGCTCGATAAAGGTGCACAGGTGAATTTACAAGATCACCACGGATGTACAGCATTAATTCGTGCCACAGACCCTGCAATCAAAAAAATACTTAAAGATGAAATGGAAAAAAGAAAGCAATTGGCTGCACAAAAAATTAAGGGATTTGTGCAGCGTAAATATAAAAAAACATCTTCTGGATTTTCACCACCCATCCGTTAAGAAAGTTTCCTATAAATGAGATATAGAAGAGGATATGATATAGAGAATAGAACTCTTTTATCTCATTGAGGTTTCGTAACTCTTCTTTTTTGTCTCATATTTGATATCAACTTCATATCTATATGAAATCATTATTTACTTTTTTTTATTGGTTATGCTGGAAGTTTAATCTAGAAACTTAATGTCTGGAAGTGTGGCTTGGCCGTCCTGCCTGATTTCAAGATAAAGAAATGTTGGAAGATTTGATTTTGGCATGATACCTACTTTTTCTCCTGGATGAATTTTTTGATTAAGATTGACTAATATCTCAGACATTCCAGCCAAGACTAAATTCATGCGAGTTGAAACTTCGATGATAAGCAAACTCCCAAAAGATTGAAATTGACCGCAAAATATGACCTTTCCTTCAATAGGGGATTTTACAACCTCACCTGATTTTACCTCAAAGCGGATGCCTTTTGTGTATTTCTTTGAGTCTGAAGGGATAATTTTTCCATGAACTGGGCGTTTTAAAACACCTTTTTCAAGGCTTAGAGAAATATTATGATCTAGTGCCTGGGACATGGAATTTTCTTTTTTAATTTCTCGTTCTAATGATAATATATTTTGCTTTAAAATATTCATTTGGTTTTCAATTTCGATAACCTCTTGATGGGCCCCAGTTAGGGTCTCTTGGATTTGAGATGTGGATAATTTTAAAGGAAGTTTTTGAGTTTGAATGTATTCCAGATTTGCTTTTAAAGTTGTTAAAGCAAGTAAGTGTTCTAATGAGTTATCCCCAGATGTCATGATAATAGCTAAGGGGAGTTGGGATAAAATATAAAGCTGTGCAAGCATATCAAGAGATTTCTTTTGTGTGTCTTGATATTGATTTTGAGTATGATCTTGAAAAGATTTTAAATTTTCAAGTTTTATTGTTGCTGAATCAAGAAGGTTTTGTTTATCGATAGCTTCTTGTTGTAGCTTTTCAAAATCTTTTCTTAATAAATCAATATGAGATGTGCTGAATATTGGGAGGGAAAATAGCAAGAAGGTTAAGAACTTTATCAAATCAGAACATCCCCTGTCATTTCTTGCGGGATATTAAGATTCATTAACTTTAGGATTGTTGGTGCAATATCACACAGTTTTCCGTTGCGCAACGGAGTGTTTTTCCCAATTAAAATCAAAGGAACGGGGTTTAGCGTATGTGCGGTGTGAGGTTGATGTGTTGTTTCATCAAATGTTTCTTCCGCGTTTCCATGATCAGCTGTGATTATAAGAACACCATTCATTTTGAGAATTGATTCCTCGATTTTCCCTAAACAATCATCTAATTTTTCAATAGCAATGGTAATTGCAGATTCTATACCTGTATGTCCAACCATGTCTGCATTTGCAAAATTAACAACGATCAAATGATATTTCTTGGACTCTATAGCTGTGATTAAATTCTCACAAACTTGGTCTGCCGACATTTCCGGCTGAAGATCATATGTTGCAACTTTTGGAGATTCTATTAAAATACGATCCTCTCCTTCAAAAACAGACTCTTTCCCTCCGTTAAAAAAAAATGTTACATGTGCATATTTTTCAGTTTCAGCTAAACGTAATTGATTCAGGTGTGAGTTGGCAACAACTTCACCTAAGGTGTTTTTTAGGGGTTCTGGAGGAAAAAAAGTGGTCATAAAAGGCGATAATTCTTGAGAGTATTCTGTAAGTCCAAAAAGATGATTTTTTTCTTTAAACATCTCTAGAATCTGACGCATTCTATCTGCTCTAAAGTTCATAACAAGTAAAGCGTCTTCTTTCTTAAATCCTTGATACTCTTTTGCAATTGCGGGCATAATAAATTCATCTGTAATATTTTGTGCATATTGCTGATCTATGTAATCTAAAGGACATGTAAAAAAAGGACTGTTTTGAGCATTGATGGCATTAAATGATTTTTCGATGCGATCCCAACGCTGATCTCGATCCATGCCATAATATCTTCCGCCAATTGATGCGATTTTTATATCATGATCTACTATTTGCTGGATATATTTTTTTGCACTTTTTGGAGATGTATCTCTGCCATCTAAAAATGCGTGTAAAACAATATCTCTACCATCTTTTTTTAAAAGTGATGCAATTTCTATAATGTGGTTGATGTGTGAATGAACGCCCCCATCAGATAAAAGCCCCATTAAGTGAACTACTCCGGTTGTGTGTTTTAATTTTTCATAAGCTCTATTTGTTCGGATTTGATTATTTTTGATGGCATCATTGATGCGAGGAAGATCTTGCATGATAATACGCCCTGCCCCAATATTCATATGCCCTACTTCTGAATTTCCCATTTGATGATCTGGAAGACCAACATCATGCTGAGAAGCCTCAAGAAATGTGTTTGAATATATAGATAAGAAACGATCGTAATTTGGAGTATGGGCATCATAAATGCCGTTATGTTGTTTTTGAGGGCTAATCCCCCACCCATCCAAGATACAAAGAACAACAGTGGTCATGGTTTTCTCAGAAATTTATCAAATTCTTCTGCTGATAAAGCTCCCGCGCCCTTGCGTCTTTTTTCAAGGGGCACATCTGATGGTCCTACAAAAAATGTAGGGGTTTCTTCTATTAAATTTTCGATGAGTTTGTAGTTTTCTAAAATATCTTGCTTTACATTTTCTGTTTTTGAGCAATCAAGAGGAATTTTTAAATCTGAAGAAATCCTATCAAAAACACTTCTTAAGTTATTGCTTTTCTCAAATAATTCATTTTGACGATTGAAAATTTCTTCATAAAATTCGACTTTACGGTTAGCCAAAGCACATTCAACAGCTACAGCTGCCTCTAGAGATTGCGCATCTAATGGATAGTGACGAATGACGATTCGGAAGTCTCGTGTTTTTTCATATTTTTTTAAGGTATCTTTATGTAAAAAAGCGCAAGCTGCACAAGTTAGTGCTGTATAAACGACAACTTCTGTTTTTGCATCTGGATTTCCTAGGATGATTTGTGGGGGGTCTTTTGCAAAAAGACAAGATAATGTGAAAATACAAATGGTTAGTGTTTTGAAAAACATTTTTCCTCCTTATTTGACAATTTCATTAATTTTATTGATGATTTCTAAAGATGGCGTTCCGTGTGAGAAGTGTGTTAAAAACTCTCCATTTTTTCCCATCAAGTAAATAATAGATGAATGATCAATCAAGTATTCTTTTTGCCCCGGTATAGGTGTCGTTTTTTGGCCATAAACCCGGTAATTTTTCTTTGCAATTTCAGTTTGTTCTTTTGTTCCGCGTAGCATGATAATTTTAGGATGATACATAGTTTGATATTTTTTTAAAAATTCCAAGCTGTCACGGTCTGGATCAATTGTTATAAAAATAGGAACTATTTGATCAAGGGTTTTTTGTGAGATGCCTTTTAAAGCGCCTGTAATATTTTCTAAGGCTGTTGGGCAAATATCGGGACAAAACGTGTACCCAAAATACACTAGAATATATTTACCATGAAAATCTGAATTTTTTATCTTTTGGTTATTTGTGTCATATAGCTCAAAAGGTCCCCCAATGGGAACTATTGATTCTTGTTTTGGGTAAGAAAAGTATAGAAAAAAAAGGCTTATTATAAATGATATGATAATAAAACTTTTGAAATATTTCATTTTAAGATTCACTCTGCGCTAAGTTAGCTATTGTTCTTGACAGGAGCCTGATTTCATCTCGGACCTCTTCAACAACGTGTTTGCGTCCTGTTGACATTTCTTCTAATATTTTAACGGCAATAGCATCTAAATTCCGTAAATTATTTTTTGTTCCTTCATCAAGGCCTAAATTACTTGTTGCACTTGCGAACTTCTTGATTGTGTTTTGCAGATCTATTTGCGATTCTGCAATTTTCACCATCAGGTTTTGTTCTGTTTTCATTTGATCTGTAAGCTTTGAAACTTTTTCTGAAAATCCGGCCAAATTTTTTCCTAAAGAGCCACGGGAATCTTCAGTTTCTTTGAGCATTCTAAAAAGATGATTCATTGTTTCATTTGTTTGCTCCATCAAAGCCATGAGATATCCGGCACCGCCGGATTGACCACGTTCGCTGTCCATGGCTGTAATTGGAAGGCGTGTGAGCGTAGAAAGCCATTCTTCTAAATCTCGTGAAAAGTGTCTGTATGCTTGACCTGCTTGAAGGTCGAGAAAACTTAAAATTAACGAACCTGCAAGGCCAAACATGGATGCGCTAAAAGCAAGGCCCATGCCAGCAAGGGGAGCTTTTAATCCTTGTTTAAGTTGATCAAAAAATTGAATGGAACCGCCCTCAATGTCACTTTGTCCGGTAAAATTTAACCCTGAAATAATCTCGGCGATAGATCCAACCGTTTGAACAAGCCCCCAAAATGTCCCAAGAAGCCCCAAGAAGACCAAAAGACCTGGCAAAAACCTAGATATTTCCCTTGAGTCATCCAACCTTGTATCCACGCTATCTAGTAGTGATCTCATGGCAACAGTTGAAATATTGTAGGTTCCAGTTGATTCTTTTAGGACATTTACCAGTGGCGCTAGAAGTTTGGGTTGCCCTTCTGGAAAAGGCAGATCATCTCGACATGCTTCAAGCCATTGAACTTCTGGACCCAACAGTGAAACTTGAATAAAAATAAAAATAATACCAAAACACAAACAGCCTAGAATTAAAGAATTTATAACAGGGTTTGCTAAGAATGCTTTAATTAATACCGGCAAAATGAACATTATCGATGTCACAGTAATGAGTAAAAATAAGAACATTCGTATGAGAAAGTGTTTTGGTTTCATAGTTTTATTATCCTAATATTTTTATGAGCTGTTCGTGAACGAAAGGATTTCCAGCAAGAACATCTCCCTCTTGAACTGCTTTTGTCTGACCATTAAGCTGTGTGATTATTCCACCTGCTTCGCGTATTAAAATAATTCCAGCAGCAACATCCCATGGTTTCAGAGTGTATTCCCAGTATCCATCAAGGCGTCCTGCGGCAACATATGCCAAATCAAGAGATGCCGACCCCATTCTCCTAAGACCCGCAGAGACCGGTAAAACTTTCTCGATTGAATCTAGAAACTGACGATGATACTGAGGGTTTGCCATTGTAACGCCAGTCCCGAGTAGGCAGTTGTGGAAGTCTCTTCGAGAAGAAACGCGCAACCTACGATCATTCATGAACGCCCCTCTACCCTTTTCTGCGCTGAACATTTCATCTTTGATTGGATCGTAAATTACACCGGCTATAATTTCATCTTTCTTTTTTAGTCCAATAGAAATTGCGAAATGTGGAACCCCATGAAGAAAATTTGTTGTGCCGTCAAGTGGATCAACAATCCATGTGTGGTCTGGATCTTCTCCAGTGATTTGTCCACCCTCTTCAAGCAAAAAGCTGTAATTTGGTCTGGCTTTTGATAAATCATATCGCAGATTTTTTTCTGAATTAATATCAGAGGCGGTTACAAATTCACCTGGCCCTTTGCGAGATACTTGTAAATTTTCAATTTCACCAAAATCTCTTATAAGTCCACGAGCTGCTTTATAGGCTGCTGTGATCATGACATTTAAAATTGGTGAGTGATGGCTAGCTCTATTTCTGTGTTCCATAGTTTAATCTTTAGCCCTTTCAACATATGTCCCGTCCGCTGTGTTAACAACGATGCGTGTTCCAGCTTCAATATGAGGTGGCACAAGGACACGAAGTCCATTTTCTAATTTTGCAGGTTTGTATGATGAGGATGCTGTTTGCCCTTTAATAACAGCATCTGCTTCAATGATTTCCATAATAACAGTATCTGGTAAGTTTACCGTTAATGGGTTTCCTTCATAAAAAGAAAGTTTCGCCATCATTCCATCTTTTAAGAAAGATGCGGCATCTCCAATCATATCTTGGTGAATTGTTACTTGTTCGTAGGTTTCATTGTCCATGAATACAAAATTATCGCCCTCTGGGTAAAGAAATTGGAATTCACGATCTTCTAAAAATACGCGCTCGACAGATTCGCTTGAACGAAAACGATCATTCATTTTTGTGCCATCTTTTAAACCTTTAAGCTCAACTTGAAGATAAGCCCCACCTTTTCCAGGTTGTGTATGCTGGGTTTTTACAGCCACCCAAAGCTTACCTAAGTGTTCGATAATATTTCCCGGTCTGATTGCATTTCCATTGATTTTCATTTAATTATTTTCTCCTTGTGTGTATATTTTTATTAATTCTTCAAGCATTTGTATAGCTTGAAGTCTTGGGCGTTGAAAAACATTGCGTCCTATGATCGAGCCATTACCACCACCCTTGATGATAGCTTTTGCTTCCTCATAAATTCCTTGAGTGTCTTTTGCTTCTCCTCCTGAAAAAACAACCATTCGTTTGCCGTTAAAGCAAGCTTGCTTGATATGTGTTACGCGGTCAGCTAAAGAATCTTTAGGAACATTATTTTTTATGTATTCAGTTTTGGCTAACTCATTTTCTAAGTAATCAGTTGGAAGTTTTACTTTTATAATAGTGGCCCCCATGAGTGCAGCGATATGGGCACCATATGCAATTGTGTCAAGAGCGGTTTCTCCTGCTTTTGAAAGATTCCCTCTTGCGTATGACCATACCACAACAATAAGACCGCATGCTTTTGCTTGCGCGCAAAGGGTTTTGAGTTCTTCAAGCATGCCATGGCAAGCGTCACTGCCCGGGTATATGGTGAACCCAATGCCAATACAGCCAAGCCTTAACGCGTCCTCAATACTTGCTGTTATTGCCTGATCTGGAGCACCCCCTGATTTTGAGACTGAGTTCCCGCTGTTCATTTTTAAGATGAGTGGGATTTGCCCTGCGTATTTTCCAGCTCCGGCTTCAAGCAACCCGAGTGGAGCAGCGTATGCTGAAAATCCAGCTTCAATTCCAATGTCATAAAAAAAATACGGATCATATGCTGCGGGATTAGATGAAAAAGCTCGACCTGGACCATGTTCAAATCCTTGATCTATAGGGAGAATTATCACTTTCCCTGTCCCTGCTAGTTTTCCGTGCATTAAAAGTCTTGAAAGGTTTGTTTTAACTCCTGGAGATTCGCTGTCATAATTGCTTAATATTTTTGAAATAGGATCAGGGAAATACATTAGCTATAACCTCTTCTTTGGTTGTGTAAGAACAATTTTTGATTTCATTATACAGCATGTGGCTAAAAATTTCGATTAAAAAATGCATTTTCTAAAAACTTCTTAGAACAAAATTGAATTTTATGCAAAAGTGGAGTACTATGTTGGTATATTTAAATTCAGGAATAAATTAATGATACGTCAGTTTGAGCTTGTTGATGCAGTTATAAAATATGATCCCCATGCGAATGAGGATTTGTTGAACAAAGCATATGTTTTCGCGATGAAAGCTCATGGCTCACAAAAGAGAGCGTCAGGAGATCCCTACTTTACTCACCCCTTAGAAGTTGCAGGAATTCTTGCTGGTATGAAGCTTGATACTGCGACAATTGTTACCGCATTGCTGCATGATACCGTTGAAGACACGGACACAAACCTTCAAGAAATTACAGAAATGTTTGGGGAAGAGGTCGCCAGTCTTGTTGATGGTGTCACAAAATTAACGCGTCTTGAATATCAATCAGAGCAAGTCAAGCAAGCGGAAAATTTTCGTAAGCTTGTTTTGGCAATGTCTAAGGATATTAGGGTCCTTCTTGTTAAGCTTGCAGACCGACTTCACAATATGAACACCTTGCATCATATTTCTAAGCCAGAGAAAAGAAATCGTATTGCCAGAGAAACGCTTGAGATTTATGCACCTTTAGCTGAACGGATCGGTATGCAGAATTTTAAAGAAAAGTTGGATCAGTTAGCGTTTAAAGAATTGTACCCAGAAGCTTTTATTTCTATTGAGCATCGTCTTCAAGAAATGCGTGAAGAGGGCAATAAAAATGTAAGCACCATTATTCAGGAATTGAAAAATCTTTTTATAAAACATGGGATGAAAGTTGAAATTGAAGGAAGGGAAAAAGCCCCTTATTCTATTTGGAAAAAAATCACACAAAAAAATATCAGCTTTGATGAATTAATTGATATCATGGCGTTTCGAGTTATTGTGAAAGAGATTTCAGAGTGTTACCAGGCATTAGGTGTAATCCATAGTGCATTTTCGGTTATTTCTGGAAGATTTAAAGACTACATTTCAACCCCAAAAGCAAACAACTATAGATCTATACATACAGGAGTTGTCGGGCCTTTGGGGCAACGTATTGAGATACAGATTCGCACGCAAGATATGCAAGCAATCGCGGAACTTGGGGTGGCGGCACATTGGCAGTATAAACAAGGAGGCAATAGCCCTAATACGGATGAGTATAAATGGCTTAAGAGTTTACTTGATATTTTAGAGCACGCCTCTGATCCAGAAGAATTTCTAGAGCACACAAAGCTTGAAATGTTTTCTGATGAGGTTTTTTGCTTTACGCCAGGCGGCGATTTGATTTCCTTGCCTCAAGGTGCAACAATTGTTGATTTTGCATACGCTGTTCACTCTCAAGTTGGAAACCATTGTTCCGGCGCTAGGGTTAATGGAAAAATGGTCCCTTTAAGAACGATATTGTATAATGGTGATTCTGTTGAAATTGTGACTTCAAAAAGCCAAGCTCCTTCTCCTTTATGGGAGCGTTTTGCTGTTACTGGAAAAGCAAGATCTGCTATTCGTAAATTTATTCGCACCCAACAACGTACACAATATGTGCAACTTGGGAAGGAAATGCTCTATAAAGCATTTAAAAATGAAAATTTACTGTTAACAGATAAGATGATTGATGGACTTCTTGAAAAACTTGAATGCGAGGAAGTTGATGATGTTTACTATAATATAGGACTTGGCCATTTAGGGGTTCGCGATGTGGGCATCTTGTTATACGAGTCTCATTTTAATGATAAATCAAAAAAAGAAGTTACTATTGATAGTTTAAACTCAGCACAAAAGCCTCAAAAAAATCTTAAAGAACGGGTTCCAATAGCAGGCTTAATACCTGGAATGGCTGTTCATTTTGCAGGGTGTTGTCACCCAATTCCAGGGGATCATATTGCGGGAATTGTAATGACAGGAAAAGGCGTGACAATTCATACACAAGGATGCGAAAATTTACAACAATTCATGAAAGCTCCCGAAAGATGGATTGATGTTGCATGGGAAGAAAAGCGTGATGAAAAACAAACCCATGTTGCAAGAATCCATTTGCTTCTTATGAATGTGCAAGGTGCCTTGGCGGCAACAACAATGGCTATTAGTCGGCAGGCCGGAAACATAGCTCATGTTCGTACTACATCTTATGATAATGACTTTTTTGAGATGATGATGGATATCGAAGTTAAAAATTCAGTTCACTTGTCCAATATTCTAGCAGAATTGCGGTCAATGCCAATTGTTTCTTTGGTTGAAAGAGTTTGATTTCTCTTTTTTTATTTTGCTTTAATAGCGTCTGCTCTTTGTGTAACCGTTCCTGGACGAAATTCTCCTGATATGGTATTGGCTGTAAATTTTGTTGGCAAAACGCCTTTTATCATGAGAGAATCTGTAAGTTCTTTGATCCCTCCACCTGTCATGCCATCTACTAATATAGGATTTAAATTTAGATTGATAGCGATAGCTATACGTTTTGCGCGTGTTATTGCATTTTCGCTAACAGGGCTTATGAAATTGGAAATGTTTTTTATTTGTTCTGCTGTGGGTTTTATAATTTCACCATTAGAAAGAATATTCGCCGTATCTAATGCGCTGATCAATCTTTGATATCCATTTTGATTTGCTGACACGGTTGCAATATCATAGACTCCTGCATAAATAGATGGGATTGAAATAGACTCTGGAAATCCCCCTTTGGTTGTATACCAATCTAAAATACCAACTTTGAGTGTTCCAGAAAATCCAGAAAAGAGGACACCAGCATTTGATCCAAGAGGGGCAAATTTATTAATTGTTGATTGAAACGCGGTCCACGCTGTTAAGCTACTGAGAAAACCTTGAGCGCTGGCTACTCCTTGCCCCGCCCTCCTTGACCCACCAAGAGCAGAATCTCCAAAATAAAGTAAAATTTCACGTTTGGTTGGCGTTGTGGGAATAGGAGATATAATTTTCGTTAAAAATGCATTTAAAGAAGAAACCCAAAACGTTGGTGTTGAGATTGAGATATATGCATCTATGCATGCTTGAATATCACTCCATTTTGCCGAGTCAGAAAAATAGCTTAATGCTGCAGAATAACTATTGCGACGCACTCCCCCTGCTACGTTGTCACCAAAATAAAGAATACTTGAGCGCTTATCTGCCTGAAGAGAAGATCCCGATGATGCTTGCGTTATTTTGCCAATGACAGCAGAGATAGTTCCCCAAGATGATCGCAATGTTTCATAATTATTTAAAATGTTTAATAAATTACCGTCAGCTCCATTTCCCCAAAAAAGGCCTGTAGACATAAATGATGTGGAGGCATCAAAAAGTGTACGTTTTTGTGAATTTTGAGCCCAAACAAGACCTAAACGTTTATCTGTAGAATCGGACATGCATCCTAAGAATATGTTCAGGCTTGTCCAAGGCGTTGTATTTTTAAGCGCCCCAAATTGAGTTAAAATATCAAGGATAGCGGCGTCGCCAGAGCCAAACCCCCAAGTTGACAAGCCTTCTAGTATTCGAGTTGACAGAGCTGCGTCAAATATACTTCTGTTGGTTGATGTGGATGCCCATATTAGTGCCGATCTTTTATCTGGAAGAGTTTGAAATAAATTTAAAAATATACCCATATTGCTCCAATTTGAAGCTTTTACAGAAGTATATGCATTTAAAAATGGCTTAATTTTTGAAGCCCAGGAAGTTTCAGAAGTTAAATCCGTTAGATAGGAGGCCGCTTGGGCAAAATTTGATTGATTAGCCGTGTCTGTTTTGTAGCTTGCTAGAAGAGAGCGTTTATCAAACCCAGTTGATGCAAACTTTGTTATGGTTAAGGCGTTGCTTCCAGCGGTTCTGTAATTATTCAATGCAACTTGAATATTTGCATTCCACGATACTTCCGATGTGAAATCTGATAAAATTTGAGCGTTTAATGCAGATAAAAAAATAGGTTGATTTGCTGTATCACTTTTATAGCTGTTGATGAGCGCATTTTTAGCTGTTAAATTATCCGCCATTGCAGTAATAGATGAAATTTGTGAAGGGGTCATAGAAGAGCTGATCAGTGAATTTACAAGACTTTTTGTGGAAGTAAGTCCACCTTTTATAACGGATATGGCCATGTTTATTCTGTTGGCTCTTGCTATGGCGTCTTCTGTGATTGATGTGTCAATTGAGTCTTTAGCTGCCAAAATATCATTTGGATCAAGGGCTAAGGAAACGATCGCATTCATAAGACTTTGAGATGGCGTTGATCCGGAAACCCTTGAATAAATAAATGTATTACCAGAGATGAAAATTCCTATTTTGATTCGATTAATACGTGATGTTGCCGATTCTGCTGGGGGAAATCCAATAATGTTCATGGCGGGCGTTATTGTGGATGGAGAAATTTGAGATGTTACAATTTCGTTTACAACATCTTTACCTATTGTATTGGAGGTTAAAGCGCCGTTAAGAGAAATAGCTGTTGTTGTGCGTAAAATTCGTCTTTCTGTGCTTTCTGTGATGCTTGTATCAACTAAAGGAATGACAGAAGTAGTGTTGGCGGTGCCCAGCGCTTCAGTAATTAACATTTGACCATTTTTTCCAGAGACGAGAGTCTTGATATCGGATACATTTGTAAAAAGGGATAAAATAGCATGCAGAATCTTACCTTTAGCATTGGATGCTGTTGTGTACCATATCAATGCATTTCTTTTATCTGTAATTGAGGACATTCCGTTAAAAAGGGGAACAATATCATCTTTTGCTGCTGTAAAATTGGCTAAAATTGTTGAAAATGGAGACCATGTGGTTTGTGCCGTCATTTCATTGAACAAACCCTCTTTAAATGCATTTGCAAAGTTTAATTTATTGGCATCGCTTGCGAAACTCCTTAAAATATCTGATTTTTTAGCTGAAACAAGAGAAATGACATTGTCTGCATCACTGCCTGAGTTTTGATAATTAACTAGAATTGCGCTAATTGAGCCCCATGCTGAATTTCCAAGAAGAACACCAGATGCAAAAGCTTTTGCAAAGCTTGATTTATTTATATCTGCAGCATATCCATCTAAAAGTGCCATTTTATTAACCGGTGTTATTGCAAGAGAAATAATATTGGCCGCATCAGTTCCTGCTGCGTTATATTTTGTGATAGCATTGCCGATTTGAGTTATTCTTGAAGTTATATCAGTTGGGCGAGGCATATCAATTAGTGGTGCAACTTTTGCAACATCTGTTGAAGTTAATGGTTTTGAAATCAACGATGCAATAAAACTTATAGAAGAACCGGAAAGATTTGTTGCAAGACTTGTTCCTTCAAGGTTAATGACGGCGGCAGCCATTGCAATACGTGAAACGCGCACCGAAATTGTGGATGAGGATGTATCAATTAAGAAGAGAGCGGATTTTGCACTTGCAGAATCAATATTTGCTGCAAGAAGTCCAGAAACAAGATCTTTCTGAGCATTTTTGGAGTCGGTAATATTGGTAAACAAAGAAGGATTGTTGCTTGTTAAAACAGTGAAACCAATCCGATTTCCACGTGCCTGAGAACTTTCAGAAATTGTTATATCAATAGTTTTAGATAAATTTTCCATGTCGCTGGATGTAAACCCATTTTTAGAAAATATTTCAGTAAGCTGTTGATACCCATTTTTTGCATTTACGATAGTAGATAAGTCATTTACTTTGTCAAATGCTTTGAATGTGGTGCTTTGATTCAAAGTATTAAAAATTGCACCATACGTGTTATACCATGTAATAGCGTTCATTTTGTCTTTTAGGTCGGTAAATCCAGTTAATAGATGTTCATCATCTTTTGCTGTAACAATTGGATTAATGAGATTTAATATGCTCAGAATGTTATTATCTGAGCCATTCCCCCATATTTTCATTCCATCAATTAAGCCATTGCTAATAGCGCTGTCGAAGGTTTTTCTATTAATCTCTATTTGTCCCCAAGCAAGCATGGATCTTTTTTCAGCGCCATTTGCAAACAAGTCTAAAAATGTATCTGTATTTTCCCAGTTTTTATCACCACGTAACTCGTTATATGTGATCATAATTGAACCTATTTGAGTCCAGGTTGAAAGACCATCAAGAAGTCCGCTAGATTTAGCAGTATCGTAAAACAGCCCTCTGTCTGGGACGGTGGTGCCTGCCCACCCGATTAATGCTCGCTTGTCAGCAAGATCTGTAAAAGAGTTTAAGATTCGGCCCAGATTTCCCCATGAATCTTTCCCTTGGTAAAGTGAGGAAAAATGAGAAACAATATCAAAAATAGCTCCATCTGTACCACTTCCCCAGGAGGTTAAACCTGATAATAATCCAAGTTGCTGTGCTTGGGTAAAAGAGCTTGGGTTTGAAGATTGTGTTGCTGTAATAACAGTTGGGATCGGGAGTGACGGAGTGGCGCTTGGAGGATCAGAGAGAAGAATTAACCAGTTTAAAAAAGACCGCTTATCATCAGCTGTGGTTAAGGTGTTTAAGAATGTAATACCTGACCATGTTGTGATTTGTGCATATTGATTAAGAATACGTAAAAGCCCAACACTGTTTCCGTCTCCCCAAGAGCTTACATCTTTATGTAAGCCATAAGACAGAATTTTATCAGCTAATTCGCGATATGCAGAAGTTTGCGCCCATAAAAGAGCTTTTCTTTTATCTGTTGCTAGAGTCAAGGATTTAAGGAATGTTTTTAAATTTCCCCAAGAAGAAATAAGAGCATATTGGTTTAAAATAAATTTTAAATTTCCATCATCGGTTCCATTTCCCCAGGTGAGAAGACCAGAAGTCACTCCAGTGTTATTTGCTGCAATAAAAATTGATTCATTTGAAGATGTGTTAAGCCAAGTTTTAACAGATGTTCGATCAGCATCACTGCTCATAAAATAAAGGTCAAGCCAAAGGGCTCGTTCAGAGCTGTTATCATGTGCTTTCAATTGGGTGACAATGTCACTTGGAAGGCTGTTTTGGCCAATTGATTCTGGCGTAACTCTTCCCCAATAAACTAGCTTATTTAAAATGTATCCACGATCGTTATCTGTGCTGGGATAAACGTCTGTGTCATTATCGTATTGTTGATAAAGGGTTTGCTTACTTGCAAGAGATAATCCAAGTCTTATATACATGATTCTTTGTTCTATTGTGTGGGAGCTTAAATCTCCAACATAAATCCCCATAATTTCAGCAGCAGTTAATGAAAACGGTGAAAAGCTATTGATGATAGCTCCCAAGTCACCAGTTGTTATGTACGAGTTTGTTGCAAGAAATCCCTTTGCGTTTAATGCGTTAATGAATCTTGTCATTGAGATAATTTGATTGGCTCTTGTGTCTAGAGTTGCAAGACCGCTTAGATCTCCTAAATAATCTTTTGCAAAGGTAATTTGGGCAACTGTGATTCCAGCTTTTGTTACAAGTCGTGCAATTCCTTTTGCTTGTTCTATTGAGATTTTACCATCAGCTCCTCCCCAACCGGATAGAATACTGTCTGGTAGAGAGTTAAAGATTTTCTCTCTAATGATAAGTTCTGGATAAGGAAGCCGATCAAAATAAAAATCACGATGAGCGACAACCTCTTTCCCATTGACTGAGGTTTCATTGATTTGATCGGGCGTTAAGCCATCTTCGAGTGCGCGCCTTGTCATTATGTATTTTTCAGAATCGCTTAAATTTCTCCCTGCAATATCATTAAAAAACCCTTTATCACGCAGAACGTTATAAAGATGTCCATTCACAAAAGAAGGCGTGCCTGTATAAGAGAAGCGTAAATAATGAGGGGAAGTGTGTGGCTCATCCCACCAAAAATCCCAAGTTGATGAAGCAAAGGTTGATGTGTTGTACAGTAAAAATCCAAACAAATATTTTAATTTCATAAGCCCCAGCCCCCTTTAATATTTGAATTTAATAGTAGAGATGATGCTTTAAAAAATTATTAATTTTATCGAAGTTATGTTTGGGCGCAAGGGCATTGACGTGGTTGTTGTTCTCCATCAATTATGATAGGGATCTCTTCTTTTTCAGGCTCATCTGTCATGAGCATTCCTGGATCTTGTGATGGATTTTCCTTATCATCACCTAGACACCAAAAATTGATCATAAGAAAAATAAATAAATATCTCATTTGCCATAGTTCCCATTTGATTTCTAGTTTCTGATTGTATATTGAAATATTTAATAAAATATTAATTCAGAAGAGAGGATTGCGGATATTGTTTTGTTCTTGCAAAAGAAAGGCACCAAACTTCTTTGGCTCCTTGTTTCTTGAGTGTTTTTGCACATTCGTTAATTGTCGCGCCTGTTGTGAAAACATCATCTATTAAAAGTATGTTTTTGCCTTTTATGGCAGACAAATATGCCTCAGTCACCCGGAATGCGGATTTTGTATTTTCAATACGTTTTTCTTCATTCATGTTGCCTTGTATAGGAGTATTTTTCTTGCGGTATAGAAGATCGTAATATTTTTTATCAGCGTCTATGTCAAGGTGTTGAAGGATAAGAGAAGATTGATTAAATTTCCGTTTTAAAAGTCTTTTCCAATGAAGAGGCACGGGCGCAATAATATCTGCATTTGACAACAAATCATCAGGGGCTTTTTTTATATATTTTGCCATGTACAAAGCAAGATGCGTACTGTCATAAGATTTTAAATTTAAGATAATTTTTTTTGAAACGTCGTTATATAAAAATATAGATCTAACGCGGTCGTAATGTGGTTTTGTTTGGATACATTTTCCACAAAGAGTATCGTCTTCAATTTTAAAATCAAACGGAGATCCGCACTGCTTGCAAAGGGGTTTTTCTATAAATACAAGATTGCTCCAGCATGTGTTGCAAAATTGCCCCCATTCACCTACATGTTTAGAGCATGATAGGCAAATTGGCGGAAATAAAAAATCAAGAACCTCACTCAGTAATCGCTTCAGCGACTTCTTGATTTGTATCAGCGATCTCATTTTCATCAAACTCATCATCACCACCAATTTGATCTTCTTTTAAGTACGCAACTGATACAACTTTTTCTTCGTCACTAACTCTAAAAAGCATGACGCCTTGGCTTTGTCTTCCACAAATTCGAATACCGTTTACGGGTACGCGTATGATTTTTCCAGCATCTGTTACAAGCATGATTTGATCTTCAAGCGTTGCAGGGAAAGAAGCTACGACAGGGCCATTTTTATCGGTTAAGAGCAAGTTTTTAACCCCTGAGCCACCGCGGCCAATGACGCGATATTCATAAGCAGAGGTTAGCTTTCCAAGACCTTTTTCTGTCACGGTTAGAATATGTTCTTCGTTTTCATTCATTTGAGTAAAACGTTCGGAAGGAAGATCAGACTCTTCCCCTTTAAGATAAGCTTCACGTTCTTCAATTGTAAAATCAATTTGATTTAAAATGGTCATGGAAACAACATAATCTTCTGGCGCAAGTCTTATTCCTCTGACACCATTTGAATCTCTTCCAACGAATACTCTAATATCTTCAACTTCAAAGCGGATGGCCTGGCCTAAGTGTGTTGCAATGAAAACATCGTTCTTCGCGTAACATGTTCTAACGCCAACCAATTCTTCTCCCTCATCAAGACGAATGGCGCGTTTTCCATTGCCGCGAATATTTAAGAAATCGGAAATGGCATTTCGGCGAACATTGCCTTTAGATGTTGCGAACATCATGAACATATCTTGAGTGTCAGCTTCCTCTGGAAGCGGCATGATGGTTGCAATCCTTTCATTAGGAGCAAGAGGTAAAAGATTCACAATTGCTTTTCCACGTGACTGAACGCTAGCTAAAGGTAATTTATATACTTTCAATTCATAGACTTTTCCATGTGTGGAGAAGAATAAAAGAGGTGTGTGTGTGTTGGCAACGAATACATCCGAAACAACATCCTCTTCTCGGGTAGCCATTCCTGATTTTCCTTTTCCGCCACGACGTTGCGCTCTAAAAGCATTCAAAGGAACGCGTTTTATGTATCCGCTGTGGCTGACAGTTACAACCATTTCTTCACGTTGAATTAGAGCTTCAATATCTGATTCAAATTCACCATCTTGAATTTCTGTTCGCCTTGGATTTGAAAATGATGTAGAGGCTTCAACCAATTCTTTTTTTACCAAATCCATCAACATTGTTTTTGATGCAAGTATAATGAGAAGATCTTCAATGACTTTAGCTAGCGCGTCTAAATCTGCTTGGATTTTATCTCTTTCAAGTCCGGTTAAGCGGTGCAAGCGTAAATCTAAAATCGCTTTGGCTTGTTCTTCTGAAAAGAAATAAAGATCACCTTCGATGCGTCCCCTGGGGTCATCAATAAGATCTAAATATGCTTTAATTTGACTTGAATTCCAACCTTTGCCCATTAATTGTTCTTTTGCAATTTGAGGGGTCGATGCGGCTTTAATGATAATGATGATTTCATCCATATTCAAAACAGCAATGGCCAATCCAACCAAAAGATGTGCGCGGTCTCTTGCTTTTCGAAGTTCGAATTTGAGTCTTTTTGTAACAACCTCTTCTCTGAACTCAACGAAGGCTTTAATAATATCGCGTAAAGACAATTGAAGAGGAACGCCGCCGTGAAGGGCTAATGTGTTTACGCCAAAACTTGTTTGCAAGGGGGTAAATTTATAGAGTTGATTTAAAACAACGTCAGCAACAACGTCTTTCTTAAGTTCAATAACGATGCGGACGCCATCGCGATCAGATTCATCACGGTATTCAGAAATGCCTTCAATGATTTTTTCTTTAGCAAGCTCTGCAATACGCTCAGCAAGTCTTGCTTTGTTGACTTGATATGGGATCTCTGTAAAAATAATGGCCTGTTTATCTTTTTTAATATCTTCGATATGAGATTTTCCGCGCATCATGACTGACCCACGGCCAGTGCGATAAGCTTCTAAAATTCCAGATCTTCCGATAATTAAGCCTCCTGTTGGAAAATCGGGCCCTGGAACATATTGCATTAAATCTTCAACTGTGACATCAGGATTTTCGATATATGCGCAACATGCATCAATTACTTCTTTTAAGTTGTGAGGTGGAATATTGGTTGCCATACCAACAGCAATTCCGCTTGACCCATTAACAAGAAGGTTTGGAAATCTTGCTGGTAAGACTTTTGGCTGAAGCAAACTTTCGTCATAATTAGGCTCAAAATCAACAGTTTCTTTGTCTATATCTTCCAACAAGGAATGACCTGATTTAGCAAGACGTGCTTCTGTGTAACGTTCGGCCGCTGCTGGATCTCCATCCATAGAACCAAAGTTTCCTTGTCCATCAACCAATGGTAATCTCATTGAGAATGTTTGTACCATGCGAACCATGGCTTCATAGATGGCTGAGTTCCCGTGTGGGTGATACTTACCCATAACTTCTCCAACAACACGGGCCGATTTGCGAAATGGTTTATTGAAATCATAACCTGCTTCGTACATTGCGTATAAAATACGTCTGTGAACAGGTTTTAAACCATCTCTTACGTCTGGAATAGCTCTGGAAACAATCACGCTCATCGCGTAATCTAGATAAGAGCGTTTCATTTCATCTTCAATGGTAACGTGAATAATATCGCTTCGTTGTTGGGAATCGGTCATTAGTTCTAGGCTCCTTGAAATTTTTTATTAAAAAGGGATTTCGTCATCAATTTTTTTGCTTGATGAGTGAGTTTGTTCCAAAGGCTGAGGATAAGCATCTTCAAAGCCGCGTGATTCATCAGATCCAAAACCGCTACCTTTTGAATCGAGCATCGTAAGTTCGCCTTTGTATTTACCAAGAACAATTTCAGTCGTATATTTTTCAATACCACTTTGATCCGTCCATTTACGCGTTTGCAATTGGCCTTCTACGTAAATTTTCGCACCTTTTTTTAAATACTTTTCGCATACATCTGCTAACCTGTCGTTGAGTATTGAAACTCTGTGCCATTCAGTTTTTTCTTTACGCTCGTTTGTTGCCTTATCGTTCCATGTTTCAGATGTGGCGAGCGTTAAGTTTGCAACTTTTGTTCCATCGTTAAAATACCGGATTTCCGGATCTTTTCCTAAGTTTCCAACTAAAATTACTTTATTTACTGAAGCGGCCATTTTTTTACTTTCTTTAAACTGGGTAGATGTTCTGAAGATCCCCACTTTGAAAGAAAGCAGGGATATCTTTAAAATGATGTGGAATTATCTTCTGAGTCCTAGACGTTTGATTAAAGTTTCATAACGTGTTTGACTTTTTGCTTTTGCGTAATCCAAAAGACGACGACGTTGACCAACCATGATCAAAAGCCCTCTTCTGGAGTGAAAATCTTTCGCGTGAACACCCATATGTTGTGTTAAATTTCTGATTCTTTCTGTCAGAATTGCAACTTGAACTTCTGGAGATCCTGTATCTCCTTCTTTAATTGCGTATTCTTTCATAAGCTCTGCTTTGCGTTGTGCTGTAATCGACATCGATCTACTCCTAATAATTAAAGTTTCTTTTTGGGTAAAGCCTTCCTTCTTTGGCAGTGGCAATACCCAGCTCCATACCGTCTTCAAGACACAGGACTTCTCCTGCTAATTCCCCTTGACAAAGAGCGATTGAGCGTCCTTGCTTGAGGTCCTGAGCTTCTTGGAAATTCACAAAAACCGCCGGGATGTCGTCCAGAACGGCCTTGATAGAATACCAAAAAGAGGTAACATTCTCATTATGCCAGTTTTCAATTATTTTTTCCAGTAAAATCGAATTTTCTTTTTGAAAAGCCCCAACTTTAGTCCTTTCAAGGTGTGATATGCATCCGATTGTGCCCAAAGATGCCGCAATGTCCCTTGCTAGACTTCGAACATAAAAGCCTTTTGAGCATGAAACTTTGAACGTAAAATGAGTATGATCATCTTGATGTAAAAGGGCTAGGTCATATATGTTGACGGGTCTTGGCGGAAGAGTTACATCCTCACCGCTTCTCATGATATCGCTGGCCCTTTTTCCTGCTATTTTTAAAGCACTATATTTAGGAGGGATTTGTTGGATTTCCCCTTTAAAAAGATCAAGATTTTTCAAAATCAAATCTTGGGTGGGGATAATGTTTGAAGTTTGGATAATTTCGCCATCCAAATCGTCAGTGGTTCTGGATTCCCCAAAGCGGATAGTGAAGATATATTCTTTTTTGCATTCCATAACAAAAGGGACAATTTTTGTCCCCTCTCCTATCGCCACAGGAAGAACCCCGCAAGCCAGTTTGTCAAGCGTGCCAGCGTGGCCAATTTTTCTTAATTTTAATTTTCGCCTAAGAACGCTAATGGCGTCATTGGAGGTTATTCCGCAGGGTTTATAAAGGTTGATCCATCCGTGATTCATTTAACAGCTCTTTTATTTCGATAATTGATGATTTAAATATACCATATTTTTATAATTTCTTGCAACAGGATAGGGGTGAGTATCCGGTTTTGTCAATTAAATATGTTTATTGATAAAAAAATATTGACAAGAAAATGTATTGTATGTATAATAAAGCCAATTCTTGAATCAAGACCCTGTTTGTGATATGAACAAGAGGTGTAAATTTTGTAAAAAAGGTGCGTGATGGCTAAAAAAATCCCAATAAGAAAGAGAACCTTACTGCCAAGTCCAGCTGGCAAAGTGTATAGATTTTTGATTGGATTTTTAAGTTGTGTACTGGCGGTATTTTTATTTTTATCTTTTATTTCATATAGAACGTTAGACCCTTCTTTGAATACATTAATTGACTTAATGCCGCGTAATTTAATGGGTAGCGCTGGAGCCATTAGTGCAGATTTATTCTATCAAATTTTTGGAATCTCATCATATTTTTTAATTATTTATATGCTTAGCATTGGAGGAAGATTGCTGTTGGGACGGAGTGTACCGCATGCCTTTTTAAGAGGCCTTGCTTTACTGCTTTGCATGGTCTCTATTTCTTTTCTAGATATACTTATTCGCAGAATAACAGCTTCTATTTCTCCAGGATATAACGCTATGGGGCAAATTATATTGGAAATATCAAACATACCTGTTATCTTGATTGCCCAATTACTGATGGCCTTTTTTGGTCTTGTATTAGGAGGCTGGTCGTTGGGGTTAAGGTGGGCGCATATTGTTCAAATCATAGAACGTATGAGGGGGCTTCATTTGAATTCATCTCAAGATAAAATTGTATCTTCATCAAAGAAGCCTAAATTAAATCCTGTATTAAAAACACAAAAAGATCCAGCGGCTCCTGCTGTTTTTCAAATGCAAGAAGTTTCTTATGATTCAAGCGACATATCTGAAAAAGTAAAATTTGGTCAAAACTACTTACTCCCACCTCTGAATCTTTTGGAGGTGCCGGTTAAATTAAAAGACGCCGCGCATCAAAGTCAGGATGTTTTGCAAACACGCGCAGGCGAGCTTTTTAATGTATTGGAAGAATTTGGTGTACGCGGCAAAATAGTTGGAGTTCGGCCAGGGCCTGTGGTAACTTTGTTTGAGCTTGAGCCAGCAGCTGGAACAAAATCATCAAGAGTCATTGGTCTTGCAGATGATATTGCAAGATCGATGAGCGCGATTTCTGCGCGTGTTGCTGTCGTTCCTGGGAAAAATGTTATTGGTATTGAGTTGCCAAATCCTGTGCGTGAAACAGTATACTTACGTGAATTGCTAAGCCATCAAATTTATGAAGCGTCTACATTTAGCTTGTCTTTAGTTCTTGGAAAAGATATTGGGGGATCTCCGATGATTGCAGATCTTGCAAAAATGCCTCATTTGCTTGTAGCAGGAACAACTGGATCTGGAAAATCTGTTTCAGTAAATGCAATGATCGTGTCCATTTTATATAGACTTCCTCCTGAAAAATGTAAATTTATTATGATTGATCCAAAAATGCTGGAATTATCCGTCTATGATGGGATTCCTCATTTGCTTTCCCCGGTTGTGACTGACCCTAAAAAAGCAGTGGTTGCCCTAAAGTGGACAGTACGTGAAATGGAGAATCGATATAAAGCTATGTCAAGACTTGGTGTCCGCAATATAGATGGATATAATCAAAAACTTAAAGAAGCTCAAGAAAACGATGAGCCTTTGGTGAGGAAAGTTCAAACTGGTTTTGATAAAGAAACAGGTCAGCCAATTTTTGAGGATCAAACTCTTGATTTTACGCCCCTTCCCTTCATTGTTGTTGTTGTTGATGAAATGGCAGATCTGATGTTGGTGGCGGGGAAAGAAATTGAAGGAGCAGTTCAACGCTTGGCGCAAATGGCCCGTGCAGCGGGTATTCATTTGATTATGGCAACGCAAAGACCCTCTGTGGACGTTATCACAGGAACCATTAAAGCTAACTTCCCAACACGCATCAGTTTCCAGGTTACATCAAAAATTGACAGCCGAACAATTCTTGCAGAGCAAGGAGCCGAACAGCTTTTAGGTCAAGGAGATATGCTTTATATGGTTGGTGGCGGACGTATAACACGTATTCATGGGGCATTTGTGTCCGATAAAGAAGTTGAGCGTATCGTGGATTTCTTAAAAGCTCAAGCGACTCCCGAATACATCGAAGGATTGACTGAAGAAGATGAAGGAATGGAGCTTGGAAGCTCAGATCAAAAAGAGGAACGCGATGAAACATATAGACGCGCTGTTGAGATTGTTTTGAATGATGGAAAAATCTCAACTAGCTATATTCAACGCAAGCTTCAAATTGGTTATAATAGAGCAGCAAGAATTGTTGATCAAATGGAAGAAGATGGTGTGGTTTCGGGCCCAAATCATGTTGGAAAAAGAGAAATTTTAGGAAGTGGACATTAAAATGAAAACACTAGGAGCAATATTTATTGTCGCTGGCACATCTATTGGTGGAGGCATGATTGCCATGCCTATTGCCTCGGCAAACGTTGGCTTTAAGTATAGTATTTTAACTATGATTACTGTGTGGGCATTCATGTTTTTAGCATCTTTAATTTTACTTGAAATAAGTATGCATTTTAAAAAAGGTGTGAGTGTGTCTTATGCTGCTCAAAAATATTTAGGGAATACAGGTAGAGTTGTTTCATCTATTACCCTTGGCTGCTTATTTTATGCTTTACTTGCCGCTTATATGACAGGGGGGGCTTCAATTCTATGTCAGATTTTTTCTGTTCAAGAGTATCATGAATTTGTTTTAGTGGCACTTATGTTGATTGTTAGCGGTATTGTTTGCTCTCGTACAAAAACTGTTGATTTATTTAATCGTGTTCTTGTTTCTTTGATGATTTTTTGTTTCGGAGTATTGATATGGAACTTCATGCCTTATGTAAAAATTTCTTTTTTAAATCATCAACCATCTGACATGAGCTCCCAATTGTTGCTCATGATTCCTTTATTTTTCACATCTTTTGGATTTCATGGGAGTATTCCAACAATTATTAACTATATAGGCCCTGATCGTCAAAAACTAAGATTTATTTTTTTCATTGGAAGCCTTATACCTTTAGCTGTTTATAGTGTATGGGAAATGGTTTCTTTGGGCGTTATATCAAGTGACCAATTTTTAGATATTAAAAATGCTCCAGATTTTGTAAATTCTATTTCAGAAATTGTGGAGTGGAGTCATTTCCCTTTAATTTTTCAAGGATTTTCATGCTTAGCAATTCTTACATCTTTTTTAGGTGTTGGGATTGCTCTTTTTAATTTTATAGAGGAGCAAATAAAAACTTCTTCCAAAGGTATCGCCGGAACTTTGACATTTTTGCCTCCGCTTATATTTGCTTTATTTTATCCCGAAGGTTTTATTATGGCGTTATGCTATGCGGCAATTGCTTTAAGCCTTCTTGCCGTGATCATTCCTTCTCTTGTTGCTTTAAAAATGCGCACATGGAAATTATATCAAAAAATAGGATTAAGTTTGTTTTTGTTTATTGGTATTTCAATTATTGTTATTGACTTAATCCATATTAAGGGAGCGATGCAGTGAAGATCATTTTATACATAGCTATGAGTCAAGATAGTTTTATTGCGGATAAAAATGGCGGTGTTGATTGGCTTCCTCAATCAGAAGGATCTGACCTTTCAGAGTTTGGGTATGAAGACTTGATGACTAGGATATCAACTATCGTTATGGGAAGCAAAAGTTACAAACAAATTTTAGGTTTTGGAGATTGGGCATGGAAAGATAAACATACATACGTTTTTACTTGTGATAATTTAACAACAGAGCTTGCTTGTATTTCTTTTGTGAATAAAGACCCCAACGAATTTATGGAAAATTTAACTATAGATCAAGATATTTGGCTTCTTGGCGGTGCCCAATTAGCTGCTTCTTTTGCAAAAGAAAAATTAATCGATGAGTTAATACTGACGATTATTCCAATTGATTTAGTTCAAGGAATTAAACTAGAATTGCCATGGGAAGATTTTCATCTCTCAAGTGAAAAACCATGTAGCGGTGGGTTGGTGCAGAAATTTTATCAAAGGAAGGATTGGTCTGAATGCGTGAATATATCCGAGATTTAATTTCAAGAATTTCTCCTTTTGATGAAATTGAACAAAGACATATTGAAGAAACTCTTCATTGGGTTGAAAGCGGCTCTTTATTGTTTAGAATTCAAAAACCTGATGTTCCAAATAAACATCTTGTTTCATATTTTGTGGTGTTTGATGAAAATTCTAAAAAAATATTATTATGTGATCACAAAAAAGCAAACCTTTGGCTTCCAACTGGGGGGCATATTGAGCTTAATGAAGACCCAAAAGAAACAGTCAGGCGTGAATGCTTTGAAGAACTTGGAATTCAAGCAGACTTTTTGTACGAAACTCCTATCTTTTTAACATCAACTCAAACCAACGGTTTTACTGGTGTGCACATAGATGTCAGTTTATGGTATATTCTCAAAGCCGATTCGGGGGCTTTTTTAGATTTTGATAAAGAAGAATTTCACGATGTTGCTTGGTTTGATATGGATAATATTCCTTATTCTAAATCTGATCCACATATGGGTAGATTTATTAAAAAATTTCAAGATATTTATCTAAAGGGAGGTTCTTCAAATCCACGTAATTTACGAGAGTGAAGGTTTCTTAAAGGGAGAGACCTAAGAATATCTATACTTTTAAGGCCGATGCTTAGATGTTGAGCAATTCTTTCATTGTAGAATGCATTTGCAGCGCCTTTAAGTTTTAATTCTCCATGGAGGGGCTTGTCCGAAACGCAAAGTAATGTGCCATAAGGAACTCGGAATCTAAAGCCGTTAGCGGCTAAAGTTGCCGATTCCATATCAACTGCAATTGCTCTGTGTTGCTGAAATTTTTCATACAGTTCGTCATATTGCAATTCCCAATTGCGGTTATCGGTTCCAAGAACTGTTCCTGTGCGAAGTTTTGACTTTAATGCGACATCTTCAAGACCGGTTATTTCTGAAACCGCTTCTTGAAGAGCAACTTGAATTTCGGCAAGAGGAGGAATGCTTACCCATGGAGGAAGGGCGCTATCAAGAACATGGTCATGACGTACGTATCCATGAGCCAAGACATAGTCTCCTAATTCTTGTGATCTTCTAAGTCCTGCGCAATGACCCAGCATAATCCAGCAATGAGGTCGCAAAACTGCCAAATTATCAGTTATATTTTTTGCATTGCTTGGACCTACTCCAATGTTGATAAATGTAATGCCATTGCCATCTTTGCGTTTTAAATGGTAAGCGGGCATTTGTGGAAGATGTAAAGATTTTTCACCCTCCTCCACTAAAATGCCATTTATTTTTTTTGTGATATGATTGCCCGGGCTAACCAATTCTATATCTTCATCCCCAAGAGCCGATAATGCATGTTCGATAAATTCTGATACATAACGATGATAATTGGTGAGCAAAATGAAGTTTTGAAAGTGCGAAGCATGTGTTCCAGTGTAATGGTGGAGGCGACTTAAGGAGTAATCTGTCCTGAGTGCTGAAAAAAGAGAGAGTGGCTGCGGTAAGTCTTTACATTTTTTACGCAATAGTCCATTTGGAACATCATCATGCATATCTTTGATATTTGTTTGAGCAAACACAATTTTAAATTTTTTTAAAATCGTGGGGTCTGAAATTGTGGTCCCAGTTTCAATAACGAAAGAAAGAGGAATGGGGATGTCGCTTTTGCTGATAAAAACTGGAATATCATGATGTTTGAGCATGTGTTTGATTTGATCTATTAAATATTTTTCAAATACTTTGGGGTTTGTGACTGTGGTTACATAGTGTCCAGGGTCGACTGCAATTCCATAAGCCATACTGGAGTCGATGAAAAGATGTTCATCTTCTATTTGAAATGCAATTTGTGGGTATACGGCATTTTTTTCTAAATCATTCTTTAGTACCAACAGCTCTTCTTGTGATAAAGATTGGTTTATTATTTTTTCGTATGCTTGTTGTATAAGGTTGATACTTTCATTATAAATTCTCTCAATGGCAATATAGGCATCATCAGCATTAAAATAAGGTGTTTGTGTATCTATCTTATTCATTTGATTCCCTTTCAAGCCCTAAAAGACTATATGCAAATTCATGAGCGTTAAATTCTTGTAAGTCTTCTTGTTGTTCTCCGATTCCTATAAAATAAATGGGGATTTTAAATTTTTGGGCGATACCAATAATGACGCCTCCTTTTGCAGATGAATCCATTTTGGTTATGATCAACCCTGTAACGCCCACGGCTTTTGAAAAAAGCTCAACTTGTGAATAGGCATTTTGGCCAACTGTTGCATCAAGAACTAAAAGGACTTCATCTGGGGATTTATGATCATATTTTTTAATGACGCGATGAATTTTTTCAAGTTCTTCCATAAGCCCTGTATTATTCTGAAGTCTGCCTGCTGTATCAATAATTAAAATATCATCTTGTGATTTTTTCGCAGATTCGATTCCCTTGTAAACCAAAGACGCTGGGTCTGACCCTTGCTCTCCTGATATGACATGAACACCAAGACGCTTGCCCCATACATCTAGCTGTGATGAACCAGCGGCTCTGAAAGTGTCACCGGCAACGCATGTAATGGATTTTTTCATACCCTTGAATTTTTGTGATAATTTTGCAACAGTTGTTGTTTTTCCGCCACCATTGACGCCAATCATCATAATGACAAAAGGGGTTCTATTTTCTTTTATTGTAAAAACTTTTTGTGTCGGAGATAAGATGTTTATAATTTCTCTGGCTAAGAAAGCTTTGATTTCACTTAAGCTAATTTCTTGATCAAATCTTTCTGATTTTAATTTTTCAATAAGTATGCGTGCAACATCAACACCAAGGTCTGACATGATTAAAATTTCTTCTAATTCATTTAAAATAGCATCATCTAGTTTTCTTTTTAAAACAAGAGAAGTTAGTCCATCAACAATCTTAGAAGACGTTTTAGAAAGACTTGTCTTTAATTTTTGAAACCATCCACTCATTTTATTAGTTCCTTTTTCATATTTCAGAGAACTTATCCAAGATACTCATCATGGTGTTATTAATGCTTTTATAGTTTTGAGTAATTAAAGTTTCTTTCGATTGCGTAAAACTAGACGGAGATAAGTCTTGTGGTGCAGCATTTATCATTTCTATTATTCCATCTGAGGTGATTTCTAAATGGCATTGAAAACCATAGATGTTTTTTGCAAATTTTATAATTTGACGTGGGCATCCTTCACTTGAGGCCAGAATCGTAGAATCATTTTTTATGCCCGGCATATCATTATGCCAATGAATAGCAAGAAATGTATTTGGAAAATCTTTTAGTAAGGGATCATTTTTAGCTTCATTTGTTAATTGAATTGGGTAGACCCCTACTTCTTTTTCTGGACTTTTTTCAGCATTTTCTCCAAAAGATTTTCCTATGAGTTGAGCGCCTAAGCAAATCCCTAAGATTTTTTTATTTTCTAGAGAGAATTTTTTGATTAACTCAATTTCTTCTTTTAAATATGGAAATTTTTCTAAATCGTTAGCATCTTGAGGCCCGCCCATAACAATTAGAAAATCATATCGATTGTCATTCAAGGAAAAATTTTCATTTTTGTATGGTTTTATAATTTTTATTTTATGGGCATTTTGATTTGCCCATTCTAAAATTATTCCTGGAGTTTCAAAATCAGCATGTGTTATGCACAGAATATTCATAGTGATTCCTTTGTCAATTTCCCAATTAATTTTAAATTTTCGACTCTTTCAACGCTTATTTTAATAATAGATCCAAGTGTAGCATCTTTTTCAATATTTTTCAAACAAACAGGGGCATAATGCTCACAGTGTCCAGTTCCTCCGCGCTCCACAAGAACATTGACTTCTTTTCCAACTTTTGTCTTCAATAAAGCTGCAAGCTGAGTTTCTCCAAGTGCTCGTAGAGCTTTTGCTCGTTGTTTAATGAGGGCTTTGTTTACTTGTGGCATGCGCGCTGCAGGTGTTCCAGGTCTTGGTGAATAAGGAAACACATGTAAGTAAGAAATATCACATTCTTGAACAAGCGTCATGGAGTTTAAAAAAGCTTCATCAGATTCTGTTGGGAAACCCACAATAATATCTGCACCAAAAACAGCATCTGATCGTAACTGTCTAACTTTTTTACAAAAATTGATCACATCTTGACGTAAATGCCTCCTTTTCATACGTTTTAAAATAAGGTCATCGCCAGACTGAAGGCTGATGTGAAAATGTGGCATCAAGCGTGGATCAGTGGCAATTAAGTGGAAAAGATCATCATCTATTTCTGCTGGATCCAAAGAAGAAAGACGTAAGCGTTTCAATTCTGGGACCAGAGCAAGATAGCGTTTTAGCATTTGACCCAACGTTGGAGTTCCTGGTAAATCTTCTCCATAGCTTGTAAGATCAACACCTGTTAAAACAATTTCATTGTAGCCTTCAAGAATAAGTCGTCTTGATACCTCTACAATTTCACCTAAAGGGACGCTTCGACTATTCCCTCGTCCGAAAGGGATAATGCAAAATGTGCATCTGTGATTACATCCCATTTGAATCTCAAGAAAAGCTCTCGAATGCTCATCAAACCCAGAAACAAAGTGCAAAGAAGTTTCTTTGACAGACATAATATCATTTACGCGCACTTTGACCCTGTCTTCAAAAGTATAGAATTCAGATTTTAATTTTTCTTGATTTCCAAGGACAAGGTCCACTTCGGCCATAGATTCATATATCTTAGGATTGGTTTGTGCTGAACATCCTGTGACAATAATTTTGATATCTGGATTTTCTTTTCGCATGCGACGAATGGCTTGTCGTGCCTGACGTTCAGCTTCGCTTGTGACAGCGCATGTATTAAAAACAACAACGTTTTCATCTACTTTTTCAATAATATCTTTGATGACTTCTGATTCATAGGTATTAAGCCTACATCCAAAAGAAACGACTGATTTTTCCATAATTATGATTGCACTTTATTTTGTAGTTTGATCCCGTCAATCATCTTCATGATTTTATCCAAGCTTTCTAAGGAATCATATGAAAGAATGATATCCCCTTTTGTTGTTCCGCGTGGTTTTATTTTAACAGTTGCCGTGAAAACAGCTTCAAGTTTTTCAATCAAAGGAAGAAGCTCTGAATTTATTTCTTCCAAAGTTTCATTTTTAATAGAAGGCTCTTCCATTTTTCGTTTGATTGCTTTTGCCATTGTTTCTGCCTCACGAACGCTAGATTTTGAATCGGCAATTTGTTGGGCAAGTTCTTCTATATTTTCAAGACCTATTATTGCCCTGACATGCCCTGCCGATAAAAGACCTTCGTTCACAAGTTGTTTGACAGATGCTGGTAATGTATTGAGTCTTAATGTGTTAGCAATATGGCTTCTGCTTTTTCCTATTACTTTTGCAAGTTCTTCTTGTGTGTGACCGAATTCTTCCATCAGGCGTTGATAAGCCTCAGCTTCTTCCAATGGCATAAGATCGCGTCTTTGAACGTTTTCAATTAATGCAATTTCTAAAGCCCTGATATCGCTGAGTTCTCGGATGATCGAGGGAATCCAATCGAGACCGCACATTTCAGCAGCTCTCCATCTGCGTTCACCTGCGATAATTTCATAGACTTCTTCATTGCCTATAATAATAGGCCTGAGAATGATGGGTTGTATCACGCCATTTTCTCGAATGGATAATGACAACCCTTCAAGTTCTTCGCGGTCAAAGTGTGATCTTGGTTGATATTTCCCAGGGCGAATATCTGTAATTCGAACCATTTGCACGCCGTGCGGATCATCATCTTGAGTGATGAAATCTGGTGTTTGTGTTACGGAAACAGAGTTAACTCCCAACAAAGATGCAAGGCCTCTTCCTAAATTTGCTTTTTTCTCAGGCTGCGTCATTTTGTTTTACTCCTTCCATACGCATTAAAAATTCTTTGGCAAGCATAATATAGCTTTGCGCTCCTGGTGATCTGAAATTATACATGATAACTGGTTTTCCATAAGAAGGGGCCTCAGAAACTTTTACATTACGTGGAATAACTGTATCATAAACTAAATTTCCAAAATGCGCTTTTACGTCTTTTACGACAGATAAATTAAGCCCACTTCTTTTATCAAACATAGTCAGAACAATTCCATGTAGACGCAAATTTTTGTTTAAATTGGATTTGATTAATTGATGGGTTTGAACAAGCTGACTCAATCCTTCTAAGGCGTAATACTCACATTGCAATGGGACAAGAAGGTGATTAGATGCAACAAATGCGTTTACAGTTAAAAGCCCCAAAGATGGAGGGCAATCTAAAAACACATAATCATATTGATAACTCAGGTCCTCAAACGCTTTTTTTAATCGAAATTCTCTCTCTTGTAACCCTATTAATTCGACTTCGGCTCCTGAAAGATGGGGCGTTGCTGGTATCAAATCAAGGTTTGGGATGATGGTTGAAACGATAGCATCTTCTGGTGTTACGTGACCTAGTATCATTTCATATGAGCCATAGCGACGAGACTCCCTAAACAGACCAACGCCTGTACTTGCGTTGCCTTGAGGGTCCAAGTCCACTAAAAGGACTCTTTTTCCAACCGCAGAAATAGCAGTTGCTAAATTTACCGCCGTTGTTGTTTTTCCAACACCGCCTTTTTGATTTGCAATTGTAATAATTTCCATTTTTCTTCCTTAGGTAATAGATCTAACGTTTTCTATTTTTAGAATAACACCTCCGATTGGATTCGTAAAGACTTCTTTATCGAAAAACCATTTTTTTTCAGCCTCTTTAATTTCGTCCTCCCATTTTTCGCCTTTGTGGAAGAAGCCCGCACAAATTGTTTCACGTGAAACAATTTTTAAAAAATCCAAAAGTTTGTGTAGAGGTGCCAAGGCTCTTGAAGTGATAATGTTTGGCGTTGGGCCCCTGTATTCTTCAATTCGGCAATTGTGTATACAGGCATTTTTTAGATCTAAAACTCTGACTGCTTCTGTTAAAAAGGCGCATTTTCTATAATCTGAATCTACTAAATTTACAGTATATCCATAGATTCCAAGGATGATCCCTGGAAAACCTGCTCCGCTTCCTATGTCAACAATGGTGGCATTGTTTGGTATAATGTTAAGAAGTGTTTTTGAGTCTTCGACGTGTCTTTCTTGAATGTTGGGTATAGTTTCTGGCGAAATAAGATTTATTTTCTTTTGCCATTTTAGAAGAAGTTCTTTATAGATTTCTGTTTTTTGAATTTGTGTATCCATTATTTTCTCCTGGTATTTTTAGTTAATATAATGTAAGTTTATATCTAATAGCAACTTATTTATAAAGATGAAGCATGGAAAACACAACGACAACAACCAAGATAGCACCTCTTTTATTTCAAACGGAGTCTGTTGAATATTCCGTTTCTCAGATCTCTAAAGAAATACAAAATATGTTAGAGGGGCAATATAAGAAAGTTCGAATCAAGGGGGAGCTTTCTGGGGTAAAACTTCATACTTCTGGGCATTTGTATTATATCGTTAAAGATGCAGATTCTACTCTTGATGGAGTTTGTTGGAGAGGGAGTGTTTCAAAATTAAAAGTAAAACCAGAAGATGGGCTTGAAGTTGTTATCACGGGAAAGATTTCTACTTTTGCGGCAAGGTCTAAATATCTAATAATTGCCGAACAAATAGAAGAATCTGGAGTTGGTGTTCTGCAGCGAAAGTTTCTTGAGCTTAAAGAAAGATTAGAAAAAGAAGGTTTTTTTGATCAGAAGCATAAAAAAACAATCCCAAAACTTCCTGGGTTTATCGGGATTATTACATCCCCAACTGGAGCTGTGATTCAAGATTTAGCTCATAGACTTAAAGAAAGATATACGCAAAAAGTTCTTCTTTGGCCAACCTTGGTGCAAGGTGATGGATCTGTTGACCAAATCGTTTCAGCGATCAATGGATTTAATGCCATGGAAAACAAACCAGATGTTATAATCATTGCTCGTGGTGGGGGGAGTATAGAGGATCTTTGGAGTTTTAATGAAGAAGCAGTTATAAAGGCAATTTATAACTCCGCGGTTCCTGTTATTTCTGCTGTGGGCCATGAGACTGATACCACTTTGTGTGATTTTGTGGCAGATATTCGCTGCCCAACACCAAGTGCTGCAGGTGAAATTGTTGCTTCGAAAAAAACAGATATTCATCTTTACTTACAAAACAGGTCTGCAATGGCGCTTCGCATAGTTGCATCTAAAATAGATAATTTAACCCATAAAACAGAATCCTTAAGAGTCCATGATCCTATTAAAGCTCAACAGCAAAAGGTTTTAAAGTTGGATGATTGTTCTGTTAGATTGATTCGAAACCTAGAGTTAATGTTTCACGTGAAACATCAGATCATTTTTAATAAGACTTTGTCTTCTAATAATTTGGTTTTAAAATTAGAGAGTCTGAAAAAAGCTTTAGATTTCTATGGGTTAAGGTTTGATCAATTCCTAAAACAGTATTTTGATAGAAAAGAAAAACTCATTTCTGGTTGTGGGCAGATGTTAGAAGCCTATAGTTTTAAAAAGACCCTTGATCGAGGCTTTACTCTTGTGCGAACAGAATCAGGAAATGTTATAACTTCTTCAAAAGATGTTTTGAATTTTCAGTCTGTTTGTGTTATGTTTAAAGACGGAGAAGCAAAGGTCTCTCCTTTAAAGTAAGGATTTTATTAACCTTTTTATGTGCATAATTAAAGCTTGAGGAGAATATATTTTGTTTCCCTATGAAGTTGAATTTGAAGCTTGCGCTTCTATGATAGAAACAGAATTTTCAGATTTTGATTTTGATCAAGAAGCCCAAAAAATGACAGTTCATACCCCTAAGGGGATCTTGTTGATTAATTGGCATGGGGTTGCAAAAGAAATTTGGGTGTCATCTCCTGTAAGTGGGGCGCACCACTTTATGTGGGATAAAATAAAATGGAAGAACACTCGAAGTGATGATATTTTTATAGAACAGATAAAACAAGAATTAGATAGTTTAAAATGAAGAAAACTGAAAAAAGAAAAAAGGGTTCATTGTGGCCCATTATAAAATTCCTAGCCCCCTATAAAAGAGATGTCTTTTTTGCATTTTTATCTTTGATTTTTGCTGCAGCCATGTTGTTACTTTTGGGAATGGTTTTCAAGGATATCGTCGACACATTGGTTCAAAAAAAAGATATGGCGTTGTTTCAAAAGCATTTAGCTCTTGTTTTTGGAGTCGTGGTGTTTTTAGCTTTGGCCAGCTATGTTAGATTTTATCTAGTTTCGTGGGTTGGTGATAGGGCAATTTCAGATATGAGAAAAGTGATTTTTCAGCATGTTTTGGGATTAAGTCCGTCGTATTTTGAAACAACATCTACTGGGGAAGTTTTATCTAGAATAACAGTTGATACAATCCTTTTACAAGTTTTATTATCTACCAGTATTCCCATCGCTGTTAGAAATATGATGATTTCTTTAGGGGCTGCTGGAATTTTAATTTTTACAAGTCCAAAGCTTACAAGTTTGGTTGCTATTATGGTTCCAATTATTCTGGTCTTAGTTTTTATTTTTGGAAGGCGCGTAAGAAAATACTCCAGAGCAACTCAAGATAGCATTGCTCAAATGAATTCATATGTTGAAGAAACGCTCAATGCAGTTCGGACTGTTCAGGCTTTTAACCATGAATCAATTGACAGATCTCATTTTGATGCGCATCAAAAAGTCTTTTTAGAGTTTGGATTAAAGCGTATTAAGGCGCGCGCAATGCTGAGCACCTTGGTTATATTTCTAGTTTTTGCAGGAATCACATCTGTTCTATGGGTTGGAGGCGCTCAAGTTTCAGCAGGAGAGATTACTGCCGGAGAATTATCATCATTTGTTTATTATGCGATTGTGTTGGCAACAGGGGTTAATTCGTTTATTGAAGTGATCAGTGATATTCAAAGGGCTGCCGGGGCAGGGGAGAGAGTAAGAGAACTTCTTGCTACAAGCAGCATCACAAAAGATCCACGCACTCCAAAACCTTTGCCCGATAATGTTATGGGTGGTGTTGTTTTTAATAATGTAAGTTTTAAATATTCCGTTGCAAATGAGAATTCAGCTCTGCTTGATTTTTCTTTAAATGTACAACCTGGACAAAAAATAGCACTTGTTGGTCCTTCGGGGTGTGGGAAAACTACAATTTTACAGCTTCTTCTTCGCTTTTATGATCCAACAGAAGGCTCTATCACATTTGATGGGGTTGATTTACGAGATTTATCTATTCATGATTTGCGTCGTTGCATTGGATCGGTCCCACAAGAGCCAGTTATTTTCACAGGAAATGCATATGACAATATTCGTTATGGACGTCCAAATGCAACTGATGATGAAATTCATGCAGCCGCTGATATTGCCTTGGTTACAGAATTCATAGAAAAACTGCCTCAAGGATTCAAAACTCCTTTGGGTGAAAAAGGGATCGCGCTCTCAGGAGGGCAAAGGCAACGTATTGCGATTGCAAGAGCTATATTAAGAAATCCAGCATTGCTTCTTTTGGATGAAGCAACATCAGCTTTGGATGCACAAAGTGAACGTTTGGTCCAAAGAGCGTTGAACCGTGTTATGGTGGGTCGAACAACAATTATGATTGCTCATAGACTTTCAACAATTTTGAAAGCAGACCTGATTGTTGTGATTGATCAAGGTAGAATAGTTGCAACAGGGCAGCATGAAGAATTAATGAAAGAAAAGGGCCTTTATTCAAGGCTTGCTACTTTGCAATTCTCGCACGATTAAATATTTCCTTTTAAATAAATCTGTTTTAATTTTTCTTCAAATGTTTCTCTGTCTAGACCTATCTCAAAAGGTGGATGAAATAAGAGTGTCGCTGTTCCTGGGTATTTTAAAAACTGTTTAGGCTTCCAGTATGGAGCTGTTGATAAAGTAACAGGAATGACGGAAATCTGAAGTGATTTGTATAAAGCCCAAAGACCAGGGTTTATTTTTCCGACTTCTCCTACAGGCATTCTTTTCCCTTCTGGAAAAATGATAATGCCTCCACGTCTTTCAATAGCTGTTTTTGCGTTCTTTAAAAGATTGCGAAGAGCCGTTGCTCCTTGTTCGCGGTCAACAGAGAGCATCCCAGCTTTTTGCATGAAGCTTCCAAAAAAAGGCAGATTATTGAGTTCTTTTTTGTATACGAATGAATATAAACAATAATCAAAGAACGTCACAGTTTCTAAATCGGACTGATGCTGGCATGCGACAATGTAAGGCCCCCCGGTTTTTAAAATTTCCTCGCCTTTTGACTGGATTTTGATTCCTGCGATATATCTTAAACACCAAATATTTCCTCTGCTCCAAGAGCGCATAATCCAATCTCCATGCCATTTTCCAAATGCATACCAAGGAGCCCCCACAATTAAATGATAAAGTCCAACAGCATAGAAAAATATTAAAAAGAAAAAAGAACGTATATAAATCATGACAAATTCACTTTCATGCCATCGTAACATGGCTCTATATTATTTGGCAGTTCTTGTTTGAGTTTTTCATAATCCAACCTTGAGCTTAGGTGTGTAAGATAAGCTTTTTCTGGGGATATTTTTTTTATCCATCCAAGAGCTTTTTCTACATTAGCATGAGCAATGTGTGGTTCGTACTGAAGAGCCCCCACAATCCAAACTTTAACTCCATCCAAAACTTCAAAAGCCTTATCATTTAATTCAACGACATCTGTGGAATAGGCAATATCGCCAATCCGAAATCCCAGAGAATTAGAAAGGCCATGATTTTGAGCAAAAGGAATAATTTTTTCTTTTTCAATAAAAAAAGGAGCTTCTATTAAATTTGGAATCATAAACGGCCGAAAAGTTTCAGTTGATGGAGAGCTTGTCATTAAATATGAAAATCTTTTTTGAAGACTTTTGAGGGTAGTATCATCAGCCCAAAAATTATATTTTGTATCATTGAGTGTTGCCAGTCCGCGCAGCTCATCTATACCATGTGTGTGATCTGCATGGTCGTGTGTGTAAAGAATCGCGCTTAAATTTTGAATATTTTCCCGCAAAAGCTGTTGACGGACATCTGGCCCTGTATCGATGAGAATTTTTGTATCCTGATTTTTAATAAAAATACTGGATCTTGTTCGCGTGTTTTTGGGGTTCGATGCGTCACAGTTTCCCCATCTGTTTCCATAGAACGGGACACCTGAAGATGGTCCGCAGCCTAAGATTGTAATTTCCATGAACTTAACTTGCCCTTGACTTTTATTTCATTTTCATTTTATACTTCGTAATCCTTAATTAAGTCAAGTCTTGTGTTTTTTTTGGGGGATAGTTAAGTGGTATAACTCCCGGCTCTGGACCGGGCGTCCTTGGTTCGAATCCAGGTCCCCCAGCCAATTATGCTTGAGGTGGCGGTAAATCAAAGCCAATATCTTTTGCGACTTGAGAAGTGATTCCCTGAAATTTTGTAAACCCTTTCATTTGAGGGTGAGGAATCAACACGATACGTCTTTCTTTTGTAGACGTGTTGGTGAAAATCAAAACAACTCCGCCGCGGTCATTGCTATTATCGACAATAAAATTTTTGTAATTTTCCCATGTGAATCTTATCTTGGGCAATCTGCTGGCTATGTTTTTTGTGATTGCGTTCCAAGATAAAGGCGTGGGCGTTGTGGATGATGGAATTGAGGCTTTACTCGTGAGTGATTGTACTGAGACAGGTTTAAGTTGTATGACACTTAAAGGATCAATTGTGTCAAACTTTCCAAGAGTATTGATGTAGCTTGCTAGAACATGGGAAAATGATACCATTAAAAATGCAACATAATTCAGATCTAAGAACTCTACAATTTCAGATGCGCCTGCTGTTTTGCTTTTATTGAGCGCTGTTTCAAAAAGAACATCATCAGTGGTTCTGACTGTTGATGTTAAAGGTTTGTTCATCGATTGACATGTTGCAAGTGAAAGACCGGAATTTACGCAGGCTTGAATTGCTGCTTGGTTTGATTGCGCAGAGCTAAGCTGTTGGATTTGAATTTGAGCTGCTGAATTTGAGATGGGGGAGGGCGCTTGTTGCTGAAATTGTTGTGCGGTATTCATTCCTTGTGTGATAAGATTTGGATTTTGTCCGGTCAGTCCAAACAGACTTTTTGCAATACCGGTAAATAAAGCAGCTTCTGATCCTGAGGATTGACTTTGGGCTATTAGGCTTTGGGATAATAAAACCACCGCTAAAGTTATGCTTTTTCTCATGTCAGGTTCTCCAAAATTACAATAGTATTTTATGTGTAAATTCTTTAAAAAACTATTAATACTGGTGGATCTTTCTTTTGTTTTTTGATAAAATAAAAAATGGTTATTTTAGTCACCTAAGGAGCTTTTTTATATGCGTTTATTTTTCATTTTTGCTTGTTTTTCATTTTCGCTTTCTATTTTTGGACAGGGGGATAAAAAAACAAAAGACACTCCCCCCCCTAAAGATCTTATGCCCTTATTCCAACAAGTCTTAAATGATGTTGAGGCAAACTATGTGGAAGAAGTGAATAAAGAAAAATTGATGGAGGCCGCGATTGGCGGTATGCTTTCATCTTTAGACCCTCATTGCGCATATATTAATCCAAAAGACTATATTGAATTCAACGAAAGCGCCAAGGGCGAAATTATTGGAATTGGTATGGAATTTATCATGGAGAATGGGTTGATAAAAGTAATTGCTCCAATTGAGGATGCTCCAGCCGCTGTTGCTGGATTGAAAAGTGGTGATTATATTTTTAAAATCAATGGTGAAGCAGTTTTACGCATGACAACAGATGAAGCTGTTAAGAAATTGCGTGGAGGCCCTATTGGATCAGAGGTTAAGGTGAATATTTATCGCCCAGGAAAAGATCCAATAGAGATGAAAATTAAACGTGATGTTATAAAAGTAAAAACAGTCAAACATCGTATCGAAGACCAGGTTGGATATATTCGAATCAGCTCTTTTATGAATGAAAAAACAATTGATATGGTAAAAGAGGCAATTGACTCATTTAAGAAAACACTTAAAGACAAATTCCAAGGAATTGTTATTGATTTGCGTAACAATGCGGGAGGTCGAATCGAGCAGGCTGTTGGACTTTGCAATCTTTTTCTAGATAATGTTGAAATTGTATCAACAAGAGGAAGGGATTCTGGAAAGGTTGAGCATTATATGGCAAATAGTGGTCAATATGTTGATTCTAAAATGCCTGTTGTTGTTTTGATTAATGGAGGCTCTGCATCAGCATCTGAAATTACAGCAGGAGCTCTTCAGGATCATAAGCGTGCAATTATTATGGGAACAAAATCATTTGGAAAAGCTTCTGTTCAGGCCGTCAAGCCTGTTATGGGGGATCGTGCGATAAAATATACAATAGCGCGTTATTATACCCCGTTGGGAAGATCAATTCAGGCTCAAGGAATTGAGCCAGATTTAATTGCAGATTATATTAAATTTGAAAAAATTAGTGATGAAGAAAGGTTTAGAGAAAAAGATTACAAGGGCGCGTTAAAACCAGATCAGGGCTTAACTGAGATCTTAAAAGAAAAAGATAAGGTGAAAAAACCTGGAGATAAAGATGGTAAAGATAAGAAAGAAGCTGTAAAACCTGAAGATCAAGATTATCCCCTTGTTCGAGCTTTCGAGCTTGTGAAGTCATTATCTGTGTACAGTAAGATATTTACCCCAGCCCCTGTTGCTGATAAGGTGCTATCAGGAACAGATGTGACAAAAATTGTAACTCAAAAGGATACGAATGAAGTAGCGCCAGTTATTGCATCTGTGGTTGATGCTGATTGGAAAAAACATATCACGCCTTTTGAAAATCCTGACAAGAAACCAACTATCAGCATTATTCTTCATTCTTTGGGGTTAAAACAAGATTTGGTTGATAAATCAATTGCTGAGACTTCTAAATATGTGACTCTTGCATTTAACCCACATTCTCCAAATTTAAAAGACTTGTGTAAAAAGTCTCGAGATAAAAATCATGAGGTTTTAGTTGTTTTACCCCTTGAACCCAATGGTTACCCAAAAGAGGACCCTGGGCCAAAGACTCTTTTAACAAGGCAAACAGATGAAGAAAATCTTCTAAGATTTAATTGGGTTATCTCCCAAGGGGATTCTTTTGTTGGGCTTTTGAATAATGCTGGAGGGAGATTTTCAACAGTTGAAAAATCTGTAAATTTATTGATTCAAGGGCTTAATGAAAAAAAGATTCCATATATTGATGGAACGCCTACAGAAACTTCAAAAGCGGTAGGTTCTAAAATTACAGTTCCTTATAGTTTTATAGATAATGAAATCCTTGAAGATGCATCTCAAGAAGAGGTGGAAAATGCCTTTAAAAATGCTTTATCTCTTGCAAAATCAAAAGGCCACGTTACAATGATGATGACTCCTGGACCATTTGTCTTGAAAAAATTAATCGAGTTGGATGAGAAATTTAAGAGTGAGGGAGTTCTTCTTGCTCCTATTTCTTATGTATTATTAAAGAAGAAAGACTAGATATGAAATATTTGGAGCACCAGTATCGCCACGGTATCGGGATTGTCTTACGCAATCGAGATGGGGATATTTTTATGGGAAGACGCAAAACACCATCCCCAATTGGTTGGCAAATGCCCCAAGGGGGGATTGATGAAGGTGAAACGCCCGAAGAAGCTTTGTGGCGTGAGTTGAAAGAAGAAGTCGGAACAGATAAAGCCGTTATTGTTAAAGATATGAAAGAATGGCTGTATTATGAGATCCCTGAACCTTACCGTTCAAAATGGTGGGGAGGTAGATTCCTAGGACAAAAACAAAAATGGTATCTTCTTGATTTTGTTGGGTTCGATTCTGATATTAATATTTTTTCAACAATTCCTTCTGAATTTTGTGCCTGGAGATGGGAACTTTCATCTGAAATATTAGATCTTGCTATTTATTTTAAGCGTGATATTTATGCAAAAGTCCTAAAGGAGTTTTCATGAGTAATTATGACCCTTATTTACAAAGTTTGCTTAAAAAAGCCAGCTATTTTTCAATTTTTGTGAGCTTGATTTTAATTGGGATCAAATTTGTGGCATGGCAAATAACCGGATCTGTTAGCATGCACGCAACACTTATGGATTCATTCTTAGATTCATTAGCGTCATTTGTGAATTGGATTGCGATCAAGCATGCTCTCAAACCATCAGATAATGAGCATCGATTTGGTCATGGAAAAATTGAAGCATTAGCTGGCGTAGCACAGTCTTTCTTTATCTCAATTTCTGCATTTATTATTCTAAAAGAAGCATGGGAACATTTTATTCATCCACAGCCTGTTGAAGAAGTCAGAATTGGAATTAGCGTTATGATTTTTTCTATTTTCCTGACTTTAATTCTTGTTAGATATCAAATGTTTGTGATTAAAAAAACAGGATCTTTAGCAATTTCAGGAGATTCTTTGCATTATCGAAGTGATATCTTGATTAATCTTGGTGTTATTTGTTCTTTTTTACTTGCGCAAGGACAAAATTCGATATCTGGCATGATGGATGCCATTATTGCAGCCTTAATCGGTTTTTATATTATTGCAACTGCTTATAAAATTGGAAAAGAGGGCGTGGATGTATTAATGGATCGTGAAATGGACAATCAGAGTCGAAATTTAATTCGAAAAATTGCTCTTGAAAATAAAAATATTTTGCATATTAATTCACTAAAAACTAGAAAAGCTGGCCCTTTTGTTTTTATTCAAATGGATGCTCATATGGACGCTAATTTAACACTTCAGCAAGCACATGATATTTCCCATGAAGTTGAACAACAGCTTTTAGAATTTTTCCCAACAGCATCTATCACTATTCATCAGGAGGCAACAAGCACATGACAACATTTCACCCTTCCATTTTAAAAGCGTACGATATCCGAGGAATTTATGGTCAAACCTTACACGATGATGATGGATACCATTGGGGGTATTTATTTACTCAATATTTAAAAAAGAAAACTTCTAAAAAAAATCCTAAAATTTGTGTAGCGTGTGATACAAGGACATCCTCACCTGTTTTAAGCAGGCAGGTAATACAGGGAATTGTCGATGCGGGAGGGTATGCTATTAATATGGGAATGGGCCCTACGCCTTACTTATACTTTGCGACAAAGGATATGAATGCAGATGGTGGAATTATGGTCACAGGATCGCATAATCCATCAGAGTATAATGGATTTAAGACATTGACGTCCACAGATCCTGTAAGCGGTGAGTTAATAAAAGAAATTGCGGCTTTACCTATGGAAAAGAAAGAGAAAGGGCGCAGCACAATGAAAAATACGGTTTCGTTGTATGTTGTTGATGTTCTAACGAAAGCATCTTTTTTCCCCTCAAACATTAAAGTGGTATGGGATTGCGGTAATGGTGCTATGGGCATTGCGTTAGAAGCATTTACTCAATCCTACAATCTTAAAAATCATATTCCTTTATTTGCAGAACCTTCTGGTGATTTTCCAAATCATCACCCAGACCCATCAGACCCTAAAAATTACGAGTCTTTGATTAACGAGATGGAAAAGCAAGACGCAGAGATTGGTTTTTTGTTTGATGGGGATGGTGATCGCCTGGGTGTTGTTTTAGACGGGGAAATACTTCTTCCTGATCAAATTATTGCAATTCTGGCTCTTGATTACTTAGGTAACTGGTCAGAAGACAATGGGCCTAAGGTTATTTTAGATGTAAAGGCATCGCTTGTTTTAATTGACTTTATTCATAGTATGCGAGGTGAGGTTGTGTTTTCACCTTGCGGACATTCTTTGGTGAAAAAATTAATGAAACAAGAAGATATTGGCTTTGCAGGGGAAACAAGTGGACATATTTTCTATAAACATAATAATAATTTTGATGATGGATTGCTTGCTGCTTTTACATTTTTACGTATTTTTATTGATAGACCAGAAGTGGTACGTGGTATTATCCAAGGATGGGCCCCAACAGCCTTATCCCCTGATATGCGATTTAATTTGAATCCTGAAAAATTTGATGAGTTTCTTTTGTATGTAGAAAACCAGGTCAGTGAAATAAATATGATGGTGTCTAGAATAGATGGAATTCGGGCTTCTGACGATCAAGGGTGGTTTTTGATTCGAAAATCTAACACAGAAGAAGTGATTACAGTGCGAATAGAAAGCAAGACAAAGCAAGGATATGAAAGGCTTCAGGCCTATGTACAAGAGTTATTTGAGGAGTCACATTGTTTTTAATTCTTCATATAATATAAAATTATTAAAAATATTTGAAAAATTAATTTAATATTTATAAAAATATTAAAAAAGATTTAATTCAAGGCGTTAATATTTATTAATTGTATTTTAACTCCAAGGTGATATTCATTATTTCAAGAAGAAAAATATATATTATCAATGTAAGCATCAAGGAGTTTTATCATGAAGACATTTTCACATACTTTTGCACTTTCTTTATTTGCTGGCATTTTTATTTCCACTTCAACATATGGCATGTTTTCTGGTAGGGCCGCTCGAATATTATCTTCATGTGGCGGGGCTGTTGCGAGCGCTGTTCTTGCTGATTATATGATATCCTCCAGAGCTGCTGGTGAAGGAAAAAGCAGAGGATACTTTGATTGGATGAAAGGATCAAAGACAAAATTTTCTTTTGAAAATGACCCCTATACTGTTGTATTTGAGGTGACTTACAATCCAATGCATGTTAAATTAAGCGAAGATGAAAAAGATCTTTTTAAATGATAAGAACAGGGGGAGTCACTCTCCCCCCTTTTTTATTATTTCTTAATAATATTCTTTACATGAATGCATTTTAAAAAATAAGATGGTATTAAAAAGCTGGAGATACCTACTGTGATTAATATGAACACAATAGACATTTTATAAAAGAATGTTTTGTGTTCTATATCTTCAATGAAATATGGCTGTATGAAATAAATGACTATTCCCATAATTAGAGCTGAGAGCAGTATTTTAGGGATTGTTTTTAAAATTTGTTGATCTAAAACAATTGATTTTCTTTTTCTTAAAATCATAAACAATAAAATAACGTTCACCCAAGAAGAAATAGCTGTCCCAAATGCTATTCCTACATGTTGATATTTATCCATAAGAAGCAAGTTGATGCCAATATTAAGAAGCACACTTATCAATCCAATCACGACAGGAGTTACGGTGTCTCGTCTTGCAAAAAAACTTGAAGAGAATACCTTGACCAAAACATAAGCTGGGAGGCCTAGTGAAAATGCAGATAAGGTGTTTGCTGTTTGAATGATATTTTCTGGATTTTCCATAAATTTTCCATGTCCATATAAAAAAGCAACAAATGGTTTTGCATAAATATATAATGCAATTGAAGATGGAATAGTTAATAAAAGAACAAACTCAGTTGCTCTGTTTTGAGTTGATATAGCTTCTTCAAAGAGCTCTTGACGAAATTGTTTACTTAAAAGCGGCAACAAAACAATCCCCATAGCAACGCCAACAATTCCAAGAGGTAATTGATTGATTCTGTCAGCGTTATTCATATAGCTGATGCTTGCGACTGGAAGGTACGAACACATCATTGTGTCCACTAAAACATTTATTTGAAGGATTCCTGCTCCAATCATTCCTGGTAATAATTTTTGGAAGAACTCTCTCATTTGTGTTGTAAACTGGGGCTTTCTAAGCTTTAAAGGCATTCCAGCGGCTATGCAAAATGCATAAAGCCAAATGAATTGTAAAATAGAGCACATTAGAAATCCCCACGATACAACATGTCCAGGAGTTTTACCAACATTTACAAATAAATATAATGTTGTGATAATGCATAAATTTCCAATACTAGAAGCAGACGCTGGAGCTGCAAAACGTTCGAGTGAATTTAATACTCCGCCTAAAATAGCACACATTGAAATGAAGATAATAAATGGAAAGGTTACGCGCGTAAACTCAAGAATAAGAGTGAAACGCTGTGAGGTTTTTTCAAGACCTGGAGCAAGAATGCCTACAAATTCTGGAAGGAAAATTTGAACTAAAATAACCAAAAAAATCAAAAAAATCGATAAAATCACAATTGATTGTTCGGCAAAATTTTTAGCAGCATCTTTTCCTTTTGTCGCCAGTTCTGCTGAAAACATAGGAACGAAAGCTGCATTAAAAGCCCCTTCTGCAAATAATCTTCGAAATAAACTCGGGATTTTAATGGACATTTGAATGGCGTCAGAAATTGCATTTGCTCCCACATAATAAGCAATGAGTGAGTCTCTGATATAGCCAAGAATTCTGCTAATCATAGTATGGCCGCCAACTGTGGCAATTGATTTAATAAGTGACATAAAATCCTCTTTTAATTTTTAATCATACTTTTTAAGCTATATAACATATCCAAAGCTTCTTTTGGGGATAGGTTGTCTAGATTTGTTTTTTTTAATTGTATTTCTATTTTGGATGAAATTTGCATTTGAGGAAAACCAATCTGAATTGGGCGATCATTGTTAAGAATTTTATTTTGAAAATTTCTGGATTCCGATTTTTCTTGAAGAGTCTTTAGAATTTCTGATGCTCTTTTGGTGACAATCTTGGGAAGGCCTGCAAGTGAAGCAACATGAATACCATAGGATCTATCCGCGGCCCCTTTTAAAACTTGATGCTGAAAAATGATTTTACTTTCCCATTCAGTTACCTTCATTGTATAAGGAGACAGATGTTTGAGTGTTTTGCACAGATCTGTTAACTCATGATAATGTGTTGCGAAAATACCACGACTTTTGTTGACATATTCTAAATGTTCTAAAGTTGCCCATGCGATACTAAGCCCGTCATAGGTTGAAGTTCCTCGGCCAATTTCATCTAAAATGATTAAGGATCTAGGAGTTGATTGATTTAAAATAGCGGCTGTTTCAATCATCTCAACCATAAAAGTTGATTGTCCTTTGGTTAAATCATCAGATGCTCCGACTCTTGTGAATATGCGATCGACGATGCCAATATGTGCGCTTTGAGCAGGAACAAAGCTTCCAATTTGAGCCATATATGCAATGATGGCATTTTGCCTTAAAAATGTACTTTTACCAGCCATATTCGGACCAGTTAAAAGCCACATCCTATGTTCATTTTCAAGTGTTGTATCATTAGGCACAAATGTTTCGTTTTCTTTAGATAAATAAAGCTCCACCACAGGATGACGCCCTTGATGAATTTCAAATTTTAAGCTTTCGTCAAGTAAAGGCTTTGAATAGTTATAAAGATTTGAGATATAGGAAAAATTTGAAAGAACGTCTACTGTGGCGATAGCTTTAGCGCAATTTTTAATTTTCTCATGCATGCTTAAAACTCGCTCACGAAGATTTTGAAAAATAGAGATCTCTAATTTTAAAGATTCTTCTTTGGCATTGATGATTTTTTGTTCAAGATCAATCAGTTCACTTGTTGTATAACGAATTCCATTTGCCGTTGTTTGGCGGTGAATGAAATGCTGTGGTGTTTTACTTGTATGCGTAGATGTAACTTCAATAAAAAAACCTAAAATATTATTCTGTTTTATTTTCAAAGATGTGATGCCTGTTTCATTTATGTATCTTTCTTGTAAGGCAGAAACAAACAAGTCTGCTTCATTTTTTAGTTTTCGATATTCATCCAAAACTAAATCATAGCCGACTTTAATAAACCCACCATCTCTTACTTGTAAAGGTAAATCATTTCCCAATGCTCTTTCTAAAAGGATAATTAATTCATCACATTGATTTAAGAAAGGGCTTAACTCTTGGATCAAATAAGGCGGATTAATTAGAGTTGATTTTAGTAGTGCTGCTGTTTTTAAGCCAATTTGTATTGAAAGTAAGTCCCTGGGGCCTCCTCTGTCATAAAAGAGTCGAGTTAGCGATCTTTCAATGTCAGGGAACATGGAAAGCTTAGGCCTGGATTCTGTGTTATTTAAAAAATATTCTACAGCATCAAGCCTTGCGTTTATGACTGATAAATCAGTAGAAGGAATCATCATATATTCATGCAAAAGTCTTCCACCGCAAGAAGTCATTGTTTTATCGATAATGCTTATGAGAGAACCTTTATATTCACCATTGAGAGCATAAAATAATTCTAGATTTTTTTTAGTGGATGTATCTACAGATAATGTCTTTGAATGTGTTATTTTTTTGGGACGCTGTAAGTTTGAAAATATTGTTTTTTGTGTTAAATATAAATAATCAACCAATGCTCCAGTTGTAATAATTTCATGATTTTTCAAGTCACCAAGAGCATCCAAGGACACAAGTTCAAAGAGTTCGAGGAGTCTTTTTGAACACGAGCCAAAATCAAATTTTAAATTTGGCAGCTGTGACCATACAAAATCACCTTTAAAACTTTTTGAAAATTGTGTATCACTGATCAGGATTTCACTGGGGGAAATAGCAGATAATTCTTCATTGAGTTTTTCCAAATCAAAAGAAGAAACATAAAAATCTCCTGTGGAGATGTCGGACCAAGCAAGTGAGCAATTATTATCTTGTATAAAAAGAGCCGCTAAATAATTGTTTTTCTTAGGAGATAAAAGAGTTTCTTCTGTGAGCGTTCCAGGAGTTACAATTCTTGTTATGTCGCGTTTAACAATTGCTTTGTATCCATCTCGTTTTTTTGCTTCTTCGGGGGTTTCGGTTTGTTCGCATATCGCAACTTTAAAACCTTGACGAATAAGTTTTGGAAGATAAGTTTCGTAGGCATGAACAGGCACGCCGCACATTGGAATTTCTGAGCCTTCTTTGCCTCGTTTTGTTAAGGTTATGTCCAATGCTTTTGCAGCATCAATAGCATCTTGAAAAAATAACTCATAAAAGTCTCCTAGTCGAAAAAAAAGCAGACAATCAGGATTATTTTCACGCAAAGAGAAATATTGCTTCATCATGGGAGTTTGGTGAGTGAGTTCCATTTTCCTCTAGTCCGGGGTTTGATTTTCAGGAATTATAACGTTCATTTTTTTCAATAGCAAGATATAAAAAAGACCAGCAAAGGAAACAAAAAAGAAAAACCATTCCCAATGAATTTGATCTGCAACCCACCCACCAACCCAGGTTGAAATAATCCTTGAAAATGATCCAAATGAACATAAAAGGGCAAATTGAGTTGCTGTGTGTTTTGATGTACACAGCAGAGATAAAAACCCATAAAGTGCAGCACCTCCAATGCCAAGATAAAAATGTTTAATGGACATTAAGGTAAAAAGCATAGGTTTATATAGGCCTATTTGACTTTGAAAAATTAAGGCTCCGCAAGTCATGATTTGAAATATGGCGCATAGCTTAAGAGTATGGATCGATCCATAGCGACCAATTAAAACGCCGCCTAAAAATCCCCCCATAATAGAGCAAAATACCCCTAATAGATTTCCTTGAGAAAGGTCAATGTTAGAATACCCAAGGCCTGATAAAAAAACATCAGTGTATGCACCAAAGATCCCATCTCCAGCTTTATAGAAGACAATGAAAATTGGAAGTAAAAACCATTTTGGTTTTGATGTAATGCTGATGATGACATCTTTTACAACAGATAAATAAGATGCGGTTGAAAAATTTGCAACATCTTGCTTTTCTTTTGGGTTTAATAGTGTGATAATAAGTCCAAAAATAAGCAAACAGCCCATAATAAAATAGATTGTATCCCAGGGATAAATAGAAGATAAATAAAGAGCCCCAGAACCAGAAGCCAATAGACCTATTCTATATCCAATCCATAATGCGCCGGTACCGGCTCCTTGTTGATCTTGACTAAGTATTTCTATTCTATATCCACCTAATACTAAATCTTGACTGGCAGAAAAAAAAGAAACTAGAAATCCAAAAAAAGCAAATAATCCAAGAGATTGAGAAGGGTTTGTTTGTGACATTCCAAAGACGCTTAAGATTAAACCAATTTGTGAAATGAGTAACCAACTCCTTTTATTTCCAAGAAAGTTTGATAGGAAGGGTATGTTGTATTTGTCTATAAAAGGAGACCATAGAAACTTCAATGTGTATGGGATATGAATAAAGGCTAATTGTCCAATTGTTGTGCTGGATAGCCCTAATTTGGTCAGCCATATATTCATTGTTGCAAGAGTAAGTAAGAATGGAAGTCCAGACGATACCCCAAAGAAAATCATACTCAGAACCCTGGGATCTTTATAGTGCTTTACAGCTTGAATCCAAGTTTTCATTGTGAGCCTTTTAAATATAATGGAAAGCGTTCTTGCATTTTAATAATTAAGAACAAACAAGGGACTGACATTAGGGTGCATAATATGAAAAATATCGGCCAACCTTGAGAGTCAATAATAAGGCCTGTCAGTGTTCCTGAGATAACCCATCCTAAGCTTTTTAAGGATGAGAGTTGAGAGTATCTGGTTGCTGTAATATTGGTGTTGGAGCAAAGATTTGAAATATATGCCATAAAAACCGATGCGGCCATGCCTGTTGTTAATTGTTCAACTGTGATTGTAAAATATAAAATATTGAAATTTTTACCAAAAGACCATTGAATTAAGTAGAGCATAGGAGAGAGTGTTTCTAAAATTCCAAAAATGAGTAATGCTTTTCGAAGGCCAATTTTATTTGTGACAACGCCGCCGATAAGCCCTCCAATAATTGTTGGAATAAGGCCGTATATTTTAATGATGTTAGCAATTTCAATTTTTGAGAATCCTAAAGATGCATAAAAAATATTTGAAACACCGCCAATCAAATGATCACTTAGCCTAAAAAAAATCACAAAAAATAAAATAAGATAAATATGTTGAACTTTAATTAAATCCAGATATGATAAAAACATTTCTTTAAATGATAAAGTGCCCTCGAGAGGGCAAGATTCAGGCTCTGGGTTTAAAAGAATTGTGAAAATGCCAATGAGCCCACAAAAGGCAACTAGACAATAAGCTGTTTCCCATGAAAAGTATTGAGCTAAAACTAAAGCTCCAGCGCCCGAGATAAGATTGCCTATTCGGTACCCTACAATTGTTAGGGCAGCTCCGGATGCTTGTTGTTTTTCTTCCAATATCTCAATGCGATATGTGGTCATGGCGATATGATCGAATGCAGAACATGTTGAAACCAGCAATGCCCAAAAAGCAACAGCTAAAAGATTTTTTTCAGGATCACTCAGCCCAAGTCCAAAAATTCCAATAATCATGATAGATTGAGCGATCAACATCCATGATCTACGTCTGCCAAATTTTATAGTTAAATAAGGGATTGCTATACGATCTAAAATAGGGCCAATTAGAAATTTCAATGCATGAGGGAGGCCGATCCATGAAAAAAGGCCGATTAAAGATAAGGATATGCCTGATTCATGAAGGCGGTAGTTAAGTGTTGATACGGTTAAGAAAAATGGTAAACCACATGCGAATCCAAGAAAAATCATACAAATTAATCTTGGATTCAAATGGGTTTTGAGTAGTGTAAGCATCATTGCATTGTGAAATAGCTATTCTGCTTTCGCTCGTTGCATTCTTTTACGGTCGTTAGGATCTAAATGCATTTTTCTAAGTCTAATGCTTTTTGGTGTGACCTCAACCAGCTCATCTTCTTGAATATAAGCAATGGCTTCTTCTAGTTTTAGCAGTTTTGGCGGGGTTAATCTGATAGCCTCATCTTTCCCTGATGCTCTAACGTTTGTTAGTTGTTTTGCACGTAAGGCATTGATTTCAAGGTCATTATCGCGATTGTGTTCCCCGATTATCATTCCTTCATAGATTGGAACGCCCGATTCAACAAACATTATACCCCTGTCTTCTAAATTCCAGAGTGCGTATGCGACTGCATTTCCAGTTCCATTGGAAATTAAAACACCGTTCCTTCGTCCTTCGATGGCACCTTTATAAGGAGCATATCCGTGGAACAGTCGACTTAAAATTCCAGTTCCTCTTGTGTCAGTCAAAAATTCGCCCTGATATCCAATAAGACCTCGTGATGGAATATGGAAAGTAACGCGCGTTTTCCCCCCTCCAGATGGGCGCATATCAATCATTTCACCTTTGCGTCCGCTCATTTTTTCAACAACGATTCCTGTGAATTCATCATCAACATCGATTACGGCTTCCTCAATTGGTTCAAGTTTTTTACCAGTTTCTTCGTCTGTTTTGTAAATCACGCGAGGGCGGCTGATGGAAAGTTCAAATCCTTCACGGCGCATGGTTTCGATTAAAACACCAAGTTGAAGCTCTCCACGTCCAGCAACTTCAAAAGCATCCTTACCAGGGCTTTCGATGATTTTAATGGATACGTTGCTGTCTGCTTCTTTGTAAAGACGGTCAGCAATGATACGAGAAGTGAGTTTGGTCCCTTCTTTTCCAGCAAGAGGGGAGTCGTTAACAGAAAATGTCATGGACAATGTTGGCGGATCAATAGGCTGAGCGGCAATCGCTTTTTCAACATCCATGGCACAAATTGTATCAGCAACAGTTGCTTTTTCAAGTCCCGCAATAGCCACAATATCGCCAGCTTCTGCAAAGTCAACAGGCGTTTTTTCAATCCCGCGGTATGCTAGAATTTTGCTTAAACGGGCTTGTTCAATGACTTGCCCATCTCTGTTTAGCACTTTTACAGGCATGTTTAATTTTGCAACGCCAGAATAAATACGGCCAGTCAAAATACGTCCCAAATAAGGATCATGATTTAGGGTTGTTGCAAGCATTGCAAATGAACCTTCTTCTCCCTTTGCAACAGGGATTCGGTCGCAAATGACCTTGAATAATGGATCTAAAGATACCTTCTCATCTTTCAGGTCATCTACGGCCCAACCTTGACGTGCAGATGCAAAAACGTATTTGAAATCGAGTTGTTCTTCGTTTGCGCCCAAGGCTAAAAGCAGGTCAAAGACCTCGTTAAGGACCTCATCTGCCCTTGCATCTGGTCTATCAGCTTTATTGATAACAACGATTGGCTTTAATCCTAATTGCAAAGCCTTTGTAGTTACAAACTTTGTTTGCGGCATTGGACCTTCTGCTGCATCCACCAAAAGGACGACGCCATCGACCATCGACAAAATACGCTCAACCTCTCCACCAAAATCGGCGTGGCCTGGTGTGTCTACAATGTTTAAACGTTGTTCATTCCACATCAAGGACGTACACTTCGCAAGAATCGTAATCCCACGTTCTTTTTCCAAATCATTTGAATCCATGACGCGTTCAGCAACTTGTTGATTATCTCTAAAAGTGCCGCTTTGTTTAAGCAAAGTATCCACAAGTGTTGTCTTCCCATGGTCAACGTGGGCAATGATAGCAAGATTACGTATTTGAGTCATTATGACATTTTCCTTTATGTAATGATTTTTAAATTTGATTTCTGACAGATTATACATGATTCCAAGATTTTTTGCAAGTGTTTATCTGTTGTTTTGCCTTGAAATAATTTAGTGGATTTTATTATTATATATTGACTTTTTAAAAAAATATGGATATCTAGTGTGTAATGAAAATTAAAAAAGGTAAAATATAAAAAAATGAATATAAAGCTTAAATTAGTTCTATCTGCAATCATTGCTCTTTCGTCTGGAAGTTTGGCATTGGGGAGTTCTGAAGACCCTTCAGGGATTTTTGATAATTCTGGCGTTGCAAAAAAACCTAGGACACAAGAGGAAGGTGGCTTTAGAAAAAAGGGCGATACTTCATTAGCAACTTCACAATACACATTAGAGACAACATTGGTTCAAGCTCTTGTTAAAGGCAATTCGGATTCGGATTTTTTAGAATTGATAAAAAGTGGAAAGGTTAAAGATATTGAGAAGTTGATAGAAAAAGACCCATCTTTGGTGAATACTGAATATCGTACCTTGTTGCCTTTGACCGTTGCTGTTTTTTATGGGGATTTGAAGGTTGTGCGTTTATTGCTTAGTCAAGGGGCTGATGTTAACGCGTGTACCCATGGAGAGACTCCTATCATGACTGCTGCTTATATGGGAAATGAAGATATGGTGCGTCTTTTAATGGAATATACGCCTGACTTAACGAAGATCTATCCTTATGCTCAATTGACTGCTTGTGGTATAGCCGCTATCAGAGGACATGAGAGTATTGCTCAACTGCTCTTGAATGTCGGTATTGGAAGAACAGCTTCCAGTGGTCCGAAACGTAAGGCTAGAAAATAAGATCAAATTTGATTTTATTGTTGTAAATATACATCATTGCAAAGAATATCAAGAAAGATTTTTATTGACAGGGAAATAGTCAAAGAGTATGTAATAATCATCTTAATAAAGCTTTATGAGTTAATAATTGATTAGAAAAGGAAAATATAATGAAAAATTTTTATGGAATAATTTTATCGGCAGCAATTTTAATGGTTTTTTCTGGTTGTTCACGCGATCTTTCAAATTCAACATACACAAGTGACGCAACACTTAGTTTGACCCTTGAAGGAGAAGTCGTTTCTATTCGCAAGGTGACGATTAAAGAAAATGATAAACTCTCAGGAAATACCGGAGGTATTATTGCTGGCGGTGTTATGGGGGGAGTATTGGGCAGTGCAATGGGCAATAACTCTATCGCAACTGTTGGCGGTGCTTTGGCTGGGGCAGCATTGGGCTCTGTTGCTCAAAATGCATTAAGCTCTTCAGAAGGAGCTGAGTATATTATTAAGGTTGATGCATCTAAAATTAAAGATGGTTATTCCCAAGGAAATGCTGCGATGCATAATGTTGTATCCACGGCAAAGACAAGCGGGCTTATTACGGTCGTTCAAGAGAATGATCCTACAATTTCGCAAGGTCAAAAGGTGTTTGTGATTTACTCAGATAAGCGAACACGAATTATTCCTTTTGGACAGGGAAAGAAATAATAAGTTTTATTACTTTTGTTTGCGTTTGAAGCGGTCAACCTGATCTGATGTTTGAAGAATAGATTATATATGATTATAAGCTGAAGAGCTGGATTCTAATATTGCAAAAAAATTGATTCATAAGACTTTGGATGCTATGCAATTTAACAATAATTCAAAAGATATAATAGCCGTAAGATAACTTCCTTACGGCTATTTTTCATTTATTTTCTCGTGAAAATCATATCCATCAAAGGGTCTATCGAATACGAACCCATACTAAATCTGTTTTCTGGTTCTATACCTTCTCCTGATTTATACCAATAACCAGGGTTTTCTATTTCTGCTATGATTGCTTTACGTGCATCATCAAGTGCCTGAAATGCCTCTGTCGAACCACCTTGTTTATCGGGATGAACTTTTAAAGATTGTTTTTTAAAAGCCCCATTTATTTTGATTTTCATATCATCAGGCCTATCGTCTATAGGAGTCTGTTTTACAACAATATACTTCCCTCCAATGTCTACTAGTCTGCTAACTGGCGTCTTAGATTTTTCCTCATCAGGCCTTCCGTCAAGCAAAGAATGATATTTGTTGTTGATATCAGAATTTGATACAGAATAGCCCACTCCAAATGCTTTTAATCTTTTAGCAAGCTCTTGGGATCTTTCATCTAAAGATGAAACATCTGGAAATGTGGGAGGGACATTTGCGTCACTGGCTTTTTCTTTAGCTGGAAGATCTTTTGTTGTTTCAGGGACATCACTTTTTATTGTGGATGCAGTTGGTTGAGTTCTTTTTGAAGTTTTATTTATTTCATCAAACATGAAATTAGAGAAAATTTCTGTATATATAGAAAATCTTTCTGAATCTTCACTACCAATTTCAGTCATATGTTTTTGACGTTTTAATTCTTTATAGCGTTCTTGCAACTTTTCTAAATAAGCTCTTGTATCCTCTTTGTTTGTAGCAGAGAACTCTTTTTTAATTTCTCTTTCAAACTCTTGAGATAGAATTTTAAGATTTTCTTTTCTTTGTTTGTTTTGAGCTTCCTGTTCTGCCTGTTGTTGCTGAAATCTTTCAAATTCTTGTTGAGCTGTCATGATTTCTTGCTTTTTTTGAGTTTTCAGTTCTGCCTGTTGTTGAAACAATTCTTCTTGTCTTTGTTTTTCTAACTCCTTTTCTTGATCTTGTTTGATTGCATGGATGTATCTTTTTGCTCTTGAAAAAGTATCTGCTTCATTGAGATTATCAGAAGTTCTTTGTTTTTCAATGTAAATTTTTTTCTCTTCTTCAAGGGCAGATATATACGCCGCAGTATTACCTTTGATATTTGCAAACTTTTCTTCGATAAAACTTTTAAACGCTTGGAGCTCATTGTTTTTTAAGGCATCAAGTTCTGAGTAATTGATTTCTGTATAGTGTTGAGATTCAATCTGTATTATTTGAGATGCTATCTTCATATAAACATTTTCCAGAATTTGGAGTTTTGAATATTTAGAAGATGTGTTGGATGCAAGAGAGGATTTTTGACTTTCTTCCATTCCTGCTCTTTCAGCTGCAAATTCAACTGTTTCTTGTTCTAGTTGATCTATATGCTGTTTTGATTGTTCAATAGCTTTTAAAATTTCAATTCTTTGTTTTCGTATGGAGAGATATTCTTCTTGTGCTGTGATTGCTTCTTCTTCATCGTCGAGATCATTTGATGACGTGCTTTTTTCTTCAGAAATTCGAGCAACTTCTTTTGCGGACTCCAAACTGTTTTTACATAATTCAAGCTCGCTCAAGAGTTTATGGTGATGAATTTTTGCTTCTTCGAGTATTTTTTCTAAATTGTTTTGTTGCTCTATCAAATCAATCCCGATCTGCCCCCCCCCGATTGACATATCTTGCAATCCAAAAGCACTTGCATAGCAAGATTTATTGGTCAAAACACCGGCAACAATGATTATATTGAAAATTTTTTTCATAACGATGGTTCCTTTGTATAAGATGAATATTCTTCCAATATATACCATATATCCATGAAAAAGTCAAGAAATCTCATTAATTATTAAGACTCCAACCATTCTTCTTCAAGTGTTTTAATTGATGACAATACATCTTGATATTCTTTATTTGCTTTTTGTTGATCTTTTTGCGGAAGAATGTAAAAATCTGGATTTGCGATTTTTTCTTCAATTTGACTTTTTCGCCTTTGCAATTGCTCTAATTTTTTTTCGATATTTACCATATTTTTAGAAGGCTTTTGTTGTTTTATTTTTTCTTCTTTCTCTTGTTTTTGAGGCTTATCTTGTGTTTTTGAGAGAACTTCTTTTTCGTAATCTTCTAGGGTGCCTTCGTAAACAGATATGGTTTTATTCTCAGCAATCCAGATTTGATCAACAACTTTTTCCAAGAATTCTTGATCGTGGCTGATGATGATGACGGCTCCTTCAAAATCCATAAGAGCATCTCCTAAGGCTTCTTTTGTATCCATATCAAGATGGTTTGTAGGTTCGTCTAGAATGATCATATTGGGGTTTAGTGCGCACATAAGAGCAAGATTTAATCTTGCTTTTTCCCCCCCTGAAAGATTTTTAAGTGGAGTGATGGCTTTGTTTGCTTCAAGTCCAAATCTTGCCAATTGATTCCGAAGATCAACAGCTGATGCTTTTGGAATTTTTTCCTCTAATAATTCGACTGCTGTTTTTGAAAGATCCAAAACATCAATTTGATGTTGATAAAAATATCCAACTTTTAAGTGATAAGCGGCTGTTTTTTCTCCATTTTGAAATGGTAAAAGCCCTGCTAAATAATTTGCAAATGTTGTTTTTCCATTTCCATTTTGACCTAATATTGCGATTCTGTCGCCTGGATCAATGCGCATAGAAATGCGTTTTAAGATGGGTTTATCTTCTTCGTAACCAAAAGCGCAATTGTATGTTGAAATCAGAGGAACAGGCAAATGTGTTGGATGGGGAAACGAAATTTCAAAAGATGAGCTATCTAAGGGGACATATACATTTTCAAGTTTGCTCAATGCTTTCACTCTGCTTTGGGCTTGTTTTGCTTTTGATGCTGTTGCGCCAAATCGATTTACGAAGCTTTGCATGTGTTCTCTTCGTTCGTCAATTTTTCTTTGTGCGGCTTGTAGATGAGTCATTTTTTCTGATCTGAGTCTTGAAAATCTGTCATAGTTTCCAGTGTAGAAAAACAATTTTTTATCTTCTAGATGCAGAATATGGTCACACACGTCGTTGAGTAGTGTTTTATCGTGACTGACGAGTAGAATAGTTCCTTGGTAGTTTTTTAAGTGTGATTTTAACCAAACAACGGCCTCTAGATCTAAATGGTTTGTTGGCTCATCAAGAAGCAAAATGCCAGGACGCCCTATTAAAATGCATGCCAACATAACACGCATACGCCATCCTCCTGAAAGTTCTGATAAAGGGACCATCATTGTTTCAGTGGTAAACCCGAGCCCTCTTAAGATTTTCGCCCCTTGGGCTTCGATTTGTCTTTCAAGTTTGAAATCATCATCATCTTCGATTGCTGCTTCTTTGATTAAATAAGCAAGGGGAGATAAGCTAACATCATCAATCTCCTGTTTTACGTATTTTAATTCGCTATCTTTTGTAAAACCAATCTCTCCTGATTCGTATGGAAAGATCCCCTGAAGAGTTTTTAAAAGGGTTGTTTTTCCAGCGCCGTTTCTTCCGACAAAGCCTATTTTTCCACGCTCTGGTAATACGGCAGAAGCGTTTTCTAATAAAACTCTTCCGGCAACACGCAATACCAGGTCTTTAATCTCAATCATTTTTTATTCTCCATTTTAATATTTATAGCTTGCATTTATTGCCATTTTGGTATTTTCTGTTGTTATATGAACTTAACATTAAAGAAAAAATATGACTCAAAAAACACAAGTTCTTCTTCTTACTGGTCTTTCTGGGGCAGGAAAGACATTTTCTCTTAAAAGGCTCGAAGACATCGGATACGAAGTTATCGACAACCCCCCTCTTTTTACGATACTTGATATATTAAATCCAGAACAATTTTTACCAAAACGCATTGTTATTGGAATTGACACCCGTACGAGGGACTTTGAGGGAGAAAAAATCTCGCAAATAATAGAAGAATTAAAATCAAGACCTAACTTTGATTTTAAGGTTGTATTTTTAGATTGTGATGATCATGTCCTGTATCACAGATACGCTGAAAGTAGAAGACCGCATCCATTGCTTGAAAACGTACCAATTATGGAGGCAATCACTCAAGAGCGAGTCTTATTGAGCCCTTTAAAGAGAGAGAGCGATTCTATTATCGATACATCTGGCCTTAAAGCGCCTGAATTCACAAGACTTTTGATGCATCATTTTGGCGAAGAAGGAAATTTAGATTTTCATGTGCATTTAACATCTTTTGGTTTTAGATATGGAATTCCGCGTAATGCGGAATTTATATTTGATGTCAGGTTTCTTTCAAATCCTTACTATGAAGAAGAACTGCGCCCTATGAATGGTCAACATGATCTTATTCAAGAGTATATCCGTCAAGATCCTTTGTATGAGCCTTTTATGCGTCATACGTTAGAAATATTTAAAATTTTACTTCCAAGATATAGACAAGATTTGAGAAAAAGTGTATCAATTGGTATTGGGTGCACAGGAGGTCAGCATCGTTCTGTTTTTATTACGCAAGAATTGTTTATGTTTTTTAAGAAAGAAAATATAAAAGTTGAAGTTCATCACAGAGATTTAGAGAGTAAGGAGAAGTAAGCTAATGATAGGTGTCATTGTTGTCGCGCATGGAAATTTGGCTCAAGAGTTTTCTCATGTCGTTCAAAAAATCATGGGTCCCCAAGAAAATTTGCACACTTTAAGTATTGATGGGGAAGAACTGTTTCCTCAAGCAACGCAAACGCTTAAAGATTTGGCCTGTCAGTGCGATACGGGAGATGGTGTTTTAATTTTAACAGATCTTTTTGGGGGAACTCCTTCTAATCTTGCCCTTTCAGTTTTGGGGCTGGCTAATATTGAGGTTTTGGCAGGGGTGAATATGCCAATGCTTATTAAGGCACTGTCTTTAAGAAATGATACGCCATTAAATAAACTCGTTCATTTAGCCCAAGATGCAGGAAAGAAATATATACAAATTGCAAACGATGTTTTACAAACACCTTAAGGTTGAAGCCCCAGGAGGACTTCATACAAGGCCTTGTGCGGCACTTTCAAAACTGGCTAAGGATTATAAAGTTTCGTGTTTTTTAGTTTATAAAGATCAAAAAGTTAACGTCAGTTCCATTTTGGATATGTTGTGTTTATGTGTGCAGCAAGGGGACGAAATTTCTCTTGAAGTTGATGGGGAGAATGCGGATATGTTTATTCAGGATGTGCTTTTAGTAATTCAGTAAGCAAGTCTCCCTTGTTTGATCATAAAGGGAGACTCCACATTTTTATTTTACGCTTTTGGTGTTGTGTCTTGTTTTTTTGGAGCGGCGGCTTCTTTCTTAACAGTAGAAGCTGTTTTTACAGTTGCTTTCGCGGGAGGAGATTTCGGAGCCTTTGGGGCATCTTTTTTTGGAAAAATTTGCGCAATTTCTACACTTGGAACTGAGGTTGTTTCTAATGCTATTTTTGCAAAGTGTTCGTCACATTTTTTTATGCAACCGTTATATTCAGATGTTGTTACGCTTTGATGTTGGTCACAATTTGTTCTGCATGAATTCAAACAGCATCCTGGTCCGGCCTTTCCTGCTATAGCCAAGAGTGATGAACTGATAAAAATTGTTGATATGGCTGATAAAAGATATTTCATTTTACTTCCTCGTCATTTTGTTTTTGTTAATTTAGTAGTCATGTGTTAATTATAAGTCGAAAAATGATATGTTTGTCAATTCATTTGTTAATAAATTTTTTAAAAAGGTTGTAAAAAATGATTCAGGTACATGTGTTTGGAAAAAGCGGAAGGATTGCGAACTTAATTCGTTGTGAAATAAGGTCCGGGACAGATTTCTCACTAGCTTCAGATTTTTCTGACGTTTATATTGATTTTACGCATCAGAGCAAATTTAAGGAGCATTTATCAAAAGCAATTGAAGATAAAAAACCAATTGTCATAGGAACAACCGGGTTAAACGAGGACCAGTTTATATTTATGGAAAAAGCATCTTTGCTAACTAAAGTTTTTTATGCCCCTAATATGAGTTTTGGTATTGAAGTTTTAAGAAGAACAATGACGCTTGCTGCAAAAATGTTAGATTATGATCATGATGTAGAGATTCATGAATTGCATCATAAGTTTAAAAAAGATGCGCCTTCTGGGACCGCAATTTCATTAGCAAAAGAGATTCAAGGATTAAAGTTAAAATGGCATAAAATAAAAAATTATCAAGAAACGCCTGTCAGGGAAGATGGAGATATAGGTGTTTCAGTCAGTAGGGGAGGGGAGGGGTACAATGCCCATACTGTTTCATTTATTTCTCAAGATGGTATGCTGGAGTTAAAATATCACAATTGGGATTCTTCTGCTTATGCAAAAGGCGCCCTAGAATGTGCAAAATTTTTAATGAACATAAAAGATAAAACAGGATTGTATTCGATGAAGGATTTGGTTGTATGATTATTGCAATAGATGGAACAGCAGGAGTCGGTAAGGGGACACTTGGAAGATCTTTGGCTGCGGAGTTGAATCTCTGTTTACTTGATACGGGGCTTTTATATAGAGCAGTTGCATATCAAATGGATCAAAAAAAAATAGACTTGAATGATCATGCTCAGGCTGAATTGATTGCAAAATCTTTAGATTTCCAAGTTTTGGATTGTCCTCATTTGCGATCACCTGAAATATCATTATTAGCATCGAAAGTGAGTTCGTATGAAGGGGTTCGGAATGCTTTAATCGAATTCCAGCGTTTTTTTGCACATAATCCTCAAAAAGGATATTCAGGGTCCATTTTGGATGGCCGTGATATTGGCACTGTCATTTGCCCAGATGCAGATGCTAAATTCTTTTTAACAGCTCATTTGAGTATTCGGGCGCATCGTCGCTATTTAGAGCTTCTTGAAAAAAAAGACACCATAAATTTTGATGATTTGTTGATGCAGATGGAGATGCGAGATCAGCAGGATTCTACTCGAAAAATTGCGCCATTAACTCCTGCGATTGATGCCTGCGTTATTGATACGGGCTCAATATCACGAGAAGAAGTTTTGGAAAGTGCTATCAGTTTTATAAAAGCTAAATGCGTTCATTTGCTTCATCGATGGCCGGCATGATGTCAACTAATGTCCAGATAGGGGTTTGTGCATAAATATTTTTCGAAAATATCCATAGATCACAAACTTGTTGAGTTCCTTGTGCTTGGCCATTTTGTAATAAAGTTTGAGTTGAGGTGAATCTAACAGTAATTTGCGCTAAAGACCCAATTAAAGAGGCGTCGACAATTTGAGCGTGATCAATATGATCTAACTTTAGATTAATACCTGCTTCACGTTCTTTGATCGCTGATCGGAATTTTCTTGTTACGGCTCCATTGAGAAACTCGCTGACGTTAGACATGTCTCCATTGATAAAAGAAGATACGATCATCTTGAATGCAGTTTTTGCATTTTCTATAAAGGATGATATTTCAAAATCTTCGTCTTTAAGGCTGATCATGTTAAGGGTTGAAGATAAATCTGAAACTGAGCTTTGGTGATCATTCTCAATTTTTGTTCCAGGAAAGGCAATAACTTTCGCCTCATGATCCCAATGTTTATTTTTTCGATCATCATCCTCATCATTTTTTGTTCCAAGAATGCTATTGTATCTATAGGCGATTAATCCTGCAATAACTGCAAAGATGAGAATATCTATTGGAAGGCTATTCATTTTTTCTTTCCTTAAATCATAGATCAGAAGTTGGTGGGCCCGGCAGGACTCGAACCCGCGACCAAGCCGTTATGAGCGGCCTGTTCTAACCAGCTGAACTACAGGCCCAACTTCCAGTCATTAACTTTACTGATTATTTTGATTTCGTCAATATTTTTATTATTTTATTTTTATATCAATATCATTAAAAAAGCTTTAACAAGAAATGATCTTTGTTAAATTCTAAGAATTTTTTGAAAGATTTTTGCAGTGATAGGGTATGTAAGACAGATGCATAAGGAGCCATTAAAGCTTACATTACAGCAAAAAAAAGAGTACAGGGTAAAGCGCAGCATAATTAACGAACAAAAAATAACCCAAGAGTAGTAAAAATCTTTAAAGAATAAATAGTTTTTTTTGTTCTTAAGTAGGATATGCATGGAAGTAATAAAAAATGTGTAAAATCCAAGCAGCCCAAAATTTAAGATGTCGTATAAAAATCCAATAATAATAATTGTTATTAGGGGAGTATATTTTGAAAGATAAATAGAAATCTGAAATATAAATAAAAGTAATAAATCTTTTTGAAAAGAGGAGAAATATTTTGAATGAGAAATAAGCGTGATGAGAATTAAAAATAAAAATACTAAAATTTTCAATATAAAATCAAGAGAAATTCTTTCTAAGTTATTTTTCATTTTAAAATCATTACATAATCTAAACGTGAAACATCAACAGCAGGCTTAATCAAAGGGGCATCTTTTTCAAATCCAATAATTTTTCCTATGACCAAGTTTTCTGGATAGATATTCTGAAACTTAGTTGTGTAAACGGTTTGTCCAATTTCAGGAGGGGATTTTATTTCTAGATATTTTAAGATTAGGGTTTCTTGGCTGTAGTGCATCACCATACCTTTTTCTTTTGTAGAGAGGACCTGTGATGGAATTTTTAAAGATTGATCCAGGATGGTTTTGATAGTGCTATATTTTGGCCATACATCGGAAATCTGGCCGACTAAGCCTTTAGGCGCTATGACCACTTGCCCTTCCCTTAGTCCGTCGTCAGAGCCCTTATTTATGGTAATACGCATGGTTGTTTGTGTGGAATGAAGACCGATGACGTTTGCAATGCATGCAGTTGATGTGATGGGCGCTGGACTTTTTAAAATTTCTCTTAAATCCTGAACTTCAATTTGTAACTTGTCATGTTGATTTTTAAGTGCCTCATATCTGTTTTCAAGAGTTTTTAAGTGTACGCGTTCTTCTTGGTTCAGTTTTATATATTGAATTAATGAAATGTTATCTTGAAAAACAGAAATAAAATCTAAAATAGGAAAAATGAAAAGCAATATGGATCTTTTTAAAGAATAAAATAAGGATGTGCTGTAATCTGTCCAAAAGATGATGTTTATCCCTAGAAAAATTTTCAACGAAAGATTGTTCTTTTTTAAAAAATCTAATCTGAATTTCTTTTTTATAAAAGATTGAGAATATGTTCGAAAAAACATTCAATTGTACCCATAGACAAAGTTTGTAAAAATGTGTTATTAATATAGTCTAATCTTGAGAATATAAAAAGAAATAAAATGCAGCGTATATATAAAAAAATTTTGGAATACTCTCAACATCCACAAGCAGTATGGATTTTATCTTTAATTTCTTTCTTAGAAAGTTTTATATCGCCTATACCGCCAGACTTATTAATGATTTTGATAATCGTCGCAAATAGATCGATTTTTTTTAAAGTAGCTATTTGGTGTACAGCGGCTTCGGTTTTTGGAGGCATTGTTGGATACTATATTGGATATGCTTTTTATCAAACAATTGGTATTGAAATCATACATACATATGGGTACGAGCTGCAAGCTCTAAGATTCCAAGAACTTGCACAAGAATGGGGTTTTTGGCTGATTGCATTGAAGTCTTTGACGCCCATTCCTTTTAAGGTTGTTACCATATTGAGCGGACTTGCGTCAATGGATTTTTGGATATTTATTTGTGCTTCTATCATAGGAAGAGGGTCAAGATTTTTAATTTTTGCTTTGTTTACATGGTATTTTGGTGAGATCATGCGTGATTTTGTTTATAAACGTATGGGGTTTGTAATGGGAGGGATGATGGTTGTTATTATATTTGGTTTTTGGTTGATTAAGGTGTTGTTATGATCGAATTTTTGAGTAGATATTATACCTTGGCTATTTTTATGATTTCTGCGGGAGCTCTTTCTTTTGCGTACTATGCTGAGCATGCGTGGGGAATTGAGCCTTGTGTGTTATGTGTTTATCAACGTATTCCCTATTGGTGCTCTTTTTTTCTTAGTGGAGCACGGTTTTTTGGAACCAAAAAATTATTGAATATCTCGCATATTATTCCTCATGATGGTATATCATTAGGCTGGTTTGGGCTTACTTGGATCATTCATTTTTTTAAGAAGAGATATCTGTTGTTGTGTGCGTTTATTTTTATGATGGGAGCTGGAATTTCTTTTTATCACTCAGGAGTAGAAATGAAATTTTTCTCTCCGCCCCTTTCATGCTCAGGAATTAAAAATTTCAAAGGGTTATCAATAAATGATTTAGAAAAAGCTTTAATGGCAAGACCTGCGGTTCGATGCGATCAGGTCGCTTTGCGTATTTTTGGTATTTCAGCGACGCAGTGGAATCTATTGATATTTTTAGGATTGTTTGGCATGTCAGGAGTGTTATGGATAAAAAGACGTTAAACTCTTATATTAGGGTTAATCATGCAGGTGAGTTTGGTGCTGTTCGAATTTATCAAGGGCAAATTGATGCTTTAGGGGAAAACCATCTTATTCAAGAGATGTTGTCGCAAGAAAGAGAACATTTAAGCGCATTTGAGGAAGAAATGCGTTTACGAAAAATAAGCCCCACTGTTTTTTTACCGCTTTGGTCTATGTTGGGGTATAGCCTTGGTTTTATATCAGGAAAGATAGGAAAGTCTGCAGCTATGGCTTGCACTCAGGCTGTGGAGGAAATTATAGATGACCATTATTTACAACAACTAAAAACTCTTGATGATAAAGAGAAAGTATTAAAAGAGAGAATTTCAAAATTTCGTGAAGATGAGATTCATCATAAAGAGATAGCTCTTGAGCAAGGGGCAAAAGATGCTCCAGTGTATACTTTGTTTGCTGCCGGAATCAGGGCTTTCACGTTGGCGGCTATTTTCGTTTCTAAAAAAATATAATTAAGGTATGGGAGCCTGCGTTTCTGCGGGCGGAGTCGGAGCTGGAGCAAGTACGGATGCTGCTGCCTCGGCAGATATGGCAGGGGGAGGAACCCCGGTCGTTGGAGTGGCTTCTGGAGTAGCCTGCGGCGCAAGGCTCGTTTGTGCAGCTTTAATTTGTTGTACAACTGTGCGTAAAGATCCTATCTTTTGAGTTTGATCAGGCCCTCCATTTGTCCCTTGAGAAATAAGCCCAATTACATATGAAATTTTTGCATCCGCATCGGTGATTAATGTGATGACGTTTTGATCTGTTGTGGGTTTTGTTTTTGGTGTGGGTGAAAGGCCGATTATTTTGACGGCATCCATGGTAGATGTGACAATCATTTCATAAAGAGAGCTTAATCTATTCGGATCTTGTGCAGTTGCTGCTTCTTTTGAGCTTGAAAATGCTTGAGATGCCGGGATTTTTGCTTTTGCGGTGACGTCAACAGGATATCCAAGAGCAATTGCTTTTGCTACAGTGATTTGTGCTTTTGAGGCCATAATACACGACATGCCGCGTAATTTTCCAAGTCTATCTGGAGCCTCCCAAGCATCAACTCCGCTTTGCAATAAAAGGTATGCGGCCATTAAAGGGGTGGTGTCTTCAGCAAGCCCTGCAACTGTTGCAGAGGACGCGGATGGTTCTGTTGAGGCTAAGGCCCCGCTTCTATCTTCTTTTTTTGCAAATTGAGTATTTGGAAGTGCTCCACTTGTTTCGAGCGTTTTTACATACCCACCAAAAGAATTCATATTGTTAATGTCGTATTTACTTTCTGCTAAAGCAAGAGCAATACCTTGAGGATCTTTTGTAGACAGATTCCAAGCCTTGTATCCTACGGTGTAAGCAGTTGGGTTCCAATTAGGGTAGGCTGTTAAAGCTTCTTGCCATGGTGGGTATTGATCAATAGCATCTCTCCATGCTGGATATAAAGATTTTAACTTTATGTCCGCTCCTGTGACTGGCGCACTGTTTCTCATTCTTTCTAAGCGTGCTTTTGCATCTAAAGAGACTTCTTCATCTAGCCAAGGGTTTGTTGGGTTTTCCATGATTTGTTGATATGTTTTGTTGTTAAGGGGGACTTGAGGTGCCGGTGGCGCGATGGGCTTTGCGAGAATAGAAGGAGCCACCGAATCTACCTTCTTAATTGGGTCTGCAGGTTTTATTTCTTCAGCTTTCGCGGGTTCTACAGTTTTGACCGGCTCAGCAGGTTCTGGTGTTGCGGGCTCAGCAGGGGGTGTTGGAGCGGCTTCACTTTTCTCGGGTTCTTCAGATTTATCTGTTGCTTCAAAAGGAGGTGTCGTGGATGATGATACTCGAGCTCGAGCTCGAGCTGGAGCTGGAGCTGGAGCTGGAGCTGGAGCTGGAGCTGGAGCTGGAGCTGGAGAGTCTTCATCCTCATCATCACTTGTTTTTTCTTGTTCAAAAGGAGGGACAGAGTTAGCTGTGTTTTTTGCAGCAGCATCGGCCCCAGCAGCAGAAGCGGCCGCTCCTGCTGAATAAAGAACTGCTGAATAAGAGAAGAATCCGATAAGAATGTATAATATCGTTTTATTTGCCATGATGATAACTTGATGAATAGGGTTTCGTATAGGTTATTTCACTCCATTGTTCTATATCAAAGCGAATAATGCCGAACGATCCAGGAGAAAATAATGGTTTATTTCTAGTGTAATTTCCAAAAAGATCGCTAATCCCAGGGTTGTGTCCAATCAATAATAATGTTTGTGTATTTGTGGGGAAATCAATAATAATATCCTCCAAAATAGGAGCTCTTGCTCCATAAATTTTCTCAATAGAGTTTTTTTTAGAATAAGGGAAAATTGAAGATATAATTTCCATGGTTTCTGAAGTTCTTTTTGATGGAGAATACGCAATACTATCAATAGTAGGCGAAATCGTTTGTAATTTATTGGCCTGTAATCTGATGAATGATAATCCAGAAAAAGTCAAAGGACGATCAAAATCAACGAATCCTTCGCCAAATTCTACTGGTTTTCCATGTCGCATGATGATTAACGTTTTCATTAACAGCCCATATTTACAATAATAACATCAATTTTATCTTATACTATCACATTATTATCTTAACAAATCTTTTAATTTTTTGTAATCACTAAATTTATGAATGATTTATTTTTAATTTGCTCTCATCAGGACAGCGTAAATATTCAATTTATATTGAAATTTGCTCAAATTTGCAATTGTTTTTAACTCAAAGCTAATTAATTTATGTTTTGATAACAGCATAAAATATCAGAAGGAGTATGTATTATGAGGACATTCAAAAATCATTCTATCTGGTTCTGTGTGGTGGCCTTTATAGCCACTTTTTTTATGCAATCAAGATTTTTCGCATCAGATGAATTTTTTCACCAAGAACCCAAGATTTATGATCAAGGAACGGCGCGTATTCTAACTCTTGATGGAGGTGGAATGAAAGTTATATTTACAGCCTGCATTTTGGTAGCTCTTGAGAAGAAAACAAAAAAACGTATAAGCGAGATGTTTCATTTGATTGTTGGGACATCAGCAGGGGGAATCGTTTCAACTTTTTTGACACATCCTGATGAAAATAACCCTTCTTATCCAAAATATACCGCTGAAGATCTTTTATCAATGTTGATTCAAAAATCAGGCCGCGTATTTACTTATAATCCTTGGTCGTTTTATGGATTCGTGAGACCAAAATATCAGATCAATGAATTTAAGTCGGTTTTATCGGAATACCTAGGGAGCGGGACAACAAAAAATGTTACAAAACCAAGTGCTGTTTTGGTGTTTGACACACATAAAAAATCAATAGCCGCTTTATCAAGTTGGGAGGAAAATGAGTATTCAAAAGTCGATGTTGTTGCAGCAACCTCTGCCTTCCCTGGGTATTTTTCCCCTGTGGAAATATATTCCTCAATTGATGATTCCAGACGTATTTTTATAGACGGAGGACTTGGAGCATGTGATCCAACTCTTACAACCATGCACCATGCATTCAGACTTTTCCCAAGAGCAAGATGTTTTGATATTGTATCTATTGCTACTGGACAAGCTGATCATGGTCCTATGAATCACAATGATATGAAGGATCTAGGCCTATTTGGATGGTTTCCTCATTTGCCAAAACTTTTATCACTAGGGCATATGAGAGCAGAAGAACATTTTTTAAGTCAATCATACCAAGAATTTAGAAATGGAAGTAAATACACAAGGCTTAATACGGTTCTTGATGGAAAACATGATTCTATAGACAATACATCTTCCGAAAATATGCTTGGATTAATCGATTCAGCTATTTATTACTTGAGTCAAAATAATCATATCATAGAAGAATTGGCTTTGAGGCTAAAATTACCTATGGACGATGTTGACTTTACTCCGTAATACAACTATTCTTCTTGATGTTTTCTATAATATATAGATGCAATGACACCAAGCAATAACACGCTAAGTATGATCAAGCATGACACCAAAGAAGAGATGTGATAAATGGGATTGATGAACATTTTAATTCCAACGAAGATGGTGATGATTCCAATAGCAAAACGGATAAGGGGTAATTTATTGGATGTATTTTTTAATACAAAAAATAAAGATCTCAATCCTAAAATTGCAAAAATATTAGACGTGTAGGCAATAAATTTATCTTCTGTGATCGCGATTACAGCAGGAATAGAATCGATTGCAAAAATAAGATCCGCCCACATAACAAGAAGAATTGCAGCCCCAAATGGTTTAAGTTTCAATTTTGGGCTTAGTTTAAAAGTTTGAGCGCTCTCATGATAGAACATTTTAATTCCCATATAAATAAGCATGATACCAAAGATATAAAATACCCATGAAAAGTGGCGAACAAGCTCAATACCAGCCCAGATAAACAGACCTCTCATAATAATTGCGCCTAAAATTCCATAAAGGAGGACGGATCTTTCTTTTGCGTGGGTGAGTTTTGATCCGCTTAAGATAATTATAAACACAAATAAATTATCAATACTTAGGGATTTTTCGATCATATATGCTGTAAGGAATTGAATTCCAAGTTCTTCACCTTGTTGATAGTATACAATCCCTCCAAAAACAATACTGATAAACACCCAAAATGCACTCCAAAGTAAAGGTTCTTTGATGGAGGTTTTGTTTTCTTTGGTCATGGCAAATTTAAGATCGATTATTAACGCTAAAATTATTATTGCAATAAACAGATAAATCATTTGATACCTCTTTTCATAATGTTTTCAAAGGCCTTATTTTCAAGCCACATTGGGTTTTTTATTTTGGTTAACGCTTCTAGGTGTAAACGTTTTTCTTCTTCACATATATTGAAATAACGTTTTGGCCTGTGAGATTGATCTTGGTATTCAATAGCTTCACTTTCTGTGCTTAAAAATGAGAATGTTTTCTGCCGGCCTCCACAAAGTTCCATATATACTTTTGCCAGGAGGTCGCAATCAACCAAAGCTCCGTGTAGAGTTCTTGCAGATGTGTCAATTTCAAATTTTGCACACAGTGCATCTAAATTATATTTTGCGCTGGTGACTTTTTTTCTGGCCAATTTTAATGTATCAATAACCCGATTTTCTAAAATTAAAGGTCTTTTTATTTTTCTCAGTTCCATATTCAAAAAGCCAATATCAAAATTTGCATTGTGAATCACAAGCGTGTCTTCTCCAATAAAGCTTAAGAAATCATCTGCGATTTTATCGAATGTCGGAAAATCTCGTAAAAACTCTGTTGTAATACCAGATACTTTTGTTGCTTCAGGGTTTACTGAGCGTAATGGATTAATATATTGTTGATAAGTTTTTCCTGTGGGAACCCGATCAAACAGCTCTAAGCAACCGATTTCGACAATTCTATCTCCCTGATCCCAAGAAAGTCCTGTTGTTTCTGTATCAAGAACAATCTCACGCATTGACCGCTCCTTTGTTTCTTGAAATTTTCCGAACCCAGGCATTCCAGTCTCGTTTTCCAAGGTCTTTTTCGAAAGAGAGAAGATCCCTAACTGCTTTCTCGCATATTTCGTGTGAGGGCATGATGAATTCTTGGTTGCTTGCTAAAATCATGAGTTGTGTTTTGCATGCAAGTTCAAGGTGATATGCGTAAAAAAGTGCCTCATGAATGGTTTCCCCACAGGCGATCATGCCGTGATTTCTCATCAGCATAACACGCTTATCTCCTAAATCTCTGACGAGTTTACCGCCTTGGATGTCATAATCAAGAGCCAAGGAATCATATTCATGATATGCGATTTTTTGGTAAAAATGAAGTGCCCATTGACTAATAGGTAAAAGACCTTCTTTTAGGGCAGAGACAGCAACTGTTGCTGGCGTATGTAAGTGAAAGACAGCATTGATTTCTGGGCGGTTTTGATAAATGTTCCCATGAATGATATACCCTGTTTGATTGTATTGGTATTCTTCACCTTTGATAATTTCGCCTTTCAAAGAAACTGTGAGCAAATTTTTCTCTGTGACCTCTTCAAAAAATAAGCCAAAAGGGTAAATATGGTAGTATTGCTCTTTATTCGATCTTGCTGATAAATGTGTATAAGTTGAATCATCCATCTTAAGATGGGCTAAAATTTGATAAGCAAGTGCTAAATCATTCATCGCTGTCATAAGTATATTTTCATTCATTCTTAAATACTATGCTAAAATGTGAAAGTATGTCAAATAATCAGTTCTTTTTATTCTAAATTAATATGAAATTACGGATTGTCAATGAAAAGAATCGCATCAGAAACAGGTAGGCAGGTGCATTCATTCACAATTTTTCCTTCTATGAATAATGTTGACGAGCTTCCCCCATCAAGGTTCATTGCTTTTTCACAACCAAGTTCAAGCATGAGGTCAGCAAGCTCGCTTAAGGTTAATCCTGTAGCTTTTGATGATGTTATTTCCTTGTTAATAAGGACACTAAGCTCTTTAATGGTCGGATTTTCAAGTTTATTCTTTGAGATTATTTCATTAACTTCTCCGAGGGTGATATTTTTGAAATCTTTGGATTTGGAATGCTCCGCTATCACTAAAACAATCTCTTTATTAGGTTTAATTCCAATTGCAGTTCTTGCGTGTGGGGATAAATAAAAATGACTCGTTCCATCAAGAAGTTTTTTTTGTGAATTTTCAATAAGCATAGGTATCCCCATAATCATTGATAACTTTTTCCTTGAAAAAATGGAATCTGGTAGGAATTTGATTTGAGATAGATCGGGTAAATTTTGTTCTGTTGGTATTGATAAGACAAAGCCATCGATGGGGATGGTGTTATTCCCATTCATGATTATCTTTAGATTGTTGCCTTCAAAAATGATTTCTTTGCGGCCAAGAATGGGGGTTAAAGTTGTTTTCCCCCAAAAATGAGAATATAGAACAGAATCATTGCTCAAGCATGGACGGTTTACTTTGTTAATTCTTACAGGAGCTTGAATTCTGGGGTTAAATTGTTCGATAGATAAACCATTTTCATCTTGGATCAAACAAGTCTGCATGGCAAACTTTAGTCCCAGAATTTTTCCATCCAATACCATAGTTCCGCTGTTGATGCCATCCTCGTCTTTGCCGCTTTCAAAAAATCCTCCATTAATAGCAATTTGGGCATTTGTTCTTTTTGCCATATTTTCAACAGTTTCTTTTCCAAATACTTGATCATGGGATTTAATAAGTGTGGCTCGATATCTTTCAGGGTTAAGTGTGACGATATGAATTATGTGATTATTGTCTTTTTTGCATTCATATTTATAGTTTTGAGCCAAACAAGAGGCAAACCAGAAAAGAATAATGAAAATGATTTTCATTTATCTATCCTTTTGCTTGCTTCCAAAATTGCATTAAAATATCAAAATGTTCCCCTTTAAGAGTCTCATACCCTTGTGCTTGGGAAAGCTCTTTGACTTTTAGGAGCCTTTTTTCAAATTTTGAGATCGTAAGGTTTAATATTTCCTCTTGATCGAAATTTAAAAATACGCACAAAGACAATGTGGCGTGAAGAAGATCCCCGATTTCTTCTTTTATGCGGTCGGATGTTTCATCTTTTATAGCAGATCTTACTTCGGTTACTTCGCTTGTTATCTGGTCCAAAATAATGTCAGCATTTGGCCAAGAGAATCCAAAATCATTGGCGTTGTCTTCGGCATTTTTTAGTCTTTCAAATATATTCATTCAGATTTACTTTACCTTGATGTGTTGTAGGAATACCTCTTTTGAGTCTAGGGGAATGTTTGGCATTACGTCACCTTCTAGTCCTAACGGGCCTGATTTTTTATTATTTATCACAACTTCGATTCCTGCCGCATTCCCTATGGTGAGTATTGTATTTTCTTGGAAAAACAACTCAAATTCTTCCCCGGCAGCAAGCATTTTATCAAAAATCAGACCTTTTTCTTTATGTTTAATCTCAATCCAACACTTGCTGAGTGTTTTAAGTTTTACTGGTGTTTTTTGTAAAGAAGGGGACGATTGCTTGAGATCGGGCATGACAAGATCTGCTTCATATACGGGTAGTGTTGTTTCTTTTGTTGAAAATCCTATAGAAACTAAAAACAAAGTGACGATAGAAATGTAAACAATTTTTTTGGTTGGAAACATTTGCGCGGGCAAAATTTGAGGAAAGACTAGATTTTGCTCTTCTGGATCAAGATTTTGCTTAAGTTTTTCGATTAAATCTTCAGGGTTTAGATTTAAATACAAAGCATAACTTTTTAGGAAGCCAATTGTAAATGCGTGGCCTGGGAGAGTGCTATAGTCATCTTTTTCAATAGCTTCTAAGAATTTGGATTGTATGCGTAATTTTTTTGAAATTTCATCAACACTTTTGCCCATAGAGCAACGTTTTTGATGTAATATTTCTCCTAGCGTGCTAGGGCTTTTTAGTGTTTGCATTTTTATCTATACCCATATATCAAATTAATAGACTTTTTCTAAACAAACTGTATCATAAATTTAGGAATTGTTAACCTTTTTTTTGTTAGAATATTAATAATGATGCGTGAGGGGTGATTGAAGTTATGGAAGAAAAAAAAGCGACGATAGCGACGCTAACGATTAATGGAAAGTCTTGGGATCTTCCGATTTTAGAAAGTAATTGCGGCCCTGGCGTTCTTGACGTCAGAAAGCTTTATGATCAAACGGGACTTTTTACTTACGATCCAGGGTTCACGTCTACTGCTAGTTGTGAATCTAGAATTACATTTATTGATGGAGAAGCTGGAGTTTTATTGTATCGAGGGTATCCAATCCAAGAACTTGCTCAAAATTGCACCTTTCTTGAGGTGTCGCATCTTTTATTGTATGGGGAGCTTCCAAAGGCAGATGAAAAAGAAATGTTTGACCTTAGAATTACCTCTCATTCATTGGTGCATGAACAACTGATTAAATTCTATCAAGGGTTTCGTAGAGATGCGCACCCTATGGCAATTATGGTCGGAGTTGTTGGGGCGCTGTCTGCTTTTTATCACGATAGTTTGGATATCCGAGATGAAAAGCAGCGTGACCTAGCATCGTATAGACTTATTGCAAAGATGCCAAATATTGCAGCTATGGCTTATACATATTCAATGGGGCGACCACATACTTATCCAAAAAATGAATTAGGGTATGTTGAGAATTTTTTAAATATGATGTTCTCACTCCCGAGTGAGCCATATGTTGTGAATCCCATTTGTGCAAAGGCTTTGGAAAAGATTATGATTTTGCATGCCGATCATGAACAAAATGCATCAACCTCTACAGTTCGATTATCAGGTTCTAGCGGCGCTAATCCTTTTGCTTGTATTTCCTCTGGGATTGCGGCTCTTTGGGGGCCAGCTCATGGTGGAGCTAATGAAGAAGTTTTAAGAATGCTTCAAGAAATTGGAACAAAAGATAAAATACCTGAATTCTTAAAAAGATCTCGTGATAAAAATGATACATTTCGTTTGATGGGATTTGGGCATCGCGTTTATAAAAATTACGACCCAAGAGCAGCTATTATGCGTAAACTATGTCATGATGTTTTGGATGAGCTGGGAATTAAAGATGATCCTTTGTTAGAGCTTGCAATTGAGCTTGAAAGAATAGCGTTAGAGGATGAATATTTCATTGAGCGCAAACTTTATCCTAATGTTGATTTTTATTCTGGGATTGTTCTTCGCGCAATGGGAATTCCAACATCAATGTTCACAGTATTGTTTGCCGTTTCAAGAACGGTTGGGTGGCTTGCTCAATGGAAGGAAATGATGGAAGATCCAAAACAGAAAATTGGGAGGCCGAGACAGCTTTATTTGGGTGATGTGGTCAGATCATTTATCCCTATTGAAAAACGTTAACTCTGGATGTTTTTGAACAAATATGATACATTGTTTTTTTAAATTTACGATCAAGTGAAGAATAAGCATATGTTAAAATTTATTTATCAAGCAGCAAAGCCTTTTCGTCTATATATCTTAGGTGTTTTCATCATTGGTGCTTTATGGGCTATTGAAAGCGCATTGCGTCCTTATCTTGTTAAATTAATTTTGGACACATTGAGTCTTGGATATAACCAGGAAGTTTTAGAGCATGCTGTTTTTTTTGTTTATATTTTACTTGGATGGACGGTGTTTGTTGTTTTATCTTATCGATTGTATGATTACTGTATTTTAAAAATTGGCCCCAGTATTAAGCAGGAAATAACTCTAAAGCTAACTCAGCATGTAATAGGGCACGATCATTCATTTTTTCAAGATAATTTTTCTGGAAGTTTGATGAATAAAATTAACGATGTTGCTCTTGGTGTGCGTGAGTTAATTGTGATTTTTGCAGATAAGCTTTTTAGCCGTATTTTGATGCTCTGTGTTGTAATTGGAACGCTGTATTATGTTGACTTTAAATTTGGTTTAATTTCAAGCGTTTGGGCTTTAAGTTTGCTTTTGGTGGCATTTTTATGTGGCAAAAAAGGAAAACATCTTTCTGACGTTGCATCTGAAAAAGGCACCATATTAACTGGAAAAGTCGTGGATGTATTTTCTAATATTATGTCCGTTCGTTTGTTTTCAGGTAAAAATAAAGAGATTAAAAATATTCAAAACTGGACACAGGATCGTCTTATTCATGAACAGAAATTAGAATGGTTTTTTCTGAAAATATGGGCATTTCAGGGAATATCTTTTTTGGTTGTTGAGGCTCTTTGTTTGTACGTTTTGATTCAAGGTTGGAAACAAGGCTATACGAGTGTGGGTGATTTTGCTTTAATATTAGGGCTCAATGGGGCGATTATTGAAAATATGTGGACATTTTCAAAAGATGTTGCAGACTTTGTAGAGCATTTAGGGAAAGCAACTCAAGGGCTCCGCGTGATTACTCAATCACATAAAATTCAAGATATACTTATTCCTCAAGACTTCAAAATGCCTAAAGGGGATATTCAGTTTTGTGATGTTGTTTTTGGTTATAAGAAACTATCTCCGCTTTTTGATGGACTTAATGTTAAGATCGGTCAAGGTGAAAAAGTTGGATTGGTTGGGTATTCAGGAAGCGGGAAGTCTACTTTTGTGAATTTAATTTTAAGGCTTTTTGACATTGAGTCCGGAACAATTATGATTGATCATCACGATATTAAAAATATTTCTCAAGAATCGCTTCGCCAATCTATTTCATTGATTCCTCAAGACCCCGCGCTCTTTCACAGAACGGTGATTGAAAATATTTGGTATGCAAGACCTGATGCGTCTTTGGAAGAAGTCATCAGCGCCTCAAAGCTTGCACATGCTCATGAATTCATCGAGCAGATGGAGAATGGATATGACACACGTGTTGGTGAGAGAGGGACAAAGCTTTCAGGGGGACAACGTCAAAGAATTGCAATTGCTAGAGCGATTTTAAAAAAGGCCCCCATTCTATTGCTCGATGAGGCCACCTCAGCGCTGGATTCTTTGACTGAACAATCAATTCAGGAAAGTTTGAGAGGTCTTATGGAAATGAGCACAACTCTGGTTATTGCTCATAGACTTTCAACGATTTTGGATATGGATAGAATTATTGTTTTTGATCAAGGGCGTATTGTGCAAGACGGATCTCATGAGGATTTGTTTCATCAAGAGGGGCTATATAAGAAAATGTGGTCTGCGCAGATTGGCGGATTTTTGCCGGATCAGTTATACAAAAAGGGTTGAATTTATGTTATTACTTCATGTTAAAGATGTATCTAAAGTTTTGGTTGAGAAGCATGTAGAATGGGTTTCTTTTTTTATGGAAGAAGGTCAAGTGACTATTTATGCTGGGCATGAGCCGATAATGGGACGAGTCTTTCAAGGGTTTTTGAAGTACAAACTAGGAAAGGATATAAAATCTATTGAGATTTTAGAAGGGTTTGTGCACGTGACAAATGAGAAAGTAGTTATTTTAATTTAATATCAGAGGAGTAAAAAAAATGTTAAATATATCAGATACAGCGCCAGATTTTAGAGTTTTGTGTGATGATGGATCCCAGGTTTCATTGTCAGATTTTAAAGGGAAGAAGATTGTTCTTTATTTTTATCCAAAAGATGACACTCCTGGATGCACAATAGAGTCTTGTGATTTTAGAGACTCATTTTTAGATATTCAAGAGAAGGGAGTGATTGTTTTAGGTGTTTCGCGCGATGATGTAAAAAGTCATGTGAAATTTAAGAAAAAATATGATCTGAATTTTTCTTTGTTGTCTGATACGGATGAAATAATCTGTAGTCTTTACGGCGTAATGATTGAAAAAAATATGTATGGCAAAAAAGTCAGAGGAATTGAAAGATCAACGTTTTTGATCAATGAAGAAGGAAAAATAGCATACATATGGAGGCCTGTAAAAGTTGAGGGTCATGTAAATGACGTATTGGGTCAAATAGCTTTGATGTAAAATGGTGGGTGTAACAGGGATTGAACCTGTGACCCCTACGATGTCAACGTAGTGCTCTCCCGCTGAGCTATACACCCATTTTGGTGGAGCCAAGGAGGATCGAACTCCTGACCTCTACAGTGCCACTGTAGCGCTCTCCCAGCTGAGCTATGGCCCCAATACAAAACACTATAGACAAAGTTGATGTGTTTTTCAAATGTTAATTTTATTTTTGTGCAATTTTTTGACCTAAAACGCGTGCCTTTCCAATCACGACATCTGGAGCGTCAGGAGAATAGGCCTCGTATTGGCAGGTAATTATCATTTTTGATTTGTCTCTGGGGTCTGATTTATCTTTAAGTCTTACACCCTCTTTAAGCATGAATTTTTGTTTTTTAAGTGAAGGGCTCATTTTGATCTTATATCTTTTCCCTTTAGATTTTATAATTGTCCCCTTAAGGCCAATAACGTGCTGGACATTTTTTGCAAGAAAGCATTTTTTCCCAGTCCCTGAAGAGGTGTTTGTGTTTGATGGTGTTTGTTCTGCACAGCTTGATAAAATTAATAAAGTGATTAAAAGTATATTTTTCATAAAAGCCTCTTATTTTGGGTGGAATATTCGAGTTACTGTGATTTTCCCAACATTTTCTTTCAATTGATTGTTTTTTGTTGCCATATATGTGCATGTAACTTTATGGGCGCCATCAGGGAGTACAGTTTCAACTCTCTCACCTCCTGATATAATGACCGATAACGGCTTGTCCTGTTCTATTTTATTTTCTTTTAGGCGAGACTGATCAATCAGGTACTCTTTTTTATTAAAATTCAAAGTTGTCTCGCCTAATAATAAACTTTGTATAATTTTATCGGGGCGAAAACATGTTCTGTGTACTCTTGTTACAATGATAGCCGCATCCATATTTTCAATTGGATAAGTGCATTTTATTTCAATTCTCTTGTTTTCTGGATTTTTAATTTCTGTTCTGATGCCATCTTTTATTTTAATGGGAGTCTTTTCCCTTGTAATTTGTAACTCTGTAGGGATGGACGATTGATCTATGGTATAGTCTTTTTTGTTGTAATGAAGGGTGGCTGTCCCTTTTTGTAAAGACTCCATAATTCTTTGTGTTTCAAAACATGTGCGCTGTGCAAAGGTGCAATTTGATGTATGAAATAACAATATTATAAAACTTATAAAGATTTTCATTTTCATTCTCCCAATATTGCACTATAAATTCCAAGTGAGGGTAAATTATGTCACTTTAATGATGTAAAAGCAAGGAGTTAAATTGATGAAAAAAAGTTTGGTTTTTCCAGGTCAAGGCGTGCAAGCAATTGGAATGGGACAAGAGTTGTATGATACGTTTACTACGGCAAAAGAAGTTTTTCAAGAAATTGATGAGGCGTTAGGGCAAAATTTAAGTCATTTAATGTTTCATGGAGATCATGCGGATTTGACATTAACAGAAAATGCACAACCCGCCATTATGGCTGTTAGTATGGCAGCCTTGAGGGTGCTTGAACGGGATGGCCACGTTGATATATCGCAAAAATTTTCGTGCGCTGCTGGGCATTCTTTGGGAGAGTATTCAGCGTTATGCGCAAGTGGCGTGTTTAATATTTCTCAAACCGCCAAGCTTTTAAAAATAAGAGGTCAGGCGATGCAAAATTCTGTAGCAAGAGGTATAGGCAGTATGGTGGCGTTGTTGGGCGGGTCGATTGAAAGAGCGCAGGAATTGGCCCAGGAATCAGCGCAAGATCAGGTTTGCGTTGTTGCTAATGACAACTCTTCAGAGCAAACGGTTTTAAGCGGACATGTAGATGCTATTGAACGTGCATGTGCAATGATTGCAGATTTTGGATTTAAGCGTGCAATTAAGCTTGATGTAAGCGCTCCCTTCCATTCCCCATTGATGGCTCCTGCTGCATTAGAAATGAGAGAAGCTCTTGATAAAACTGAAAAAAAATCAGGAAAAATTCCTATAATACATAATTTCATAGCGGAGTATGCGGGAGAGTTTAGTGTGAATGATTTGCTTGTCGATCAAATTTGCGGCCGTGTTAGATGGCGTGAAACAATATTAAAAATGGCAGATTTGCAAGTTGAGCAAATGATTGAAATTGGTCAGGGAAAGGTTTTATGCGGTCTTGCAAAAAGAATTTCCCCTCAAATTCAGTCTTTCTCATTGCAAACACCTCAAGATTTTGAAAATCTAATAAATATAATATAAGGAGTATCAAATGTTTAATTTAAGTGGAAAAACAGCATTAATAACTGGAGCAACAGGAGGCATTGGAGAAAGCATTGCACGCACTCTTAAAAGGCAAGGTGCTAACGTTGTTTTGTCTGGAACGCGTGTTGAGGTTCTAGAGGCTTTGCAAAAAGATTTAGGGGAAGGATCTTTTATTGCGCCCTGTTCGTTGAGCGACAAGGCTGAGGTTGATGGACTTATTCCTTATGCGGAAAGTTTGGTAGGACAAATTGATATTTTGGTGAATAATGCAGGAATTACAAAAGATGGTCTTTTGATGAGAATGAAAGATGAGGATATTGAAGAAGTTTTATTGGTGAATCTTGTATCAGCTTTTAAGCTTTCAAGGGCTGCAATCAAGGGCATGATGAAGCGCCGTATAGGAAGAATTATTAACATTTCTTCTATTGTTGGAGTAATGGGTAATCCTGGTCAGACAAACTACGTTGCTTCAAAGGCAGGGCTTATCGGTCTTACCAAATCTTTAGCACAAGAAATAGCAAGCCGTAACATTACGGTTAATGCTATTGCTCCTGGGTTTATAGCAACGCCTATGACAGATAAGCTCAGCGATGAGCTGCGTTTGAAACTTCTAGAAAAGATCCCCTTGGCTCGCCTTGGAACACCAGAAGATATTGCCGCAAGTGTTTTGTTTTTAGCAAGCGATGAGGCATCGTATATTACTGGTCAAACAATGCATGTTAACGGTGGAATGATTATGATTTAGAAAACGAGAAAGTTTAAGAGAGTGGCGATTCTTGGAATAGGTACAGATATTTTAAGTAAAAAGCGTATTGAGAAAACTTATCAAAAGTTTGGAGATAAGTTTTCAAAAAAAATTCTCACTACTTTAGAACATGAAGAATCGCAGAAATCCTCCAAGTTTTTGGAGAGACTAATGAAGTCTTTTGCGGCAAAAGAAGCTTTTTCAAAAGCCTTGGGAACAGGAATTGGTGAGAGTTTTAAATTTCACGATATCTCTGTTGTCAGAGATGAATTAGGGAAGCCTTCTTTTGTTTTTCATAAAAACTTTGATTTTTTATCTCATTTGACTTTCTCAGATGAGGGGGATAGTGTTATTGCTTTTGTTGTGATTGAAAAGATTTAAATATCAAGTTCTAGAGCTTTGAACGCATTTTCTTGAATGAAGTTGAAGCGAAGCTCTGGTTTTTTACCCATTAAAGCCTCCACCAAGTCGATAACCTCAACTTCTTTTTCTGGCATCATAACGCGCAAAAGAACTCTGTTTTTAGGGGACATAGTTGTTTCTTTGAGCTGGGCAGGCGGCATTTCTCCAAGACCTTTAAACCTGCTGATATCTACATGAGAGTTTTGTTTAAATTGAGTCTTGAGTAACTGTTCTTTGTGCTCATCATCTTTTGCATACATAGATTTTTGACCTTGTGACAATCGATACAATGGGGGCTGCGCCAAATAAACGTGCCCTTGACGAATAAGTTCAGGCATTTCTTTGTAAAAGAAGGTAATAAGCAGTGATGCGATATGAGCTCCATCTACATCGGCATCTGTCATAATTATAACGCGTTCATATCTGAGTTTTTTAATATCAAAAGTTCTTCCAGATCCACATCCTAAGGCCAGCGTTAAATCGGAGAGCTCTTGATTTCCTTGTAATTTTTCAATTGTTGCGCTAACCACATTTAAGATTTTTCCTCGCAACGGAAGAATAGCTTGATTTTTACGATCTCTTGCTTGTTTTGCGGATCCTCCAGCTGAGTCTCCTTCAACTAAGAATATTTCTGTGTTTTGGGCCTTATCAAAAGAACAATCTGCTAGTTTCCCGGGCAGTCTTAATCTTTTTGTGGGGGTGGCACGCTGCATTTCTTTGTCTTGGCGTTTACGAAGCCGCTCTTCCATACTTGTAAACCAGTATTCAATAATATGTGTGCTTTCCTCTTTGTGTCGAATGAGCCAATGCTCGAATTGATCTTTGATAACTCCTTCTACCAAGCGTGAAGCGTCTGCAGATACTAATTTTTCTTTCGTTTGTCCTTGGAATTGAGGCTGTTTGATAAAAACAGAAAGAAGAAAGCAACTGCGTGTAAAAATATCTTCAGATGTTAATTGTGTTATGCGTTTATTGTTAACCCTATCCCCAAAAGCTTTAACGGCTTTTAAGATTCCACTACGAAACCCAGTCTCATGTGTTCCTCCTAGAATTGTTGGAATTGTGTTGCAATAAGTTTGATGAAAGCCATTATCTGCCTCAATCCAGTTAATAATCCACTCGATTCTTCCTTGGTTATCTGAAAAATGAGCATTCCCTTCAAACGCTTTTTCCAAAAGAATATCTTGATTTTCAAGTTCTTTTGATAAAAAGTCATTTAAGCCATTTGGAAATTTAATAGTCTCTTTTCTGGCGATAGAGTCTGTTTTTTCTTCGCAGCTCCATAGAATTTCTATTCCCTTAAACAAGAATGCTTTTGCTTTGACGAAATCATAAATTATTTTGGGCTTGAAATGAATATTTTCACCAAAAATTTCATCGTCAGCTTCAAAAGAAATTGTTGTGCCTTGTGAAAAAAAAGAAGTCGAGAATTCTTTTTCTTCGAGCTTTGTTTGGGGGGTCCCTTTAGAGTAAGATTGATGCCAAAGTTTCCCTTGTCGTCTTACTTCGACATTTAAAGTTTTGGATAAAGCATTAACAACTGAAAGCCCTACACCATGTAGACCGCCGGCTGTTTGATAAACGTCATCTTTAAATTTTCCGCCAGAATGCAGAGTGGTCAAGATGACCTCTAGAGCTGATTTATCAGGAAATTTTGGATGTGGGTCAACAGGGATCCCTCGACCATTATCAGAAATTATGATTTTTAAAGAAGAAACATGGATGGCAATTTTCGTGGCAAACCCAGATACGGCCTCATCCATAGAGTTATCAAAAATTTCTGCAACCAAATGATGCAAAGCTTTTTCATCTGTTCCCCCAATATACATCCCTGGGCGCTTACGAACAGGTTCAAGCCCTTCCAGAACTTCGATATGTTCGGCAGTGTAAGAGGTGTTTGATTTTTTAGAGGATGGATCAAAAATATTTTTCATATTCTAAAAATAAAGATTTTTAGATGTATATGCAATGTTTTTTTATTTCTTAGTCTGATTATGTATCTCGAGAGAGGCAGTTTTGAGCTAAATCTTGTAAAAGTTTTTTGGTGTTTGTGTCTGGAAAATAAGAAAGATTATCTAGTGCGGTCTCTTGAATTTTTTTTGAAAACTTAATTGTATCTTCAATTCCCCGATGATGTTTAATAAAATCTTGAACAATCGAAAAACTATTTTTATCTTTACTTGTCATGATTTCTTGTATCAAAAGACATTCTTTTTGTGATGAGTTAAGGAGGGCGTACAGCAAAGGAATAGTAATTTTCCCTTCCCAAAAATCAGCGCCGATTGGCTTCCCTGTGCATGAAGGGTCTCCGGTGTAATCGAGAATATCATCACTTATTTGAAATAAAAGCCCTAAGTTTTTACCATACTCTGCCAATAAACTCTGTTCATTTTTTGAATAATTTGAGATGATCGCGCCTATTTCACATGAGGCGGAAATGAGTTTTGCCGTTTTTGCTTGAATGATTTTCAGGCTAGTTTTAAGGTCAATTTTAAAATTTCCTATATTCATCATTTGTAAAATTTCACCTTCTGCGATTTGCATGGCAGTTGATGAGGCAATTTCTAAAATTTGAATATTTTTTTGCTCTATGAGTAATTGAAAAGATTTTGTGAACAGATAGTCACCGGTTAAAATGGTGTAAGAATTCCCCCATATATGATTAGGAGTTTCGTGTCCTCGCCTTAAGTGATTTTCATCTACAACATCATCATGGAGCAGGGTTGCTGTGTGAATGAGCTCAATTGCTGAGGCGATTTTAATTAGTGGATCCGCCTTATTTTGATGCTTTAAATTTGCAGATGCTATCAATAATAAAGGTCTTAATCGTTTCCCTGCGTGAGATGTTGTATGCATTAAAATATCCTGTATTAGGTCGATGTCGTGAGCTAATACATTTTTGATATTAATATCAAGCTGTTCAAGTTCATTTTTAAATTCATGTGATAGTTTTTTGAGCAAATTCATTTTTTATCTTTTTATTGTGTTTGGAGATAGCATACTGATGTAAATGATTTGGTCAAGGTTATTTTTTTAGATGTAATTTTTCTCGTTTTCCTGTAATAAGTATATGTTATGAAAAATTTTTAAAAAATGAGGTTGAAATGATAAAATTATTATTGATTGGGTTTTTTTGCTTTATGGCAGATGGCGTTCTTGCTCAAGGGTATAAAATCGCAGCAAAAGTAAACAATAAAATTATCACATCTAATGAGGTTTTGACTAGAGCGGAACTTATTTCTTTGTCTTCAGGATTGAGTGCAACTCCAGAGCTTAAAAAACAATTTAAATCTCAAGCTTTGAAAGATCTTATTAATGAGCAATTGCAATTGCAAGAAGCTGCAAAATATGGGGTTGTTGAGGATACTGCAAGGGTGGATGAGATTTTATCTCAAATTTCAGCAAGAATGAAGGATGTGGAAACATCCAAAAAAACAGTTTTTCTTGAAAATTTGAGAGGGCAATTTAATGCTCAGTCTACCTGGATGACAATCATAAGGCAGCTGTTCGGGTCTTCTGTTGTGGTAAGCGATGATGAAATTCAGGAACAATATGGAGAAATTAAATATCAAAAATCTCAAAAACAGTATTTAGTTTCAGAAATTATGATGCCGTTTGAGCCTGGAAAAGATATGGAGGTGTTGACAAGAATGCAGGAAATACTGACCCAGCTGCGCCAAGGGGTGCCTTTTTCAATTGTTGCAAAACAGATTTCTAAAGGATCATCCGCAGAAGCTGGCGGAGATTTGGGGTGGGTTATTTTAGGGCAAAATGATCCTGCGTTAGATAAGGCATTGTCTTTTATGAAGCCAGGAGACATCTCTGATCCGATACGAATTTCAAATGGCTATGTTATTTATCAGCTTAAAGATATTAAAGCGCCAGGATCAATGTCCTTGGATGAGACTTTTTATTCCTTTCATCAAGTTGCTGTGCCCGAGAATTGGTCTCAAGAAAGCCTTCAAACACATCTTTCCTCTTTAATGGAGGCTAAAACTTGTGAAGAATTTCAAACGCATGCAAAATCAAGTATAGAGATTCAATTTAGAGAAAACAAAGAAGTGAAGGCAACACTTCTTCCTCCCGTCTTGCAAGATTTATTGCGTAACTTGAAAGATGGCGAAAAAACAAAACCAATGAAAGCGCAAGAGGGGATTTTAATTTTTATGATGTGTAAAAAAACATTTAAGGAAGAGCCTTTGCCGACAAAAGAGCAGTTGCGTGACCATATGGAGCAAAAAAGATTTAGCCTTTTTTCTCAAAGGCATTTGAAAGAACTTAGAAAGTCAGCGCTTATTGATATTTCGGATGAATGAAATGATAAAAATTAAGGATATAATAGAAAAGTATGATCTTGCGCCAAAGAAAAGCTTAGGGCAGAATTTTATCCTTGATTTTAATGTTTTGCGAAGAATTGTTAAAGGTGCAAATTTAAAAAAAGGAGACACTGTTGTTGAGATAGGCCCAGGGCCTGGTGGGTTAACCCATGCTATTTTAGAATCTGAGATAGAGGGTTTGATAGCTATTGAAAAAGACAGAAGATGTATAAGCGCGCTCAAAGAGACAATACTTGACTCTCGTTTTTCCCTTTTAGAGGCTGATGCTTTAGAGTTTGATTATAAAACTTTACCTTGTGTTCCTTTGAAAATTATCTCTAATTTGCCTTATAATATTTCGACAATTCTTCTTATCGATTGGCTCAAAATTATGAATAAATTCGAGAGCTTTACATTGATGTTTCAGAAAGAGGTGGCTCAGCGAATAGTCGCGAAACCCGGATCAAGAGATTATGGGAGGCTGTCTGTGATATCTCAATGGGTCTCTTCACCAAAGCTTCTTTTTGATCTGTCTCCGGATGTTTTCACCCCCGCACCAAAAGTGTTTTCCTCGATTGTGCATTTTACTCATCACAGCAATCCAATGGAAGTGCCTTTTGAAACCATGGAGTTTGTTACCAGAGCAGCCTTTAGTATGCGCCGCAAGATGCTCAGATCAAGCTTGAAAATGCTGGAAATTGATGCAGATGATCTTTTGAAGAGAAGTCAAATTGATCCAACACTCAGAGCTGAAAATTTAAACGTAGAACAGTTTGTTGTTCTTGCAAAAAAATACCTTGAAATAAAAAAATCGAGTTAATAAAAAGGAAGGCGCATTGAAATTATGAAAAAAATTGGTTTTTGGTCTTTAACCTCTTTGGTTGTTGGTAATTTGGTGGGGGCTGGTGTCTTTATGTTGCCAGCAAATTTAGCCTCTTTTCAGGGGATGAGTCTTTTGGGGCTTGGAGTCGCATCTTTTGGCGCGATGCTTTTGGCAATGATTTTTTCAAAACTTTCTGCCAAACTTCCTTTCACTGGAGGGCCTTATGTCTATGTGAGAGAAGCCTTTGGCGATATGATGGGTTTTTTTACGTGTTGGGGGTATTGGCTGATGGCCTGGATTAGCAACTGTGTTTTAGCTGTTGCGATTGTGAGTTATCTTCTACCGTTTTTTCCTGAGTGTCATTCCTATACGCTACATTTTGAGCTGTTGTCTATTATTGTGCTTACCTTGGTTAATTTGTTTAGTGTTAATGTTAGCGCTAAATGTGAGCTATGGATTACAATTTTTAAGGTGATTCCTCTTTTGGTTCTCCCGTTGATTGCAATTTTTTCGATTGATCTTTCATACTTCAAGCTGGATCAGGAAGTGCAAAGCTTTGAGTTTTGGAATTCTTTGAACACAGTTGCTTTTTTGGCATTTTGGGGCTTTATTGGCCTTGAGACAGGGACTGTTCCAGGGGGGCAAGTTGAGAAACCTATACGTAATATTCCTCGAGCTGTTATGGCTGGGACATTCATTGCTATGGTGATTTATGTTCTAGGGATGGTTGCCTCCATAGGTATAATTCCTGTTGCGGAGTTGAGTGTGTCTAAGGCACCATATGCTGATATTGCCAATGTTGTTTTTGGGGGGAATTGGGGCAGAGCTGTGTCAATCATTGCAATTATTTCGATCATAGGAACTCTGCATGGATGGATTCTTGTTGTTGGACAAATTCCTCTAGGGGCTGTAAAAGACGGTCTGTTCCCTAAAGTTTTTGGCAAAATTAATAAATTTGGTTCTCCTTATGCTGGAGTTTTAATTTCTTCGATATGCACCTGCGCATTTGTAATTTTTTCTCATCATGAAAGTCTTGTAAGTCAGTTTCAGTTTATTATTGAGATTTCAATTACTATAATTTTTATCATTTACTTTTTATGCGTTGTGTCTTATTGGAAGATTATTAGGAGAGATAGAAGATTGAGTGGATCTGAAAATTTGTTAGTTCTGTCTTCTATCTTATTTATTTTATGGGCAATGTGGAGTGTATCGTTTAAAATGGTCGCGCTTTCAAGTTTTGGATTTATTGCGGGAATACCTTTTTATCTCTGGGTGGGGCGCAGTAAAAATCAAGCTTAATTTATTTAAAAATGTCTTTTCTTTTTTTTAGGCAAAAGGTGAAGAAAATTTCCAGAAAAATCTTGACTTAAGTGAAAAGAGGGGGTATTGTATGCAAACTGCTGCGAATGAAAGGTTTGCGAAAATAATAGCCAAACCTTGAATCAGCATTGAATCGAGAGAATATCTAAAATAAAAAAGCTTTTGCTTTAAATTATTTTTTGTATTTATAAAAGAAATGAAAAAGATATATAACTTATAGGGGTTATCAATGCCAACGATCAATCAATTGATCCGCAAGCCTCGTTCTCCGCAGGCTGAGCGAAACAAAGTACCGGCGCTTCAGGCGTGTCCTCAACGTCGTGGGGTATGTACACGTGTGACAACAACAACACCGAAAAAGCCAAACTCGGCTTTGCGTAAGGTGGCTCGTATCAGATTAACAAATGGTTACGAAGTAACAGCGTACATTCCAGGAGAAGGGCATAACCTTCAAGAACACTCCGTTGTTCTTATTCGCGGCGGTCGTGTAAAAGACTTGCCAGGTGTGCGTTATCATATTATTCGTGGTGCCCTTGATACTCAGGGTGTTAAAAATCGTAAACAAGGCCGTTCTAAATACGGCGCAAAACGTCCAAAGTAGAGGTGAATTATGGCACGTCGTAGAGCCGCTGAAAAGCGCGAAGTCCTTCCTGATGCAAGATATGGTGATTTCATTCTTGCTAAGTTTATGAATAGTTTAATGTATGAAGGCAAAAAATCCATTGCTGAGCGTATCGTTTATGGCGCTTTAATGAAAATCGAACAAAAAGCCCAAAAAGAAGGTCTGAAGACGTTCCACGAGGCATTGGTTAACGTTAAACCAGCTGTGGAGGTTCGTTCTCGCCGTGTTGGTGGTGCTACGTATCAAGTTCCAGTGGAAGTTCGCGCTGATAGATCTCAAGCATTGGCGATTCGTTGGTTGATCGGGATGTCTAGGAAAAGATCTGAAAGCACAATGGTTGATCGTTTGGCTGCAGAGCTTCTTGATGCGTCTCAAAATAGAGGGGCTTCTGTTAAGAAAAGAGAAGATACTCATAAAATGGCGGAAGCAAACAAAGCTTTCTCTCATTATCGTTGGTAAGGAGTTAAACGATGGCGCGTACCACACCTATTAGTATGTATCGTAATATTGGGATTATGGCCCATATCGATGCTGGGAAAACAACAACAACTGAACGTGTACTTTATTACACAGGCAAGTCTTATAAGATCGGTGAAGTTCATGAAGGAACTGCAACGATGGACTGGATGGAGCAAGAGCAAGAAAGAGGTATTACAATTACCTCTGCTGCGACAACTTGTTTCTGGAATGATCATCGTATCAATATTATTGACACGCCAGGTCACGTAGATTTTACAATTGAAGTTGAACGTTCATTGCGTGTGCTTGATGGGGCTGTTGCTGTTTTTGATAGCGTTGCTGGTGTTGAGCCTCAATCTGAAACTGTTTGGAGACAGGCAGATAAGTATAATGTTCCAAGAATTTGCTTTGTGAATAAAATGGATCGTATTGGTGCCGATTTTTATCGTTGTGTAGATATGATTGTTGATCGTTTAGGTGCAAAGCCTTTGGTTCTTCATTTGCCAGTTGGAACAGAAAGTGATTTCGTTGGAATCATTGACTTGGTTTCCATGAAACATGTTCGTTGGTTGGATGAGTCTTTGGGTGCTCAGTTTGTTATTGAGGAAATCCCTGATGAGTATAAGGCCAAAGCGCTTGAATATAGAGCGAGTCTTATTGAGACTGCAGTGGAAATGGATGATTCCCTTTTAGAAGCTTATCTCTCAGGAAAAGAACCATCTATTGCGGAATTGAAAAACTGTATCAGAAAAGGCGTTTTGGTTTCTAAATTTGTTCCTGTTTTGTGTGGAAGCGCATTTAAAAACAAGGGTGTTCAGCCTTTGCTTGATGCTGTAGTTGATTTCTTGCCTTCACCGGCAGATATTGGCGCGACGCAGTGCATTAATTTTGATACAGAAGAAATGATTGAGCGTAAAGCAGAAGATGAAGAGCCATTTTCGGGTCTTGCGTTCAAGATTATGACGGATCCCTTTGTTGGGACGTTGACTTTCGTGCGTATTTATTCTGGAACTTTAGAAACAGGGTCAAGCATTTCAAACACAGTGAAAGATCAAAAAGAGCGTATTGGCCGGATGTTGTTAATGCATGCAAACAATAGAGAAGATATCAAAGAGGCAAGAGCTGGTGATATCGTTGCTCTTTGTGGCTTGAAAAATACTACAACTGGAGATACTTTGTGCGATCCATTAAAGCCAGTTATTTTGGAAAGAATGGAATTTCCTGATCCTGTGATTGAGGTCGCTGTTGAGCCAAAAACAAAGAGCGATCAAGAAAAGATGGGGCTTGCTCTTGCAAGACTTGCTTCAGAAGATCCATCATTCAGGGTTTCAACAGATCAAGAATCAGGTCAAACAGTTATCAAAGGAATGGGTGAACTCCATCTTGAAATTTTGGTTGATCGTATGCGTCGTGAGTTTAAAGTTGAAGCAAACGTTGGGGCTCCGCAGGTTGCTTATCGTGAAACAATTTCTAAAAAAGCTGAAATTGACTATACGCACAAAAAGCAAAGCGGTGGTGCTGGGCAGTTTGCGAAAATCAAGCTTATATTCGAACCTCTTGAGCCAGGTTCAGGGTTCGTTTTTGAAAGTGCAATCGTTGGAGGTGCTGTGCCAAAAGAGTACATTCCTGGAGTTCAAAAAGGTTTGACGATGTCTTTGAATAATGGGGTGATTGCGGGTTTTCCTGTGATTGATTTTAAAGCAACATTAATTGACGGAAGTTACCATGATGTTGACTCAAGTGTTCTTGCTTTCGAAATCGCAGCTAAGGCAGCATTTAGGGAAGGTATTGGAAAATGTACTCCTAAGTTGCTTGAGCCAATTATGAAGGTTGAAGTTGTTACACCAGAAGAATACATGGGCGATATTATCGGAGACTTAAACAGTAGGAGAGGTCAAGTTTCAGGTATGGATTCAAGAGGGAATGCTAGAGTGATTTCTGCAATGGTTCCACTTGCTGCCATGTTTGGATACGTAAACAATTTAAGGTCTATGAGCCAAGGTCGAGCCCAATATACGATGCATTTTAATCATTATGAACAAGTGCCTCAAAATGTTGTCGAAGAAATTAAAGCAAAAATAGCATAACTAAAAAAATTAAATAGGAGTAATAAAAAAATGGCAAAAGCAAAGTTTGAACGAAACAAACCACATTGTAACATTGGAACGA